>JBBSOF010000001.1:0-193178 GCA_038260025.1 Phycisphaerales bacterium
CGCACTTCGAGAAGCACCGCTTCCGTGTGGTCAACTGCTCGCCAGGCAGCAAGCTGCAGGTCTTCGAGCGCATGGATTTTGCCGATGCCGTCGCGGCTGCGTCTGCTGAGTGCGGCAAGCCCGTGAACACGCAGGGTTGGTCCGAGCCCAACCCGAAAACCCAGGAGGCCGCACGATGAGCGACGGCCCCACCCGCTACTACTTATACATCCCGGTCTGGGCCACGGGCCGCGCTCCGCAGGGCGGCGGGTCGAGCAACTACTCGACGCCGTCGGAGTCTCCCGACTCGTCGTACAGCACGTACTCGACGCCGACCAGCACGCCGAGCATGCCTGCGAGCTATTCGACCACAGGCGATGTGATCTACACGACCGGGCCGGGCGGCACGCCGACGCTGACGTTCTATACCACCGGCGCGTTCACCAGCAACACGCCGGGCACGACGCACACGCCGTCGAGCACGCCGAGCGATACGCCGTCGAGCAGCGGCGGCATGTCGTCCTCGGGAATGTCGAGCAGCGGCGGTTCCAGCGGCATGAGCAGTTCCGGCGGCGGCAGTTCTTCCGGCATGAGTTCGTCGGGCGCTTCGTCGGGCATGAGCTCCGGGGCATCCAGCGGGATGTCGTCGGGGGCGAGTTCCGGCATGTCCTCGGGCGGGTCCTCTGGTGGTTCGTCCGGAGGGGGTAGTTCAGGAGGCGGTTCGTCGGGCGGGGGCGGCTCCAGTGGCGACGGGAGCGGGCCGGGGGGCTCAGGTCCCGGCGGTTCTGGGCCGGGAGGGTCGGGCCCCGGGGGAAGCGGCCCGGGTGGCTCGGGACCGGGGTCAAACTGCGTGCTGGCTGGCACGCCGGTGCGGCTCGCCTCGGGCCAGACCGTGCCGATCGAACGTCTCAAGCCCGGTGACCGAGTCGCGGCACTCGACGTGGCGGGCCTCGACCGCGATGTACCGTGGCGGGCGCAGTACCAGTGGCTGCGTCAGCGAGCCGAAGCCGTGCTCACGCCGGTCGCCGGCTGCGTGGCCAGCGTCAAGGTCGGCACGCACGACGGGTTCATCACCATCAACGGTCGCCTGCGACTCACGCCCGAGCACCCGGTACTCCTGCGTCGCGGCGAGGAGGTGGGATTCGTGTCGGCGGAGTTCGTGGTGGTCGGCGATTATCTCGTACGGCACGACCTCAGCGAAGAGCGCGTCGAGACGATCAGCCGCGCCGGCGATCGCGTGACCACGGTCGCGGTCCATGTGCCCGGCCTCAACGTGTTCCTGGCCGACGGCGTGTGGGTCCACAACGACATGCCCGCGACGCAGGCTACCGGGTCGGGTTCGTCGTCAGGCTCGGGATCGAGTTCAGGCTCGGGATCGGGCTCTTCGAGCGGCAGCGGGTCGAGCTCCGGCAGCGGCAAGTCCAGCGGCTCGTCCATGTCCAGTTCCGGGTCGAGCTCGGGGTCCAGTTCCGGCAGTTCGTCAGGCTCATCGAGCGACAGTGACAGCGGCTCCGGCCCGCCCGGGTCAGGCTCGGGCTCTGGCAGCACGCAACAGGCGGTGGCGCTCGGCGAGGGCGCATCGTCGTTCATCGAGGGTGGCATGGAGGGTGTGCCGCCTGCGAAATGGCAACAGAGTGGCTTGAGCAGTGGCATCGAAGAGGAGGTGATGGCGTGATCCCGAAGGTCATCTACACGGCCGACTTGTCCGAGTCCCCCGACAAGCAACGCCTCACGGCGTGGAAGCACGCGTGGCAGACGCTGCATCCGGAA
Organism: Phycisphaerales bacterium; assembly: GCA_038260025.1. Taxonomy (GTDB): domain Bacteria; phylum Planctomycetota; class Phycisphaerae; order Phycisphaerales; family UBA1924; genus JAEYTB01. Next base: position 1,750 of record JBBSOF010000001.1, read on the forward strand.
TGGGACGTCGCCACGTTCACGCTCGAGAACAGGCCGCCGATCCTGAACCACGATCAGTGGCAGCAGACGCTCGATCTCAGCGAGCCCGCCGCTTCGGCGGCGCGGCTGAACCTCCTCCGTTACGAGGTGCTCGCCCGCGAAGGCGGCGTGTTCGTCGATCCCGATTGCCGGCCGCTGAAGCCCCTCGATGAACTCGTCGCTGGAGTCGGGGCGTTCTGCTCGACGATCGCCAGTCACGGCGCAAGCCGTCCTCACATGCTCTCGCCTTCGGTGCTCGGCGCGACGCGGAACCACCCGATGCTCTGGCACGCGATCCGCGACCTGCCGCACTCGGTGCTGGTCTATCGCGGCGTCTGGGACCAGAGCGGGCCGGGGTTCCTTACCCGGGTGGTCCGCGACCACGGACACTTCCGCGACGTTGTGCCGTTCCACTGGGCGCTCTTCGAACAGGGCGAGGAGGCCGCGAAGGCCCATGGTGGAGCGTTTGGATTCGTGAGCAGCAAGACGGCGGAGGCTGTGGCTTGAGAACCACCGCCACCCCAATCCCCCGGGTCCTACACCAGATCTGGCTGGGCAAAGGCGAGATGCCGCTGCACCAGCGGCGCTGGCGTCGCCGCTTTGCTGAGATAAGCCCGAACTGGGACATGCGGCTGTGGACGGATGACAACCTGCCGCCGATTCTTAATCGCCACGCTTGGGCGGCGTGCGGTAACGTCGGCGGCACGCCCGGCTGCGTGATGCGCTCGGACATCCTGCGGCTTGAACTCCTGGCCCGCTTCGGAGGCGTCTATCTCGACACCGACGTGAAGCCGATCCGCCCGCTCGACGAGATGTGCCCGCCCGAGGTTCCAGCCTGGGCAGCGTGCGAGCAACTCGACATCGTTTCCAACGCGGCGATGGGCTTTCCGCCCAATCACCCGGCTATGTGGCACGCGGTGGCGATGATCGAAGAGTCGTTCTTCGAGAGGCGGTATGTCGGTGATCAAGCCGGGCCGGGGCTGCTCGCCCGCGTCGTTACCCAGTACGACGATGTGGCGCTCTATCCGCCCGCGTACTTCCACCCAACGGTTGGAGAGACGAAGTCCAACCCCGATACAAAGCACTTCCTACTTGGTGCACACCTCTTCGCCGGAACGTGGGTCGAGGCGAACCGGGAGCGGTACGAGACTATGTGGCATGCCAACTGCCACATGCCTCGAAGCAGCACGACGCTCAGATGAATGACTTAGATAAGAAGTGCCTCCTGTTCCATGCCCCGTCGAAAGCGATCAAACATCGCGAGGAGGCAGGTCACTTCGCGCGGCACATCCAGACTGCGAAGCGTCGCCAGAGTGTCGAGTTGGTCGCTCAAAAGCACGGCCTTTCCGAAACGCGGCAAAAGATCCTCAACACGGTTCGGCAGATGCATCGTCACGCGGGGGCCGCAACGATCCCTGAGTCGAATGAACTCCATGCAACCCACAGGGTCATAATCACCCCAGTGCACAAGGCGGCATGTGGCCATGTCATCGGAAGCGAGCCAAGAGAGCGCCCTTTCTGAGAGTCGGCCAGAAGCGAAAATTGCTAGGTCTACCTCGGGCAACTCGCGTTCATGCTGCCAGAACGGCTCGGCATTCTCCACCACTGCAACCGTGCCCCGAAAGGTCCAGCGACGCTCAGCATCGAGCGTCAGTGCGGCAACCCCGGCAGAAGCGGTCAACTCCCCTGCGCGGAGATGGACCCCATCAGCAGACACGAGCGATGCCTCGGGCTTGTGCGACCGGACGAACACGCCCTCGCAGCGCCCTCTCGGGGCCGTCTTCGCGTCGCCGAACATACGCACGCCCGACACGCGATCCTCTGGTAGGTTACCAGTTTCCTCGATCCCCAATGGGAAGCGCCTCTTCACATAGAGATCGAATGGAGCGATGTTCGATACCAGTACGACCTCTCCCCGTCCGGAGCTTCGCCGCTTCAATGCACCGCACGTCTCCAGTGCCGTGAGAGTCGGGATGCACGTTGCGGGGACGCCCGAAACCGGAATGCCCCGATCCTGGGCGTCACGCAGAGCGCGGAGGAATCTACGCTGGATCTGCGACATCAGGCGCCGGCTCCGGGTTGGATTGCCGCCGAGCCGCACGCAGCGTTCGGCGTTGGTCGATGAAGAACTGACCATCCTTGGCCTGCCCGAGGCCGTATACGGTGACCGTTGGGTGGGCAAGCGGCTCGATCCGCACACGCGGCTCGGCCGTGATCGGAACCACGCCGCGTTCCACGGCCATTCTCGTGGTCGCCGCAAGGTTTCGGTCGTCAAGCTGCCCTGTCTCATCAAGGTAGAAGTGGAGTCGATACCGCTCGTCAGCAACGACCGCACGCACGAGTTGGATGAAGATCATCGCTTTCGCCGTCATCCCCGTACCGGTGCTGCCGATGTCGTCAAGCGACTTGGCCTCGCTCCAATGGCCATCCATGCCTTGCACTCGGATCCGCACAGCGAATAGATCGTCGAGTTGGATGACCTTTCCGTCCTTGATCCAGCGGCGCATCCTGTCCCTCGCGCGATCCAGCGCATCACGGTCGGAGAACAGGCCTTCAGGCCCGGTAAGGCTCTCGAGCAAATCGCAAGCCTCGTGCTGGCGGACCACGTCCAATTGAACTTCCTGCAGATTGCTTACTCGGTGTCGCTTCATTGCCGCGTTTACTCGCGTAGCAGCGTTGCCGATTGCTCGGAAGCCGCGCATGAGGGCATCGAGGCGAGCGCGGATGGTCGTGAAGAGCGTGTCCCAGCTCTGGCGCACAGCCTGCTGTAGCTCAGACATCGCCCGCCGCGAGTCGATGAGTTCGGCCCAGTCAGCCTCTTCGTCGTTGATGAAGAACTGCGGCTGGCCATGCTCCTGCGACATCTTGGCAATCTGCCGCTGCACGGCCTTGAGTTCTTCCCGATCCACTTTGAACTCACGGGCGCACAACACGAGACCCTCCAGTTTGGTGATGCACGCGGTCGCGCGAGATCTCACCTCCGTGGGGCTCGGCTCATGGACAGGATCGGAATAGTCGGCGGGCCCAATCTCCGGCAATTGGGTGGCGTCGATCGCGGTCCGGTACTGCTGGACCGTGGCCTGTAGACGTGCGGACGTCGCTCGTCGGTCCTTCGAGTCCTCCGCAGAGCGCCGCCGTTCGTCGGCGATTCCCTGCTCCTTCGACTTTACCTCGGCAAGCTCTGCGTCCACCTCATCGATCGAAGTCCTGAGCGTCGCAACCTCTCTTTCCCTTGTGGGTCTGGCCTGCCAACGTGAGAGATACAAGTCATACTCGGCAAGGCGACCACGGATTCGTTCATGCTCGCTGACGAGGGCTGCGAGCTCCGCCTGCGCGCGGCCCGTGTCCTCCGCAACAGCCAACCGACCCATTTCGTCCTGTAGCCGCGCCTTAAGGAGTTTCAGCGACTCTCTCGCCGCTTCCGGGTCTTTGAGATCAGCCGCGCGTGGCACGTTTCCTGCAGACAGGCTCACGCGGACGCATTCGTCGGTGTACGTGCCGCCTTCGATACGGTCTGCGAGCATCTGAAGACGGGCGAGAAGCGTCGAAGGATTGGCAACCTCGATGTCGACGCCGACGAGGAGTCGCAGCAACGCTGGGTTCAGGACGCGAAATGCCTCCATGATGCGGTCAGGTTTCAGGCCATGGGCCAAAAGCCATCCCGAGAGCTGCCCCTCCCAGTTTGCCAGCGATCTCTCTTGGCCTTCCGATTCCGACCGAAGTGATTGGACCGACCTTCGCATGGCGTTAACGTCGAACGTACCCGCCTGTTTGATTCGCTCCTTCTGAGCAGCGATCTGATCCCGGGCGGAGTCTGCATTGTCTCGCATGGCCTGGAGCATCTCCGGCGTACACGCCGACCACTTGGTGTGCAGACCATCGAGCTCTTGGAGTTCGTGCAGGCTTCGTTTGAGGTCGGATTGAAGGCCACCAGCCCGGCGCGACGCTGTGCTGCGTGCTTCGACAAGCGATACCTGCCGGGTTTCGAGTTCAGTCTCCGCTCGGGCACCGGCTGCATCGGACGCGTGAAGCGCCCGCAGAAGCATGGCGACCTCCGCGAGAGCTGAGGGAGCGCCGGACTCGATCGTCCGCCGGCGGTCCTCCACGCTTGCGCGGTGCCGTTCACCCTGGTCCACAAGCGACCCGACGGCAGCCAGAAATCCCAATCGATTGTCCGTCCGCTCTGCACGCTCGAACTCGTCCCGGTAGTCGGCCGCGACATCGAGTTTGATATCGCCGACCTCGGCGGCGTGGCAAGCGATAAGCAGGCGGCGCAACTCCGCGGCGCTCATGTCGCTCAACGAGAGAAGGCGGACATAGGCCTCGCGGAATGAGCGGTAGTCCTCCTTCGTCCGCACGGGAAGGAGGCCCAAATGCGGCAGACGGTGACCATTCTCCTCGGCTCGTCCACGTCGTGTCGGGTTCCCCAGAACCTCCCACATCTCAGCCGGTCGCACCTCGGCGAGCGATCGATCTGCCAAACGCGTCTTCAAGACGTCGAACGGCACGACGTGGTTCTGCAGGTCCTTGAAGTCCTCTGCTTGATACTCGCCCGCGTAGACGTAGCGAGCAAAGGATGAGCTATTGACGCGGCCACGTCCGACGACGAGCAGCACCTGCGGCCCCGCCGCCGTCTCGCATTCGAACAGCACGTACGAGGGTACCTTTCCGAAATAGTGTTCCCGAGTCTCGTCTGGGGACTTTGGGAATCGCATGGAGCGAAACTCGTCCACGTAGAGGAACTGCAGGGCGTTGACTAGTGTCGACTTGCCGCGGTTGTTGGGGGCCACGAGGTGGATGGGTCCATCCAGCGCAATGTCCGCGAAGCGGTACCCGCCGCTGTTGATCACCACCAGACGTTTGACTCCCAGCCCTTTCACGCTTCACCCTCTTCCTCATCATCGGGCTCATCCGCCATCTGGGCCGAGGGCGCAACGCTGGCGGCTGTCGACTGCGCCCAGTTCTGTTCCTCTCCGAATCGGACACAGAGTTCGACAAACCGGTGCACGGGTGATTTGAAACTGAACTGCGATTCGGGGAGGAGCCGGACGACGCCGAGGCGCTCCATGAACTGGAGGACCCGCGACAACCCAGATTCTTCTACTCCCACCGCATTCATCATGGACCGACGATGCGAGGTTTGAAAGTGCGGCAACTCAGCGATCTTGAAGGTCGTCCTGAGCAGTGACCGCTCCCACGCGCGATCCTGACGCTCAAACTTCTTCTCGTCGAGATCCTGAAAGAGGATGAGCAGGAAAAGCAGTGATGCCCGCATGCGATCCGATCGGACGCCAACCGTGCCTTCGATGTAGAAGAACCCCTGCCCGTGGCGGCGCAGCGAATAGCCCAGTCCGTGGAGCACGTGGGCATAGCTCTCGAAGTTGCGATCCAAGTCGAGAAAGTCCGGGCCATCGTCCCGGCTCAGATGCCGCCCGCTTCGGAGCGCGCGAAATACCGAGGCGAGCCGCGGTGGGAGTGGTGTCAACGACGATCCGATGGCATCCTCAGACATGTGCTTGCCCCCTCCAAGCCCAGACTCGCGCGTCCAGGTCTAATTCGGCAAACGCGTAACTTCGGTGCATTTCGCCCGCCGCGAACGAGTCGGGAGCGGCCTCGATGAGGTCGTGCATGAGTCCCGCGGGCATGTCAGCCACATCCCTGCCCACATGTTCGCAGATCCACTCAAGGAGGTCCGGCACCTCTGCCTGATTTTCCAGCTCCTGGAGCAACGTCGCTGCGCTCCAGGGCAGGTCCATGAGGGACGGGTCGTCTGCATCGAGTAGCGGCGGTGGCTCTTCGCGGTACGCGATGGCTGTGATCATGAATGCACCGGCGGCGCGTCCCGAGATGAGTGCCCCATCCGGAGCGATCACCACTTGGAGATTGCTGTCGAGCGCGAGCGCCTCCCAGTTCCCGTTGGCAATCGCGTCGAGGGCTCGGTTGACGCCCCGTGCAATGGATGACTCGCGGGCGGCAGCTTCGCACAGTGGTCCTAACTCCCGGTTGGCCTCGTGGGCTCTGCGAAGGGTCCCTCGGCGGAGCCAGACGACATCCCGAGCAACCGTCGCGGCGGCGAAACGTACGGATGAGTCAGGACCGGCCGCGAGAACGCCGCACGATGCCGCCGTCCGCTCCGACACGCTGTGGAAGTCACCACCGATATCGATGAGCCGGAGAACCGGTTCAAGGTAGTTGGCGTGGAGGTCGATGAGCCGAGTCAGACGGAGACCCATTTGGCGCACGTCTTCCTCGACACGGTAACGGGATACCTCTGCGCCGATTCGGTCACAGTTCCCCGCCACGGTTGCAGAGATGCTTGAAAGGGTGTCGGTGATCTCATCCAGCACGGCGAGAATCTCGCCGTCCTCGTCGAGACCCGGACGAGGGCCCCGCGCCGCTAGTGGCTCCAATCGGTCCGCCAAGCCGGCAAGTTTTTCGATCCAGCCCCGTACGACTCCTGGACTCGCAAGCGAGTGACGCTGTTCGATCTCACCCAGGAACAAACGCAAAAACGGTGGAGGAGCCCAGTCGCCGGTCGTCTGGGACACCACTCCGACATCCTTGAGCCGCCCCACCAGCATGGCCGCACTGGCACCGGACTCCAAGAACGACAAACAGAATGATTCGAGCTCTGCGTCAGAGGCGAATCGGCGGTTCTCCCGACACATCGCCGACACCAGCGGGTAGTGCTTGGCGATGAGACGGAGAAGTTCGGCGGGATGACGAGCCATTCGCGTTCTTGTCCTAACATGGGTGCGTCCGGTCGCGACAATGCGAAGGTCCGCCACGGATTCTAAACCACGCGGCGCACGAGCCAGCGGGGCGAAGGTGTGGAGCCTCGCCACCAACTCATCCACTGGTTCAAGGGTAGCGCAGCCACGATTCGGCGGCGGGTTCCACCTCCACGAACGGATAACAACTGCTACACTCGTCGCATGGCTCGAAACCCCCGAGCGACCGGTCGTGCTGCGCCTCCGCCCGAGGTCATGACCATTTCTGACCTCGCGGAGTATCTCCAGGTGTCCAAGTCTTCCCTCTACAAGCTGGTTCAGTCCGGCAGAGTGCCTGGCCAGAAGGTCGGGAAGCACTGGCGATTCCACAAGGAGGCCGTGGACAGTTGGCTCAAACGTCGCGGCCCAACCCCCCGAACTCGCTGAACGCCTCAGAACGAATCCGAGCCATGCCGAACCACCAAGACCTTGCCAACATGATCTGGGAGATCGCCGACCTGCTGCGGGGGCCGTATCGACCTCCGCAGTACGAGCGAGTCATGCTCCCCCTGACCGTGCTGCGCCGCTTTGATTGTGTCCTCGCCGGGACCAAAGAGAAAGTCCTCGCCACTTTCCAGAAAAACAAGGCCAAGCCAGACTCCAAGCTCACGGGTGACGCTCTCGATCGGGTGCTTGACAGGGCAGCGGGTCAGCGCTTTCACAACCATTCTCCCCTCGACTTCGCCAAGCTGAAGGGCGACCCCGACCACATCGATAAGCACCTTGTCAGCTATATCAACGGCTTCTCCGCCAACGTTCGTCGCATCTTCGACTACTTCGAGTTCGGTAACGAGATCGAGCGGATGCGCGATGCCAACATCCTCTACTTGGTCGTCTCTCGCTTTGCCGAAATCGAGCTTCATCCCACGGCAGTGCCGAACGCCCAAATGGGCCTGGCGTTTGAGAACCTGATTCGCCGCTTCAACGAACTGGCCAACGAGACCGCCGGTGACCACTTCACGCCCCGCGAAGTGATCCGGTTGATGATCAACATCCTGTTCATCGGCGATGACAAGCTGCTCTCAGGCGACGCGGTCCGCACCATGCTCGACCCGGCCTGTGGCACCGGCGGCATGCTCGCGGAAGCCCAGAACTACCTGACTGATCACAACCTCGGGGGCAAGCTCTACACCTACGGCCAGGACTACAACAAACGAGCCTTCGCCACCGCCGCATCGGACATGCTCATCAAGGAAGTCGCCCACAACGGCGCAGGCGAGAACATCAAGTTCGGCGACACTTTTCTTGATGACCAGTTTCAAGGCAAGAGATTTGACTACCTGATCGCCAACCCACCGTTCGGCGTGGACTGGAAGAAGCAGCAGAAGGACATCGTGCGCGAGCATGAGACGCGCGGCTTTGACGGGCGCTTCGGAGCTGGCCTGCCTCGCGTGAACGATGGCTCGCTGCTTTTCCTACAGCACATGATCGACAAGTTCGAGCCCAACCTGCCCGCTCAGCAGAAGCACGGCTCGCGGCTGGCCATCGTCTTCAGCGGATCACCGTTGTTCACTGGTAGCGCCGGCTCCGGCGAGAGCGAGATCCGCAAGTGGATCATCGAGAACGACTGGCTGGAAGCGGTTGTGGCGTTGCCCGAGCAGATGTTCTACAACACCGGAATCGGTACGTACATCTGGGTCGTGACCAACCGCAAAGAGAAGCGTCGGAAGGGAAAGATCCACCTCTTTGATGCCCGTGATGTCTATATCCCCATGCGCCGGAGCCTTGGCGACAAACGTCGCAAGATCGGCGAAGGGCCGCACGCGGAGGATGGCTCCGAGCCGGATCAGATTGCCGATGTCGTGAAGGCCTACGGGGAGTTCAATGCCTCCGAGCGGTCCAAGGTCTTCCAAAACCAGGACTTTGGATACACGCGCGTCACCGTGGAGCGCCCGCTGCGTCTTCGGTACCAGATGACGACCGACGCAAAGTCGCGATTCCTTGACGCTGTGCCACATTTGCTGGACGACGTTCAGGCAATCGATTCGAAGCTCGGTCGCGAGGCGATGGACGACTGGAATGTGGTCGAGGACCAGATTCTCTCTCTCCTGAAGAAGCGGGAATCCCGCTGGAAGGCCACGGAGCACAAGCTGTTCCGTGAAGTCTTCACAGTGAGAGAAGCAGCTTCGCAGCCGGTGCGTGCCTCAAAGCCCTCGAAGTACTCGAAGTTTGAGCCTGACCCCAACCTCCGCGACTTTGAGAATGTGCCGCTCACCCAGAGCATCGAGGAGTACTTCGAGCGGGAAGTGCGTCCGTATGTGCCCGACGCGTGGATGGACCGCGACAAAGACACTGTCGGGTACGAGATTAACTTTAACCGCCACTTCTACACCTACACACCGCCGCGACCGCTCCGGGAGATCGACGCTGATCTCAAGCGGGCCGAAGACGAGATTCTGCGTCTGCTGCGGGAGGTCACGGCATGACGCGCGACCTCGACTGGTTTCCTGAGTTGCCGGTTGGGTGGCACTGCATGCCGCTCAAGGCCGTCTGCGACTACCGCGTGAGCAACGTGGACAAAGTACCCGCAGACGGCGAGCTCCCCGTGAGACTCTGCAACTACACCGACGTTTACCACAACGAGTTTATTCGAGTCGACATGGACCTCATGCAGACGACGGCCACTCAGGCCGAGATCGACCGCTTTGGGCTCACGGTTGATGATGTCGTCATCACGAAGGACTCCGAGACGTGGGACGACATCGGCGTCCCTGCTGTGATCGCAGAGTCAGCGCCCGATCTGGTATGTGGCTATCACCTGGCAATGCTCCGCCCAAACGTGAGCATGCTCGATGGTAGATACCTCTTCCGATGCCTTCAGGCCAGGCCGATGCAGTTTCAGTTCGAGCGCACGGCAACCGGCGTCACACGCTTTGGTCTCGGTCTGGATGCGATTGGACGGCTGTACCTTCCCGTTCCCCCACTCCCACGCCAGCGGGCGATCGCCGCGTACCTCGACCGGGAGACGGCGAAGATCGACGCCATGATCGCGGCCAAGGAGCAACTGCTCACCATACTCGCCGAGAAGCGTCGCGCCTTGATCACGCACGCCGTCACCTGCGGGCTGAACCCCGAAGCCCCGATGAAGGACTCCGGCGTCGAGTGGTTGGGCGAACTGCCGAAGCACTGGTCGTTGTCGAAGTTCACATGGACAGTGTTTATCGCCGAGGGACAGGTCGATCCAGAGCAAGAGCCGTTTCGAAGCATGATGCTGATGGCTCCGAACCACATCGAGTCCGGCACTGGTCGGCTTGTTGGTCGAGAAACGGCGGCTGAACAGTCCGCGATCTCAGGAAAGTACTTCTGCCGCAAGGGCGACATCGTGTACTCCAAGATCCGCCCCGCGCTCCGAAAGGCGGCTCAGGCTCCAGAAGATTGCCTCTGCAGCGCGGACATGTACCCCCTTCGACCGATCGGAGACCTTTTGGCTGAGTATCTTCTCTATTTCCTGCTCGGGGATCGATTCAGCACCTGGGCAGTCCTGGAGTCTCAGCGGGTAGCCATGCCGAAGATCAACCGCGAAGCCATTAGTGCGATCCGCATTCCAGTACCGCCACAGCAAGAGCAGCGAGAGATTGTCGATGCAATGCGCTTGGCAACCAGCCGAATGGACAAACTGAGCGAAGCTGCTGGGAAGAGCATGAAGCTCCTGGCGGAGCGTAGAGCATCACTGATCGCCGCCGCTGTAACTGGCGTCCTTGACGTGGAGACTGCGGCATGAGAATCACAACACTTACGCTGGCGAATCTGAGGGCAATCAAAGAGGCCAAGTTCCAGTTTCAGCCCGGCTTCAACCTGATTGTGGGCGTGAACGGCGTGGGCAAGACCAGCGCGCTCGATGCTCTTGCAGTGTGCCTGTCGGCAACGGTCAAGCAGGCAGTCAAGCGGCTGACCAAGACCAACAGCTTTCTGGCAAGTGACATACGAGCTGGCACGAACGCATTGACGGTGAGGTGTGGGGTTAGCATCGGCCCTACGGAGTACTCATACCTCGTACACAGGCCACGAGATGCGAGTTCCGCCCAATCAAAGAAGGCCGGAATGCCTCGCGAGCAAGTGCACGACACGCCCATTCGCGAGGAGTTCGTCGGTGAAGCCCCGAAAACGGCGACCGGAAAGGAACCCGAGGGTCGTCCGTTCGCGGTGCTCTTTTCGACACGGCGGGCCTTGGCGTCGGAGCGCGCCCCCTCCGCGGGCACAGCTAGTGGCGGGGTGCCTGCCGCATACGCGGGCGCATTTTCCGACCGGCCTCTCGAACTCGGGGAGTTCGCGTGGTGGATGAAGTCGCGAATCGCACTAAAGGCGGAAGATGCGAGCGCAGATCGTGTGCTGAAGTCTTTCGAGAAGGCTGTTCGCCGGTTTCTGCCTGGCTACTCGAACCTGCGGGTTAGCGACGAAAAGACCCCGACGCTTCTGATCGACCGTGACAAGTCGTCGTTGCCGGTGAAGCAGTTGTCTGATGGCGAGCGTGGAACGCTCGCGCTCGTGCTCGACCTGACACGGCGCTTGGCTCAAGCCAATCCGGAGATGTCGGACCCTGCCGCGAAGGCGGAAGCCGTCGTACTGATTGATGAGATCGATCTGCACCTGCACCCGCGGTGGCAGCGATTGATCGTGAAGAACCTGACCGAAACATTCCCCAAGTGCCAGTTCATTGCCACGACGCACTCGCCGCAGGTGATCGGTGAGGTCGAGCATGATCGCATTCAGATCATTGCCAATGGCGATGTGTATTCGCCGCCTCAGTCATTCGGCGTCGATTCGAGCCGAGTACTCGAAGAGATCATGGAGGCGCCGCGTCGCAGCGCAGATGTGGCCGACCTGCTCGTCAGACTCTCCCGGGCGACCGGGGACGAGAAGTACAAGCAGGCGAAGGAACTGTTGGCGGAACTCGCTGGGCGAATCGGCGAAGATGATCCGGATGTGATCCGAGCCCGAACCCTCCTGGAGTTCATGGAGGGCAATGAATGAGAGAGATCACAAAAGGGGCCGAGCCCGCCAGTTTGGTCCAGCATCGAGCAACCCAGCACTGTGACTACGACAACTACGTAGACAAGGATGGCCTGCGCGTAAGCCTCGTGGCCGAGCAGCGAGGTATTTGCTGCTACTGCATGGGTCGTATTCGCTCCGCGTCTGACGCGATGAAGATCGAGCATTGGCAATGCCAATCTCGTCATCCTACGCAGCAACTCGTCTACCGCAATCTGCTCGGTGCGTGCCTCGGCGGCGAGGGACAGCCTCGCGCCCAACAACACTGCGACGCGCGGAAGGGCGACGATGATCTGAAATGGAACCCCGCCGAACCGGGGCACCAGATTGAGGTCCGCGTGGTCTACGACCCCGATGGCACGATCCGCTCGGCGAACGCGGATTTCGACGGTCAGCTCAAGACGGTTCTCAATCTGAATCTGGAACGGCTCAAAGGCAACCGGGCCGCAGTGCTCACGGGGATTCTGGACTGGTGGAAAGCATCTCGCCCAGTGCCACGCGATCGGCTTGAACGCGAAATGCAGCGGCACGCTGGCGTTGGCACGGGAGGCGATCTCGAACCGTACTCCGCTGTCGCGGTCTGGTGGTTGAGACGCAAGCTGGAAAAGGTGGCACAATGACGCAAGCCAATATCAAGGAGGCAGCCTTCGAAGCCGTGATCGAGCAGCACCTGCTTGCTCATGGCTACGCCTCCGTTGCCCGGGACGGCTTTAACCGAGAACAGGCGGTGTTTCCGGCCGAGGTTCTTGCGTTCATCCGGGAGACGCAGCCACAGGAGTGGTCCAAGCTTGAGGCGCTGCACGGCAACAAGACCGGCGAGCAGATCATTGGCGACCTCTGCAAATGGATGGATTCGCATGGTTCGCTGGCCACGCTACGGCACGGGTTCAAGTGCTATGGACGGACGCTGCGGGTGGCCTACTTCAAGGCCGCGCACGAGATGAACCCGGAACTCGCGGAGAGGTACGGAAGGAATCGGCTCGGGATCACCCGACAGCTCCAGTACCGCCCGAACTCAAACAAGTCGATCGATGTGGTTCTTAGCCTCAACGGCATCCCCATCGCGACGGTGGAGTTGAAGAACCCCCTCACGGGCCAGACGACCGACCATGCCCGCCGGCAGTATCAGCAGGACCGCGACCCGCGCGATCCGATCTTCGAGTTTAAGCGGCGCACGCTCGTGCATTTCGCCGCGGATACCGAGACCGTGTTCATGACGACGCGGCTCGCCGGAGCGGCAACATACTTCCTGCCGTTCAACAAGGGTGTGAATGGCGGTGCGGGCAACCCCGTTGATCCGACTGGACGCACGTATCGAACGGCATACCTGTGGGAGGAAGTGCTTCAGCGGGACAGCCTGCTCGATTTGCTCGCCCGGTTCATGCACCTCCAGTCAGAGGAGAAGCGAACAGAGGATGGCACCAAGGTGCGTCGGGAAGCGCTGATCTTCCCTCGCTATCACCAACTCCAGGCCGTCCGTGCGCTTGTCCAGGCCGCGCGGAGTGACGGGACGGGTACGAACTACCTCGTCGAGCACTCGGCTGGTAGCGGCAAAAGCAACACAATCGGATGGCTCGCGCACCGGCTGTCCTCGCTGCACACAGAGGACAACAAGCGGGTATTTGACTCTGTGATCGTCGTCACCGATCGCGTCGTGCTGGATCAGCAGCTCCAAGACACGGTGTACCAGTTTGAGCACAAGATGGGCGTGGTCTTGAAAGTGGACGACGACTCACGGCAATTGGCGGAGGCCCTTGAGAACTGTGTGCCGTTGATCATCACGACGCTCCAGAAGTTCCCATTCGTGTCGAAGCAGCTCTTGAAGCTGGCCGAGGATCGGGGTGAAGCCGGTTCCGGCCTGCTTCCCACGCGTCGATGCGCCGTCATTATCGATGAAGCGCACAGTTCACAGTCAGGCGAGACGGCGACAGAACTTAAAGCGGTGTTGGGCGGTGAAGAGCTTGCCAAGAAGGCCAGGGAACAGGCAGCGGCAGATGGCGTAGAAGGCATGGACGAGCTGTACCGCAACATGGCGAAGCGCAGCCACCAGGCCAACTTGAGCTTCTTCGCGTTCACGGCGACACCGAAGCACAAGACGCTCAAGGTGTTCGGACGCAAGGGCGAGCCGTTCCATCGGTACACGATGCGGCAGGCCATCGAAGAGGGCTTCATCCTCGATGTGCTCAAGAACTACGTCACCTACGCCACCTACTTCCGATTGCTCAAGGCTTGCGAGGAGGACCCGAATGTCGAGCGGAAGAAGGCCGCTCGTGCCCTCGCCAAGTACCTTCGGCTGCATCCCCACAACATTGCCCAAAAGACCACGATCATGGTCGAGCACTTCCATGCCGTAACGCGCCACAAGATTGGTGGCCGAGCAAAGGCGATGGTGGTGACGGGTTCACGCCTTGAAGCGGTTCGCTACAAACAGGCGTTCGACAACTACATCCGGGAGCGTGGATACGCCATCAAGACACTCGTCGCGTTCTCCGGGACCGTTGAAGATGACAAGCTCAAGGATGTGACCTATACGGAAGAGGGAATGAACGCGGGCATCCGCGAGAAGGAACTCCCGGAGCGGTTTGCCAGCGGTGAGTTTCAGGTTCTCCTTGTGGCGGAGAAGTATCAGACGGGATTCGATCAACCGCTGCTCCACACCATGTTCATTGACAAGCGCCTCGCCGGCATTCAGGCCGTGCAGACACTGTCGCGCCTCAACCGAACCCATCCGCTCAAGGAAGACACGTTTATCCTCGACTTCGTGCCAGAGAACCGCGAAGAGGTCCGCGATGCCTTCCGGACCTACTTCGAGGGTGCCCAGATGGGCGACGAGGTGGATCCGGCGCGGCTTTACGAGATAAAGGCGGAGTTGGACTCATCGGGCGTCTACCTACACGAGGAGGTTGAGCGTTTCTGTGCCGTGTATTTCAAGCCGCGACAGAAGCAGAGCCACTCCGACCATCAGGCTATGAATGCCGCACTAGATCCAGCGGTATCTCGATTCACAGCGCGTCAGACCGACGACGCTGACGAAGCAGAACTGTGGCGGGGCAAGCTGAGCGCATTCAGGAACCTGTACGCCTTCTTGAGCCAGGTCATCCCATATCAGGACTCGGACCTGGAAAAGCTCTACGTGTTCCTTCGCCACCTGTCGTCGAAGCTGCCGCACCGTCAGTCAGGTCCGAGCTATGACTTTGACGACGATGTACGGCTGGATTACTACCGCCTCCAGAAGATCAGCGAGGGCTCGATCAGCCTCGCCGATACCCATGCCAAGCCACTCGACGGCCCCGCTGAGGTGGGTAGCGGAGTTGTTCGGCAGGAAGAGGTGCCTCTCTCCCGTTTGATCGATGTCGTGAACGATCGCTTCGGCACTGACTTCAACCAGGCGGACCAGCTCTTCTTTGACCAGATTGTCGAGGCAGCCATTTCCGATGAGGCGCTGCAGCGAGCCGCGGCGGTCAATCCCGGCGAGAAGTTCGAGCTCGTGTTCAAGAACCTACTTGAGACGCTATTCGTCGAACGCATCGATCAGAACGAAGAGATCTTTGCGAAGTTCATGAACGATCAAGGGTTCCAGAAGTTGGTCACCACATGGCTGAGCACCGAGGCCTACAGACGACTTCGTACGAGAATGGCAGACACGCCGGGTTCGGAGGTTGACGCATGAAGTCCACAAGATCGGTCGGAAAGACCATTCAGATCTACTGCCCTGCGGGCGAGCCTCGCGGTGTCCGGATCGCCGAAATTACGACCCGAATCGTCCAGGCCATTGTCGTCCCGCGAGCCAAGCTCGAAGAAGCTCTGGCACGCCCAGAGCTCGGCGGTGTCGGGTTGTACTTTTTGTTCGGAGAGTCTGGTGCTGGTTCCTTGCCGAAAGCGTACATAGGCGAAGCTGAAGACTGCGGCTTCCGATTGAAGCGCCACAACAAGGACCCCGAGCGGGATTTCTGGAACATCGCGGTGGCCATTGTCTCTCGCACTGGGAGCTTCACAAAGGCTCATGGAAAGCTCCTGGAGTGGTTGTCCATCGACCGTGCAAAGCAGGCGGCCAGATATGAGCTCGACAACGGGAATGCGGGTGGCGAGCCAACGGTTCCAGAGGCGATGTGGGCAGACGTCGCAGAGGTGTTTGAGACCGCCGATGTGCTGCTCAGCGCATTGGGGTTTCCCATTTTTGAGCCAGCGGTAAGCAAGGCCACCAATGAGCAGGATGTGTTTTACTGCAAGCGAGGCGGGGCTGATGCGCGCGGCGTGTTCAATGAGGAAGGATTCGTGGTTCTCAAGGGCTCTATAGCGAGGCGAGATCCTGCACTCTCATCGCACGACACGATCGAACCACGACGCGAGGAGCTCGTCGGATCTGGTGTGCTGAGTTCGATCAAGCAGGGGTATCGATTTGAGCGTGATTGGGTCTTCGCGACGCCGAGCGCAGCAGCGGCCATCGTGAGTGGCGGTAGCGCGAACGGTTGGATTGAGTGGAAGAACGGGAATGGAAGGACACTGGACGAAGTGTATCGAAAGTCGGCAAAGTCATCGAACTAAACGCGGTCATTAAAGTGATCACCTCATGCCGTCATCGCTCTCATGGCTCGACTTCGCCGAATCTGATCGCCAACGCGCGATGCAGGTGATCGATCTGTTCCGCGAGAAGAGCACGGTTGACGAGTTGGGCTTCGCCCCGATCCGAGACGCTTTCGCTGATCACTTCTTTCCGGGCACATCCACAATCCAGACGAGGGCCAGGTACTTCCTTCTCGTGCCGTGGATCATGCTGCGGTACGAGCGGCGGAGGCTGTCGGCGCAGGAGCGAGTCAGTAAGCTGCGAATGCGTGAGACAAGGCTGATTAATGCCCTGCTGGCTGGCAGCGAGGATCCAACCGGAATCATCGGCCGCGAGGCCCAGGCGAGTCTGCGAAGGATGCCGAGCAGCGTTTACTGGCGGGGGCTCCACTTGTGGGACATCCGGCTATTCAACGGTTCCATAGACCAGTACTTCAGGCGTTTGTCCCGCGACACCGTGAGGCCAGCGACTCAAGTCGTCACCGACGATGGCGAGCCGCTCAGTGGCGGTTCTCGCAACTGGCATCCGGATCTGCCACCCGAACCTGAAGGCCTCTATGACGCCGCAAGCCTGTCGCTGTCCGCAACGGAATCGCAGTTTCTCAGGGATCGCATCTGCGCGAGCCGGCAAGGTACCGTGCTCGCCCACCTCGTGGCCTGCGCTTCAGAGGAAGTGGACGCCAAGTTCTCATGGGAGTTAGCCATCCAGGCAATGCTGCCACAGAACCTTCGTGGAGAGATCGAGCACGCACGGTTGTTTGCTCTGTGTGCTTGGGGTGGCCCGCTCGTTTACTCCCGCCTCATCGCGATGCACAAGCTGGGGAGCGAAGAGTTGGTCAGTCAACTGGATGAAGCTCTCGGCGAATGGCAGAGTCAGCTTGCGGCCGAAGTGCGCACGCTCGGGGCCTGGGACCGTGCCGCTTTCTGGGCCCTGGTACAGCGGCTCAATCCCCGTCTATCGCCTCGAACGCAGGAGTTCGCAGAGCAGTGGATCGCCATCGCTCGGAGAGCTTCGGAGGGCGAACGTGTTTGGGACGACGAGCGAGTGCGAACGCTGATCGTCAGAAGAGAAGGTCAGCTCAAGGGCGGCCGTGCCCGACTGTTGCCGGACAACTTACGAGCTCGCGACCGCTGGCAGGGTGACGCAGGCGGCGGTCCGATGGACTATCGCTGGGGTTCGACGCAGATCATCCTCAACGACATCGTGCGCGGCTTTGCCCAGAGCGACGGGGGGAAGGGCCACGATGCTTGACCCCCGTGGCCGACAGCTTCTGCTCGCTTCACTGCGCCCACCAAGCGGGTTTCGGTTCGACTGCGCTGTCGGCACGACGTTCTCGCTTGATCTCATAGCCCTGCTCACCGCACCCCTCGCCTTCGCGATGTTCGATTGGCAGGATGACGAGGGGCGGTTGGCGGCCGATCCGGGGGTCCCCACAGCCGATCCGCTTGCGTTGCTGGAGTCACTGCGGCGATGCGCGGACCGGATCCACATCTATTGCCAAGCCGGGCAGATCAAGGTGCCGCCGACCAATCAGCGTCTCTTGGCGTATCTCGAACAGGCGGTCATCGAGGTTCAACCGCCCGCAGCTAAGGCGGGCGGCACAGGGGTGTTCCATCCGAAAGTGTGGGCTCTTCGGTTCACCGACGTGAACGGTGGCGACGCGGTCCGCTATCGGCTGCTCTGCCTCTCGCGCAATCTGACGTTTGACCGCTCCTGGGATACGGTGCTTCTGCTCGATGGCGAGCTCACCGACCGACGGAACGGCTTCGGCGAGAATCGCTCGCTCTCAGAGTTCGTTGCCCGGCTCCCCGATCTCATGGTCAGGCCCGCGATGCTTGCTGACGCGGCCCGTGCGGACACGCAGCGTATCGCTCAGGAACTACGCCTCGTGAAGTGGGAGCTTCCCGAGGGAGTTGAGAAGATTCAGTTCTGGCCGATGGGCATGGATGGCAAGCGATTGTGGCCCTTTGCCGATCGACTCGATCGTCTGCTCGTTGTATCGCCATTCGTCACGGCGGGGTTCTTGACGAAGATGGGGTTACTCGGCCGTGATCAGTATCTTGTGAGTCGCCAGGAATCGCTTCGGGAGCTTGATCCTGCAGCTCTGAATGGCAAATGGCAGTGCTTCACGCTTGACGAAGGATGCGAGGCGATCGCCCCACCAGAAGAAGGCACACCCGCTCCAGTCTCCGAACAGCTGTCTGGACTCCACGCGAAGCTGTTCGTGGCGGATGCGGGCTGGAAGTCGCACGTTTGGACCGGATCCGCAAACGCCACCACTGCGGCTTTCGACGGGAATGTCGAGTTTCTGGTCGAGTTGATTGGCAAGAAGGCCAGGCTGGGCGTCGAAGCAACGATCGGCGAAGAGCCCGGTGTGGCGAATCTACGGGGCATGCTCGCGGCGTTCGTGCCCGATCCTGAGGCCGTGAAGTCAGATGCGGATGCCAAGGCCGCCGAAGAGCTTGTGAATGGTGTCCGCCGCACGCTCTGTGGAATGAGCCTGCGCGTGCGGGTCGAGACGCAGAGCGGCGACGGCGTGGGATTCACGACCTCCGTCGAATCAGAGGACACCCTAGCTGTCCCGTTCGGCGTCACTGTGCGTTGTCGCCCCGTAATGCTTCCCGCATCTGACGCTCGTTCCCTCAAGGATGGACACCGGATCGCCGAGACGTTCGGGCCGCACGCTTCGGAGACGATCTCGTCGTTCGTGTCATTCGAGGTGGTCGCGAAAGTCCGCGACGCAGAGCGGGCTGAGCAGTTCGTCCTCAACCTGCCGATGGTGGGAGCACCCAGTGATCGCCGTGAGCGTCTCCTTCGTGATCTGCTGCGAGACTCCAAAACGCTGCTTCGGTTCCTCCTCTTGCTGCTCTCGGACGATCCCGAGCGACTCTTCGAAGAGTTGCGGGAACTGGCCGGAGAGTCTCCGCGAGCAACCGATCATGCGGGCGGCGATTTGCTCCCGCTCTTGGAACACATGCTTTCGGCGCTGCACAGAAGCCCTGAAAAGCTCGGCCAAGTGCATCGGCTCATCGAGGACCTCAAGAAAACGCCGGAGGGCAGATCCATCCTGCCGCCCGAGCTTGAGGAAGTCTGGGGACCTATTAGCCGGGTACGGACGGAGTTGGCCGCGCAGCAGTGTGGGGTGGAGCGATGACGCCAGCCCACACACAGCCTCCTCGCGCGGCCGCAGCGCTCGTCGGCCTCAAAGAGTTTCAGCGTCAAACGGTCGAGTACGTCTTTCGCCGGTTGTACTTGGACTCAGATTCGACCCACCGCTTCTTGGTAGCTGACGAGGTCGGCCTCGGCAAGACAATGGTGGCTAGGGGAGTCATCGCCAAGGCTGTCGAGCACCTTTGGCACTCGGTGGGGCGGATCGACGTGGTCTACGTCTGTTCGAATGCCGACATCGCTCGCCAAAACATCAACCGTCTGCGATTGGACAAAGAACACGAATTCGCGCGGGCGAGCCGCGCAACGCTGCTACCCATTGAGCTTCACGACATGGCCAAGCGCCGCGTGAACTACGTCTCGATGACGCCCGGCACGTCGCTGGAGCCAAGGGGCGGCATGGGCATTGCCAAGGAGCGGGCGCTGCTGTATGCCATGCTGCGGAAGCACTGGCAGCTGAACGAGAAAGATGGAGTCCGCGTCCTTCGAGGCGGGGTCAAGCGGGAGAACTTCCGCTGGTGGATCAACGACTGGATTGGCGAACAATCAATCGACGAGAAGCTCCACAGCGAGTTCCTTGCCGAGCTTGATCGCCTTCAGACCGCGCACGCGTCCGCCGGGACGCCGTCCCTGCGTTCTCGCTATGAGAAGCTTGCCGAGTCGCTTCCGGATCGCGATCGCGACATCGCGGATACTCAGTGGGATGAACGCCGAAAGGTCACCTCGGAACTGAGGGCCGTTCTGGGCCGAACATGCATTACCGCCCTGCGGCCCGATCTGGTCATCCTGGACGAGTTTCAGCGGTTCAAGCACTTGCTCGATCCGACCAGTGAGAACGCAGAGCTGGCCCGGTCGCTCTTCGAGTACGCCGACAAGCGCGAGTCCAGCCAGGAAGCCGTGCGGGTCATCCTGCTGTCGGCGACGCCGTACAAGATGTACTCGCTGCAGCACGAACAGGAGAACGGAGAGGGCGACCACTACGAGGACTTCGTCGCCACATACGACTTCCTGGTGCGTCACCGGCTGGACGACAACAAGGGTTTGAGAGCGTTGCTCAAAGACTACCGGGCTGCACTGTTTGATCTCAACTCGGGCGGTCTTGACAAGCTTCGCCAGATCAAGCACCAGATCGAGGAGCGGTTGCGGCTGGTCATGTCTCGCACGGAGCGACTCGCCGTGACCAGCGATCGGAGCGGCATGCTCCGAGAGATCGCGTCGCCTGCCAGACTCGCAGAATCCGACGTGCGCCAATACTTATCGGCATCGAAGGTGGCGGCGGCGCTCCAGCAGGGTGACATCTTCGAGTATTGGAAGTCAGCACCGTATCTGCTCAACTTCATGGATGAATACGAGCTCAAAAAGAGCTTCCGTGCGGCCGTTGATACCGCCAACTCCTTCGACCTATTCAAGGCGCTCTCTACGCCTCACGCGGGCCTGCTGTGTTGGGATGACGTTCAAGCCTACCGACAAATCGATCCTGCGAACTCACGTTTACGGGCTCTGCTCCAGGACACTGTGGAGAAGGACTTGTGGAAGCTGCTGTGGTTGCCACCCAGCTTGCCGTACTACTCGCTTGGTGGTTCATTCGCCGGTCGGGGACCAGCCGAATCAACCAAGCGATTGGTGTTCTCCTCCTGGAAGGTGGTTCCAAAGGTGATCGCGGCAGTGCTGAGCCACGAAGCCGAGCGCCGCATGATCGGCTCGAACTATTCCGATGGCGAAAGCGTCACGATCACGAACTCAACCGAAGGCAGGAAGCGGATCGCGGCGCTCCTGCGGTTTACGCGTGCCGACGGTCGTCTTACCGGGATGCCTGTGCTTGGGCTGATTTACCCATCCCTGGCCCTCTCCGAGGCCTTCGACCCGGCCCATGCGGGCAAGCACATGACCGCGACCGGCGACGCACTTGCCTTGGCAAGTGAGGCGATCCGGGTGCCCCTCAAGCAGGCCGTAGAGCGATGGGCCGGCGCGGGGGAAGTTGACGAGCGTTGGTATTGGGCGGCTCCGATTCTGCTCGACTATCTGAAGGCACCCGGAGATACTCGCGCGTTCTGGCATCATCCCAAGCTTGCCGCGGACTGGTCAGGCGAGGAAGACCGGACCGACGCGGATGGCGAGGCTGAGGCGGAGTCGGCGTGGGCCGAGCACGTCGCCCAGGCACGGTCGCTTCTCACCGAGGCAGGACGGCCGAACGCCCGCCCGCTGGGTGCTCCGCCAACGGATCTACTGGACGTTCTCTCAAAGCTCACCGTCGGTAACCCTGCGGTCCTGGCTGTACGCGCACTGGCCCGTGTCCTGAGACAGCAATCGTGTCGCAGTATCGAGGTGCGGCTGGCTGCGGGCCGGATTGCCTGGCGTATTCGCAATCTCTTCAACCTACCCGAGGTGATTGCGTTGGTGCGCGGTCTGAACAAGGCGGAGCCGTACTGGCTGCGGGTCGTCGAGTACGCCGTCGATGGATGCCTCCAAGCGGTGCTCGACGAGTATGCCCACGTGCTGCGTGACAGCCTTGGTCTTGGCCGCCAGCAGCCCGGAGAGGCGGCGGCCGCAATCGCGGAGGAGATGATCCGGGCGATTGGACTTCGATCTGCCGCCGTCGGCGTGGACGAAGTGCGTGTCGATCATCGGAAGAAGAGCCTGGTAATCAATGGTCAGCGCATGCGAGCGCGGTTCGCTGCACGGTTCGGACAACAACAGAGCGAAGACGCCAACGACGGCGATCGCGCTGGTCAGGTCCGCGCTGCGTTCAACTCGCCGTTCTGGCCATTCGTTCTGGCCAGCACTTCCGTTGGCCAGGAAGGACTCGACTTCCATCACTACTGCCACGCCATCGTGCACTGGAACCTGCCGTCGAACCCTGTGGATCTTGAACAGCGCGAGGGTCGAATCCACCGCTACAAAGGGCATGCGGTTCGCAAGAATGTGGCCCAGGTGCACGGAGGCAGCTCGGGCACGCCCATGACGGACCGTTGGGAGACAGCATTCACTGCGGCTGCGGCGGAGCACGCAACAGCGACCAACGAGCTCAGTCCATATTGGGTGTTTCCGACCCCGGGCGGGGCGGTCATCGAGCGGCACGTTCCGGCTCTGCCGCTCAGCCGAGATGCCGACCGGCTTGTGAACTTGCGCTCTGCCCTGGCCCTCTATCGGATGGTGTTCGGGCAGCCGCGGCAGGACGAACTGGTGAAGTTCCTCCAATCGCGCCTCTCCGGTCCAGCACTCGCACAAGTCGTTAGCGAGCTGAGGATCGACTTGGAACCGCCCCGTGTGGCACTCCCGCCTGCGGAACCGCCAACTGTTTCAGTGGCGTGCGTGGAACCAGCAATGGAGTCGGTTGCAAGCACGGAATGCGATTTACTGACGCTTGCGAAGGACGCCGTGATTGGTCATGAGGCGGTCATCCCGCTCGGGTGCTTCGAGAAACGACTCTGGCCGTTCGTACCTGCCTGTTGGCCACACCCATTGCCGCCGCTGTGCCGTGGAAGTAGGTGCGAACCCTCCTGGTGGCTTGCGATGTGGATCGACAAGTTCCGCCTGACAGACTGCTCGCTGTTGCTGCTGCTGACGCCAATGTCTGATCAACCGCTCCGCATGCGCATCGTTGAGAGGCTTACCCGAGATCAGGGTGAGTTCGGACTGCGACCAACGGACTTCATCAACAAACCTGGTATCCCGACGCAGTGGGTGTTCTTGGCGTCGCGGACCATTGCGCCGCTGACCGGCCACGGCCTGACGACCGATCAGGCTCGGCCGCTGCTGGATGCGGCGATCTCAGACTTTGTCGCCCGATTCGCCGGCATTGGCGATGCGATCAAGCCGTTGCTTGACGGCGAATAGTTCACTTACGATCGCGACGAGCACGTATTCGGGTTGATGTCTCCTGCTCAAACCAAGCGAACCGCTCGAGGATGCGACGAAGTTCTGGGCTCGTCTCGGCGGATTCCCATGCCGTACGCAGCTCCGCCGCGTTAAGACTGCTGAGCTGCTGCCACCAGGGGGTGGCCTGAAGTGCCGCCTCAAGCTCCTGGGCCTTCTCAGGCTCCTGTCCTTTCCGAGGAAAGAGGACCCGATCGCTGGCAGTGATCGTGACTTCTTTCTCGCGTCCCGCGATGAGCTCGAGCCCGTCGCGCTGCGCGATAGCCACCAGCGCCTGTCGAATCTCCTCGATCTCGTTTTCGAGTGACGCCTGCTGGTCTTGCAGGCCCTTTCCCTTGGCGTCCAGTTCGGCCCAGCGGTCCACGAGTGCGACTGCGGGCTCCTTGATCAGCTCATTCTCCGGCAGAAGCCGAACTTGATACCGGTGCTTCCGCGCGGGGCACACCTGCTGGTACTCGCAGTAGGAGCACAGCGGACCCTCGTGCGTCGGGAAGCACTCAGCATTGTCACCACGGCTTTCGATGTCGGTAATCGTCGCTATGGCGTCGGCGCGGATGTGGTCGAGTTGCACGGGCGTGCGTGTGGACACGATCGAGTGATCGAAGCGGAGGAAGTGCCATATCAGCTCCACCTGCTCGACATCCTTCCACATGCGGCGGATGCCCATCTCGTAGTAAGCTAGCTGCGGGTCTGCGTCCTTCTCGGCCTGGGTTGGCAGACTGCTGTTGGTCTTGTAGTCGTGGATCTGCCAGCGGCCATCGGGGGTTTTGGCTAGCCTATCGATGTAGCCGACCATTTTGAATCGCTCCGCCTCGTCGAGCGGGAACGTGATCATCTGTTCGAGGCCGATGACGGTCGCTTGATCAAACGGATGAAACCTCTGGTAGTACCTCTCAATGCAGCGCCAGCCTAGCAACCGGTAGTCGTCCGAAGTCGCCCCCCGATCGTGAATGACGACGGCCGGCGTCCAGTGCGACGCCCACTCTTGGTCCAATCGCTCACGGAGGCTCTCGACCGTCGGCACGATGCCCTTGGACACCCGCTCGTACAGGTGCTCAAGAACGTCGTGCACCCGCGAACCCAGGAACGTCGCAATCTGCTCCGGCGGCTCGGGCAGTTCGATCTTCGCGATGTACCGAAAGAAGTACTTCCGCGGGCACTGGCGGAAGGTCTCGATCCGGCTGTGGGAGTACGTGGGCATGCGGTTCTGCGAGAGTGTATTGACCGGGGGCAGCCCAAGACCCGGAGTTGGTACTACCGTCATGACGTGGCCCCCGATTCACGCCAGCCATCCGCGACGATCTGGCAAGAACGGCTGCATGGGCTAGCCGCGCTGCTGCCCCTCTTCGAAAAGCCCGACGCCGAGACGGCGATTGGCGCGTTGAACGACGCGTCCTATCGCTTGGGATGGGTGCTGACCGATTTTGACTGGTCGACGTGGGCCCATGGGCCCGAATGCCAGCGGCTGGTCCAGAACCCGGATCAGATTGCGGTGGTTGACGCGTTGACCTTGGCCCGGCTATTGACAGCCCACCTGCGGCAGGATCGGTTCTGCGAAGGGCACCTGCACTCGGCGTTTGACGGCGGGCATCTCCTGGCCATCGTTCGTCGGGCGATCGTGCTCTCGCGGGAGCCAAGAGACCGCTGAGGATCCCCTGAAACGGGCTTTCTCGGGTCGGCTCACGGCTGTTAACCAGAGAACGGCCGCCCGGAACCCGCTTGGCGGCCCGGATTCGACGGTTTGAACCCGTTCCGATCGGGGAGTTTCATACCGGCCCGCGAAAGCGGGCCGGTTTCGTTTTATGACCCGGTCAGTTTCCGGCCAGCGGGCAGGGACGAGAATCCCCCGTTATTCCCGATCGATCGCCCGACCGTCCGTGGCCGATTGACCGTGCCCGAACTGAAGCAGCGATACGCCGAGGTCTTCGGCGAGCTCATGGTGCCATGCCCGGCTGGATCGCTGGTGCTTGGGTTTGCTGTTGTAGCAGCCGTGTGTCGTCGCCGGATTGGTTATTGGGGTGATCCACAGAAACGCGGGGCATCCGATTCCCGGCGCAGCACTGGTGGTCCTGACGTGTTTCAACCAGAAAGGGCGTAAAGACTCAAGCCTTCCATCGTTCGCCCGTGACCACA
Organism: Phycisphaerales bacterium; assembly: GCA_038260025.1. Lineage (GTDB taxonomy): Bacteria > Planctomycetota > Phycisphaerae > Phycisphaerales > UBA1924 > JAEYTB01. Next base: position 27,268 of record JBBSOF010000001.1, read on the forward strand.
ACCAGCTACGGGTTTGTAGATCGGCGTTCAACCGTGCCGCGAGGTAGCCGTCCAACTGCGGCCCTGCTGGATTGCGGAGCATGTGCCGTACCCACGCTTCCCGCTCGAACCACTGCAAAGCAAGGTCCCATACGCATACCGAGTTGAAATCTGCCGGGGTAGGCGAAAGCAAGGCATCCTCATCGCTGGATGAGGCGAAGGTGCGATGCATGAGTTCGTTCGAGTTGATCCAGACTTCCAGAAAAGCCTGATTCCCTGTGCGCCCTTCATGAACGCCCAAGAACCCAGCGCCGTGAGTGTCATGACGGGTAGGGTGTGTCTCCAAATGTGATGCGGCCGCTCGCCTGGCAGCCTCGACGAGTGCGGGGCTCGGGCAGGGACGCTCGAAGGCGATGCCATAGACTTTGAGCCGCAGGCCCATGCAGGGCCACTACTCCAGGAAGCGGATGGGTCGTGCCCCACAGGCGGCGTAAGATACGTTGATAGAACGAAAAGGGTTCATATCGAAGTCCGGGTCATGCCGCATCCGAATCCTGCGCCATCGCCAATCAAATTCGCAAGAAGGGTATACGCCGCTAAACCTCGATGACAGTGAAGTGCTCTACATCGAGGCGCGAGGCCCCGCCTGAGGAATACCTCATGCGTTGCGCACGCACCTCTCCGACACGCTGGCCTATTCTCATGAACGAGCGTGGCTCCTATTCTGTGTCGTCGAGTCTGAGTGAGAAGCCCTCGCCTCGCGAGCGCCGTCGAGCACGATGCAGTTTCCTCACCGTGCCATATTCACGAACATGCCTCAACGCAACCCCTGCCACACTTCGCTCGAACATCGAACACATGCCGTCGCTTCTCCTCTCCTTTGCCGCTCAGATTGCCCTTGGCGTTGCCGCGTTTTTCGTTGCGCCGTACGTCGCCAAGGAGAGGAAGGGCGTCTGGGCGACTACTGCTTCTTTCGCCCTGGCGTCCATGCTTTTGTGGCCTCTGATGCGTGTCTTTCCCGTGCAACTGATCGGCCTGCTGGGCGCTCCTGCCGTCGCCTGCATCGAACTAACCGGCCTCGCAATTCCCGCGGTCCTGTTCTTTGGCATCGCCTCGCGGCACGTGCCCAAGGCGTCCGATCGCCGGGCCATCCTGCTTCTCACCCTCGTCGCGGGGCTTTATTTCATCAAGGCTGGCTGGTGGATGATCGCCCCGGGAGTGGCGGACCTTGGACGTACCAAGCTAGATCGTGACGGCATTTGCCACCAATCCACGGGGTACACATGCGTGGCAGCGTCAATGGTCACCATGCTCCGCGCCTATGGGATTGATGCAGGCGAGATGGAGATGGCCAGCCTTGCCTACACGCAGGTGAACGGCGGCGCGACCGACTCGCGCACCCTCTGGGCGTTGCAGAAGAAGCTGCAGGGGTCTCACCTGCAGTCACGGTACCAGCGGCTAGACATTGCCGGACTCATCGACGTGCCGAAGCCCTGCCTGGTGCAGCTTGACTGGGGCTTCTTTGTGTCTCATATGGTGCCAGTGGTGTCTGCTACGCCTGAAGTGGTGGTGATCGGTGATCCGCTTGATGGCCGGCGTGAGATGAGCATGGCAGACTTCCGCGCCACATGGAAGGGAAATGCCATCAGCCTCGTAGGGTCGCTGCCGTAGGACCTTTTGTGGTGCGTTTGGCTCTCACACCCCGCGACCGTCCGCAAGTTGATCCCGGTGCAAGGGGGCGGCTGTGATCAGCAGGGGCCGCCCGCGAGCACGCGGAAGAAGGACTCGATGTCCGCATCCGTGCCGATGTCTGAGTCACCGTCGAAGTCTGCGGTTCCGCAGGCGTCGCAACAGTTGCCGCCCAGGCATGCGAAGAAGGCTTCGATGTCGGCATCGGTGCCGGTATCGCCATCACCGTTGAAATCGGCCGAACATGTGACATCGAGCCTCGCGGGCTGCGTGGTGATCGTTCCGCACGAGTTGGACACGACAACGTCGTATTCACCCGCATCGGGCTCACGCACGCCGTTCAGCAAAAGTGTGGGGGTGGTTGCGCCGCTGATGACGGAGTCGTTTGTGATATCGACGCCGCCGCGGCGCCACTGGTACGACAGAGGCACCGAGCCATTAGCCTCCACCGTAAACTGCACGCTTTGTCCGGGGGAAGCGAGTGCGCTGGTTGGTGGCTGCACGATGGAGGGCGGTGAACAGTCCGTTCCGGCCTGCAGATTTGTGATGAGCTCTACTGATACGTTCATCGTCCCCACTCCTTGGAACGTCACGCCCCATGGGATTCCAGATGGGTATTGAAGGTCGTACTTGCCCACTGCCAGGTAATAGGTGCCTGCCGCCAGCGCGCCGTGTCTTCCATCAAAGGGAGCGCCATCGCCGACTGCGGGTCGCGATCCAATCCCGAAGGAGAGCTGGCTCAGAAGGCCAGGGCCACCGTCGTCGTCACTTGCCACTAGTGTCCCGTTGGCGTCGAACAGGGCGATCTCCGAGTCCGGGGCCGTATCGGCGCTCAACGTTCGGATGTCGAGGTACCGCCCCAGGGCCGGGAGCACCGCCCGGTCGAGCGTCAACCGGTAGAACGCATAACCCGGCGCGGGCACCTGGAACGTTGCCACGGCAGTTCCTGGCGCAATCAAAGCCCCGAGATTTGTCGAAGCCGGTGGTGTCGGCGGATCATCGGTAAAGTTCACCGTGATATTCCACGTGGCATCTACCTGAGCAACGCCGCCGTTATCGATCAGTTCATAAAAACGGAACGTCCACGTGCCGGCGGCGTTCGTGACCGTTGGAAGATAGATCGAAGCGGCGAAGCTCCGTGTTGAGAACAGACCGATCCCATCGAATGGATGGAACGTGGTGGAAGCACCGTTTGGGGCGGTGATCAGGATCCGCGCGTCCGATGCCGCAGTGTTGGCGTTTACAGACGTCAGAGTTCCGCTCAGGTCAATCCGTCCTAGCGCATAACCGCCTGCTAGGACCGGTGTCTGCACAACATTCGCGGGGCTGTTCAACACCCCGTTCGAGTTGACGGGATTGAAAGTCCGAGTCTCCCGCACCGTCGCGAGCGCAGCGGCGGACATGATCGTTGCGAGGGCCGCTGCCGCGAGCGGCAGCACGCGACGGAGCTGTGCAACAGGTCTCATGGCCGCCTCCTGCGGCAGAGCACCAGCAGCCCGCAAAGCGGCACCATCACGCCCGGTGACGGCACCACCCGCAGCGAGCCGGAGGGGTACAGGCCAGAGGTGTCCCACAGCAGCCCGCCGGACAGGGCCGGCAGGTTGATGGCGGAGAAGCTGCCAGTCTGCGATGCCACATCAAAGAGCAGGAACTCGCTGCCGTAGGCCGGGAGGTACCCGCCGACGAGCCGCACATCGAGCAACCCGTCGAAGGTCACGTTGCCCGCCTGCATTTGCCCGAAGCCGGCCGCGCCGATCTCAAAGGCCAGAGTGCTCTGGGCTGTTGCCTCCAGATCATCAAGGTAAAGGCTGCTTCCCACGCCTGCGAGCAGGGTGCCGCTGTTGATCAGCAGCCATGGGTCAAGAGTAAGGGGCATGGAGAGTGGCCCCTGATAGGAGATGAACCCGCCGTTGATGGCCTGCACCGTCCCCTCATTGATGAACCGTTGCTGCTCGATACCAATCGATGTGCCGGAGATGTCCGCTGAGATCAGGCCCTGGTTGATAAACGTGCCCAGCGTGCCGGCGTTCCAGCCGAGTTTGATCAAGCCATCGCCGCCGCGAATCGTGGCGTCCGGGCCAAAGGTAATCGCGGCAAAGCCGGACCCGCCGGCACCCAGGCCCCACGGCCGGATCTGGCGCTCTCCTGCACCGCCAGAAGGATCAAACACGATTGTTCCGGTGTTGAAAGTTTGGTCACCCATGAACAACGCGCGGGAACCAGGTGTCCGCAGAGTAATGGAGCCCGTCAGCGCCAGATTGCGGATGGTCAGGTCGGAGAAGGTTGGGCTCGTGACGAGGTTTCCGGTCAACGCCAGATTCTCGAACAGGATCGGCCCGCCGCTTGCCGGACCGTAGCCGAGTGTCACGTTGGCTCCCGGCTCGATGTTCACGGCACCGCCCTTCAGGCGGAGCCCGGTGTTGAACGCCCACCCGGTGGCAGCGTCCATGACAAGTGTGTTGGCGCTGTTATCGATCACGCCGCCCAAGCGGATATCGGCGCCGGAGCGTTCCATCGAGGTAATGAGAGTCGCCGGACCCCCGTTAAGTTCGAAGGTGCCGTTGATGGCACGCAGCACCGTCGAGGACTCAAATATACCCCCCGCAGAGAGTGTACCGCCGTTAATCGCCTCGAGCGTGCCGTAGTTGCGAACGCCGCTGACGACCAGTGTCTTGCCGGGAGCATCGGCGGAGATTTTGCCGTGGTTGGCCCAGGTCCACAGGCCGCTGCTGCCAAGCGCACGTCCGAACATGCCGTTGCCGCCGCGCACGACCATATCCGCGCCCAGCACCAGGTTGTCCGAACCGAGGATGCCAAAGCTGCTCGTCGTACCGTTGAACACAACCTCGCCGCTATTGAGCGTGTAGGGCAACGGCGCGTTACGCGCGCCCGCATCAAGGCGGCCACCGGCATTGACAAGCACGCTCTCCGTAAAAGAGGTGCCGTTAAGCATGGTGAGCACGCCGCTGATCGACATGCCGCCCGCAACGGCGACACCATCGAGCACCCCCGACCCGCCGGAGGGAACCGCAAGCGCGTTGTTGGCGACATTGATCGCACCGCCCGCAATGGTCCCCCAGCCGCTGTTTGCGAAGACAAATGAGCTTGTCGGGCCGTTGAGGGTCAGCGTGTGGCCCGCATTGTTCAGGCGTCCCAGGAGCCTGACTGTGCCGCCGTCTTCCTGATCGATCGTCGTGTCCCCCAGCGTGAACACGCCGCCGAGTTGCATGGTGCTGCCTGCGCCTACCCGGAGGGTGCCGGTGTTGGTCCAGGGGCGGACTCCCTGCCCCAGGTCTCCAATGGTCAGTGTTGCGCCATTGATTGCCTGGATCGTGCCGCTGTTGGTCATGGTGCCGGGTGTCACCATCACCGACTGCCCGTTCACATCCGCGCTGATCAGGCCCTGATTGTTCAGCGTCGTCGAGGTTCCGCCGACGGATGGATCGAACAGCGAATAGTTGCCGCCGCGAACGGTCGTTGTTGGGCTGAGTGTGATGGACGCTTGAGCCGCAGCCGCCAGCCTGCGGCTGCCCGCAACCGCGCTGTCGAAGAAGAAATCCGCACCGCTGATGGTCTGAGTGTTCTCGAGCGTAATGAGGGTTGATGCGCCCGTCATGTGGAACTGACTGGAACCAGTGAGCCCATTCTGTAGATAGAGGAGGCGTCCTGAACTCGATGAAGAACCGGGCACCTCTACGAGCCCATTCAGGGACACGCCCGTGAATCGGACACCGGCATTCTGAGACGCGGTGTCAAATCCAAGGGCGTTACCAGCGGGGACATTGACGGTACCGCCGATGATGGTCGGGCTGTTCAGCCGGATGTTCCCGGTTGCCGTCAGCGTGGACCCCGTGTTGATGACACTTCCGCCCACGATCAGGGTGCCTGTGCCCGAAGTACCGATGGTGCCCCCGCTGAAGGAGTAGGAGCCGCTGAGCGAAATGATCGAAGCATCCCCGGCGTGGATCGTGCCGCTGTTGGCCCAATCGCTGCCGGCGATGTTGAGCCGGCCGCCGTTGACGGCTTCCAGCGTGCCGCTGTTGACGAAGCCGTTCGATCCGAACGCCATCGTCTGGCCGGCCACGTTCGCCCGCACGGTTCCGGCATTGGTCATGGGGAAGCCAGCCGTACTTGATCCGGCAATAACCCCGTAGCCTTCGATGGTGATGCCGTTTCCGATCGACAGGAGCCCCGGGGTTCCTGTCGCCTGCGGCTCACGAACCTGTCCGCCCTGGAGGACAACCGTACCGTTCCCAGTCAGGACGCTCTGCGCCAGCGTCCCCGACACGGGCAGGACCTCCCCGGCGGGCACTGTGAGGGTGCCTGACCACAGGTTGTAAAGCACCGACAGGTTGAGCCCGCTCGGAACCGTCACGCTCTGACCGCGGGCATCAAGCGTCCCGGTAATGCGCACTTGTCCGCCATTGTTGGCGATGTTGTTGAGACCGGTCGCTGGGAAGTTTCCCGCCAGGTCGAGCGTCGCATGGTCAATGTCAACCAGCCCGTTGTTGGTCCAGTTGCCGGCCAGGATCATCCGCGCCCCATCGCTGACACTCAGGGTGCCGGAGTTAACGAGCGGGTAGCCCGCCAGCCCCAGCACACTCCCGGCGCCGGAGGCATGAGCGGTACCGATTTGCTGAACATTGTTCAGGTAAAGCTCGCCGCCGTTGATCGCCTGCACCGTTCCGGTGTTGGTCAGCAGCGCGTCAACATTGAGCGCCTGCCCGGGAACATCTGCTGAGATCAGGCCCTGATTGGTAAGGTATAGGGCATTGCTGCCTGACTGAATGATCCTGCCGCCCCCGCCGTGCACCACAACCCCCGGACCCAGCGTGAGGCTGGTCGAGGTCGGCGATGGGAACGCGCGCAGCGATCCAGCCGCGGACCCGGTGAACCGGAAGTTTCCGCTGGGAACGACCGTGTTCGTCGGGAACTGCAACGCTCCGCCGCCGATGGCCACGTCCCCGCTGAAAAGCGTGGAGCCTGTAGCGCTGAGCGCGCCGCTGGTGATGGTGACATCGCCGAGCACCGATACGTCGTTCAGGGTGCTGGTGCCGGAGACCTGCACCAGGCGCTGTCCGTTCGCGGTGGTGATCGTCCCGCCCGTGATGGTGCCGCCCGTCAGGCCGTAGTTGTTCGATGCTGAATCAATATGGAAGATGCTCTGAGAGTTAACCAGTTCTCCGGTGATGTTGACGGCGGTGGTGCCGCCGCGTGTGATGGGGCCGATCTCCGGCAGTGTGAACGAACCTCCAAGATTGATGGTCCCGTTGCTCCCGACAATGCCGGCGGTGTTGGTCCAGTCTCCGTTAAGCGTGAGGCTGCCGCCCGTTACGTTGAGCGGCGAATCTATGGTGTACGCACCGTTGAGCAACAGGTGGCTTCCACCGCCCAGCACACGGGCCGTTGCGGTGCTGCCCTGGAGCGAGCGCACAGAAAGCGTCGCACCGTTGATAGCCTCAATCGTTCCACTGTTCGTAAAAATATCGGCGGAGACGCTGAGCGTGGTTCCTGAAACGTCAGCCGTGATGCGGCCCTGGTTGATAACTGCGGTCTCGGCTCCTACCAGGCCGGCCTCACCGACCTGTCCCGCCGCCCCGCGCACCACCACGGCCGGGCCAAGGATGAGCGTCGATGGTGCGGCTGCGGGCGCAGATCGCAGCTTGGCTCCAGCACTGCTGCTGGTGAAGTTGAACAGCCCCGAGCTGACGACCGCTCCGTCGGCGTACTGGAGGATGCCCTGCGACAGGGCTACCTCGCCGCTGAATGATGTCGCGGCATCCGCGGTAAGCGTGCCGGTCGTCACCGTGGTATCGCCATTGACCTGCACGCCGACGAGCGAACTGTTGCCTCCGCGCTGCGTGAGCCTCTGACCGTTCGACGTTGTGATCGCTCCGCCCGTGATCGTCCCACCATTAAGCCCGAGGGCCGTCGAAGCCGAATCAATCACAAGCGTTTGACCGGTGTTGTCAAGCGTGCCGCTGATATTGACAAGCGTGCTGCCGGAACGTGTGATGGGGCCGATTTCGCCAAAGGTGAACTGGCCACCGAGGTTAATCGTCGCGTTGGTGGCGGTGATGCCGGCGATATTGGTCCAATCACCGTTCAGCGTGAGGCTGCCCGACGTAACCGACACTGGTGTGTTGATGGTGTACGCGCCGTCAAGCACAAGGCGCGAGTTGGAGCCTGTGACGACGGCGGAGTTGAGGTTGCCCTCCAGGCCGGAAATGCTCAGCAGAGAGCCCGACAACGCCTTGATTGTTCCGTTGTTTGTAAAGCGATCGACGTTCAAGTACGTCGGCAGTTGCGGCGAGTCGGCGGTGACCTCCCCGTTATTGACAAAGCGTCCGATGCGGTCACCGGAGGTGCCCCCGATGATGAGCGAGCCGCCCGGGCCCGCGGAAAAGCCGTGGATGCGAGAACCTGCCGCGAGGGTCAGGGTTTCATCAATCCCGGTATCGAGGTCGCGGCGGAGCACGATCGCTGATGGCGCGTTGCTGCGGAACGTAAGGTCACCGGTGAGAGTTTGATCTCCCTCAAAGAGGAGTGATCCCGTGAACGTCATCGTGCCGCCGAGCGTAAGCCCATGCCGGACCTGGACGGTGCCGGCGGTCGTAAAGTTTCCGTTGATCGTCATCCCGTCAAGGGCGGAGAGTGCCGTAAAAGCGAGCAGGCCGCTTGAGCCGATGTTCAGTGTGCTATTGGCGATGGTGCCGCCGGCCAGTTCGAGCCTGCCCGCAAACAGATCGATCACAGGGGCCGACAGGATGCCCCCGTCCAGCCGCAACGTGGCGTTGGCGGAGTTGATGCGCAGATAATCAAGCGTGATATCACTGTTCGAAGTAATGGTGTAGTTGCTGCCGACTGCTTCAATGAATGCTCGGTAGTTCGTTCCGCCGCCGTTGTTTGGGACGTCAGGGTTCGAGGACCAACGCGCCGCATTGGTCCACGCCCCACCGAACGCTGTGTTCCAGTACGAGTCCGTTTGTCCAAGGGCCGCGGTCGCGGACACCGCAAGCCCAGCCGCGGCAAGCACCCGACTGACCTTTGACCCCAGCGGCGTGCGGCGGGTTCCAACAGTGGTGTATTCCATCAAGATCCCTTTGCAAGTTGACATTGGCACGGGGTCACCCCGGAAGCGAACAGATTACATAAAATTCTCACTGAGGCAAGAAGTTCCGATACAAAGCAGTAGCGATCACGAAGCACTCGGTGTTGGCCCTTACGGCACTTGTACGGCGGCTTGCCGTGGGCGGGCGGGTTCTGCGGTGATCGCCCAGGTACGATGTGCCCCATGACCGACGCCACCGATGCAACTTCGCTGCGGGAAACAACCCCTGCGGACCTGCCCACCCTATTCCGATTTCAGGCGGATGAGGCGTCGAACCGCATGGCCGGGACGAAGGCGTACTCCGAGGCGGCGTTTTACGGGCGGTGGGAGGAGATTTTCAAAGACCCGCGTGTGATCGCCAGGATGCTGCTGGAGCATGGGCAGGTCGTGGGGAGCATCTCGTGCTTTGTGGTCGATGGGGCCGATCACATCGGGTACTGGATCGCACGGGAGCACTGGGGCAGGGGGCTCGCGACCAGGGCGGTTGCGCTCATGTTGCGTGAGGTTGAGCGGCGGCCGCTGCATGCCACTGCCGCGAGCGACAACGCGGCGTCGGTCCGCGTCCTTCAGCGGGCCGGGTTTCGCTGTGTCGCGCGCGAGATGGGCGTGGAGACCGAGCGGTATGTGGCGCGAGAGGTTGTGCGGTTTGTGCTGGAGTAGTGCGCTGCCAGACGTCATCGGCTTATGGTGAAGGCGGGGCAATGCCGGTGCGGCGGAGGCCTGTGAGCCTGAGCGAGGTGCTTGCCTTCGTCGTTGAGTCACCGCCCGCGAACAACCGGATCTCCCTGGGCTCGACCACCCAGCCCTCATCCACGCCGCCGGGGTTTGCGCTGTAGAACGCGAACTGGTCCGCGGCAATCGTCCACGACACAGTCCGGGTCTCGTCCGCATTAAGGTCGAGCGGTTCGAAGGCGACGAGTTGCCGCACGGGACGGGTGCGGGTGGCAATGGGGTCCTGAAAATACAACTGGGCGACCGTGCCACCCGCGGCACCGGTGTTGTGAACCTGCATGGTGACAGTCACCGAGCCGTCGGTGGAGGTGGCGGCATGAGAGATGTGGGGTGCGGAATAGGTGAAGGTGGAATACCCCAGGCCAAAGCCGAAGGGAAAGAGCGGCTCGTTTGATTGGTCCAGATAACGATTCACGTAACGCTCGTGAGGCTTGAAGGGGCGGCCCGACGATTTGTGGTTGTAGAAGACCGGGACCTGATTGACATCCCGTGGGAACGACACCGGCAGGCGACCCGAGGGCGCGGCACGGCCGAAAACGACATCTGCGATGGCGGGGCCGCACTCAATGCCCGGGTGCCATATGACCATCACGGCGTCGGCGTGTTCGGCGATCCACGGCAGGGCGAGGGGGCGGCCGCACATGAGGAGGACAACGAGGGGGATGTGGCGCGCATCTGCCGCGCGGCGGGCGGCGGCGAGGACCTCCATCTGCGCGGGGGGCACGGTGATGTCGGCACGGCTGAGCCCCTCACCGTTCATGGCGTCGGTCTCGCCGACCACGGCGATGACGATATCGGAATCTGCGATGGCGGCCTCAACCGCTTCGATGCCGCCGGAAAGAGGGGACTGAGCGTTGCTTCCCTGTGCGGCGTGAACGATGACGCCCGGCTCCTGTTCGAGCGAGGTCTTGATGGTGACGACATCCTCATCGCGGCCAAAGCCTGCCCACGTGCCCAGGGCAGCACGGGGGTTGTCCGCGAGGGGGCCGATGAGGGCGATGCGTACTTCGTGATGTATCGGCAGCGGAGCGGGCGAGTTGGCATTTCCGTTCTTGAGGAGCACGAAGGACCGCCGCGCCGCCTCACGCGCGTGGGCACGGGACTCTGGGGAAAGGACGACGCGACCCGCGAGGGCTTCGTCGGTGTAGGGGTGGTCGAAGAGGCCCAGCTTTTCCTTGGCTTCAAGCACGCGGCGCACGGCCTGATCGATCAGTGGCATCTGCAGCGAACCTTCGGCAAGCAGTGCCGCGGCGTGATCGCGGTAGGTGGTGCTGCTCATCTCGACATCAAGGCCCGCGAGCAGGGAGAGCCGCGCGGCGTCCTTTTCGTCCGCGGCAAACCCGTGGGGGATCATTTCGAGCGTGGATTCCCAGTCGCTCACGACGAGCCCGTTCCAGCCCCAATCTCGGCGCAGGACATCACGGAGGATGTAACGGTTGCCGCTCGCTGGGACGCCGTTGACCTCGTTGAACGCGGTCATGATGGAGCCAACGCCGGTTCTTGCCGCGGCAAGGAAGGGGCGCAGGGGAACCTCATGCAGTGTTTCGATGGACAGATCCACTGTGCCGTAATCGCGGCCGCCCTCGGCGAAGCCGTACGCGGCAAAGTGCTTGGCGCACGCGAGGACGGCATCGGGTGCGGCGAGGCTGCGGCCTTGGAAGCCGCGGACTTTGGCGGCGGTCATAACCGCGCCCAAGAAAGGGTCTTCGCCGGAGGTCTCGACGATGCGGCCCCAACGCGGGTCGCGGCAGACATCAACCATCGGCGCGAAGGTCCAGTGGGTGCCCTCAGCGCGTGATTCCGCGGCGGCGATGTGGGCATCCTGCTCGACAACGGCAGGACGCCACGTGGCGGCCTCTCCCAGCGGCACCGGGAAGATGGTTCGGTAGCCATGGATGATGTCGTTGGCGATCAGGATCGGGATGCCAAGGCGAGATTCATTCACCGCGATGCGCTGGATTGAGTTGATGTGCGCCGCGCCGTGCGGCGAGAGGATCGAGCCAATCCTGCCGGCACGGACCTCGCCGAGCAGATCATCAAACGGCTTCCTGGTTTCGGGGCCCGTGGGGGGCAGCGAGCCGGTGCGGCCCTGTGACAACTGACCGAGTTTTTCCTCCAGCGTCATCGCGGCCAGCAGCCTGTCAATGCGTCCGGCAGCGTGGTTGCTGAGAGCAGCCGACGCGGCGGGGCGTACAGGCGGAAGGCGCGAGGGCTTCTCGGCCATGCCCGTGGATGGCCTTGCCCCGCAACCCAACATCGCAGCGACGAGCAGGGAGCACGCGGCGGCGGCGGGCTTCATCGAGAACCGGCGGCGTTTTCGCGTTCGTGGCTGCATGTGCATGCGGACAGGATCAACCAAACGTCGTCCGGCGTCAAGCGCCGTTGCCCGCACGCAACGCCGCTGCCGTCAGCACGCTCCCCCGGCCAGCACGCGGAAGAATGCCTCGATGTCCTGATCTGTTCCAACATCGCCATCGCTGTTGTAGTCGGCGTTGGGGGGACAGGTGGGGCAGCAGGCTCCGGCGAGGCAGGCGAAGAACGCCTCGATATCCGCATCGGTGCCCACATCCCCATCGTTGTTGTAGTCGGCGTTGCAGGGGGGCGCAAGATGGAAAGGTCGCGAGATCGCAAGGAAGATACGGTCCACCGGGTCGATCCGCACGCGGGCCGTGGCCGTGGCCTCTGGGAGTGTGACAACGGCGGACCCCGTGTTGGGGAAGGTGCCAAGGTCGAAGGGGAAGGTGATGCCATCATCCATCGACAGGCGGATCGCCACCGAGCCGCACGAGATGGGCGGGTTGTTGGTGCCGCCCACGGTCCACAGCACGGTGGCCGCACCGCTCCGCACCACGGCGCTGCCCGAGGGTGAGGTGACCGCGAACGCTGAGGTGCCGCTGGGGATCGCCACGTTGACGAGCGAGGACCGCACCACGCCGCCCGCGCCGGGGTGGTTGTCGCGGATCAGGACACGGAAGCGGCGGGTGACCCCGGTGACAGTGGGAAGCTGCTCGCCGGGTGTGGGCACGCCCGAGAGCACATCGGCGATCTGCGGGAATGTCCGCGCGCCGGAAGCAACCGGGGGGAAAATGCGGAAGAGAGCCCCAGCGCCCGAATCTTCCGAGCCTTCGCCGGTCAGGGGCCGCGCCACTCCGGCGTCGTACTGCTCCCAGGAGTACGTCAGCGGCTCATTGTCCGCATCATCGCCCTGGGCCGAGAGCACGAAGGGCGTGCTGGGCGGTATGGCCGTCGCGGGCGTGATGGCCGCGATGGTGGGGATGTTGTTGGTCGTCGCCACGCCCGCGTAGCAGGAAATGGTGCCGATGAAGTTCTGCATCTCTCCGTAGCTGCCGCTGTGGAAGAAGGGGTCCGCAAACTCGACCACGTTGTCGCTGGGGGGCGCGCTGCCCACGGGGCAGCCGCCCGCGTAGGCCATGGGCGAAGACCCCGAACCGGCTTCCCACGCGGTTGACAGGTGGACGTTGCCCTCGCACCTGCCGCGTGTGCCGCTGAAGGTGTGGTTGGCTCCGAACTGGTGGCCCACCTCGTGGATGACCACGAGCGCCGAGAACGGATCAACATCGCCCCCGCGGGGGATGCCCGAGACGCCCTGCGCCTTGTTGTTGCCGCACACAGAAGAGAGCGATGCCACCCCGCCGAAGATGCGCGTCACCACATGCCCGATGTCGAAGTTGGCGTTGCCGATGACGCTTGAAAGCACCGTGCGGTTGACTCCCAGGTGATCGCCGGAGCAGTCGGACCCGCCGTTGCCGCCGCAGGTGCTGGCGTAGGGGTCGGTGTCGGGGTCGATGAAAATAATCTGGTCGTTGTTCGCCACCAGGTTGAAGTGCACCGCGAGGTCGGCCTCGTATACCACGTTGCTCCGAGAAACGACCGTCACGATCGCGGCAAGCGGGTCCGCGATGTTTGGCGCGTGACCCGCCAGTTGGCTGTGGTACAGGCCATACTCGCCGGTGCAGGCCATCGCCATGCGGAAGTTCTTGCGGGTTTGCAGCACGCGGGGCGTGTACACCGATGCATCGGTCGAGCCCACGCCATGCACACCCTCGGTCGTGTGGCACACCCAGTCGCCCCCGCCCGGCAAGTCCGCAAAGTGGTAAGACAGCACATGGTCAGCATCGCCCGACTGCCACGGGTCCATCATCCACACGCTTTCCGTTCCCACCCCCACACCACCCCCCACACCACGCAGCATCGCCGTCAGCCCGCGCTGCGTCAGTTCCATCCGGCCCGATGCTGAGCGGTCCGCGGCTTCCACGATCAGCGTCACCATGCCGGGGAACTTCTCCGCCAACGCGGGTTCCATCACCGCCGAGCGTGCGACGCGGCAGGGCGTGAACCCACCGGCAGGGTTTGGCAGATCAATCGCAAGCCCGTACGCCGAGAGGGGCGCCCCGAGGTTCTCCAACGGTGCCCCCAGCAGCACGCCCTCAAGTGCACTGGCATCGAGGTGACAGATGGCCCCTGCGGTGGGGCGGGGCCCCGGGCGTGAGAAGGCACCGGGCACTGCGGGGGGCGCGTCCACGATGGTGAACATCTGGGCGTGGGCGTGGGGGGGGACGGCCAGAAGGCATGCGACCAGGAGAATCAGTTTCATGCGGGCTCCGATGGTTCGTGAAGGGTGCTTCTTATTCGCGGGAAGGGCTGCCGCAGATTGAGAAGATACCGCGCACGCCGCGGATTCACAGGGAAATCAGGGTTTCCGGGGGTCCTTATGGCCCAAAAAAAACACCCGCCCCGGTTTCCCTCCGGGGCGGGTGCGTCAGGGAGATGGGCGGGAACTCAGCAGGCGCCGCCGCTGAGCACGCGGAAGAACGCCTCGATATCGGCATCGGTGCCGACATCGCCATCGCCGTTGAAGTCGGCCGTGCCGCAGGTGCGGCAGCAGGCGCCGCCGAGGCAGGCAAAGAAGGCCTCGATATCGGCGTCGGTGCCGATGTCGCCATCGCCGTTGAAGTCAGCGCTGCCGCAGGGCGGGGGCGTGACGGTGAGGGTTGCGATGCTGGAGGATGCGCTGCCGCAGGAGTTGGAGATGAACACCTGATAGTTGCCGGCGTTAGCGGCGCTCAGGCTGGAGATGGTGAGGGAAGCGGTGGTGGCGCCCGAGATGGTGCTGCCGCCGGGGCCTGCGCCGTTGCTCACGATGGCACCGTTGCGCCGCCAGATATAGGTGGCGCCGATGCTAGTGCCGGTGTAGCCGACGAAGAAGTTCGCGGAGGCGCCGGTGGGACGGGTGATGGTGTCGGGCTGGTTGTTGATGACGGGCGGGGTGCAGGAGTTATCCCAGCTCACCAGGGCGGCGCGGATGCGGTCACGGGCCATGGTCCACCAGATGCTGCTGTTGGTGTTGCCGGCCTGAGTGGCGCTAGTGACGTTGTTCGTAAAGGACGTGATCGCATACTCGTGATAGGTGATGACGCCCTGTGAGTTCTTGAAGGGCAGACGCATCCAACCGCCGGTGGTGCGGTGCTGGCCGGCGGACACGCCGTAGGAGCCGCCCTTGGATGCCATGTAGCAGAGGGTCTTGAACTGTGAGAGCTCGGTTGAGGTGAGGGCGAGGCCCGCGGCCTGGCCGTTGATCTCGGTGTTGAAGCTGCCCTGGTTGCCGAGGTTGTCGATCATCAGGTCGTAGAGGGTGTCTTGCCAGGTCTGGCTGAAGAGGGTGCCATCGGCGATGCGCTCGTACAGGAGTGCGGCATCGCGGAGGGTGAGCTGATTGGCCGGCGAACCGCAACCGATATCGTGGTTGATGTTGGTCTTCGTCATGCCCAGGTTGTGGGCGTAGTTATTGAGGTTCGTGCGGCCGTAGCGGTCATGGATGACCTTCGTGCGGTTGTTGTCGGACTGCTCGAGCATCTCGCGGAGCGCAGCGGAGAGGCTCTCGCTGCCGGGGTTGCACTGCACGGCGTCGGGGCACTCGTTGTTGTTGCAGCGGTCGCCAACGAAGACCGAGTTCGCGAGGTTGTCAAGGCCCGAGGCGCAGCGATCGATGGCGTATGCGCCGTACAGGATCTTGAGCATGCTGGCGGGCTCGAACACATGGTCTGCGCCAATGGCGCAGTACTCTCCCCCGCCCACTTCCTTCATATAGCCGCCGCCCTGGCCATCGCTGAGGCCCGCGTAGATGACATCGCGGACCGAGCGGGTCAGAGTGTTCGCGTTGTCGATCATGACGGATGCAAAGCGGGTGCTGCCGTTGGCATCCGTGAAGCGCTCCAGCTCGATGAGGCGGGCGGCGTTCAGGTCGCACTTGTCGCCGACCGTCGCGCCGTCAAGGGAAGGGTACCACCACCAGCCCTGGCCCTGGTTGGCGACCATCACAACGGCAAAGCGGGCCGCCGTGGTGGAAGTGGGGGCCTGCGTCATCTCGAGATCGATGATGCGGGCGTTGTTGGCGGTGAGGTGGGTGGTGATGTCGCTGGTGGTTTGGTCGAAGTAGTACCACCAGCTCTGCGCGTTGGCGCCGGTGTTGTTGATGGCCACCGCGCTGTACAGGCGTGTCCCGTTGAGCACATAGCTGTTGAGATCGACGATGCGGAGGGGCGTGGGGTTGTTGTTGATCCAGTTGGAGATCTGCGCGGGCGTCTGGTTGTAGAGCCAGCCCCAGCCGGCGGCGTCGGCCCCGGTGTTGCTGATCGCGACTGCCGAGAAAGCAACGTCCGCGCCGTTGTCGTAGGGCTCAAGATTCAGCAGTCGCTGGTTGTTATTGGACAGCGCCGTGCTCAGCGCGGCAGGCGTGATGCCTGTGTAGTAGCTCCACCCCGACTTGGCATACGCGCCGGAGTTGTACACCATGATGGTGTCGAACGACGACGACGAGTTGCGGTTCAAATCGAAGGGGCGGAAGCCGTCGCCGACCCAGGTTGCCAGGTTGGCGGGGGTTGCGCCGGTCGCCCAGATCCAGCCCGTGGGCGTGGTCAGGGACCGGTCGGTCTGGCCCATGGCGGTGCCGGCAAGGGCGGACAGGGCGGACAGGGCAAGGGCAACGGTGTTGAACTGGTTCTTCACGACGAATCGACTCCTGTGTGAGCGCGGTATGGGTGTGGCTGCGAACATGTGCAGCCAAACGGCTCAGGTTTTTCGTATGACCCCGGCACTTGGCGGGGTCACGGTTGTTGAAGTGGACTGGCGACAGGCAAGCCCACGACCGCCGACATGCGATGTGCCCCCGAAAAGTGGACAGGGAATCCATGCAAAATGCGGTAGAATGGTTGTCGGAGCCTTCGTTGACCTTTCTCAAATCACCCATGAATGACGCGCAAGTCCATGTCACACAGATCATTGCGGCCGCTGCCGCGGGAGATTCTCAGGCGACCGAGCGACTCTTCCCCATCGTGTACGCCGAACTGCGGCGGATGGCGGGGGGGCTTATGAACCAGGAGCGGGGGTCGCACACGCTCCAGCCGACCGCGCTGGTGAACGAGGCGTACCTGAAACTGCTCGGTTCAGACGACCGGGGCTGGGACACGCGGGCGCACTTCTTTGGTGCCGCGGCAAGGGCCATGCGGTGCATCCTGATCGATTACGCCCGCAAGGCGCAGGTGCGGCACCGCGAGCACGGCGACCCGGCGGATATGAGCGGGCTTCCGAACCTGTCTGACGGGCCCGCGGGGGCGGGTGCTGCGACGCAACTGATCGCGGTGGATGCCGCGCTGGAAACGCTCATCACGCGCGATCGACGTCAATAAGATGTGGTCATGCTCCGATTTTTCGGCGGCCTGAGCATCGAGCAGACAGCGCTGGCGCTGGGGGTGTCGGCGGGCACCGTCAAGAACGACTGGACCTTTGCCCGCGCCTGGCTGATGCGTGAAGTTGATCGCGCGGCAGGGGCATGATGGAGGGTGGGATGCCGGGCAACCCGGAATCAGATTCTCAGGAAACCCAGCCGCAGGTGCGCGACTGGTTCCAGCGCATCGCGGATGCGGCAGATGCCGAGCGCTCGGCGATGATCGAGCTTCTGCGCCGAGAAGCGCCCACGGTGGCGCCGGAAGTCGAATCGCTGGTTGCGTACCTTCGCAAGAACGATGCGGTGCTGGACCGGCCCGCGGCAGATGTTGCCGCGGAACTGTCGAGCGATGCGGGGGCGGCGCGTCAGCGCATTGAGGCAGGGCTGCCGACAGTCCCGGGTTATCGCATCGTGCGCGAGCTCGGGCGCGGCGGGATGGGGATTGTGTACGAGGCGGAGCAGGACTTTCCGCGGCGCATCGTTGCGCTGAAGGTCATCCGCCCGGAGTTGGTGACCCAGAGCGTGCTGCAGCGGTTCTCGCTGGAGGCCGAGGCCCTTGCGCTGCTGCAGGACCCGGGCATCGCGCAGCTGTACGAGGCAGGGTTCTTCGGGCCCGAGGGAGCAAGGACGCCGTACATCGCCATGGAGATGGTGTCAGGAGTTTCGCTGACGTCGTATATCCGCGCGAACGGCCTGGACACGAGTGCTTCGCTGCGGCTCTTCACCACGGTCTGCGACGCCGTAGACCACGCGCACCGGCGCGGGGTCGTCCACCGCGACCTCAAGCCGGGGAACATTGTGGTATCGGCGGATGGCCGGTCGAAGGTGCTGGACTTCGGTGTAGCCCGCCTCGCGGGCGCGGAAGCGCCCGACAACACGCTGACGCGGATGGGGCAGATTGTCGGCACGCTTGGCTACATGAGCCCCGAGCAGATCGACGGGGACCCGCGGCGGATTGATCACCGCAGCGATGTGTACACGCTGGGCGTCATCCTGTATGAGCTGGCCGCGGGCAAGCTGCCACTCGATGTAAGCAACATGAGCCTGACGCGGGCAGCGCTGACGGTGAAGGAGCAGGAGCCACCGCTGCTGGGGCAGGTGAACCCCTCGTTGCGCGGCGACATCGAGGCGATCGCGTGCAAAGCGCTGGAGAAAGACCCGCAACGCAGGTATGAAACGGCGGCTGACCTTGCCGCGGATTTGCGGCGATACCTGAACAACGAGGCGGTGCTGGCCCGCCCGCAGACGCGGGTGTACCTTGCGACCAAGTTTGTGCGTCGTCACCGCCTGATGGTGGGCGCGGCAACCATCACGGCGATGGCGCTGATGGCCGGTGCGGCGGGCACCACATGGCAGGCGATCCGCGCCACGCGCCAGCGTGATCTCGCGGCAGAGCAGGCCGACAGGGCCCGTCACACTGCGGCAATTGTGAACCGCATGATTACAGCGGTGCGGCCCGAGTCGACGCGTGGCCACGAGATCACGCTGCGCGAGTTGCTGGCGGGTGCGACGGTTGATCTGGAAGAGACGGAGAAGGCGCAGCCTCTTGTCGCGGCGGATACCTATGCAACGGTTGCGGAGGCGTTTGGCGCATTGGGCGATTACCAAAGCGCCGAAGGCCACGCCCGCAAGGCTTATGACCTTCGCCTGCGCGCGCTTGGCCCCGACGATCCTGAAACACTGAAGGACGCGGCACGGCTTGCCGTGGACCTCTCGAACCTGGATCGCCATGAAGAGGCCGAGGGACTTGCGAAAACGTCGTACTTCGCGGCACTGCGGACGCTCGGGCCGTCGGACCCCGTCACGGTGTGCCTGCAAACGAGTTATGGCGTGGTGCTGGCGAGCATCACCCCGCGACGATTCGACGAGGCGATACGCCTGCTGACCGAGGGGCTGCGCCAGGCGGAGAAGATATTCCCGGCGGACAGCTACTCACGCCTGCTCCCGGCATCAGACCTTGGCGTGATCCTCATGGAGCAGGGGAACCTCGCCGAGGCCCGCCCCTACCTCCAGGAGGTCTACGACCAGCGGCTGAAGTCCTTGGGTGAGGATCATCCCGACACAGTGGTGGCGCTCGGGAATCTGACGGCGCTGGAAGCGCAATCAGGCCCACCCTCCGAGGGTTTCAAGGCGTGCGAGGATGTGCTGGTCCGGTGCCAGAACTTGCTGGGCAAGGAGCACCCGTTCACGCTGACGTTTGAGAGCAACTTTGTGACGCTGGCGTTCCGGGCGGGTCAGCCGGAGGTCGCGTTCTCTCACGCGAAACACTGTTATGACGTCAGCATGGCCAACATGGGGCCGACGCACCGCCGCACGATCAAGTATCGAGGATGCCTCGCCAGCCTGATGATGGCCGTGGATGACCTCGACGGTGCTCAGACCATCATCCAAGACCAATACGACCTGTGCCTCAAGACGTTCGGACGCCGCCACCCGCACACGCTGGAATCCGCGACGCTGCTGTTTGACCTGGGCGAGCGGCGCGGCTCGGTTGCCGAAATGCGGCGATGGGCGGACGAGTTGCAGGGCACCGAGTGGGGCGAGGCTGCCGCGGCGCAAGCGCTGGCGGCAGAAAAGAAGGCTCAGGAAGAACAAGCGCGGAAGCAGCGGGGCTGACTCTCTCGCGAAAGCAGTATTCGGATCAGTGAGCTGCGCCAGCCATGCGGGCACTGCCCGGGCCGGCAGCGCCGTTGGCGTGGATGGGTGCAACTGTGATGTTGAACTCTTCCTCATCCTCGGGGATGTGCTGCGCGGCAAGCAGGGTGTAGATGCACGGCACCACGAAGAGCGTGAACACGGTGCTGATGGTCATTCCGGCGACCAGCACGATGCCGATGCTGTTGCGGGCCTCAGCGCCCGCGCCGGTGACCAGCACCAGGGGGAAGTGGCCGAAGACGGTGGCGGCGGAGGTCATGAGGATGGGGCGCAGGCGCGTTGCCGCGGCCTGCTGCACGGCCTGGGCCTTGGAGAGGCCGGTCTGCTGGAGGTGGTTCGCGAACTCAACGATGAGGATGCCGTTCTTGGCGACCAGCCCCACGAGCGTGATGAGGCCCACCTGCGAGTAGATGTTGATCGTGGTGAGGTCGAGGAAGGTAAAGACGAGCGCGCCGGTGATGGCCAGCGGCACCGACCCGAGCAGAACGATGAGGGGATCGCGGAAACTGCTGAACTGCGCGGCGAGCACCAGGTAGATCAGCCCCAGCGCCAGGCCCAGCGTGCCCGCGAGCGATGATGACTCATTGCGGATCTGGCGGCTCTCGCCCGCGTAGTCGATGGCGTAGCCGGGGGGCAGGATGTTCTTGGCGGCGTTCTCTAGCGCGGTGAGCGCCTCGGCCTTGGTCACGCCGGGCGCTGCGCCACCGAACACCTTGAAGCTGTTGCGCTGCTGGAAGCGGGTCAGCGCCCTGGGCGCGGCCGTGGTTTCAAGGGTGACGAACGAACCCACCGAGACAAGCCCGCCATCGGCAGCGCGCACCTTGAGGTTCAGGATCTGGTCCGGTGTGCTGCGGGCGGCATCTTCAACCTGCGGTATGACCTTGTAGCTGCGGCCTTGATAGTTGAAGCGGTTGCTGTACCCGCCCGACAGCAGCACGGCAAGATCGCGTCCGACCGATGCAAGGTCGAGCCCCAGGTCTGCGACCTTCTCACGGTCGATGACGATCCGGGTCTGCGGCAGATCGATCTGAAGGTCGGTGTCGGCGTAGAGGAACTTGCCGCTTCCAAAGGCCGCGCCCACCAGCTGGCCCGCGATGGGTGCCATGCTGGCGGCCTCGCCGGAACTGGTGATCACGAGTTCGACATCGAACTGTCCGGCACCGGGGAGTGGGGGGGGCAGCTGCGGGAAAGCGCGCACACCCGTGACTTGGCTGAGCTTGGGAAACACCTCGCCCATGATCTGTGCGGTGCCGCGTTCCCGCTTGTTCCAGTCCTGCACCTGGATGCCGCCGAAGCCCGTAGTGGGGTTGAGCAGCACCTGGAACATGAACTTGCGCTCGGGCACGGCCATGAATATGTCCGCAACCTCGCTGAACGATTTAAGCGTGCTCTTGAGCGATGATTCGGGCGCCGCCTGCACAAACGTGAAGACCACGCCCTCGTCCTCGGTGGGCGCGAGCTCGGTGCGGGACATGTTGTAGAGCGGCCACGCCCCGGCCGTGATGAGCACCGCGCCGGCGACGACCGCCCAGCGCATCTGGAGCACAAACGCCAAGGTACGGGTGTACACGCGACGAACGGAGTCGAAAATACGGTTGACGAACCGCTGGAAGCGGCTTTCCTTGCCGCCCTTGGGGATCATCAGCGAGCTCATGACGGGGGAGAGTGTGACCGCAACGATGCCGGACACAATGACGGCCGCGGCGAGCGTGAAGGCGAACTCGCGGAACAGCATGCCCGTAAGGCCGCCCTGGAAACCGATGGGTGCATACACAGCCGCAAGGGTGATTGTCATGGCGACGATGGGGCCCAGAAGCTCGCGGGCGCCGATGAGGGCCGCCTGACGTGGGGTGCGTCCCTCGCGCATGTGTCGCTCGACGTTTTCAACGACGACGATGGCGTCGTCAACCACCAGCCCCACGGCCAGCACGATCGCGAGGATCGTCAGCAGGTTGAGCGAGAAGCCCATCAGCAGCATGGCCAGGCACGCGCCCACGAGAGACACAGGCATCGCCACCATCGGCACCAGCACCGTGCGAAACGAACCCATGAAGAGAAACACGACCAGCCCCACGATGGCGATCGTCTCCATCAGCGTGTGGGCGATTTCACGGATGGCGTTCTCCATGTAGTACGTGCCGTCGTAGGCAAGCACCATCTCAACCCCCCCCGGCAGAGTTGATTGCAGTTCGGCAAGCTTGGCCTTGAGCGCTTTGGCGACGTCCAGCTCGTTGGCGCTTGGCAGCGGCCAGATGGAGAACCAGATGGCGGGCTTGCCGTTGAAGCCGGCTTGGCCAGTTGCTTCTTCGCTGCCCAGCTCAACACGGGCCACGTCGGCCAGGCGCACGATGCTGCCTTCGCGGTCGCGGACAATAAGCTGGCGGAACGCCTCCGGCGTGCGGAGGTCGGTGTCGGTCATGAGGTCAACCTGCACCTCCGCGCCCTTGGTGCGGCCGACGGTGGCGACGAAGTTGTTGCGAACAAGGGCGCTCTGCACCTCGGCGGGTGTCACCTCGAAGGCATCCATGCGGTTGGAATCGAGCCAGACCCTCATGGCGAAGGGACGCGGCCCCTCGATGCCCGCCCGCTGCACGCCGGGCAGCGATTGAAGTTCCGGCTGCAGCTCGCGGGCCATGAAGTCGTTCAACTGCGGCAGCGTCAGCGTTGAAGTTGTGAGGCTGATGTAGAACGTGGCATAAGGCTTGTCCGTGCGCTGGATATCCACCACCGGCGATTCCGACTCGCTGGGCAGCTCGCTGCGGACCTGGTTGAGGCGGGCGGAAATCTCCGCGAGCGCATCGTTGCTCGGGTGGTTCAGGCGCAGGTGGACGGTGACGATGCTGATGCCCGCGGTGCTCGTCGAGTCGATGTAGTCGATGCCGTCGATGGCGGAAACGGCCTTCTCGATGGGCGTGGTGATGAAGCCGCGGACGGTCTCGGCGCTGGCGCCGATGTACGCCGTGGTGATGATGATGGCGCTGGACTCAAGGCGCGGGTATTGGCGGACGGGCAGGCTGAGGATGGCCCGCGCGCCGACGGCCAGGATGATCAGGTTGATCACCACTGCCAGCACGGGCTTCCTGATGAAGATATCGGTGAATGACTTCATGAATAAATCGCTCGTGTGTGAACAGGTCTGCAACAGCGCTGCGCGGGCGTTATTCCTTGGTGCCAGCCTTGGTGTCGGCCGGGGTGCCGCCCGGGGTGCCGGTTGGTGCTGCTGCGCCAGACGCGGGAGCGGCCTTCTGAACCGGCGCACCATCGCGGAGCTTGAAGGATCCGCCCGAGGCCACCTCTTCGCCGGGCTTGAGGCCCGAAATGACGACGACTTTGCCGCCGATATCGGCGCCGAGCGTCACCATCCGCTGGTGGGCCGCGAGGGCTCCGGGGGCCATCTTGTCATCGCCGGGCCCGATCACGAACACATGGTCGCCGAAGGCCGCACGTCGCACGGCGGTGGTGGGGATGGTCACCACGTTTTCCGGGGCATCAACCGGCACCTCCACATCAATGAACATGCCCTGCTTGAGGCGGTGCTGGGGGTCATCCACCGTTGACCGGACTCGGATGTTGCGGGTCGCGGGGTTGACCATGGAGTCCATGGAGAGGACGGTGATGCGTACCGCCTTGCTGCCCAGCACCTTTGAGCTGGCGACGACCACCATGCCGGGCGCGACGCGCGAGGCGTACTCCTGCGGCACGGCGAAGTCGAGATAGATGTCATCCGTCAGTTCATTGAGCATCACGATCGATGCGCCCTCGGCAAGGTACTGCCCCGGGTGGACCGTGCGGATGCTGGCGAGTGCGTGGAAGGGCGCCTTCAGCGTCTTCTTGTCGATGACGATGCGCACCTGGTTGGCGCGGGCCTTGGCCTGATCAAGTTCTGCCTGCGCCCGCGCCAGTGAAGATCGCTGGCGCTCCAGGTCTGCTGTGGACTTCTGCAGCTCGGCGTTCACGCGGTCAACCTCCGCGGCAGAGATCGAGCCCCCGGCGTTCTTGAATCGCTCCTGATTGCTCTTCGCGAGCTCAAGGTTGGCCTGGGAGACCCGGATATCGGCCTGCGCGACCTGGATCGCCGCTTCCGACAGGCGCTCCGAGGCCTCCGCCGTAGCGAGTTCCGCCTGCTCGGTGGCGGTGTCCATCGTGAGCAGCACCTGGCCATCGCTGACCTCGTCGCCCGTCTCAAACGTGACGGATTCGACGACGCCAGCGACCTCGTTTGCGAGCATGACCGACCGCTTGGCGATCACGGTGCCGACCAGCCGCGAAGTGGGCTGCCAGGACATCTCCTCGGCCTTGACTACATCAACAACTTCGACGGGCATGTGGCCGCCCTGGCCGGCTGCCGCGGCATCTTTATGGTGGCGGTACCAGGCGAGGCCACCGGCGACCCCCCCGAGAACCAGCAACAGGACGATCCCGGCGATTACAGGCTGCTTTTTCATTCCGCCTATCCTCTTGAGTCCTGGTAAAACCCAGCCGCGTCGTGTTCGCCGAGGGCAAGCCCCGGCAGGGCTGGGAAAAGATGATACCTTCAACAGTTGAAGTTTTCAAGTAACTGCGTAAACTGGCCAATGGGCTCATGCCGAATCCCAAGACCCGCCGACCCCGCGGCAGCCGCCCGCGCCGAGGTTGTGGAGCTTCTCTTCGCGTGCGTGGAGCGGCTGCGGAGCCATTTCGACGGCATCGCCAGGTCTCACGACCTGACGCCCGTGCAGGCCAAGGTCGTGCTTTCAATGGCGGACCCCGGCTCCATGGGGTGCG
This sequence comes from Phycisphaerales bacterium, assembly GCA_038260025.1. Lineage (GTDB taxonomy): Bacteria > Planctomycetota > Phycisphaerae > Phycisphaerales > UBA1924 > JAEYTB01. The sequence continues at coordinate 51,942 of JBBSOF010000001.1, forward strand.
TGGCGGGGGTGCTGGGGTGCGACCCTTCCAACATCACCGGCGTGGTGGATCGGCTCGAAGAGCGCGGGCTGCTGGCGCGTGCGGAGGACCCCTCGGATCGCCGCGTGAAGATGCTGCGGGAGACTGCCGCGGGCAAGCGGCTGCGCGAGCAGTTTGTCGCTGCATTATTTGAGAATGTTCCCGGGATGGAGCGCCTGACACAGGAGCAGGTGGCGGGCCTGCGTCAGGCTCTGGCGGCCATGGCGGCAGAGCCGGGGGCGCAAGCGCCTACTTCTGATCGGCCCTGAGAGTTTCCCACGTCGCGAGGTTGGTCTCGGCGGTCACCGTCTGGCGGTGGGCGGGCCCAGCCTTGATGCGGAGCACATCCACGGCCTGGCGCAGCAGGGGCTCGGCTTCGTCCAGCTTGCCCTGCATGGTGAGGCACCGTCCCAGCAGGCTCGAATAAGCGGCGTGCAGCCAGTGCTTCTCCGGCACGACCCCGGGGTCGGCGCTCAGCCCAACAGCACGGCGGAGATACGGCTCGGCGAGCTCGGGACGTTTGCTGTTGATAAAGACGTTGGCAAGGTTGCCCATGGCGATCACAGTGTCCATGTTCTGCTCGCCAAACTTGCGGGTGCGGCGAACCAGGACCTCCCGCGCCATCTGCTCGCCTTCTTCGTAGTTGCCCATGCGGGTGAGCAATGACCCGAGATTGGAGAGGGAGACCAGGGTGTAGCTGCTGTCCTCGCCGAGAGTGCGCTCGCGGCGTTCTACGACGTCGCGCCAAAGGGGCAGGGCGTCGTCGTAGTGGTTCATGTTCTCGATGGCGTAGGCAAGGTTGTGCTCGACCATCAGGGTCATCGGGTGGTCGGGCCCTCGTAGCCGAACCGACGACTCGTAGGCGGCACGCAGGGACTGCCCGGCCGCCTCGAACTCGCCCTTGTCCATGTGCAGCGTGGCGAGGTTGCTGAGCACCACGATGGTTTCGGCGTGGTCCGGGCCGCTGAGCTTCGTCCGTTCGGCCAGCACCGCGTTGTACTGCGCTTCCGCCTCGTCATACTTGGCCTGCGAGTGCAACGCCGACGCCAGGTTGTTGTGCAGTCGCAGCGCGGTCTCGTTTGATGGTGCCGCGGGATCGAGGTGGCTCAGCGCGATGCGGTACTGCTCGATCGCCTCATCGAGCTTGTTCTGCATGCGCAATGAGACGCCCAGGTCGCTCCGCGCCATGACGACACCGATGTCGGCGGGCCCGAGGAGGCGCTCCATACGCGGGATGAGTTCGCGGAGCACCGCTTCGCCCTCGGTGAGCCTCGTCTGGTTCAGCAGCGCATCCGCGACGTTCGCCTCTGCTTCCAGCGTTTTCCGGTGCTCTGGGCCCAGCGCGGGAGTCGCCCGGGCGATCTCAGCGGAGCGCTGGAACTCGGCAAGGGCCGTGTCGTACAAACCGAGCGCTGAATAGGTCCGGCCCATCACGCCGTGCATGGCGCTGAGCGAAACAGGGTCATCGGCGAAGTCATGGTCCACATGTGCTGCGGCATGGTCGAGAAGGGTCGCGACTCGCACATCGCGTCCTTCTGATGTGCCCTCGGGGTCGGCCCCCTCGAGCATCGTTGTCAGGAACTTGAGGGTATTCTCGGCCTGCGCCGAGGCAGCCTGGGCCCGGTCGCGCTGCTGCGTGGCCTGCAGGGACGCAACCTGTGCCCGGTCGAGTGCGCGCGTCGCCTGGCGGGCGAAGATCACGACGGCCACGAGCGCAGCTGCGACGATGAGCAGCACAACGGAACTGGCCCATACGGCGGCGCGATATCGCACCACTTGGCGACGCGTGGCGTTCCACATGGATTCGCGCTTGGCACGGATGGGCTCGCCAGCCAGAAAAAGGCGTAGGTCTTCGGCCAACTCCGAGGCTGTCTGGTACCGCTCGGCGGGGTTCTTAGCCAGAGCCTTCGCGCAAACCACTTCAAGGTCCTCGGCAACCTCGGGGCGCAGGCGACGCAGGGGCGCGGGCTCGGCCGTGGCGATGGTGTTCAGCGCCGTGCGCAGGTCTGTCCGCACGTCGTAGGGAAACTCGCCCGTCACGAGCTGAAAGAGCATCACCCCGACGGAGTACACATCGCTGCGCACATCGACCTGATCATGCAGCCCCGCGGCCTGCTCAGGGCTGGACCAGGGGAGCGAGCCCAGGAACGAGCCTGCCGTGGTGATTTCCGTCAGCCCTGTGGCCTGCGTGCGGGCCAAGCCAAAGTCGAGGATCGTCGGTGTCCCATCCGCGGCAAGGCGGATGTTCGACGGCTTCAGGTCTCGGTGGATCACGCCGCGCTGATGGGCATGGTTCAGCCCGTCGCAGACTCTGGCAATCAGCTCGACAATGAAGCGGGCGTCGCGACTGTTCTTGGTCGCAACGACGTCGAGCGTGTCGCCTTCCACCCATTCCATCGACAGGAACAGGCGGCCATCCACGGTGCTGCCGCTGTCATAGACACGCACGACGCCGGGGTGGCGCAGCGTTGCGGCAAGCTCCACCTCGCGCTCAAACCGCCGGCGTGCAGAGGCGGATCCCAGGGCGGTGGGGTGGAGCACCTTGACGGCTACGGTGCGGCGAGTCGCCAGGTGCCGTGCTGAATACACCACGCCTTGGCCGCCCCGCTGTACTTCAACGAGGTCTGCGTAGCCGCTGAGCGCGGGCGTGCTGTCCAGCGTGATGCTGGCCCGCCGGATCTCCTCAACGAGCTCGCCTTCATCCAAGTACCACTCGGAGCCGGATGAACTGCTGGACCCCATCGTTAGCCTTCCTCTTCGACCTGCGCATGCACCAAGGCCGAGACTCGCCGAGCGATCCGCGACTTGGCCTGATAGACGTGGTCTACCGAGATGCCGAGTGCCTCGGCCACATGCGCCGCCGATTCCCCCCGCAGAGCGTTGCGTTCGAACGCCTGACGGTCTGTGTGCGAAAACTCCGCCTCGATCACGCGAAGAGCCCGGCGGAGGTGATGTCGCCGCCACTCAGACTCCCACTGGGCCTCTTCGGACGCTTCCGCGGGCGACGCGGCAGTGCCGATATCTGATAGGCGGGCTGCCGCGGGGTTCTGACGCGATTTTCGCGCAATTGCGTGAACGACCACGGTTTTGAGGTAGGAACGGAACTTGCCCTTGGCGGGGTCATATTGGAATCCGGGCATGGCCTTGGTCAGCGAGACGAGGACATCTTGGAGCACGTCGTCGGTATCCGCCTCGTTCACGCCCCTCACGCGGCAGAAACGGCGCACCAACTCCTCATATCTGTTGACGAACTCGACCCAGGCCCCCGGGTCCTGAGAATCGGCGAGGCGCGCCAGAAGTGTGGTGTGGGTCGCGGTATACGACAGCATGGCACACCCAACATACCCGGTATGGGCGGTCTTTACACCCCATACATGCCTTGGAACGCACGACTTCACACTTTCTGGACTTGCGGAATCGGGGCCTGCGTTCTTCTTGGACCAATTTCCCCGCTTTTCTGTCAAACCTCGGGGGGTTCATGGCTATCAGGGGTGCCGCCCCGTCGCGGGACGGAGCAAAGACCGCCACACGTCTATTGAGGAGACCCCCATGCGTTCCGCAAAAATTTTCCCCGCCCTGCCCGCCCTGTTCGCCCTTGCCGCGGGGGCATCGGTCGCTCTTGGGGACTTCGTGTTCCAGCAGCAGTGCAACAACAACTGGTTCGGCGAGTGCTCGACCACCCCTTGCGTCGGTGGCGGGACGAACACATTCAACAACTGGGGCTATACCGCATGTTCCGGCGGCCTCCCCGTTCCCGGCCAGGGCGCTGGCGTGGGCGGGGTGGTACACATCGGGGGCAACACCGTGTACCAGAACGGCGACGTCACTATCGCAAGTCTCGACATGGCGGCGGGTGCCACGCTCTACATCCGCGCCAGCGTGAGCGTGTCGGGCCAACTCACCAACACCGCAACCGTCATCGCGGATGCTGGCAACATCGGCCTTGCCGGGTCGTTTGTCAACAGTGGGACCTGGGTCGAGAATAACGGCTACAGCCGCCAGTTCAACGGGGCAACGTTCCTGAATAGCGCGGGAGCGACACTGGATTGGCAGGCGGTGAACTGGAACGTAGGGAGCGGCGGGGCGATCACGAACAACGGCACGATCTCGAAGACGACGGGCAACAACGCCAGCTGCAGTGTTCCAATGACCAACAACGGGGCCATCAATGTGACTGAGGGGGCCCTCACGCTGTACTCGATTCCCTTCACGTCCACCGCCGCGGCAACCTACACGGTCCCGGCGGGTGCGATTTATTTTCAGAACGACACGATGTCGGGCCCGCTCAACGGGTCTGCCACGGGCGGGGGCTTCCTGCGGTGGACGGGCGACTGGGCGCAGACAGGCAACGTGACGCTCAACATCTCAGGTAACGGCTTCCAGCTTGCCGGCGGCAACCTTTCCACCGGGGCTTTCACGCTCACCAATACCGGGGTTACGGTCAACGTCGCTGGCAACTCAGGTTACGCCGGGGTGTTCAACAACCAGGGCACCTACTGGGAAACCAATGGCTATAGCCGTCAGTTCAATGCCTTTACAGTCAACAACAGCGGCACGATGGAGTGGCAGGCCGTGAACTGGAACCGCACCGCGAATGGTGGGTTCTACAACAACACCGGCACCACTCGCAAGACCACCGGCAATGGAGCGACGATTGCGCTGCCCGTCACGAACACCGGCAGCTTCAACATCAACGAAGGCGCGGTCACCCTTTCGGGCAGCACCGTGACATCAAGCGCCGGAGCGACGTACTCGGTGCTGGCGGGTGCGGGGATGTACTTCAGCGATGAGACCATTTCGGGCGTATTCAACGGCTCGACGGGTGGGCTGTTCCGCGTGAATGGCGGAACGGCTCTCGCGGGCAACACGACGTTTAACATTGGCGGTAACGGCTGGGAATGGTCGGGCTCTCCGCTCGCAACGAACGGCTTCACGCTGACTAACCAGAACGTCTGGCTGTGGAACGCGGGCAACACAGGGCTCAGCGGTACGATCGTCAACACGGCCACAGGTACGCTGACCGACGCTAACGGCTTTAGCCGTCAGTTCAACGGCGCAACGCTGACGAACAACGGCACTCTGAACTGGCAGGGGGTGAACTGGAACCAGGGCTCCGGCCCGAACCTATTTACCAACAACGCCGCCGTGGTGAAGACCACCGGCAACACCGCGACCATTGCCCTGCCCGTGGTGAATAGCGGCTCCATGTCGGTGCAGCAGGGTCAGGTGAACCTGACAAGCACGGTGGATTCGGCGCTGACCGCGAGCTACTCAATCAACGGCGCCGGTGACCTTCGGCTCACCAACGCCACCATCCGCGGGACGTTCAACGGAGTCAACAGCGGCACCGCCCGGCTCGATGGCACCACGACACTCTCGGCCAACACCACGTTCAACTTCTCCGGCAACGGCATCGCGTGGGCCGGCGCTTCCCTCAGCGCCGCGGGACGCACCTTCACGAATACCGGGGTCATGTCGTGGATTTCCGGAAACGCCGGTCTCAGCGGCACTTTCATCAATGCCACCGGGGCGACGATGTCTGACACCAACGGCTTCAGCCGCCAGTTCAACGATGCGACGCTGACAAACAATGGCACCGTAAACCTGCAGGGCCTGAACTGGAATCAGGGTGCGGGCACGAACCTCTTCACAAACAATGCCGCGGTGGTGAAGTCGACCGGTAACACCGCGACGATGGCCCTGCCCGTCGTCAACAACGGGTCGATCCAGGTTCAAGATGGCCTGCTCAACCTGACAAGCACGGTGCAATCCGCGCCGGCAGCGAGCCTGACGGTTGATGCCAGCGGCCAGTATCGGCTCTCAGGCGCGACGATCATCGGCACGTTCAACGGTGCCAGCTCGGGCAGCGCCCAGATCCAGGGCTCGCTGGGTCTCTCTGGCAACACCACGCTCAACATCAGCGGCAACGGCATGGAATGGGCTGGGTCTCTCATCAACACGGGTGCCTTCACCCTGACCAACGCCGGCAAGATGGTGTGGATCACCGGCAACGCCACGCTGAACGGTGCAATGCTGAACACAGGAACCCTGATTGACACCATCAGCTTTAACCGTCAGTTTAACGGTTTCACGCTCACCAACAGCGGCAATGTTGAGTGGCAGTCGGTTGGCTGGAGCCAGGGTGGCCCCGGCGGCACGTATATCAATACCGGCACGACGACGAAGACCACAGCCAACGGTGCCGCCATCGCCCTCCCGATGACCAACTCCGGCCTTGTGGACCTCACCCAGGGCCAGACACAGTTCACCGGCGGTATGACTCAGACCGCGGGCACGACCCGTCTGAATGGTGGCGGCATCAACGCTGGCACTCTGAACCTCCAAGGCGGCCGCCTTGAGGGCACCGGAACCGTGCAGGCAACCATCAACAACACCGGCGGCGCCATCGCTCCGGGCCTGCCCGTGGGGGCCATGACCCTGGTGACGAACTACACACCCAGCGCGGGCGCGATCTTCGAGGTGACGCTCGCTGGCACCAACGCCGCTCTCTACGACCACCTTCAGATCAACGGCAACGCCACCCTCAACGGCGTCCTTCGGGTTGTCTACAACGGCGGGTTCAATCCGATCCAGGGCACGACCTTCCGCGTGCTTGATGTCAGCGGCACCCGCACCGGCACCTTCTCCAGCATCGAGCTGGTGAGCCGGCCCTACTCCAGCGATGTGCAGGTCACCTACGACCTGCACGGCGCCACGCTCACCATCGTGCAGCGCTGCGGCTCTGCGGACTTCAACGGCGATGGTGATGTCGGCACCGATGCGGATATCGAGGCGTTCTTCGCGTGCCTCGCGGGCAACTGCTGCCCGGCATGCGAAGGCGCGGACTTCAACTTCGATGAGGATGTCGGCACCGACGCCGATATCGAGGCCTTCTTCCGTGTGCTGGCCGGCTCGGCCTGCTAAGTTCGGACGAAGCCTCCGCGGAGAAAATGTGTGAGAGCAGCTGCCGCGGGCGTGGGGGCCCGCGGCAGCTGCGTTTTTGCACACTTCAAGCGGTGCCCGCAAGGGGGGCGTGCCCGGCTCAGCCCTCGAGGTAGGTATACCCCTCAAGGCCGTCGTCGTAGAACTTGAGCAGGGCCTTGCCCTCACCGAGCGTCAAGCGGCCCTGGCGGCAGGCCGCTTCGACATCCAGCCGCATCGCCCGCTTGAGGTCTTCGGGGTCGTACTGCACATATTGGAGCACTTCCTCAACGGTGTCGCCTTCGATCACTTCTTCGATGGAGTAGTCACCGTTCTCATCCAGCGCGATGTGGACGGCGTGGGTGTCCCCCAGCAGGTTGTGAAGGTCGCCGAGAATCTCCTGGTACGCCCCCAGCAGGAATACACCGAGGTAATAGCCCTCGACGCCCGCGCCCGGGCCGGGGAGGTCCTTGACCTCGTGCAGTTCGAGGATCTTCTTGTCAACGCGCTTGTCGACGAAGTGGTCGATCTTGCCGTCGCTGTCGCACGTGATATCCGCGAGAATGCCGCGGCGGGTGGGCTCCTCGTTAAGACGGTGGATGGGGCAGATGGGGAAGAGCTGGTCGATGGCCCAGGAGTCGGGCATCGACTGGAACAGCGAGAAGTTGCAGAAGTAGATATCGCTGAGCGTCTCGGGCAGGCTCTCGAACTCGTCTGGGAGCTCTGCCCCCTTCTTGCTGGCGCGGTCGAGCAGCTTGTGACCGGTGGCCCAGAAAATCTGCTCTGCCGCGGCACGCATGGGGAGCGACATGTAGCCGAGGCTGAAGAGGCTCATGGCCTCATCGCGCGCCTGGGTAGCGTCGTGGTACGCCTCCAGCAGGTTGCGGTCGGTGAGGTTCGCGTAGGCCTCCAGCAGGTCGAGCACGGGCTGGGGCACCTCGCCGCCACGATCGACCTCGGCCTTCATCGCGGCGTCGATCTCGGCCATGTCGGGGTTGCTCTCGAACTTGCTCGTGCCCAGCACATCGATCACCAGCACGCTGGAGTAGGCCACCATCGCCCGGCCCGACTCGGAGATGATCATGGGGTGGGGCACGCCCGCGGCTTCACACACGCTCTTGATGCGGTAGACCACGTCCGCCGCGTACTCGCTGACGGTGTAGTTGATGGAGCTGTGCCACGCGGACTGGCTGCCGTCGTAGTCCACACCCATGCCGCCGCCGATGTCGAGCATCGTGAGGCCCGCGCCCAGGCGGTGCAGCTCGGTGTAGATATGCGTCAGCTCGTTCACGGCGTTCTTGAGCACGCGGATGTCGTACAGCTGGCTGCCCACGTGGCAGTGCAGCAGGTTCAGGCAGTCCAGCATGTCGTGCGCCTTGAGGTACTCAACCGCCTTGAGCACCTCCGACACGAACAGGCCGAACTTCGATCGCACGCCCGCAGAGCCTTCCCACCGGCCCGCCCCGCGGCTGCTCAGCTTCACGCGCAGGCCGATCTTCGGCCGCACCTGATACTTCTCGGCGTGCTTGACGACCAGCTCCAGCTCGCTGAACTTCTCGACGACGGGGATGATGTTGCGGCCGAGCTTGGTCGCCAGCAGCACTGTCTCGATGAACTCATCATCCTTGAAGCCGTTGCAGATGATCGGCATGCCGTTGACGCCGGGCCCGCCCGCCGCCGCGGAGAGCCCCAGCACCGCGATCAGCTCGGGCTTGCTGCCCGCCTCCAGGCCAAAGCCCAGGTCCACCGCCATGCTGGCGATCTGCTCGCACACGTGGCGCTGCTGGTTGACCTTAATTGGGTACACGCAGGCGTAGCGGCCCGTGTACTTCTGCTCGGCCATCACATCGTCAAAGGCCTTGCGGATCTCATAAAGGCGCTGGGAAAGAATGTCGTTAAACCGCAGCAGCACGGGGGCGTGGATGCCGCGCTCCTTCAGGCCTTCCACCAGTTCCATCAGGTCAACCTGCTTGGCAGGGTCCTTGGCGGGCATGACGGTCAGGTGGCCCTGGCCGTTCACGCCAACAAGCCCCTTGCCCCAGTCGGGGACGCCGTAGAGGCGGGCCGAGTCTTCTGCTGTCCATTGCCCGTGGATGAATGCGCTGCGTGTGGGGACCGTGGCCATCGTGATCAACACCTCATCGTCTTTCCGCCCAAGGGGAGCCCGGGCGAACAACGTGCGGAAGAAACAAGAACTGGCCCTGCTCGGTTGAACTTCGTGGCAAACTGCCACGCCTCTGACCCGATCCGTACACGTCTCCCGGTGCCCCTCGGCTCCGCCAACGTCCGGTCGCCACCAACCACCACAAAAAGATATCGGAGTCTGGCCCCGGGACAAGTTCGACGCCGGACAATCTTTGACCGGTTTATCCTTCTCTCATGCCCGCACCGCTCCCGCCGGAACTGCTCGCCCTCATTGCCGCCGGCGGCTCCCTGCCTTCGCCGCTGCCCACCGAGCCGATGGGCCTGTTCGCGCAGTGGCTGCGCGAGCAGACGGCAGAGGCTCGCCAGCCTAACCCCAACGCCATGTGCCTGGCCACGCTGGGGCTTGACGGTGCACCGCGCAGCCGCATTGTTCTCTGCCGCGGCGTTGACACCGCGCAGGGCTTTATCGTCTTCTACACCAACTACCGCGGCGGCAAAGGCAAGGAGCTTGCCGTGGATGCCCGGGCCTCGGCCACCTTCCACTGGGACCACGCCGAACTGCAGGTGCGGATCGAAGGTCAGACTGTGAAGAGCCCCGCGGAGGAAAGTGACGCCTATTTCAAGCGACGGGCGTGGCAGTCGCGCCTCGGGGCGTGGGCGAGCCATCAGAGCGAGCCGGTTGCCAGCCGCGAAGCGTTGCTGGCGCAGTATGCGGTGGTCATTGAGCAGCTCAAGCTCACGCCCGATCAGTTGCTGACGAACCCGGAGGCGGCGGTGATCCCCCGTCCGCTTCACTGGGGCGGCTTCCGGCTGTGGGCCAGCCGGGTCGAACTCTGGATGGGCGGCGGCGGGCGGATGCACGACCGCGCGGTCTGGGAGCGAGAACTCGATCCCGCGGCAGACGGCTTCGCAGGCGGCCCGTGGCGATCCACCCGCCTTCAGCCCTGATCGTTATCAGACTCAACGAGTCAAATACAGGCAAATCACCCCGCCCGTGGCATCCCCCACGCTGGAGGGAGGGGATGAAAAGCCCGAAACAAAGAATGCCGGCCGTTGTGCCGGCCGGGTGCCCGTGCGGACGCCGTCGCCAGATCCCATCGAGCGAGCCATGAAGCCCCGCAGTGCACTTTCTGCCGCTGAGATCGCGGAACTCTACGAGTTTCTGGATCGCAAACTGGAACGGATCGGCGTTCCGAGCCGCCCCGAAGTGGCGCTGCGGCTTCTCGATCTTGCGGGCGATGCCACATCCGAGATGCGCGACTACGCATCCGTGATCCGAATGGATCATGCCATGTCGGGCCGCGTGCTCAAACTGGCCAACTCGGCGTTCTTTGCGCAGCGGACGCCGATTACCAACCTTGACAGGGCCTGCCTGGTGCTGGGCCTGGAGCGGATCAAGGCGGTCACGCTGGGGCTTCAACTCAGCCGCGCGCTCTCTGCGAGCGCGAGCCGGGATATCTCACGCGAGGTGTGGGGGCAATCGGTGTTCCGCGCCTGTCTGGCTGCGGAAGCGGCCCGTACCACAGCGCCGGCGCTGGTGCCCGAGGCGTTCATTGTCGGCCTGATGCTGGATTCCGGCGTCCCGCTGATGAGCCGCCTGGTTGGTGATTCTTATGAAGGCATCTACGCGGATGCCCGCACGCCCGGGGCGCTGTTCCGTCGCGAGAATGAGGCGCTGGGGTTCAATCACGTCGACGTCGTGACCGCGATGGCCCGGCGGTGGCGGTTCCCCGATGTGCTGCTCCGCCCGATTGAGTGGCACCACACGCGCCCGGCGGACCTGCGCCGCCCTGAACCCGTCCACCGCTTGCACAAGATCGCGTATGTCGTGGGCCTGCTGGAACTGGAGCCCGACAGCCTCGCGAGCATCCCGGAGGTCAAGGGTCAGGAGGCTGGCGCCACCACGCAGCGGCTGCTGGGCCTGAAAGAAGAAGAAGTGGGGCAGGTATTCGCCCGCACGCTCAGCGAATATTCCGCCACCATCGACCTGTTCTCCGAAGTTGCCGCCTCACTGACCGATCTGGAATCGCTGGTCGAGCGGATCAATGTCGGCCTAGTGGAAGTGATTGACAACGGCGTGGAGCAGAGCCTGTCGCGCGAAGAAGTCGATGGCGGGTCGCGCCTGGTGATCTCAGGTCAGAGCGTGGAAGTCCGGCGGTCCGAGGATGGCGCGGTTGTCGGCTACCTGTACGACGGCCAGGGCCAGCGACTCCTGACGCACCGCTTCACGCCCGGCGAACTGACCGCCGATGCCCTGGCGTTCGCTTTCGGGCTCGACCTGTCCGACGCCACCGAGCGCGAGCGGCTGACGCAGTTCATGCTCCGCCAAGCAGCCTGAACTCAGTTTCAATATTCAACGAGTGACAGTTGGCTGCACCAGTTTTCGCTGGCGGATGTGGGCCGCCCCCAGTTGTCCGCACGCCCCCATCATCTGCCTGCCCTTGGTCCGACGCCGCTTGGCGAAGACCCCTGCCGCGATGAGCGCACCCAGGAACCACTCAACGTGCTCTTCCGTCGGCGCGGGCCACGGGGAGTTCCGCCGCGGGTTATAGGGGATGAGATTAATCAGTCCCCGCGGCTTGCTGGTGGGCCGTCCCTCGCGGTCTGTTTCCTTGAACGCGCTCATGAACTCCGCGATCTCGGCGATGTGCTCGGGCTTGTCGTTGACGCCGGGGATGAGCACATACTCGAGGCACAACTTGTTGCCCGCGAACTTGGGCCACGCCTGCAGCGCATCGCGCAGGTCGGCCATGTTCCAGGTGCGGTTGATCGGCATGATCTCCGACCGCACGGCGTCGTTGGGGGCGTTGAGCGAGAGTGCAATGTTCAGGCGGTGCCAGCCGTCCTGCCTGATCTGCTCGCCCAGCTTGCGCAGGCCATCGACATTGCCAACCGTCGAGATGGTGATGTTGCTGATGGGCACGTGCGCGCCGTTGTGGTCCTTCAGCACCGCCACGGCCTGCACCACGTTGTCGTAGTTGTGCATGGGCTCGCCCATGCCCATGAAGACGATGTTCTTGGGAGGAATGCCGAGCACATGGCGTGCTGCGTACCACTGCCCGACGATCTCCGCCGCCGTCAGTGAGCGCACCAGACCCATTTGGGCGGTCTCGCAGAAGGTACACCCCATGGCGCACCCCACCTGGCTTGAGACGCACAGGGTGTAGGTGCTCGCGCCGGATGACCCGATCATGGGGATGAGGACCGACTCAACTTCCAGGGGGGCCGTCCGGAGCTGGCCCGCCGCGGCAGGAACTCCCGGTTCAACGGCAGGCACCCGCATCAGAAACTTGACCACTTCCCCCTCCGGAGAAGGCTCCCGCAGCGTGGTGGTGATCTCCCCGAGCTCCACCCGCGCCAGGCCGGTTGCCCGGACGCCCTTGCGAAAGGCCGCCCTGTACGCCTCCAGCGCGGCAGGTTCGTACACGCCCTGCCCGCGCGCATGGAGGATAAAGCCTTGGCTCGTAAGTCCAAGAACATCAGCAGGCTCGCGGGGCACGGGGGGCGTTGGCACGTCGCAACAATAGGGGATTCCAGCCCTCCGGCCGCGCGAATCGCCGTAAGCGGAGCCCTCTTCAGACTTTCGCTCGCATTGCGGCAGCACTTTGCTAGACTGAAGCCGGTTCCTGTTGGTCGTACGGGGTCCGATTCTCGGATCACCGATCAGGCAGTCTTCGCATTCCTGGGCCGTTTCAGCCAGAAGGAAGCCAGCGCCATGCCCAAGCCTTTGCCAAGTCACCGCCCCGCCCGTTGCCGCGGATTCACGCTCATCGAACTGCTGGTGGTGATTGCCATCATCGCGCTGCTCATCGGCTTGCTGTTGCCGGCGCTGGGCAAAGCGCGTGAGGCAGGTCGCACGGTGAAGTGCCTGTCGAATATGCGGCAGATCATGCTGGGCTGCACCCAGTATGCCCAGGAGTACAACGACTACGTCTGGCCAATCGCCTATCGATGGAGGCAAAGCCCGGCCCCTGCCGGTCCAAACAACGCCGCGCCCCGCTACTGGCCTCAGGACAACCAGATCCCTGAGCCCACCGATCGAAGCGTCGCATTCTGGGCTCAGACTGTGCGCCCGGTTGACGCGAGCGGAAACATCATTCAAACCAGCGTCGTGAATCCTTACGCGGGTGGCACATGGAGGCGCCTCCCCGGTTTCCTCTTTGACTATGTGCAGAACGCCCATGAGATTGCCGCGTGCCCGACCAACAAGCGGCAGTCCGCCAATGGTGAGGAGCGGGCGAACCAGTGGGGCAACCGCACGGGTGTTCAGTTTGACTACACCATGCTCGATGAGATGGAAGGGATCAAGCTCGGCTCCAACGCGAAGGTCGGGTACATCCCGGCGAATGTGCCGTACGGGGCGGGGGCGCTGCCCGCGGCCTATGTGCCGCAGTTGACGATCTTCCATAGCGTGCCGATCTTCTGGGAAGAGAGCACGCTGGTGAACAACCAGTTTTACCGCGACGGCATGTTCGGTAACTTCGACCAGGTTGCGGTGCGCCACGCCAGGGGCGGGCATGTGGGCTTTCTTGATGGGTCATCCATCCTCTTCAAGCCGCAATGGGACGGTCTGCTCATCGACCCGATGGGCGATGCCAACCGCATCAACCGCAACGTCAACTTTGAGGGCAACGACCTGTACCTCAGCACCACCTACCAGAACAACGCGTGGTACCACGTCTCTGATCATGCAAACTACGAGTACGGCTGGGCGAACTCGCCGCACCCCTGACCGCCAACCCCGGCTGAATCATGGCTGGGGGATCACATCCTCAGTCGGGATATGCGGGATCGCTTCGGGATGCCGCATCTGGCGCAGCGTGTTGGCCAACGATGCATCGATGCCATAATCCGCAAGGTTCGCGTTGTACGGCCGGCGGATGGCGTGCGCCGACAGTTTCGTGAACATCACGTTCAGGATCACATCCCGCTGCGTTCGCTCCTCAAGGATCGGCGTTGCCAGGAACTGCACCGCCCCCAGCGCACCCACAATGCCCATGGCCCACAGCGGCGCGTTGGGCCCGCGTGCCCGCAGCACATCATCCAACCAATACGCCGCCAGCAGGAACCCAACGCCCATCGTCGGGAGCACCAGCCCCGGGCTGCCCATGAACATAAAGATTGCGAAGTAGAGCGAGGGTGCCAACGCGAGGCCGCCCAGCACGATCCACCGCCAGTGCGTGCGCGCCCGCCTCAGCACCCGCAAGAGCCCCAGCACCGCGAAGGGCGCAACAAACGGCCCGGCCCACGCCAGCACCAGCGCCAGTTTCGCGCTGTTGCGGCCCAGGCCTTCAAAGAAGCCCTTGGCCCCGGTCCCATACGTCTCGATGTACTCCACCTGCTTATGGACGCGCGACAGGTACTCCGCCGGCCCGCCGAGCGCCGCCGCCGTCGTGAAAAACCAGACACAGCAGCACGCGGCACAGATGCCCACGCACGCGGCCCACACCCGCAGCGGGGCGCGTGAGAGCGCTAGGAACCCGATCAGCAGCGGTCCGCCAAACGTCACCATGTCCGGTCGCAGGATGGTCCCCAGACCCGTCGCGACCGCAGCGCGGTACGCCCAGCGATGCCCACCACCCTCCAGCAGGCGCACGCCGAAGTATGCGATTGCGGAACACACACACAACCATGTCTCATAGGTATTGAACGTGTCTGCGTGATACCACACCACGGGGCTCAGCGCCATCGCAAGGGCGCAGCACGCCGCCATCCACGGGCGCCAAAAGCGTGCCGCCAGGAGGTAGAAGAAGAGTGTGCCCGCGACGGATACCGAGACAGTTGCCGCGGCAAACGCGTTGACGGGCGACAGACCAAACGCGTGAAAGAGCTTCCCCAGCAGGACCCACCCCACGTTGCCCGGCATGGGCACATCAAAGGTGCGGTCGAGCTTCATGGCGTTGATGTACGCCGGGCCGTCCTTCCCCACGATCGCCCCGGGCCAGCACAGCAGTCGCGACAGCAGCGTGACGCCAATAACAGTCCACAGCGGTGCTTCCGCGGCAGAGGGCTGACTGCGTGCTGTCGGCTGCATGACGCCCCCTTCCCGTCTACTTCTCGGCGCGCATCCACACGTTCATGCCAAGCTCAAAGTAGCCAATCCGCGTCTTGGCCGGTTCGAACGGTGTGCGGTCCATGATGGTGCGGATCTTGGCGGCGGAATAACTGTCCTCGTGCTCGTCGATCTCCTCGGCGCTCACCATCCCTGTCATCTTGAGGCCCGACAGGATCGGCCCCGTCCATCCCGAAGGGGTTGTCATGATGTAGCACCCTCCCGGCCTGAGTACGCGGTGGATATCGGTGATGAGCGCTGTCAATCGGTCAACGCGGATGTGCTCAAATACTGCCAGCATTGTCACCACATCAAAGAACAAATCTTCATAAGGCAGGCGATCAGCCTCGTACACATCGTGAGGCCGCAGGGTGATGCCCGCCGGCGCGGGGACCTCCGGCGTCACCATCTTGTCGAGGCCATGCTTTTCTGAGAACTCGGTCGTGGAGAGGAAGAAGGGGTAGCTGCCGCAGCCAACATCGAGCAGACGGCCCAGGCGCTGCTTTGGCTCGATCAGCGAGTTGGCCATCTGCGCGCGGAGTTTGGAGAGCATCGGCTCCAGCACACCATGCCCGCGGGTGACTCGATCTCCACTCATCGGCTTCGCTCCCTGAAAGACAATCCCTAGAGCGTATCACACCCGGCTAAGGCTCCGCCGCGAAGCGTCTTCATGCGGAAAGTGACGCTTCGGGAGAGAAACCCGGGAGTATTGACCCATAAAGATGCTGCAGGGCTTACCATGTGCCCACCGCGAAACGTGAGGCCCCGCATGCGACTGTCCATTGTCATTCCCATCTTCAACGAGCAGGCGACCATCGAGCAGTTGCTCGCGGTCGTCAGCGCGGTCGATATTGGTGATGTTGAAAAAGAACTTATCTGCGTGAACGATTGTTCACGCGATGGCACGCGGGAAACGCTCAACGAACTGGTGCCGAAGTTCAATCTCACCGTTCTGCACCACGAAGTGAACCAGGGCAAGGGCGCGGCGCTCCGCACCGGCATTGCCGCGGCAACCGGCGATCTGGTCATCATCCAGGATGCAGACCTCGAGTACGACCCCAACGAATACCCACGCCTGATCCGGCCGATCCTTGAGGGCGACGCCGATGTGGTTTTCGGTTCCCGGTTCATCGGCGGCGATTCCCACCGCGTGCTCTACTTCTGGCACTCGCTTGGCAACCGCTTCCTCACCCTGCTCTCGAACATGATGACCAACCTCAACCTCACCGATATGGAGGTCTGCTACAAAGTCTTCAAGCGAGAGATCATCAAGCAGATCACGATTGAGGAAAACCGCTTCGGCTTTGAGCCTGAGATTACCGCCAAGGTGGCGCGGCTGGGCTGCCGCCTGTATGAGGTTGGCATCTCGTACAGCGGGCGGACCTACGCCGAGGGCAAGAAGATCGGCTGGAAAGACGGCGTGCGGGCGATCGTCTGCATCTTCAAGTACAACCTGTTCCGCTGACCGAAGCCGCGGCAAGCGGCGGGCAGTGGGGGTGTAACCTACCATCTGCCCCTCACAGCCGCGCTGGCACGCCTGCGCCCAAAAAGGTACCGTTCATGCCCACCGACACGCAGAATTCATGGATGTCCGTCGCGCAGGCCCTTGGCTCAACGCCGGGGCCAAATCTCACGATCAAGGGCTGGGTCCGCACCAACCGCGAGAGCAAGGCCGATGGCGGGCTGTGCTTTGTCGGCGTCAGCGATGGTACCTGCTTCGACCCCATCCAGGTCGTGGCGCGGGCCACAGGCGATGGCGCGATCCCCAACTTCGCCGAGGTCCAGAAACTCACCACGGGCTGCTCCCTCGAGGTTGATGGCACGCTCGTCGCCAGCCAGGGCAAAGGCCAGGCGGTAGAGATCGTGGCCCGCGCGGTGCGGATCACGGGGCTGGTCGAGAACCCCGACACCTACCCCGTCAGCAACAAGCGCCACACGTTTGAGTACCTCCGTGAGGTTGCGCACCTGCGCGTCCGCACCAACACGTTCGGCGCTGTGGCCCGCGTCCGCCACTGCATGTCGATGGCCATCCACCGCTTCTTCCACGAGCGCGGCTTCTTCTGGGTCCACACCCCCATCATCACAGGCAGCGACTGCGAGGGCGCTGGCCAGATGTTCCGCGTCAGCACGCTAGACGTAGTGAACAAGGGGGGCGGGGGGCAAGTCACGAAGTCAGCAAGTCACGAAGTCACGAAGGGGGATACGAAATCGCCTCCTAAGGACCAGAGCGACAATCCCGGCACGACGATGGCTCCGCCACTCCGTGACTTCGTGACTCCCTCACTTCGTGACTTCTTCCAGGATGACTTCTTCGGCAAGGAAACCCACCTCACCGTCTCCGGCCAGCTCAACGTCGAGACCTACGCCTGCGCCCTCTCGAACGTGTACACGTTCGGTCCAACCTTCCGGGCCGAGAACAGCAACACCAGCCGTCACCTGGCCGAGTTCTGGATGATCGAGCCGGAGATGGCCTTCTGCGACCTGCAGCGCGACAGCGAGATCGCCGAGGCGCTGCTGAAGTACCTCATCAACGCCGTGCTGACCGAGCGGCCCGATGACATGAAGTTCTTCGAGGAGCGCATCGAGAAGGGCATCATCGACCGCCTGAAGCACGTCATGGAGACACCTTTCCGCCGCCTCGACTACACAGAAGCGGTCGAAATCCTGGAAAACGCCATCAACGACGGCAAGAAGTTTGAATACCCGGTGAAGTGGGGGACCGACCTTCAGAGCGAGCACGAGCGGTACCTGACCGAGGAGCACTTCAAAACGCCCGTGATCCTCATGAACTACCCCAAGCAGATCAAGGCCTTCTACATGCGGGTCAATGAGACGGCGCCCGCGGGCCCGGGTGTGCCGCCGGGGTCGCAGACGGTTGCCGCGATGGATGTGCTGGTGCCCAAGATCGGCGAGATCATCGGCGGCAGCCAGCGCGAGGAGCGGCTTGAGGTGCTCGATGCCCGCCTCGATGAGATGAAGCTGAACAAGGAAGACTATTGGTGGTACCGCGACCTGCGCAAGTACGGCACGGTGCCCCACGCCGGGTTCGGCCTGGGCTTCGAGCGGCTGATCCTGTTCGTCACGGGGATGCAGAACATCCGCGACGTCATCCCCTTCCCGCGTGCGCCCAAGCAGGCGGACTTCTAACGGCGCACTACGAGCCCGATGCGCAAGCATCGGAAGTCATCCATGTTGCGAACCGTGTGACATGAGCACCCGAAAAAAACTCCCGTCCCGCACGACTGCCCGCCCCATCCTCAAAGACCCAAAGGGCGGCCTCACTGCCGCGGGCCGGCGGGCGTACCGGCTCAAGCAAGGCTCACGCCTCAAGCCCGGCGTCAAGAAGGCCGAGCGGGACATGAGCCTTGACGACATGCGTCGCAAGGGAAGCTGGGCCGCCCGCTTCTACGGGCGCGATGGCGACCTGCCGCCGTTGCTCGACAAAAACGGCAAGCCCACCCGCTTCGCCCTCACCGCCGCGGCCTGGGGCGAGCCGGTGCCAAAGACAGTCGCAGCCGCGAGACGCATCGCGCTGAAGGGCCGCAGGTTGCTGGCGAAGTACAAGCGCCTGAAAAACAGCCCTCGGCCTGGACCGGGTAATAACCGGACTCGCCCAGCCCAGAGAACGCTCCCCTGAACGAGCTGCGTTGCCATGTGACACGGCTTTTTCCGGACGTCGAATGTCCCATAGGGGATTGACGTAACTCCTGCAAAACCAGGATGAAGGAGAAACCGCTTCGTTTGCCACGATATTGTTGGCGGCGAAGGTCAATGCCATTTTTCGCCAATATCCGCGTCCGCTTAATCAAATCGTATTGCGAATACTGAAAAAAACGATACGATCATCCGTCGAAGAGCTCGCGGAGGAGAGAAACAAGACATTCCCCTCCAAAGAGCGCCCTATTTGCCGGTCTGGTCGCTGTTGTGCGCTCCACCACGACCTTGCCGGCCGCTGATCAACCCTTGTGGGGGAGGTCAGTGGTTGGTGTGCGCTGAGCGTAAGAGAGAGGAATTTTCAAATGCATCGCTCCCGTTTGTCGCTCGCCGCAGTTGCGGGCCTCGCCCTCGCCGTCCCGGCGTTCGGCGTCGTCGTGAACGAAACCGAAGCCAATGACAGCAAGGCGACGGCAAACCTTGCTTCGTTCCTGTCTGCCGGTGACACCATCGTCGGCAACTCGACTGGCAGCAGCGTGACGGTGGCTGGCCCCACCAGCGCCGACTATTTCCGTGTTTCCACGGCCCCGTCGTCACTGGGCATCTACCGCCACCGCCTCACCATCACCAGCGCGGGGGCAAACGCCGCCACCATCCGTGGCTGGAACCAGGCCGCCGGCGTGATCGGCACTACGGACACCACGGTGCAGAGCAGTGCCACGATTGGCGGCGTCGCCCGCGTGAACCAGTGGTACGGCTTTGGCCGCAGCGAAGAGATCTACTACCGCGTCACGGGCACCACCGCCACCACGGCTGACTACACAGCAACGTACTCCATGGACCCGGTCGTTCCGCTCGCGGGCCCCACCGGCCTCGCGGCCGGCAACATCACGATCACCACCATCGGGCAGGGCCACACCACCGATACCGATTTCTGGGTGTATGACTCCAGCTTCAACGCCATCGCGGGCTACGGCAATGACGACAACTCTGTCGTCGGCGGCGGCCCCGGCACGGGGCTCACCAGTCTGCTCACCCGCTCCTACGCCCCCGGCGTGTACTACCTCGCCATCAGCAACTACAACACCGCGAACAATCTCGCCTCGCCCGCCGACGAGCGCACTCCCTCCGGTCCGGTTCTTGATTTCGCCGATGCGATGGCGAACTCCAGCACCACCACCGCGGTCAATGTCTCGGTCGACATCGGCGGCACGCAGGTCGCCGTCACCAAGGTTGGCGGGTTCGATGTTCAGTTCGTCCGCTTCGAGGTTGTCCCCGCCCCCGGCGCGGCAACCCTCATGGGAATTGGCGGCCTGGTCGCCCTCCGCCGCCGTCGGCGCTGATACTTCGTTTCCAACGAGTCGTTTCCGACCGGCCTTCCCTCGTGGGAAGGCCGGTTTTTTTGTTGTCCCGGCGGGCACGTTCAACTCGCTCCGCAAGTTGGTCACGCTCCACGATGATCCCGGCCGATGATTGAGACGCCGCATGCACCCTCCGGTCATCCAACCCGAAATCGTGTCCCCCGCCGTGGGGAAACTCCGGGCATACCGGGCGTCTGTCTATGCCCGCGGGCACGCCCTGACGGAGCAGGACAAGCAGATTCCCACGTTCCCAACGGGCATCACCGCGGCAAGGGGCGATCAACTCCGCGATCTTCTGTGCGGCGAGCGGCCGGCGCGAACGATTGAAACCGGCTTCGCGCTGGGGCTGTCGAGCCTATACATTCTCGAGGCCTCCCTCACCTGCTCGCCCGCGTTTCAGGTCCTCCACACCGCCATTGATCCCTACCAGCGTTCCGATTGGGGCGATGCGGGCTTGCGGACGGTGCGCGAAGCAGGGCTGGCGGAACAGGTGCTTTTCTTCGCGGCAGACTCCGCTCTGGTGCTTCCCGCGCTTGCCGCGGCAGAGGAAGAGTTCGATGTCGCCTTCGTCGATGGCTCCCACCTGTTCGATGGTGTGTTCATCGATATTTTCTACATGCTGCGACTGGTCCGCCCCGGCGGGCTGATCGTGCTTGACGACTACTGGATGCCCGCCATCCAGACGGCCGTTGAATTTTTCGTGAAGAACATGGGCGTGCACCTGACACTGCTGCCCGACGAGAAGGGCCGGCCGAGGCTCGCAGCGCTGCGCACCGGCTCCGTGCCCGTGTCGCGCGACTGGGATCACTTCGCATCCTTTGCACGCACGCCGTGAAGCGTGAAGCCCGCCAAAAACAAAGAAGGCCCCGGAAGATTTCTTCCGGGGCCTTGAAAGAACATTGAGGCGCCGTGGCGCGGCGGTTCAGCAGGGACCGCCAGCGAGCACGCGGAAGAAGCTCTCGATGTCTGCGTCGGTGCCCACATCGCCATCGCCGTTGAAGTCCGCCCCGCCGGGGAAGCACGTGGCGCAGCAGTTGCCGCCCAGGCACGCGAAGAAAGCTTCGATGTCTGCATCGGTGCCGACGTCACCATCGCCGTTGAAGTCCGCATCGCCGCAGACAGGGCCGGTGGTGAAGGCCCGCACCCGCAGCAGCGAGGCGTTGTTGCTGCCGTTGGCTCCGCCGGTCGCGGTGGGACCGCTCTTGAGTCGGGCGACAAAGTACACATAGCCATCGTTCATCAGGACCATGTGGTTCTGCACCAAGTGAACGTTGAGGCCGTCATCAAACACGCCGTTGTTGTCCAGATCAACATCGTCGCTCTCGCGGGCCACCACCGTCTGCCCGTTGAGCACAAGGACATCATCGGTCAGCGTCGGCGCGTTGGTGTTGCCGTTGATCACATAGCTGCCATTGTCCGCGCCACGCACCGAGCGGAAGGTTTCCCACAGCTCCGTTGACCCGAGGGTGATGCCGGCGGTGGAACGGGCGATGACCACACCGTTCCGCACCATCCAGGCCTCCCCGTCGGTGTTCGTGCCCCACGCGAACCACGTCCCATCGGACTCCATCCAAACGCCGTCGTTGGCGGTGGAGATGGCCGAAACGGGCGCCGTGAAGGATGAACCGGGCACGATGCTGCCCTTCTGAATCTTCACATCGCCATCAACCACCACCACGCGATCGATGTTCGCATCCTGGCCGACCTTACCCAAGACGATGTAGTGCGTGCCGGTTGCATCCTGGAAGAACGAGTTGGCATCCAGGTCCGCCCACACCTGGGGAGGAGTGGACTGGCCTGTGGGCGCATCCACGAAAACATCGATCACGCGGGCCGAACCGATGAACGCAGACTCCGATGCCGCGCCGTTGGGGGCCACAGCCGCGAGGTAGCCGAGCGTGCCGTCGTTCGCGATGTTTCCAGAGTTGAAGCTGCCGAAGTAGCTGCCGCCGCCGGGCGCGGCGTCTCCGCCGCGGAACACCGTGAACACCCCGCCGCTGAACCGTACAAGGCGATCATCCGAGATCGTGCCGCCGAGCAGCCGGAAGCCCATGGCCCAAGCGTCAGAATCATTCAGGCGGGGCACGCTGAGCGAACTGAAGTTGATGAACTCGGGCTGCCCGGAACCCGGGTTGGTGCCGATGCTCGTCACGCCCTCGCGTGCTGCGATCGTGCCCGTCAGGCCCGAGCCAATGAGCAGCACCTGGTCCGCCGATGTCGGCGTGCCGTTCGTCGTCGGCACGGTGATGAACATGTTGGTCGTGGGCGAGCGGTAGAGCTTGTTGTTGAAGTTGGTGAAGCGGGCATCATCCACGCCCACCAGCCCGCCGGGCACCGCCGACTTGGGCGAAGCGGGTGCCTGTGCCGCGATGCCATACACCACCTCAACCACACCAGCCGAAGCCACGCCCGCCGTTGAGCCCACGGCCGCGAGAATGCACGCTAAACGCGAAAAATCGAAACGCATGAACGCCTCCAGAAGTAAAAACCGGAAGAAGAAACGAGGGTTGACCGTAACCACCCCGCGATCATCACAGGGTGGGAAAAGCCTAGCCGTCGATATTCGCACCGGCCGCTTGCGCAGTTGCACGCCGCGCAGTTGGCCGTAGCAAAGGTGAGCTTCACGCCCGAAAACCCGGCTGAAGTGGCCTGGCGACCAACGGTATTTACCCAGATTGACATGTCATGACAGGCCGTGACCGGCGGTCACTCGTCGTCTGCTTCGCCCGTCCAGTCCTTCATCCGGTCCTTGAAGGTGGATTCCACATCGGGAATGAACTCGGGCATGTCATCCGCGCGGGTTCGTCGGTCATTGTCCGCGATTGCGTCCTGCTGATTCTCTTTCAAGATGGCTTTGATCTTGTTGTAGTACTTTTCATCGGCCGCGCGACGCTCGTTGCGGATGGTGACGAAGGGCTTGGCGCTGTCAGGATCGGTCTGCTCGCCGTACATCATCAGTTCGGGCATCGTGATCTCACGGAAGGTGTCGTCAGCGGCCTTCGCCCATCGGCGGTTGATGGGCTCGGCCTCCTTCGCGTATGCAGCGCCGATCTCATCCAGCGCGGCACGCTGCTCGGGCGTCAGGTCCGCATGCTGCTTCGCCGTCGCGATCGCCCGGGTCACGCGCGAGGGCCCGTAAATGCGAGAGAACGACCGTTCCTCCACATCGCGGCTGAACTTCTCCGCCTTCTCCTCCGCCAGCAGCGTCTCGATCTGCCGTGCAACCTTGCGGTTGAGGTCCCCGATCCGCAGCGACAGGGCCCGGAACTCGGTGAAGGCCTTCATCATCTTCTCCATGTCGCGTTCGTCTGTCTCCATCATCATTTTCATAGCCGAGCGGATAAACGTGTCCCGCTCGCGCAGCAGGCGGTCCAACTGCGGCTCCCAGGCGTTGAGCGCATCAGCGACCGGGCCCTCCGTGTGCGGCACCTTCAGCGCATCGAGCATCGCGGGCAAATCCAGGTTCTCCCCCGGCGCCACCGCAAAGACGCGCGACTTATCCCGCAACACCGCGCGCTCGACGCTTACAAACCGCTCTTCCTGCGCGGGCGTGCACAGGGCCTTGAGGTCGTTCTTCAGCCCTTGTTCCAGGGCATCAACCTTCGCCACATACGCCTGGACGGTCTTGTTCCTGTCTTTGGCGTACGTCTCCCAGCCGCCATCTTTTCCCTCGGCCTCGGCGCGCAGCTTCTCCTGCATCTGCCGCGCGCTTTCCCCGGCAGACTTCACCGCGGCGCGATACCCGCGGTACAGCACCTGCGCCGTCGAGATCTGGTCCGCATCGAACCCGATGCCCTTGAGGCTCATGCCGACCTGCCGCCACACGACCGGCAGGCCCATCGGCCCTGCATCCTGCATCACGCCGCCCTGGCCCCGCGCACACGGCGCGCAAAGGAACACAACCGCCAGCAACGCTGCCGCCAGCCAAGGGAAGGACTGTTTCATGTGCGACTCCAAGGAAGGATGCTTCACGGCCTTCACCCGCCCATGTATACCGCGCTGTCGCTACCGCGGTGGCAGCGACTCGGGCCGCTCGCGTGGCGGCAGGGCGTTGCCCTCGCTCCCGGTTTCAGGGGCAAGCGTGGCGGGCGGAGGGGGCGCGGGAGCGGGCGGCCCCATGTACACGTCCGCAACCGGGCTGCGCAGCGTGGTCGCCGCGGCCCGCCAATAAGACTCGGGGTAGGCGTACACCTCGCGGTACGGGGATTCAGCGATCATCCGCGCCGGCAGCACGATCATGTCCACGAGCGCGATGAACGGGTTCATCACCCCCTCGATGGCCTGCACGCCGCGTGTGTCGCCCCCCAGCTCGGTGGCGGTCAGCTGCGTGGGATAGTCCCCGCGCTGCCGCGCTGTCTCGCGGGTCAGGAACCGCTCGTGGGCGTAGGTGCGGCGCGATGCCACGCCGTCGGGCGGCACGGCAAACACCATCGGCTCCCAGTTCTCGCGTGTCAGGCTCCACAAAGACGGCCGGTCATCAATCACCGCCGTCTCAGGGCGGATGTCCGGGCGGATCGAATCGAGGTACACGACCCCGTACTGCTCCCCGGCTTCCTTCTGGCCCATCCACGGGCGCTCATTGCGGGTCGTGCGGGCGCAGGCCCCCAGCATGCCCAACGCCATCAAGCCCGCCACACGCATCATGACTTCAGTGTTTCGCACGGGTGCATCCTATCACGGCCCCCTCAGTCGAGGCTTTCCTTCACACCTAGCACGCTTGCCGCGGCGTGGCGGGCCACATCCTCTTCATACCCCAGCCTGCCCAGCGCGGCAGCCAGCCTGCGGAACTGTGCCGCGGCGTCCAGCGATCCGGGGAGTCTGGCCGCGCGGTTCCGTGCGGCCGTCAAAGCCCGGTCCAGTTCGCTCCCCGCCGGCTCGTCCCCGGGTGACTCCAGCCCGCGAGACTTCAACGCTGCTTTCACGCCCCGGCTGCTCAGCCCCTTGTCTGCCCCCGCCTGCGCCAGTGATTCCGCCAGGCCCGCATCATTGAGCACGCCGTCTTTGGTCAGTTCCATCACGGCCGCGTCGATCGCTGCCGCGGCAAACCCGGCATCCGCGAGCCGCCTGCGGATTTCCGCCGTGCTGCGGGACCGCACGCGCAGCAGCGCGACAGCCTTCTTCTTCGCATCAAAGCTTTCCAGCGCGAGCGCGGCTCCCGCCGCCAACTCCGGCGTCCACGCGACCCCGGCCTCAATCCCCAGGGCCCGTGCCCGCCCCACCGGCAGGCGCGCCACGCGACGCCTGCCGACGAACACACTCACAAAGCGCCCCGCCGCGTCGGTCGCGATGCGTGTCACCACCTCATGTTCCGCGAACAGGCTCATTCCAGCTCATCCAGCAGCCCGCCCAGTTCCGAAGCCGCGTGCCCATCCTGCACACGTTTCGCCACGGCAAGCCCCTGCCGCGCCGCCGCGATGGCCTCTTCCGTACGGTCCGCATCCTGCAGCGTGCGGGCCTTGTGGAAGTAGGCGTAGCAGTACGCCGGGTCTGCCACGAGGCAGCGGTCGTAATACTCCACCGCCCGCCCCACATCCTTCACCTTCGCATATTCCTGCGCCAACCCATACAGCAGGAAGGGGTCCGCGGGGTCCTTCGCCAACATCGCCTGCAACTGTTCAACCGATGGCATGGCAACAGGGTATCTCCCGTGGGGCCGCTGCCGCGCCGCGAACCGAACGCTTTAAACTTGAACGCGGAGGACGCAGAGAACGCAGAGGAGAAAAACGCGACGGGTCTCAACTCCCCATCCCCCCGTCCCTTCCCGCTCCCTATCGATGCCTCCCTTCTCCTCCCCCCCTCCGCGCCCCTGCGTCCCCTGCGTTCCAACCCTCTTTCCCTCCGCGTCCCTCCGCTCCCCCTCCGCCCCTCCGCGTTCTCTTCCTCTTCGCTATCCTCCCCGCATGACTACTCCAAACACCCTCGCCATCATCGGCGCCGGACAGATGGGCGGCGGCATCGCGCAGGTCGCGGCCGTTGCGGGCCTCAACGTCATCGTCTTTGATGCCTTCCCCGGCGCGGCAGACAAGTGCAGGGCCATCCACAAGAAGTCCCTCGGCAAGTTCGTCGAGAAGGGCAAGCTGCCGCAGGCAGACATGGACGCCGCCCTCGCCCGCATCCAGTTCGTCTCCTCCCTCGACGGCATCAAACCAGCCAACTGGGTCATCGAGGCCATCGTCGAAGACCCCAAGGTCAAGGCCGACCTCTTCCAGCAGCTCGCGGCCATGTTCCCTTCCGAAGATGTCGTCCTCGCCACCAACACCAGCAGCATCAGCATCACGCAGATCGCCACCAGCGCCGGGCCCGCCGCCCCGCGCGTCGTGGGCATGCACTTCTTCAACCCCGTCCCCCTCATGCAGCTCGTCGAGGTCATCCCCGGCCTGCAAACCTCGCCCGATGTCGTCGAGCGCACCATCGCCCTGGCCTCCAAGCTCGGCAAGACCCCCCTCAAAGCCAACGACCGCGCCGGCTTCATCAGCAACCGCGTCCTCATGCCCATGATCAACGAAGCCTTCTACGCCTGGATGGAAGGCGTCGCCGACCCTGAGTCGATTGATGGGATTATGAAGCTTGGGTGTAACTTCCCCATGGGGCCTTTACGTTTGGCGGATTACATTGGGCTGGATACCTGCGTCAACATCATGAACGTTTTGGCAGAAGGTCTCAACAACGACCGGTACCGGGCGTGCCCCCTTTTGAAGCAGCTTGTAGTCGCGGGGAGGTTGGGGGATAAGAGTGGGCGTGGTGTGTATGAGGTGAAGAAAGTTTGAATAAAAAGATCCAGACTAACTCCCGCACTAGGTCGCCAAAGTTTGTTTGACTCTCGCCCTTCGGCGAATATTGGTCATAGCGTTTGTAAAAAAAAGCCGTCATTCCACCTGCATGTTACAGGGAGGAATGACGGCGATTCAAGCTGCAACAGTGTAGAGTCAGAAGAGTTTTACCCGGTAGCGGTCGCCATTGGTCTCGACGACCTCCACCTTGCCCCCACGCTCGATTTCGTCGAGAGTGGTCTCAAAATAACTAAGAGCGCGACGAACAATCTCGGCACGGGTTGAGGCATTTGTCCGCAGCTTTAATTTGTCAACCAGAACTGTCATGTCAGGACTGAGCTCAAATTGCGCACCACGCGGTCTATCGACCTTCATTTGCGAAGATGTCTCGAAAGTGTGATTCATTCAATTACCATTGTGTTTGCTCGAAAACACTTGGCCAATCAGCTTAGTGAGTGTACCGACTGCGACCGTAGAGATAGTCACAAGGAAGGGCTTCGTGTCACTCATCATATAGCTCAGTACGGCACTAAGCACGCAAAGGACACCAGCAAGAACTAGAAGCCCGCGAACCAAGTAGTCCCTAGGCGGAAGCCTGTTGGGAATGCGCTCAAGAAACTCCTCGCGGGCATACGGGGCCTTGACGTATTCAACCCGGGAGACAAGGCCGTTATCGTCTCGGGTCAGTTCCTGTGCCTCAATTCTCTGCCTCATGGACGCCTTTCAGGTGGCGACCATCGGTGGGGACGCACGCTTACGAAGCGCCGTCCCCTCGCGCCGAGGGCCGCTGAACCATTCCACTTCTTAGAATTCGCTTCATAGTGCCTACCTCCGGAATGTCTGGGAATCCCCCTCGTAAAAACGCTTCACAGGTGGATTTCCAGTTTGCTTGATCAAAGAATATCACCGTCTATCAGGTTTTTCCAGTAAATACTCAGAATTTGTACTGAAATATCCAGTCATCGTGTGGTGCGTGGCTATATCTCGTGTAGCTGCATGAACTTAGAGACTTCCCCGTTTTCTTGCGGCGGCACCGGCGGGGTGGCACTGACTTCCCCCCGTGCCACGGACCTCGGCTCTGCGAGGTCAATGGCTGGCCGTGCGACCGCCCGAGCGGATCGGCAATACGCAGGATCACGCGTAAGGCGACCACATTGGCTGGCTGCCGCAGGTAGGGGGCGGGCACGGTCGCAGTCGTCGTGAACACGCAGGCCCCCACCCATGGATGGCCCCAGATTGCAAAGCCGGAGGACTGTTCCGGCGCTCCTTCGCCCGGCAGGGCACGCCACCGTTGCCAGGGGGCAGGCCCGCTGCCCCTGGAGAGTGGCTTGTTGTGTTCTTCGCCCGGCAGGGCCGGCGAGGGACACATCGCTTGCCCTCCGGGCGGGAGGCTCCTCGACAATCTTCCGGTGGCAGCGGCCTGCCACCGGCAACGATCACGCGCCCTGCCGGGCGAAAGCCCTATGCACGCGCCTTTGGTTTGAACGGTGCGCGTGGGTCATCATGGGTGTGGGGCCGGGGGCTTTGCGGACGCGGCCAACCCACCCGCCCCTCACCCGCGCCAGCCCACCAAAAAAAAGCCTCCCTTCTGAAAGCAGCCCGTCGTAGATACACGCCCGCATCCACCATGCCTCCCGATTGAAAGGCTCCGCGTCTTCTCCGCGTCTGCGTCCTCTGCGTCCTCCGCGTTCGTTCCCGCCTTGCATGAGAACGCGGAAAACGCGGAGGACGCGGAGCAGAGCGGAAGGAAGCGGAGAGGGAGTGTTTGAGAGTGCGCGTGGGTCATCAAGGGTGTGGGGCCGGGGGCCGTTGAGCGCGGCCACCTTCCGAGCCCCCCACCCGCGCCAGCCCCAAAAAAATCCTCGCATCACCAAAATCCCCGCCCACAAACCACCAATCCAGTGCCACAGATTGGCTTCGTGGACCCCCTCAACGCCGCCCCGCCCCTACAGACGGCCACTTTGCAGGCTTTTTGTGGCGGTGGCGGCCTCTCAGACGCCGGTTTGCAGGCCGCGGGCGCGCATCAACCACCACAAACCGCCAATCCACGGCACCAAACTGCCAACCCAGTGGCACAGACCGGTCTCTTTATCCCGTTGGCAACGTCTGTGCGGGCCCGCGACCCGTTCCAGGCCGCGTCACATACAAAAGGCGCAGCGCCGATTGAAGCGCGCCCCAGTTCTGATCGATGCGTTGGGTGCGTGCGTGTCGCACGCCCCGCTGTCTCCCGGGTTGTGCGGGGATCGGTCTGAAAAGCGGCGTTACAACCTGTCCGCCTTTTCACTCGCGCAGAAAGCAGAGGCCCACATGCCCCGCGTCCCCACCCGCCTCGAAGAGTTCCTTACGTTCGTCGGCACGCACGCCAATGTCTTTGATGTGAACCACACGGCCCTGGGGATCCCCGCGGCAACGGCGACTGCATTCAAGTCGCAGGTCAGCAACAACCAGGGCCTGTACACCACGCAGGTCAACGCGCAGGAAGTGGCCAAGGGCGCTGTCGGCAAGCAGCACGAAGCCACGCGGGAGACGCGCCGCATGGTCGCGGACATCATCCGCGCCATCGACCTGACGGCCGCGAACGCCGCCGACCCCGCGTCGATCTACGCGCTGGCGCAGGTCCCCGCCCCCGCCTCGCCCAGCCCCGCGCCCCCGCCCGGCACGCCGACGGACTTCAAGGTCGGGCTCAACGATGATGGCGCGGTGCTGCTGAGTTGGAAGTGCCCCAACCCGTCCGGCGCTGCGGGCACGATCTATGAAGTGCGCCGCAAGCCCGCGGGCGGCACGGCCTACACGTATATTGGGGCCACCGGCGAGCGCAAGTTTACCGATGACACGCTCATCGCGGGCAGCCCCGCCGTGACGTACCAGATCACCGCCGTCCGCAGCACCAGCCGCGGCGCGCCCGCGAGCTTTAACGTGAGCTTTGGCGTGGGCGGCCCCGGTGGCATCCAGGTCACCAGCGTGACCGAGGTGAACCAGGCGAACGCCGGGCCGACGAAGCTGGCGGCGTGAACGCTGGTGTGATGGCGGATTGAGTGTGATCGTGAGGGGCCGTCCGCGTGTGCGGACGGCCCTTTTTTACGGGGTTTGCGGCGTGGCCGGGGATGCTGGCGCGCCAGGCAGGATCGAGTCGGGCACGCGGTTGCGCACGGGCTTTAGCGAGTGGAGGTAGGCGTACACCGCGCGTGCATCATCCTCGTGCATGTCCTTGTAGGCGTCGGCGGGCATCGGGGGCAGGATGGGGCGCGGGGACTTCCAGTGCGTGCCCGTGCGCCAGCTTTCAATCAGACCCTCAACGCTCAGCCCGCCCATGCCGGTCTCCATGTCGGGCGTGAGGTTGGGGGCGACGGATGTGCCGAAGGGCCCGGCGAAGGCGGTGCCGGGCGGGGCGATCGTGACCAGCGCGTTGCTGGCCATCATGGCGGGCTCCCACTGCGGGAGCGGCGCACCCTCGGGGTGCCCGGCAAAGGCCATGCCGGGCATCGGCTGGCCCCGCTCGTTGCGCGGGGTGTGGCAGTCAGCGCACGCGAGGATGCCGACGAGGTAGCGGCCGCGGGACACGAGGTCTTCGGAGGTTGTGGGGGAGGTGGCGGTGTGGCTGGCTCGGGAAGTGGGAGAGGTGATGACCTGCCGGCCTGCGAGCAGGGTGCAGGCGATCGCGGCGGTGACGACTAGCGTGATCCATACGGTCTTCATGGCGGTCTCCCCTTCTGAGTTCGTGGCCTCTCGTTGGCGCGGATAGATTCTTGCCCGGCCTGAGCGGACGTCAACCTGGACCAGCGTTGAACCACTGCGGTCCTTGGCGCGTGGTGGGAGTCCCTTGCCACCGCTTCTATACTTGCCCCATGTCCACCACTTCCCGCCCGCAGGTCAGCCCTTCCGTTCCTCCTGCCGATCCGCACGCCGTGACGATTTCGGGCCTGGTGCTCGATCCGTCGTACGGGCCGGCGGAACAGGGGTACGCCGAGTCCACCGCTCTGGAGAGCCTGGCGCGGGACCTGCCGCCGCCGGGGCAGTTCCCCTTTACCCGCGGGCTGTTCGCGGAGGGGTACCGCAGCCGCCTGTGGACGATGCGGCAGTTCGCCGGGTTCGGCTCGGCCGATGACACGAACAAGCGGTTCAAGTATCTGTTGTCGCAGGCCAAGGGCGGCAAGTCCAACACGGGGCTCTCGACGGCGTTTGATCTGCCCACGCTGATGGGCCGTGACAGCGATGATGAGCTGTGCATCGGCGAGGTGGGCAAGTGCGGCGTGGCGATCTCGACGATCGAGGACATCCACCGGCTGTACGACGGCATCCCTGTGGACAAGGTCACGGTGTCGCAGACGATCAACGGCCCCGCGGCAGTGATCTGGGCCATGTACCTCGCGCACGCGGTGCAGCGGGGCATCTCGTGGGACACGCTGGGCGGGACGCTGCAGAATGATATTTTGAAGGAGTTCCACAGCCAGAACGAGTTCATCTATCCGCCCGAGCCCAGCGTGAAGCTGGTGGTGGACACGATCGAGTTCCAGAGCAGGTTCGTGCCGCGGTGGAACAGCGTGAGCATCTCGGGCTATCACATCCGTGAGGCGGGCAGCACGGCGACGCAGGAGCTGGCCTTCACGCTGCGCGATGGCATGGAGTATGTGGAGGCGTGCCTGGAGCGGGGGATGGACATCGAGTCCTTCGCGCCGCGACTGTCGTTCTTCTTCAACTCGCACAACGAGTTCTTTGAGGAGATCTGCAAGCTGCGGGCGGCGCGGCGCATCTGGGCCCGCATGATGAAGGGCCGCTACGGCGCGAAGAACGAGCGGTCGTGGTTCATGAAGACGCATGTGCAGACCGCCGGGTGCAGCCTGACCGAGCAGCAGCCTCTCAACAATATCGTGCGCGTGGCCTATCAGGCGATGGCGGCGGTGCTGGGCGGCTGCCAGAGCCTGCACACCGACAGCATGGACGAGACCCTGGGCCTGCCCACCGAGCAGGCCGTGACGGTCGCCCTGCGGACACAGCAGATCCTTGCCCACGAGACGGGTGTAACGCGCACGACCGACCCTCTCGGCGGGTCGTGGTTCATCGAGCAGCTGACGGACACGATGGAGCGTGAGGCGCTGCATTACATCGATGAGATTGATCGCATGGGCGAGTACGTGGAAAGTGGCAGAGTGGCAGAGTGGCAGAGTGGCAACGCCAAGCTAGACGATGCCTCAACTACTCTGCCACTCTCCCAGCACCCCGCCTACGCCCCGCGCCAGAACTACGGCCGCGGCGCGGTTGCGGGTATTAACCGCGGCTACTTCCGCCGCTCGATCGCCGAGGCTTCTTACCGCTTCAGCGAGGAGTGCGAGGCCGGGGACCGGCTCATCGTCGGCGTTAATGCGTACAACGAGGGCAGCGATGACAGGCCCATCGATATCCTCACCATCTCGCACGATGTCGAGGTGCAGCAGAACAAGCGGCTTGCCGAGTTCAAAGCCCGTCGCGACCCCGCGGCCGTGGCGGCCGCGCTCAAGCGCATCCGCACCACCTGCCGCGATGGCGACCCGGGTTCAACGACGCAGGCCGAGGCCGCGGCTGGAAACACAAAGTCCGCCTTCCCCTCATCCGCTACATCGCTGGGCCTCAACGCTCACAACGTCATGCCCGCGCTGGTACACGGCGCGTTGTCCAACTGCACGCTGGGCGAGATGGTGCAGGCGATGGCCGATGTGTACGGGCGCTACACCGGCGGGCCGGAGTGGTAGTTGAGACCACGGATTCGCTCATAGCCCACCTTGCCCATGCCCCTGCGATTTGACATTCTCACGACGTTCCCCGAGATGTTCGCGGCAGAGCCGCCTGCCGCGCTGGGGGTGAGCATCCCCGGGCGGGCGGTCAAGGCCGGGCTCATCGAGATTGTCGCCACCAATATCCGCGACTACGCCACCGACAAGCACCAGAAGACCGACGACCGTCCCTTCGGCGGTGGTCCGGGTATGGTCATGCTGTGCCAGCCGCTGTGGGACGCGGTGGCGGCGGTCGAAGCCTTGGACCCCCGCCCCGCAACGCGGGTTCTGCTGACGCCGCAGGGCGTGCCCCTGTCGCAGGCGCTCGTGGAGGACCTGGCGGCCCGCCCACGCCTGCTGCTCATCGCCGGCCACTACGAGGGGATCGACGAGCGGGTGATCGAGAAGCTCGCGCCGCTGGAGGTCTCGATCGGGGATTATGTGCTCTCCGGGGGTGAACTGGGGGCGATGGTGCTGATCGACGCCGTGACCCGCCTCGTGCCCGGGGCCCTGGGAGATGTCGGGTCCAACGTTCAGGACAGCTTTTCGGCTGGCAGCGGAGGGCGTCGTCTGCTGGACTGCCCGCATTACACCCGCCCGCGGGAGTGGATGGGGCAGGGGATCCCGGACATCCTTACCAGCGGGGACCACGCGAAGGTGGACGCCTGGCGTCAACAGCAGCGGCTGGCCCGCACGAAGGCCCGGCGGCCGGACCTGCTGGGGGGCCCGGGTACGCCCGGTGGCGCACCGGAAGCCTGAAAAAGCGTGGACTGTGACCGGCCTGCGGCCTACCCTTCCCGCCCTACTCCGAGGTAATTCCATGTCCCAGCAGATCATCGAAGACATCAATAAAGACGCCCTCAAGACCAACGTCCCCCGGTTCGAGGTGGGCGACACCATCAACGTCCACTTCCGCATCGTGGAAGGCGAGAAGGAGCGCACCCAGGTTTTCCAGGGTGTGGTGATCTCCCGCAAGGGCCGCGGCATCGGCGAGATGGCCGTGGTCCGCAAGGTTGTTGACGAGGTAGGCGTGGAGCGCATCTTCCCCGTCAACTCGCCGCTGGTCGCCCGCTACGAGGTCGTCCGTCGGGCTGATTCCCGGCGAGCCAAGCTCTACTTCCTCCGCGAGCGGGCAGGCAAGAGCCGCCGCCTCCGCGACCGTCGCCGCGGCTTGAAGCATGACCCGATGGCGGGTATCACCGTCGAGACGCCAGCCTCCAAGCCCAAGGGCGAGAAGGCCGAGAAAAAGAAGAAGTAAGCGGCTGACGATGGCCTGAAAATCCTTTGCTTGTTCTCCCAAAACCCCCGCGCCATGCGGGGGTTTTTCTTGGTACGTGCAAGCTATACTCGGGCATGGGCATTGAAGCAGCGCTCCCCGTTGATGGATTCCTCACCACCCAGCTGCGCCACGTGATCAACTGGTCGCGACGCAGCAGCCTTTGGCCGATGCCGTTTGCGACGGCCTGCTGCGGCATCGAGCTGATGGCAACGGCGTGCTCGCGGTACGACCTCGCCCGCTTTGGTGCGGAGGTCATGCGGTTCAGTCCGCGCCAGGCCGACCTGCTGATCGTCGCCGGGCGGATCGCGGTGAAGATGCTGCCCGTGCTGCAGCGCATTTATGAGCAGATGCCCGAGCCCAAGTGGGTCATCTCCATGGGCGCCTGCGCCTCGACCGGCGGCGTCTTCGACACGTACGCGGTGGTGCAGGGCTGCGACCAGTTCATTCCGGTTGACGTGTACGTGCCCGGCTGCCCCCCCCGCCCGGAACAGCTGATCGAGGGCGTGATGGCGATCCAGCGTCACATCGACCAGGAGGGAATCCCACCCCCCGGCGGCAAGCGCGCCCCCTTGGGCGTCGTAATCCAGCCGACCCACACGCCGCGGGCCCAGCCCGTGGGCCTGACGATGGGTGTGTGACGCCGGCCGACGCTACTCCGTCCGCCGTTTCGGCGCGAACATGAACACAAGCCCCAGTGCCGCGGCAAGCCCGGAAAACGCCGCCAGCGGCAGCATGATCCCAGCGGCAGCCAGCGCGTCGCCGTAGAAGTTGTGCGTCGGTCCAGCCTGCCCGGCGTTGGGCATGAGTTGGAGGGCCGCCTGAAACTCCCAGGTGTTCTCCTGAAGCTCGCCTTCCTTGGGCTTCGCAATGTCCCGGGTGGTGGGGTAGGCAAGGGTCTGGTGCTCAATGGTGGCGTCGGGGAGGAGCTCGTAAAAATCGAACACCCACGCCGTCTTCCAGACGGTTCCCCACGTCGCCGGGTCGACGCCCGCCGGGGGTGTGCGCGTCACGAGCACGAGGCGGTCGGCACCGGCGTCGAGCTTTGCCGCGAACTCCTCGTTCGTGAGACCGCTGCGGAGCACAAACCGCAGCACGCGAAGCCAGTCCTCGTGGCCCTTGAGGCCGGGGAGGTTGTGCCGCGGCGGGATGGCCACATCGAGCAGCACAGACTGATCGCCGTAGGTCAGATGCATCTTCGGGGCGTCCGCGACGGAGATGTCGTCCTCCAGCGTGACATCACGTCCTGCAAACGTAAAGGCCCGCGCATCGACGGTCTGGAAAGCGTAAATGAGGCGCGGGCTCTCGTGATGGAACTTCTGGACGCGCAGGATGAGCTGCCAG
This sequence comes from Phycisphaerales bacterium, assembly GCA_038260025.1. Classification (GTDB taxonomy): domain Bacteria; phylum Planctomycetota; class Phycisphaerae; order Phycisphaerales; family UBA1924; genus JAEYTB01. The sequence goes on from JBBSOF010000001.1 coordinate 87,230, forward strand.
GTGGCGAAGCCGAGCAGCAGCAGCCCGGCGATGGCGACGCCTGCCGCGATCCGACGCTCGCGGGAGGGAGCCATCAGTGGCCGCCAGTGCTGGGCGTGGGGGACCGGGCGGGCGCGGCAGGCGTGAGGTTCTCGCGCCGCGGTGCGCCGGTGTGCTCGCTTTCGTCGTGCTCGTCGGAATGACCGGCGTCGTGCCCGCCATGACCTTCGTGGGCCTCGACGGTTTCGCTCAGAGCGTCGGTGCGACCCGCGGCAGGGCGGGAGCGGTTCTCATCTGAAAACTGCATCCCGGTGTCGTGGCTCTCACCATGGCCGTGGCCGGCGATGTCGGCCTTGATGCGGGCGAACTCTGCCGCGGCGGCCTCGGGGCTGCCCAGTTCCGTCTCAAGCCTGCTAAGCAGGCGTTCGCGTGCCGCGACAACCAGCGGCTTATTGCCCGAGGAGGCGATGCCCGTGCCCCCCTGGACGATTTGGCCCTGCTTGATCGGGTCGATCGCGCCGCGGCTGAAAAGGTCCAGCCCGGTGAAGAACAGGAACGTAGCGAGGGCACTAAACGTCAGGGCCATGAGGACTGTGTTGATGGGGTTGTCGTACTTGAGCTGCATGAAGAACGCCATGACCAGAAAGGCCTTCACAACCGCGATTGACATGGCCACGGCGACGTTGACCCACCAAGGCAGCAGGATGTGGAAGGCGTTCTGGATGGCCATCTCGGCCTGTGCGAGACCCACGGTGGCCACTGTGAGGACCAGAAGCAACGCGAGGATGGTGCGCAGCGTCAGCGGCCCCACGATGATGTGGGACGCGTGCTGCCCGTGGCCCTCGGCGCCGTGGGGATCAAGCTCGTTGAATGCTTCGCCGGAAGCGGTGTTGGGAGAGTTCATGGGAGCGAGTGTCCTCGTGTCCAATCAGGTCCGAATCAGTGGATCAGGTACAGCAGCGGGAACAGGAAGATCCAGATGAGGTCAACAAGGTGCCAGTACAGGCCGGTGACCTCAACCATCGTGTAGTGTGTCGGTCCGTAGTAGCCGCGGTGGGTGCGCCACAGCACGCGAGCGATAAGCACCATGCCGATGACGACGTGCAGGGCGTGGATGGCCGTGCCGCAGTAGTAGACCGACCACCACATGGGCATCTGGGCTGCCTCGGCGAAGGGGTAGTCAAAGAGCGAACCCGGGCGCTTGCCGCCGTATCCCTCCACAAACTGGAACATGCCCCACAGGGCGGTCTTACCCTGGACAATGGTGCCGGCATGGTGGGAGAGCGCCGGATCGAGCACGAAGAAGTACCCCGACCACTTGGGCGTGTACTCGAACGTGAGCTTGATGAAGAGGAATGCGAGGCCGCAGATCAGCGTGATGATGAGGTTGACCTTGGCGCGGCTGAACTGCGCCGTCTGCACGCAATAGATGCTCGCGGCCATGGTGTAGCTCGAAACGAGCAGGACGATGGTGTTGAGGCCGCCCCAGCGCCAGTCAAGCGCTGAGGAACCCTCGTGGTATGCCGCGGGGTAGAGGGTCCGGAAGATGAAGTAGGCGCAGAAGATGCCGCCGAAGAGCAGGACTTCGGTGGAGAGGAAGAGCCAGAAGCCGAACTTGCAGGCGTCGAACTCCTCTGCCGCGGAGCGCCAGTGGTGCCCGGGCATGTACCGCTGCCAGTGGGGGCGGTTCCCAAGTTCGCGTGTGTCGATGGTGGTCATGGGGTTCTCTTCAGGGTCTTTGGCGTGGGTCTCTGGCCGTCGTTGAGGGCGCTAGTGGCGGCTGGCCGTTCGATTCTCTTCGGGGATGGGGTAGTCCGCCGGGTCCCAGTGCGGGGGCACGGTGTTCTCGAAGTCGTAGGGCCCGTGGGTCACAAGCGGCTCGTGCGCGAAGTTGTGCTCCTCGGGGGGGCTGTCGGCAACCCACTCCAGGGTGAGGCCGCCCCACGGGTTGGCAGGGGCCTTGCGGCCATAGGCGAGAGACGCGATGAACACGAAGAGGTGGATGAGAAAGCCCAGGAAGATGACGAAGGCGCCGATGGTGGAGATCTGGTGCCAGATCTGGAACTCATCGATGTAGCTGGCATACCGGCGGGGCATGCCGCGGGAGCCCAGGAAGAACTGGGTGAAGAAGGTGAGATTGAAGCCGATGAACACGGTGATGGCGCCGATGATGGCCCACTTCTCGTTGTACATGCGCCCAAAGAACTTGGGCCACCAGTGGTGCAGGCCGGCCATCAGCCCCATGATGGTGCCGCCCATCATGACATAGTGGAAGTGGGCGACGACGAAGTAGGTGTCGTGCAGGTGGAGGTCTGTGGAGAGGGTGCCCAGCGGCAGGCCCGTGAGGCCGCCGATGGAAAACAGGAACAGGAAGATGAGCACATACACCATCGGCGCGTTGAGCGCAATGGAACTCTTGTAAAGGGTTGCGATCCAGTTGAAGACTTTGACGGCCGTGGGGATGGCCACAAGGAACGTGAGCGAGGAGAACACCATGTCCGCCAGCTCGGACATGCTGGTGAACATGTGGTGGCCCCACACGATGAACGACACCCCAGCGATGCCCAGGCTTGCGAACGCGATGGCCCGGTAGCCGAAGATCTTCTTGTGGCACTGCACCGCGAGCACATCGGAGATGATGCCCATGCCCGGCAGGATCATCACATACACAACCGGGTGGCTGTAAAACCAGAAGAAGTGCTGGAACAGCACAGGATCTCCGCCCAGGGCAGGGTCGAAGATTCCCACGCGGAACACACGCTCAAAGGTCAGCAGCAAGAGGGTGATGCCGATGACGGGCGTTGCCAGCACCTGGATGATGCCCGCGGCATAGACCGACCAGACGAACAGGGGCATGTCGAACCAGCCCATGCCGGGGGCCCGCAGCTTGTGGACCGTGACCACGAAGTTAAGGCCTGTGAGGATGGAGCTGAAGCCCAGGATGAACGCGCCCAGCACCATCAGCGCCACACGCCAGTAGTCGGCGTCGGTCGTGGTGCTGTAGGGGGTATAGAACGTCCACCCCGTGTCGACGCCGCCCAGCCAGATCGCCGTGATGGCGAAGAGCGACCCAGTGACGTAGATGTACCAACTCAAGAGGTTCAGTCTTGGGAAGGCGACGTCCTTGGCCCCCAGCATCAGGGGAAGCAGGAAGTTGCCCAGCGATGCCGGGATGCTCGGCACAATCACCATGAACACCATGATCGCGCCGTGCAGCGTGAACAGGCGGTTATAGATGTTGTTGCCCGGCTTGATGTCCGTTCCCGCATCGGCCGGTGCAAAGGCCTGCCCGGTGATGTGCATGGTGCCCGCGGCGTCAACGTGGGTGCGCACAGGCTCGAACAACTCGAAGCGCACCGCCATGGCCGCCATGCCGCCGATGAAGAACATGAACAGGATGGCGAACAGGTACATCATGCCGATCTTTTTGTGATCGACGGTGGTGGCCCAGTCTTTGACCGTGGTCCAGAAGCCACCCTTTAGCGTCAGGTAGCTGCCGTGGTGGTGAGCGTGATCGGACATCGCGGGAACTCCAGAAAGCAGTCCATCGCGCCTTGGTGCGGCGCGGGACAGGGATCAGTGGGGGGCGGAGGAAGGCGGGGCAGAAGCGGGGGCAGGGGTTGGGGCGGGCACCTGGGGCGACGCTGGTTGACCGGTGGGGGCAGCCGGCTCGGGCGCCTCGGCGGCCGGCGCCTTGTCGCTCAGGCTCATGATGTAAGCGATGACGCCGTCGATCATCTTGTCGTTCAGCACACCCTGGTACGAAGACATCTGTGAGCCAAAGCCGGTGACAATCTTCGCCTGCGGCACGAGAATGGACTCGCGGGCATAGTTCTGGAAGAAGGTCGGGTCTGACATCTGCGCTTCGGAGTACGCCGAGCCGTCGGTGAACGTGACGCCGTGGCCAAACATGTTCTTCCATGTTGGCCCGGTGTTTGGCGCCCCATCAATCGTGTGGCAGGTAATGCAGCCCTTGGTCTCGTACATTCGCTTGCCCAGGTCCTTCGGCGACAGGCTGCCGGTGCCGATGGTCTCGAGCCAGCGGTTGTACGCATCCTCGGGCACCACGCGGATGATCGCAGCCATCTCCGAGTGTTCGTCGCCGCAGTACTCAGCACAGAAAAGCCAGTGGTCCTCGTAGGGAACACCTTCGAGCTCTTTGATGTAGTTGGGGCCCCCGTAGGTCAGGCCGTTGGCGGTGGCGGATGCATGGGCCGAGTCCGCATCCACTTGGGTCCGCGGATGGATCTTGCCGCTGGAGGGCTGAAGGGCCTTGAACCAAACCGTGGTATAGCGGTTGGGGAGGATGTCGGCCTTGACGCGGAAATCCGGCACGAAGAACGCGTGCATCACATCCTGGCTGTTCATCTTGACGCGGATGGCCCGCTCCGCCGGCATGTAGAACACGGGGATGACCCGCGAGCCAATCACCGTCGTGGCGTTAGACTCAGAGCCGTTGGGATAGGTCAGCGACCAGTTCCACTTGGAGGCGAGGACGCTCATTTCCACGGCGTTGCCAGGCGCGACAAGCTTCTCCATGTACGACCAGAAGCCGCGGAAGAAGATGTACACGAGGAACAGCGTGGGGATGACCGTCCAGGCGATCTCGAGCGGGGTGTTGTGGCTTGGGCTCTTAGGGGCGATCCGCCCTTTCCTGCGCCGATAGCGGACGACGAACACGACCATCAGCGCCATGAGGAACACAAACCACAGGGTGCAGAACCACCACAGCCACATGCCGATGTTGTCGGTGGAGACGCCGTTTGCCGTGGCGGCATCCGTGCGAAACCAGGCCTTGTGAAACCAGTCGAGGATGCCGCCCTTCGCCAGGGTGGCGGGGGCCAGCGAGAAGTTGCTGTGCATGGCGTGGGTCAACCCTGTCATGGAAAGAATGGCGGGGAACATCATGGCGTGCCGCCTCCGGCGCTGGGCCAGCTGGCGACCGTGACGGAAGAGGTGGGATCGGAGGGAGTGGCAGGAGCGGACGAGCATTCCGCGGCAGCACGCAGGGCGCGGCTGCGGCGGAATCGCTCACCAACAAACAGGCAGCCCACCAGCGTCGAGAGGGCAGCGACGGTGATCACCCCGCCGATCTGCATGACGCGGGTGGCCTGAAGCGTGTACGACCCTGCCTTGGGGTCGTACATGTAGCAGCGGAGCATCAGGCGGTCGCCGATGGTGCGGACCAGCTTGCCCTCGCTCGCTTCAAGCAGGGCGAGTTTCATATCGCGCGTAGGCCGCGAGAAGCCGTAGAGATAGCGGCTGATGCGTCCATCGGGCGTCACCACGAACATTGCCACCGGGTGGCTGTAAACGCCGCTGGCGAGCTTGCGGTAGCGGAAACCCAAGGCATCGGCCAGCCGCCGCGAGGCGCTGTCGTCGGTCGTGTGGAACTCCCAGCCCGCATCAACCTCGGGCGTGACCTCGCGGTTATACCCGCTGACGTGGGCTCGTTTCACGGCCGCGGCATCGCGGGTCGTCTCGGTGGGGTCAACGCTGAAGATCAGCGCGCGGTAGTCGGTGCCCACGTTGTAGTCGAGCTGGTTGATGGTCTCTGTCAGGCGCGACATCATCACGCTGCAGACGATGGGGCACTTGTAGTAGACCATCGCGATGATGGCGGGCTTGCCATCCTTGAAGTAGTCACCCAGCGCGATGGTCTTGCCCTCCGCGTTGGTGAAGGTCACGTCCATCGGCAGAAACTGCCCAACATGCTCTTCAACATCAACCCCGCGAGCTTGCGGGGGCAGCGGCGGGAGCGGGCCGTCGTCATCGGTTGGGGCGGCCTGGTCCGCCGATGGCGGTGCGGGTGCCAACTCGGGGGGCTTGGCGTCGGGGGGTGGAGACTGGGCCCATGCCGCAGGGCTAGTTGCCGGAATCGTCAGCAGGGCAGCACCAAGCACAAATGCCGCGGCAAGGCCCGCCCGAGCCGCTGCCGGCGCAGCGCGCCTGCCGCGCCGGGGCGCGGTGGGTGCAACGGGATTGGTCGCGGCAGGGGTCAAGAGGGTTATCTCGGTGCGGCGCTGGTGCGGGGAGCCACGTTCGGGACGGTTTTGTACTTTTCGACAGTTTTGCTCATGGCCTGATCAATCGGCAGGTGAACGGTGCGGGCCTTCTTGTCGGCGGGCGTGTACTTGTAATCGTTGCGGGCGTCCACACCCAGCAGGTGCTCGGCATCGGCGCGGGCGGTGCTGGCGGGGCCCGAGGCCTCGATGGTCTCGACGAACTCCATCCGCATCTGAGTCTTGTAGCGCGTGAAATACATACCCAGAGCGATGATCACGACTACGAGCAAGATTCCGGTCCCGAAGAACCACTTGATCAGCGCGCTCGCATCCACAATGGAGGAGTGCTCGTGCTGCGGCAGGCCCTCTTCGGACGTGTGATGGTGCCACGCGTCGGCGTGCTCGTGGATGACGGGGGTGTGATCGTGGCCGGACATCGGCGTGCTCTCTTTCAGGCTGAAAACTCGTGCCCCGGACGCTTAGACGTAGTTCTTGTGCTCAAGGCCCTCGGCCATGCGCGGGTCGTTGACGGCGACCAGCAATGACTGCGGCACTTTCTGGATCAGGTACCCGGCGAAGATCGCAACGACCCCGAGGATCGCCAGCAGATCGACGGCGTACGACATTGTTGACGTGCCATCCATCGCGTTCGCCCCCGCATTTGCCATGGGGCGCACGATCCAGTACAGGTCCGCGATCTCCAGCATGACCGCCCACAGGCCCATGAGGATCAGTGCCCGCGGGCTGCGCTTGACGGAGCGGAACAGCAGGATGAGGAAGGGCACCACAAAGTGCCCCAGGATGAGCAGGCGGCCGAGCCACAGCCAGTCGGGCGAAGCGCGGAAGTTGTAGAAGGCGGTTTCCTCGGGGATATTGCTGTACCAGATCAGGAAGTACTGGCTGAAGCCGATGTAGCCCCAGAACACCGTGAAGGTGAACATCAGCTTGCCCAAGTCGTGGAAGTGCTCGTGCGTGACCGCGCCCTCGAGCTTGCCCCGCAGGCGAAGGACTGCGAGGATGATCGTCGCCACTGCCACCGAGGAGTACGCCGCTCCGGCGAAGTAGTACACGCCCCACATGGTGCTTGCGAAGCCGTAGTCGAGGCTCATGAGCCAGTCGAAGGCGGCAAAGGCGAGGGAAAGGGCAAACAGCAGCATCCCCCAGGAAGACACGAATCGGGCCCGGACCGTGAGTCCCCGGTCGCCGGTGCGGTCCTGCTCAAGGCTGTAGCGCCGCAGCCGCATTGACAGACGGATCCAGATAAGCCCGTAGATCGCCGCGCGGAACATGAAGAAAACGGGGAATTCGCCCTCGGTGCCCGGCTTGCTGAAAGGGCCGAAGAAGTACAACCACTTGGCCTGCAGCACATGCGTGCCCGCGGCCTCGTTGCTGAGCCACGCGAACAGCACGCCGCGGCTGGCCAGTTCGATGATGAGCGTGGGCACCACCAGCAGGAATGCGAAAGGCACAAAGCTGGCCAGGTTCTCAAACTGCCGCCGCAGCGTGGCTGTCCAGCCCGCGTTGGTCAGGTGGAACACCATGGTAAAGAACAGGCCGCCAAGCGACATCGCCAGCACCGACATCGTCGCCAGGTGATACGTCGCGAGAGCCTGCTTGAAGGTGGTCCCGCCGACACTCTGCCAGCCGATCAACAGCGCAATGACGGCAAGCACCGCACCGATGCCCATCAGTCCAAAGCCAAGGCCCTTGCCGGTGCCGGGCGGGAGCGTCACGTTGTCGCGCTGCAGCGCGTTTGCGGGCGCGCTGTGCGAGGCGTGGTCATGACCAGGGTGGGCGTGCGCGTGGGCGGTGCTCACTGAGGACCTCCGGGTGCGGGGGCGGGGGTGGGGGAAGCGGGCGGCAGCGTGCCGGCGGGCGCCGGCTTGCCCGCTTCGGGCGAAGGCGGCGTGTTGGACTTGGCCGGCGTGCCCTGCGTCGCGGGGTCCGCGGGGGTCAGTTTGGTGGCGGGGTCGTTCGCGGGCGTGGTCGCAGAGCCGGGCGCCCCGAAGTCGCGCTCGACATTCGGCTGCTGGCTGGCGGGCACATCCTGCATCGTGCCAGCGCGAGAGGCCTGAAGGGCGCGGATATACGCCACCACGGCCCACGTCTCGCGCTCGTTGATTGCATGGGCATAGCCGGGCATCGACCGCACACCGTTGCGTGCGATGGTGAAGATGTAGCCGTCGCGTGATGTGGGATCGGGCGACGTGGGGTCTTCTTCCGTGAACTTGGGATCGTGGAAGTTGGCGGGGGCAACTGCAAAGTATTGCTGAAGGGTTCCCTTGCCGTCGCCCAGGTAACCGTGGCACACGGAGCAGTAGATGTTGAACTTGGTCTGCCCGAGTTTGAGCAGGTCCATGGTCACGGGCATGGGCACCGTGGTGAGATAATCCTGTCCGTCGGCGGTCATCCCCTGGTAGGTGCCGGCGTCTTCCTTCAGCACGTCCTCGCGCTGCTCGGCGGCGTGCGACTCCCAACCTTCGGCCTGGGGATCGGTCGAGAAGCTGTGCCGGCCGTACGCGACCGTGCCCGACACGGGCTTGCGCATGGTGCGCCCGTCGGTGAAGAAATCGCTCTTCTCCTGAGGCTTCCACTTCGGCTGGTCGTCCATGTCTGGGAAGAACTGGCGGGGCGGCTGATCCTCGCGGTCGCCGTGGCAGCCGCCGAGCATGCCAGCCGCGCCAAGCAGCAGCAGGATGGTCAGCGATCGGGTTGTGTTGAGCACCATCTTCATGTGCGGTGTGCCTTTAGCCTTGTTCAACGGTTACGCGTTGCCTGAACTCTCACTCTTCCACCAGCTCGATGCTCGTCGCGCCAGCGCCCTCGAGCAGCGCCCGGGTCTTGTCGGGGTCAAAGTTCGCGTCCTTGGCCTCAATGCACACGAAGAACCGGTCTTCGCTGGAGGCCAGGAACCGCTCTTTTTTCAGCAGCGGGTGGTGCCACCGAGGCAGGCCGTTCAGGGCCAGCATCCCGATCAGGCTCGAGAACGCGGCAAAGAGAATGCCCAGCTCGAACGTGATGGGCACGAACGGCTGCCAGCCGCCGCTCAGCAGGCTGCCGTAGGGCTTGCCCTGCACCACCATGTGATAGTCCGCCGACATCCACCACTGCATGAGGTACGCGAGCCCGACGCCCGTGAAACCTCCCGCGGCAACCAGCAGCGGCAGCTTGGTCCGCTTGATGCCCATCGCCTCCTCCATCCCGTGGATGGGGAAGGGCGTGAACGTGTCCCACTTGGTGTATCCCGCATCACGCACGCGCTCGCTCGCATGGTACAGGTCCGCGGGTGTGGCAAACTCCGCTAGGATGCCGTGGATCGGCTCCCCGGCTTCAGTGACATACAGGTGTGTGCGGGCCATATCAGTGGCCTCCCTTCGGGGCATCAACCTGCAGCGGTGAAACGCCCATGCCGTAGGCGCTTGAGCCGCCCTCCGCACTGTGGTGGGGGCTGGCCTGGGGCATCACCGCCTTCAGTTCCGCCATCGCAAAGACGGGCAGGAACCGCAGGAAGAGCAGGAACAGCGTCAAGAACACGCCGCAGGACCCGACGAAGATCATGATGTCCACCATCGACGGGTGGAACATGTGCCACTCGCCGGGCAGGAAGGTTCGGTGCAGGCTGGTGACGATGATCACGAACCGCTCGAACCACATACCGATGGTCACCAGCAGGGAGATGAAGAAGATCACGATCGGCTTCGTGCGCATCGCCTTGTTCCAGAAGACCTGGGGCGAGAGCACGTTGCACGAGACCATCGTGGCATAGGCCCACCAGTATGGGCCGAAGGCGCGATTCTTGAAGGCGAAGAGTTCGTTCGGGTTGCCGCCGTAGTAGGCGATGAAGAACTCCATCGAGTAGGCGAAACCCACCATCATGCCCGTAACCAGGATGATCTTGGCCATGTTCTCGAGGTGGCGAAGGGTGATGAAGTCCTTCATGTTGGGGTACAGCTCGCGCGCCGGGATCAGGAGCATGAGCACCATGGCGAAGCCACCGAAGATGGCGCCGGCCACGAAGTAGGGTGGGAAAATCGTCGTGTGCCAGCCGGGCAGGATGCTGGTTGCGAAGTCGAACGACACGATCGAGTGCACGCTGAGCACCAGCGGCGTGCTGATGCCCGCGAGCACGAGGTACGCCGCCTCGTAGCGGTGCCAGTGGCGGCTGCTGAAACGCCAGCCCAAGGCCAGGAGCCCGTACACATACGCCCGGATCTTGTCCGTCCGCACCGGCAGCAGCGGGAAGAGGATCGGCCCGCCGTCGCCCGCGTGCCGCAGGCGGCGGTCGGCGCGGTCGCGCAGCGTCGCGAGGTCGGGGATCATGCCCATGAACCAGAACAGCAGCGAAACGATGCCGTACGTCGAAACCGCGAACACGTCCCACAGCAGCGGGCTCTTGAAGTTCGGCCAGATGCTGTTGGAGTTCGGGAAAGGGAACAGCATCCACGCCATCCACTGGCGACCAACGTGGATGCCGGGGAAGGTGGCGGCACAGATGACAGCAAAGATGGTCATGGCCTCTGCCGCGCGGTTGACGGCGGTACGCCACTTCTGCTTCAGGAGGCAAAGGATGGCCGAGATCAGCGTTCCGGCGTGGCCGATACCGATCCAGAAAACAAAGTTGGTGATGTCCCACGCCCAGTCCACCTGGTTCGTCAGGCCCCACGTGCCGATGCCCGTGATGACCAGGTAGGTGATGAACAGACCGCCCAGCCCGGCGATCGTGCTGGTGAGCATGAACACCGGCAGCCACCAGATCGGCGGCTTGTTCTCGGCGTAGCCGCAGATGATGTCCGTAACTTCCTTAAACGACCGCTGGTTGAGCACGAGCGGCGCACGCTTCGCAGGGTCGTCGATGAGCGTGCCATCGCCCGTGGAAGGGTCGGTCGGCGGCTCGATCGGTGGCCGGGCCATCCCCGCCAGGCGCTGCGCTGTCAGTTGATCCGGATGGATCGCGCTCATGCTCGAACTCCCAGGACTCGCAGGCTCAGGGCATAGCCGCGGTCATCGCGTTGGCGTGAAGGTTTGAACTCGAAGGCCTTGCTGTGCTGACCGTCGCGGGTGGCGCCGGGGGTTTCCGGCCCGTGATCGCCATGCTCGCCATGATCTCCATGATCAGCCTCACCGTGCCCGGCGTGGTGCCCCAGCGGCATGTCCCACTCCGCCACCCGCTCGGCGGAGCAGAGTTCGCGCTTGGGGTTCATCACGCGGACCATGTGGCTGGTGCGCGGGCGGGTGTTCAGATAGCCCAGCAGGGCATAGCTGCGGGCGTTGCCGCGCATCCGGGAGACCTTGCTCTGCGGCAGCAGCATGTCGCCGAAGGTGATGGCGTCGGTGGGGCAGGCCTGCTGGCAGGCGGCTTGGAAGAAGCCGTCGGGGATGCCCGGCAGCCCGTCGATCTTGCACTCGATCCGCGCCGCGTTGATGCGCTGCACGCAGTAGGTGCACTTTTCCATCACGCCGCGGCTGCGCACCGTGACGTCGGGATTCTTCTGCATCCGCGAGATCTCGTCCAGCTTCTGGCGGAGGCGCGGCGGGATGAGGTTGGGGTTGATCGAGTTATGCTCGCCGCTGCCGGTGATGCCGGTGCCCTGGCCGGGGATGTAGTCGCCGATGGGGTTGATCAGGTCCTTGCCGAGATAGTCGCCGTTGAACTTCGTCACGCCGTAGTCGAAGAAGTTGAAGCGGCGCACCTTGTAGGGGCAGTTGTTGGCGCAGTACCGCGTGCCGATGCAGCGGTTGTACGTCATGTAGTTGATGCCCTCGGGCCCGTGTACGGTCGCGTTCACGGGGCACACCGTCTCGCACGGCGCGTTCTCGCAGTGCACGCACGCAACGGGCTGGTGGTACATCGCCTCCGGGTTGTTGACATCTTCACCCGTGAAGTAGCGGTCCACGCGGATCCAGGCCATCTCGCGGCCCTTCGCCGTCTCCTTCTTGCCCACCACGGCGATGTTGTTCTCGCTCTGGCACGCGATGGTGCACGCGCCGCAGCCGGTGCAGGTCGTCTGGTCGATCGTCATCGCCCATTGCGGGCCGGTTGCATAGGCCGCACTGGGGAGCGGCTCGTCCTTGCTCTTGTTGTAGGGATTCTTGTAGATCGATTTGTTCGGCGGCGTGTGCGCCAACTCGCCCATCCGCTCCGCGAAGTTCAGCTCGGCACGCGTGCCGTACAGCTCGTCCATCGCGAGCGCCACCTCGTCGCCGAACTTCTGGAAGCGGGGCAGGTCCACCGCCCGCACGATGCTCGTGCGGTTGTCCATCGTCCAGTGGTCCTGCGTGCTGGCGATCATGTGCTCGCCGGGCGCGTGCTCTATGCGGGCGGCGGTGACGACCCGCCCGTTCATCGCGGTCGCGGGCCGAACCTTGTACATGTTGAACCCGACACCATCGCCCACTAGGCCTGCGTTCTCGCGCCCATAGCCCAGCGTCAGCAGCAGGGTGTTGTCCGCCATTCCGGGCAGAATCCACGCCGCGCCCGTCACCGACTGCCCGCCCACCGTCACGGTCGCCATCTGCCCGTGCGGGAAGCGGGACTTGTAGTAGATCCCGTTGGGGTCCTTGTCCGTGTAGTTGATGGGCAGCAGGTCGAGCTGCTTCGCCGTTGCGGGGCTCATCAGGATGGGGTTGTCCCACACCGTGCGAGTCCCCGTCTCGGGCAGTTCCTGCAGCCAGCCCACATTGGCGAAGCGGCCGTCGGCCACATTGCCGACGCAGAAGACCGCCTCAAGCCCAGCCGGAGCCGCGGGCAGGCGCGACAAGCCATCCGCCACGTTGGCAAAGTTCACGCGAGGGGCCTGGGTACTCTGCGATGTCCCCGCGATGATGCCGTCGTGCAGGGCACGCCGCCACGCGCGGTCAAAGTCGCCCGTGACGAACTTCGCCCATGTGCCCCGGACAATCTCATAACCATCAATCCGCTTCGCCGAGCGGTCGGTCAGGAACGCGATGAACTCCAGGTCGCTCAACGCCGTGTCGTACAGCGGCGCGATCATCGGCTGCACAGGCGCGATCGCCCCGTCGTGCGACTGCGTATCGCCCCAGCTCTCGAGGTAGTGGGCGCCGTTGAGCGACCATGTCGAAGCCGCGGCAGTCTCCGTCGACTCCACCGTCAGCGTGATCGACGCCTGCAGCTTCTCGAACGCCTCGCCAAAGTTCAGTTCTCCAGGCGCGTCGTACAAAGGGTTGGTGTTGAGGCACACCAGCGTGCGCACCGCGCCCTGGTTGATGGCGTCCGTCAGTTCGCGGATGTTGGCGAGCGATGGTGCCGCCTCTTCATCCGTCATTGGCAGGTAGGCGATGCTCGCGCCGATGTTCCCCAGCGCGGCGTTCATCGCGATCACCAGGGCATGAACCTCGGGCGGCTGCGTTTCGCCCGCCAGGATCAGCGTCCTGCCGCGGTTCGCCGAATCCAGCAGGTCCTTGGCGCACTCCTCCACAAAGCGGGCGTCCACGCCTGCCGCGGGCTGCACGCTCATGCGGTCCAGCGCGCTGCTGATCTGCTGAGAATCGGGCGCGGCAGCCTTGGGCAGCACGAACTTCGCGAGAGCGACAGCAAACGCCGTGACCTGCGAAGGGGACAGGCGGAGGCGGTGATCCGCCTGCGCGCCGGTGAGGCTGAAGCCGCTCTCGACGCAGTACAGCCGGCTCATCGTGTCCTTGGTGGACATGACGAGGCGCGTAGCGGAGAACTGGCGAGCATTGCTGACCTCGGCTGGGTCGTTGTGCAGGAAATCTCGGTCGAGGCTCACGACCACCCGCGTGTTGTCGCGGGTCATCTTCAGCACCTCACGCATCGGCACGCCGAAGCACCGCCGCGTCCCCTCCGCGACGGCGGACGACTCGGCCGGGGAGTACGCGAACCAGCGGGCGTTGGGGTACTTCTGTCGGAAGGCGGCGATGGCCGCTTGGCGAGAGGGGCTCTGCTTCTTGTCCGCAAGCACGGCCAGCCCCGCGCCGCCCACGGCTTCCATCTCCGGCATCGCGCGGTCGGCCCACGCGCGGAAATCGTCCCACGTTGCCGCGATGCGGCCGCGCGCCGGGTTCTTGTAGATCGGGTGCTTCAGGCGGTCGGGGTCGTACAGCCCCATGATGCTCGACAGGGCCCACACCGAGCTCTTGCCCTGGTTGACAGGGTGCAGCGGGTTGCCCTCGATCTTGGTGGGCCGCCCCTCGTGCGTCTCAACCAGCAGCCCCTCGACTCCGCCATCGGGCCGCGTGTAGCTGGTGGCATAGAAAAGCGGCTTGCCGGGAATGATCTCCTCGGGAACCTCGCGCGAGAAGGGCATGATCTTGTGGTCGGGCCGGCGGCAGCCTGGGATCGTTGCCGCGCCGGCAAGCGCGACGGACGCGCCCATGATCTTCAGGAAGTTGCGCCGCGATTCGCCGTCGGTCTCGCCCTCGGCGCGGCTCAGCTCCGATGCGCCGGCGGGAAACTCACGCTCGAGAAAGTCGCGGAACTCGGCGGTGTCGGCCACCTCTTCAAGGCTGCGCCAGGCGCGCTGCCCGTGGATGGAGTCCACCCGCCCCGCAACCGCCGCAAGCTCGGCCTTGCCGGCGCGCTTCTTCTCACCCTTGGTTGTCGACGGACATTGATCAAGGTTGCTCATGCTGGTCTCTTGCGGAAGGCGAAAGGCACGGACAGTTCGAACACTGCGGCAGTTGCACACCTGGCGCTAGTAATGGCAGGCTCCGCAGTTCTGCGGCGCGTTCACATTGATTGATTCGAGCAACTGCCGGGCCGACTCGTCGTTGGCCTTTGCCGCACGGTCCTTCAGGTGCTGCTCAACCCACACAAGCTGCGTGATCTTGTCGTGGTACTGGGGCTCCAGCACCGCCGTCTCCGGGTTGCGGTGGCAGTCAAGGCACCACCCCATCGACAGCGGCTGCGCCTCGTACACCTCAGGCATCGCCGTAATCTGGCCGTGGCAGGAGTAACAGCTCACACCGGCCGCAAGGTGCGCCTGGTGCGGGAAGTTGTGCACATAGTCGGGCAGTTTGTGGATGCGGCGCCACTCGATCGACTGGTCCGCTGCGTATGCCTCGCGGATGAACTCAGTCTTATTCTTGTGAACTTCCGACTCGTTGTAGATCGAGAGCGTGTTCTCTTTGTGGCAGCCGTAGCACGTTGCCACATTGGGGATGTTGGCCTCGTACGATTTTTCGACCTTGGTGTGGCAGTAGCGGCAGTCCATGCCCAGCTTGCCAGCGTGAATCTGGTGGTTAAACCCGCCACCTGGCTGCTTGGGCATATAGCCCACCTTGAAGAACTTGGGCGTCGCGTAGTAGTAGAAGCCACCGACGGCTGCGCTCAGACCGCCCAGAGCCCCAACCGCGAAGATGGTGGGGAGCAGGTTGGTCCACTTCGGAAAGATCACCGACACTGGCGGTCTCCCTGTACAGGGGGGTTGGGCATCCTCGCCCGTCACCCGACTCACAAACACCGATTGCTGTCAAACCGCAATTTCCCCACATAGGACCTACGCTGTCAAGGGGCGATTCCTGTCTTACCGCAACTGAGACTCGTTCTCAGTGAAATCGACGAGGCACCAATGCACCAGTCAGGCCAGGGTTTTCCCGCATTCAAAAATGTTCTCGGACCTGCCACCGTCTTCGGCTTCGGCACCGCCGCGGCTGTTTGGGTCGGCTGGTTCGTCACCCATATGCCTTGGGTCACACTTGCCGAGCCGGTTCGTCTGGGTGTGCTGCTGGTGATCTGGCTGGGGGTCAGCCTCGCCGGCGGCCTCGCCACAGGTTCGTCAAGAGGATTGAAAGTTGGTATATCATCAGGACTTACAGCGTCGATCCTCGGGCTGTTTCTGCTTGGCACCAAGATCGCCCCCGCACAAGACGCAGCGGTTCACATTAACCCCATCCTGATAGCGTTAGGGTTTGTCCTGCTCGGAACGATGGTCGGCGCGATGGGTGGTTGGATTGGCGGTGTCTTGCGGCCTTCAGGATCCGTAATCGATCGGTGGCTCCCCTGGTTTGGTGTCGTGGCCGCCTTGACCGCGATGCCGGTTCTTTTTATTGGTGGGCTGGTGACTACCCGGAATGTGGGGTTAGCCGTCCCCGATTGGCCCGGCACCTTCGGGATGGTGATGTTCTTCTACCCCTTGGGCAACGCGAACGAGGGTGTCTTCCTCGAGCATTCACACCGGCTGTTTGGGTCTCTGATCGGCCTGACCGCCCTCGTGCTTATGGTTTGGACGTGGCGAGCAGACACGCGCCGAGCGGCACGGGTTTGGGCCACTGTGGTGTTTGCCGCGGTGGTCGCCCAAGGCGTGCTGGGCGGGGCCGGTCGGGTATTGCTGCAGAGCGTGCCGCTCGCGCTGGTACACGGAATTTTGGCGCAACTCATCTTCGCGGCACTGGTCGCGACGGCGGTCGTGCTTTGGGTCACTCCGGCGCGGCTTGCAAGCGCCACGGGCATCGACGCAATCCGTCGTAAAAAGGCATTCGCGACCGCGGCCATGCACAGCACCGTGCTCCAGGTCATTCTGGGCGCCGCGTACCGACACATGCGCGATCAGCCCGGGGCAACGCACGCGCTGTGGGCGCACATCGGGTTCTCGTTCATTGTGCTTGTGATGGGACTGGTGGGGGGCTTGCTTGCCGCGGGCATACCCAGGGAGCAGCCCGGTCTGCCCCGCGCGCTCCGCCGCTTCGGGCTTGCGATGGTGGGGGTGGTGTGCGTCCAGTTTGTGCTGGGGTGGCTGACGTGGCTGCTTGGCGGCAAGGCCCGCGAGCCCGATATGGTCGCCCAGGCCTTGCTGCGCACGGCTCACCAGGCCAACGGCGCGCTGCTGCTGGGGGTCACGACCGGTGCTGCGGTGCTTGCAACCCTGTTGTACCGCCATGCCCGCCGCCCGTCCGGAAACCTTGCAGCTGCGGCCGCGGCCGAGGCCCCCGCGGCAGTCTGAATCGCAGGTTTTTTCTCGCTTCCCGGCGGGCGGCCGATAGATTATCTCGTGGGGGCGCTCTTCCCGCTGCCCGTGCTGCGGCCCCTTCAGCCGCCGGCTGCAATCAGACAGCGCGTACAGGCGTTGAACGGTGGGAACGCACGCATGGCGCGTTGGAGGCGTCAGGCACGCACCGCAAGGGGTTTTGACGATGCCGAACCAGCCGGAGAATCAAACGCCTACCCCGTCATCATCCCCCGCCGTGGAAGGCCGCAAGCCGACGGGGGCAGCCGGTCCGAAGCGGTCAGTGATCGAGGATGATGTTCTGATCGGCACGCTGCGCCCGCTCGATGCCAAGCTGTTCGGTTATCACCAGGCCCGGCACCTGCTGTGGCGTGCTGGCTTTGGCGGCTCGGAGGAGCAGGTCCGCACGCTTCTGGCGTGGGGGCCGGCAAAGTCTGTGGACTATCTCATCAACGCGAGCGATGTGCCGTTTGAGGAGGCCCGTCCCGACGCGTTTGACAAAGACATCCTGCACCCCCCCGGCAAGGAAGAGCGCGACATGTACCGCGCCGCCCAGCGCGCTGGCGATGAGGACACGCTGGCCCGCGTGCGCCTCGAGCGTCAGAAGCGCGAGCAGACCGACCGCACGCAGATGGGCGAGGTGCAGAAGTGGTGGCTCAAGCGGATGATCGAGACGCCCCGCCCGCTGGAAGAGAAGCTCACGCTCTTCTGGCACGGGCACTTCGCCACCAGCTTTCGCGGTGTCGAAGACAGCTACCACATGTACCAGCAGAACCAGCTGTTCCGCTCGCACGCGCTGGGCAACTTCGGGGACCTGCTGTTCGCGATCGTGCGCGACCCCGCGATGATCAAGTTCCTCAACAACAACGACAGCCGCAAGAACAAGCCCAACGAGAACCTCGCGCGCGAGCTCATGGAGCTCTTCAGCCTGGGCGTGGGCAACTACACCGAGAAGGACATCAAAGAAGGCGCCCGCGCCCTGACCGGCTACACGTTCGACGACGACGCTTTCGTCTTCCAGCAGCAGAACCACGACAACGGCGGTAAGGACATCCTCGGCAAGCACGCCAACATGGATGGTGACGCCTTTGTCCGCACCATCCTTGAGCAGCGTGCGTGCAGCGCGCACATCGCGCGGAAGCTGTACGAGTTCTTCGTCGGCGACCTACCCGCCGACGCAGGCGACATCCCCGCCCCGCAGAAGTCCGCCCTGCGCGAGCTTGGCAACACCATGCTCCAGGCACGCTACGAGCTGAAGCCGGTGCTGCGCCGGCTCTTCCTCAGCGAGCATTTTTACGACCAGCGGTTCTTCAACGAGCAGATCAAGAGCCCGGTGCAGCTGGTGGTGGGGGCCGTGCGCAGCCTCAACACGCCCGTGCGCGACCTGTCTGTTCTCAACGACGCCCTGGACCTCATGGGCCAGCGCATCTTCATGCCCCCCAGCGTCAAGGGCTGGAACGGCGGACGCTCGTGGATCAACACGTCCACCATGTTCGTCCGCCAGAACATCATGACGTTCCTCATCACCGGGCGCAAGCCCAAGGGGAGCGACAAATCAACCTCCAACGGCTTTGATGCGTTGGCGATCCTTCCCAAGGACGTCACCGGCCCGCGTGAAGTGGTCGATGCCCTCCTCGGCGTCACGCTGGGCCAGAAGCCCCAGCCCGCCCGCCGTGCCCTGCTCGCCTACCTCGAATCCCGCGGCAACACCATCGACAACGACACCCTCACCAGCCTTGTGCTGCTCATCACCGCCATGCCTGAGTACCAGCTCTGCTGAACCTGTCCGTAGCGTTGCTGCCGCGCGACTTCGACGAACCCCAAGGACCCGCCATGTTCTACCCCGATCCCTTCACCCGCCGCGAGTTCCTGCGTTCGGGCCTCATCATGGCCTCTGCCGCGGCAACTATCCCCGCGTTCCTCAGCGCCTCGGCCAACGCCATGCACGGCGCACTCGGCGGGCTATCTTCTGCCCCTGGCGTGCCCGATGACCACATCCTCGTCGTGGTGCAGCTCTCGGGTGGCAACGACGGCCTCAATACGGTGATCCCCTTCGGCATGCCCGAGTACTACCGGGCCCGAACCGGTATCGGCATCGCCGAGAAGGATGTGCTGAAGTTGCGCGAGGCCGACGGCGTTGGCCTGCACCCCGCCCTTGCGGGCGTGAAAGACCTGTATGACAACGGCTCCGCTGCCGTAATCCAGGGCGTGGGATACCCAAACCCCAACCGCTCGCACTTCAGGTCCATGGACATATGGCACACCGCCGACACCAGCGCCACGGGCGATGGCTGGATCGGCCGCTACTTCGATTCCGAATGCTGCGGGTTTGGGTCCGGCGAATCGGGCTCACTGCCCGGAGCCGCCAAGGCCAAGGCCGGCAAGCGCCAGCCGCCAGCCGAGGCCGACGCAACCGCGGGCCCCCCCGGCATCGCCATCGGGCGCACCGCGCCGCTCGCGATGGAAGGCCGCAAGATCAAGCCCGTCAGCTTTGAGTCGGCGGACCTCTTCCGCTGGACGGGGCAGGATGTGGACAAAGCGCTGAAAGACCCGTACACCGAGCTCAACCGGCGGGGCGCGTCCGAGCTGATGGTCCCCGGCAACCCTCAGGCGCAGGACACCAACGCCTCATTCCTGCTCCGCACCGCGCTTGATGCGCAGGTCTCCAGCGATCTCATCCGCAAGGCGGTATCGCGCCGCCCCGAAACCACATTCCCGCAATCTGACATCGGCCGCCAGCTCTCGATGGTCTCGGCGATGATCCGCGCCGGCCTCAAGACGCGCGTGTATTACACATCGCTGGGCAGCTTTGACACCCACTCAGGACAGGGCGGGGCGCAGGGCCGCCACTCGCAGTTGCTGCGGCAACTGGGGGACGCCATGAAGGCGTTCTACGCCGAACTGCGGGCACAGGGCAACGACACGCGCGTGCTGACGATGAGCTTCTCCGAGTTTGGCCGCCGTGTGGGCCAGAACGCCAGCCAGGGCACCGACCACGGCACCGCCGCGCCGATGCTGCTCTTTGGCCCCATGGTCCGCTCGGGCGTCATCGGCGAGCACCCCAGCCTGCGCGACCTCGATGAGGGCGATCTCAAGTACAAGATCGACTTCCGCAGCATCTACGCGGGCATCCTCGAAGGCTGGATGAAGGCCGATAGCAAGACGATTCTGGAGGGCACGTTCAGGCCGCTGCCCGTGCTCAAGAAGGCGTGATCCGCAGCGCGATGTACCTGCGCTAAAAGCTTAAGGGGTCTTCGATCACAGCGCGCCGGCGCGGCTTGTCCGACGGTGGCACCTTCATGGCATCGCGGCAGGCCTGCTCCAGCGCCTGGTGCAGCTTCTCGTGGTCGGGCACCGCACGCAGATACTCCAGCACATCCAGTGCCCGGTAGTCAGGCGCGATCCTGGGATCAAGCTTCTCGATGGCCGCATCGCCGAGCTTCTCCTGCATCGCCAGGAACCACGAACCCGGCGGCCCCTCGCGCGCATCATCGCGCTTGCCGCCCGGGCCAGCACCACCGAAGCCCTGCGCGGGCGTCACCTGCACCCGGATCACCAGCGACTCGCGGTCTGACCCGCCCACCCCGACGAGGGGCCACTTCCCGGCTGAGGTTGTGGGCTCGCGGCACAGCACCAACGCGGGCACCTTCTTGCGGTTGCACATCTCGCGCAGCGTGTTCGCCTCGATGCCGATCAGCGGCGGCTCGACGAGGTAGCAGCCCGCCTCCAGCGTGCTGCCGCGTATGGGCAGGCTCGACACGATGAACGTGCGACCCGCATCAATCGCCTCGTGGCGCTTCTGGCGGCGGGCTTCCTGCAGTGGCAGACAGATGCGGGCCATGCGCTCAAAGTCGTTCGCCAGGGCGGCGCGGTCCAGCGCCCGCAGCGAGAGCGCCTCGGCCTCGAAGTAGTTGGTCGTGACCAGGGCGGAACTGGCCCGCTCCATCAGGTGGTCGATCGATGCCCCAAGCGCGGCAGTCATGACGCGCTCAATCCCGGGCCCCGTTCACCCTCAAGGTCTGCCGCGAACGCCGTCAACAGCGTGCGCCATGTGGTGACGTCAGCGTCAAGGTCATACCCGACCACATCGCTGAGGGCGGACCAGTCCTGCGACTCTAGGGCGGAGCGGACCTGCCCCAGGTGCTCGAGCAGCGCAGCCGTCGCGGGCCCGAACCCGCAATCGGCGTCAATGCCCGGTAGTTCCAGCGTGTCAAGATCGACTTCCAGCACGGCCGCGCCCTGCGACACCACATCGCGCACGGTTTGCCACACGACAAAGGCCCCTTGGAGCGTGCGCAGGGCTTCTTCCGTGCGGCCCTGCTGCACCTGCTCGGCAGCCGCGGCCTGGTCGGCTTTCACCTGCTCCAGCGCATCTACCGCGTCGAGCACCGTCTCCCGCACCAGGTCCTTGGGGTCCGCGGAGGTCAGGGCAAGCTCGCGGATGCCCGCACCGTCACCATTCGCGAGCGCCATCAGCGCTTCGTCTTTCAGCAGTTCACCATCAATTTTCACTTCCACGATCATGCGGCCGCGGGCACGGGCCTGCTCAGCGATCGATTGGATCGCAGTGCCGACCGTGGAGCGCGCACAGACAACCGGTTGCCCATCGAGGAGGACCTGCATACCCACACTGTGCTTCGTCTTTGGGCCCGGGGCAACCCTGCTGGGCAATCGGGCAGGCAAACTGTGCAAAAACCTACCCCGGGACCGGGGGACTGGCTGGGGGATTGGATGGGGAACTGGGGGCCTTGGCCGGCGCTTTGGGCAGGTGCAGGAGGCGGATATTGCGGATGTAGATGACCAGACCCACCGACTGCCCCAGCAGCCCGACCATGTCCTGGCGCCAGATGAAGTAGGCCGCGAGCATCACCGCCCCCGCCAGACTCATGTACCAGAACACGGGGGGCACCACCGAGCGACGCTCCCGCTCTGACGCTAACCACTGCACGAACATGCGTCCGGAAAAGATGATCTGCCCGCCAAGACCCAATGCCACCCACGCCAGCGGTGCCGCACTGGAGACGTTGAAGATCCGGTACAGCATCGGGCGGCCCCGCGTGTTGGCCTGCTGATCCAGCAGCGTCTGGAACTCCGTGGTGGTCAGTGCGGTCCCGGCGTTGGAGCCGCTGAGGAAGCGGTATGTGAACACGCCCTCGGGGCTGCGCACCTGCTCCACCTTCACCTTGTGGCTGGCAAGGATCATCTCCCACTCCGCTGCCCCCGGCGTGGCCTCAATGCTGTGCGTGGTGCGCAGCATGATCCACATGCTCAGCGTCACGATGACAACCATTGCGATGATGGGCCCTGGCTTCAGCGCGAATCCCCCAATGGCGCACCAGCCCGGTGCGGCGCGACGCAGTCTACCTCTTCGCAGGAGGTGGGGCGGCGGCGGGACCGCATATACCGGACGGCCAAAAGGTCGATGAACCCCGGTAACGCCCGCTGGACGATCCCCATGCCGTACTTGGTCTCCCCCGCGACGCGGGGTCGGTGCGTCACCCGCACCTCGCGGACGGTGTACCCCAAGTGGGCCGCCGTGACGGGGATGAAGCGGTGCATGCCGCGGAACTGCAGCGGCAGGGCCAGCGCCAGTTCTCGCTTCATGACCCGCAGCGAGCAGCCGGTGTCGCGGATGGCATCGCCCAGCAGCCAGCGGCGGACCATCCGGCCCACCACCGAGCCGACTCGGCGGACGATGTTGTCGCGGCGGGCGTGCGAGCGGTCCCCCTGCACCAGCCCCGCCCCGCTGGCCCGCAGCAGGTCCACCATCATGGGGATCTCCGACGGGTCGTTCTGGAGGTCGGCGTCGAGCACCGCGATGAGCTCGCCGCGGCAGGCCCGGAAGCCCGCGTGGAACGCCGCCGACTGCCCGTGGCCCTTGCCCGGTGGCGTTTTGGTCATCGCCACGCAGCGCAGCCACGGGCGGGTCTTCATCGCTTCAACCAAACAGAACCGGGTGGCGTCGGTGCTGCCGTCGTCGATGATCACCACTTCCCAGCGCAGGTCGGTGCCCTTCAGTGCGGCCTCGATCTCGTCCACGAGGGGTCCGACGTTGTCCTGCTCGTTGTGCGCCGGCGCGACCACCGACAGGTCCAGCGTGGAAGCGGGGGTGGGGGCGTGAGCGGGAGGTTCGAGTTCACCGGCGGGCATGGGCTGCAAGAATAGGGACTAGGATCGCCCAATGCACCTCAAGCACTCAGGACGCGAGCACGGCCCGGACGTGGTTCCGGTCACGTTTATTCTGGAAGACCCGGCCGGTGTCGCGGGCACCGACCAGCGCGAGCACCAGTTCAAGGCGGGCGTGGGCGAGTCGATCCTCGAACTGGCGATGGAGAACGGGCTCAACATCGAGCACGCGTGCGGCGGTGTGTGCGCCTGCTCCACCTGCCACGTCTACATCGAGCAGGGCAACGACAATCTTTCCGAGGCGGTCGAGGCCGAGGAGGACCGCGTGGAGGAGGCGCCCGGCCTGCAGCGCAACAGCCGCCTCTCCTGCCAGTGCATTGTCGAGAAAGAAGGCCCCATCGTGGTGCGCGTCCCATCGTGGAACCGCAACGCGGTGAAGGAAGTGCCGCACTGAGGCGGAGGGTCCTGGGTCCTGATGTCCTGATGTCCTGAGTCCTGAGTCAGGAACCAGGCCGCAGCGCCCCCCCGACCCAGGACTCAGGACCAAGGACCCAGGACTCCCCCCCCGACCCAGGACTCAGGACCAAGGCCCCAGGACTTTCCCATGGAAGATCCGACATTCGGCTGGCTGGAGACGGAGCTGATCGGCGAGCTGTTGGCCGAGGCGCACCCGGACAAGGACCCCCTGCGCATGCGGTTCGTTGAGCTGCGGGCCCTGGTCACGGCCCTCCCCGGCTTCCGCGAGGAGCCCGGTCACCCTGTGAACGAGAAGATACTGGAGCACATCCAAGCGGCGTGGATTGAGGAAGCACGCCGCGGCGGGTAGCACGCGCGTTATCGGCGGAGTGTGATCGGGGCACCAGCTTGCGGGATGTCTCAGTGCCCTGCCGCATCACGCGATTGCCGGGGCACGAGAAACGTTCGTCGGGGCACCGGCCACGATTGTCGGGGGACCAGCAACGTTAGTCGGGGCACCAGCAACGATTGTGGTGGCACCGGAAATGGTTGTCGGAGCACCGGCAACGATTGTCGGGGCACGAGAAATGATTGTGCAGGCATGAGAAATGATTTCCCATGCCCTGCAAACGATCGTGCGCGGGTCCGGAAACCGTGGCAGCCCCACTGCCAGGCCTGATCATGCCTCGGTCCTGCCACCGCGCAAGCCTATCTTCCCCTCGTTCCCGGGCCCCGATCCCCCTGTTCGCTCCCTCCATGCCTCAACCCCGCAAGCTCCACGACCGATACTTTAAGCAGGCCAAGGCCGAGGGCTATGTCGCGCGCTCGGCGTACAAGCTCATCGAGATCAACGAGAAGAAGCGCATCCTTCGCGCCGGCTCGCGCGTGCTGGACCTGGGCTGCGCCCCGGGATCGTGGCTGCAGGTCGTCGAGAAGATCATCGGCCCCCGCGGCCTGGCCGTGGGCATCGACCTGCAGCGCGTGGGCGCCGACTTTGGCCGCAACGTCGTGGTGCTTGAAGGGGACATCTTCAAGACCGACCCTGCCGCGCTGTTCGAGATTTCCGGGCAACTCTTCAATACGGTGCTCAGCGACATGGCCCCCAGCACCACAGGCCACGGCGATGATTATCTCTCTGTGCGCCTGTGCCGCCGCGTGCTGGAGATGCTGCCCACCGTGCTGCACCCCGGCGGCTCGCTGGTGATGAAGGTGCTCGAGGGCGAGGAGTTCCCGCAGCTGCTCAAGGAGACGCGCCGCGTCTTCAAGGATGTCGGCGGCACCAAGCCCGACGCCAGCCGCGATGTGTCGCGGGAGATCTTCATCTGGGCGAAGGGGTATCACCCGCCTGCGCGGCCGCAGCCGCCTGCCGCTCCCCCTCCCTCACCGTCCGTGCCGCCCCGTCCGGGCACTTGACGCGGCCCGTACACTGCGTTTTCTAACGTGGTTCTCAACTCTGGAGCGACTCATGCCCACGCCCCGCCCCCTTCATGCCCTCGCCGCCCTTTCGCTGCTGGCCGCTGCCGCACTGCCGGGCGCGACAGCCCACGCCCAGACCTACCAGTTCACCATCAGCCGGGTCGCTCCGCCCGTCAGCTCCATGTCCGGCATGTTTGATGGCACCGCCGCGTTCAGCGGTACGCTCATCGGCAACTACGACCAGACCACCAACCCCGGCGGCACCCGCACGCTCAACTTCAGCATCTTCGGCACCCGCCCGCCCGCGCCAACCAACATCTCCAAGACGCTCGGGGGCAGCGGCACCGCCACCGGCAACGCGGCGGGCCTGCCCACCGGCCAGTACGTGCTCGACGTCAACGGCGGAACCGTCACGCTCTCCGCCCTCACCGCCGATCTCATCGGCGCGGCAACGCAGACGCCCGCGCCCGTCAACGCCTCTGTAACGTACCAGTCGTTCCTGACGGCCGCGCCCAACAACTCCTACCCCTTCCTCACGCCCGTGCCCGTGCCGCTGGGCGAGGCGTCGGTCACGAGCATGTTCGTGGAGCAGACGGCTGCCGCCAGCGGCCCCTTGACCCCCGGCACCGGCAGCACCTCAACCTTTGCCCTGCAGGTGCCGGTGAACGTCACCACCACGGTGAGCTTCCAGGGCGCTCCTACGACCCAGACAACACCGGTCACCCTCGCCGTGACCGGCAGCATCGACCCGGCTGCCGCCCCGCCCCGCGCCAGCCTGTCGCTGAGCATCGTCCAGCAGAGCAGCAGCACCACGCCGCAGCCCCAGCCCCCCAACCTGCCCTTCGATCTGCCCCCGCTGACCGGCACGGGAGACCCAGCCCACCTGCTGCTCAACCTGAGCGTGGACAGTCAGACAACCAACGTCACCACCACCGCGACCCTGCCCGCCACCGGCGTCATCGCGGGGCCGACGTGCGGCACGGCCGACTTTGATGGCGACGGCGACACCGGGACCGATGCCGACATCGAGGCGTTCTTCGCCTGCCTCGCTGGCAACTGCTGCGCCACCTGCTTCCCCGGCGGGGCCGATTTCAACGGCGATGGCGATACCGGCACCGATGCGGACATCGAGTCGTTCTTCCGGGTTCTCGCCGGCGGGCCCTGCTGAGGGGGGCCGATAGGCCGTACCCAAGGGTCTTTTTTGCCTGTCTTATGACGGCTATCCCGCAACACCGCAATACCGCCGACGATGCCGACATTCATATGGGGAACGCGGCAGGGGCAAACTCGCAGCCGACGTTGCCGGGAAGGATGGCGGGTGTCCCATTGACTCCCGATGAGTTCGGGGAGCGCTACGAGCAGTCGCGCCGGACGCTGTGGTTCATTGCCGCGGCAGTCCTGGGTGACCGCACGCTCGCGCACGATGTGGTTCAGGAGGCGGCATCCATTGCCATGATCAAACGCGGTGAGTTTGACGCCTCAACCAACTTCACCGCCTGGATGGGCCAGATCGTGCGCTATGTCGCCCTCAACGAAGCCCGCAGCCGCCAGCGTCGCCGGGCCGCCCTCGCGGGCGACGCGGGGCTGGAACTGACGCGCGATGCACGCCCCGCCGTACCGAGCCAGCCACTGGATGAAAAAGTCGCCGCCTCGTTGCACCAACTCGACGACATCGCCCGCACCTGCCTCATTCTCCGCGTGGTGCATGGCATGGCCTATGCAGAGATCAGCCGCGCCCTCAATATTCCCGAAGGCACCGCGATGAGCCACGTCCACCGTTCCCGCCTCGCCCTGCGCGACCGCCTTGCACCCCAGGAAGCGCCCGCAAAGGGGGCCGCCTTATGAGCCTCACCCCTCAGGATTCAGTGCAGGACCCACGCATCGCGCCCTACCTCGACGGTGTGCTGTCTGACGCCGAGCGAGCGGCCTTAGAGCGCGACATGGAATCGTCTGAGTCCCGGCGCGCTGAAATTGCTGTACATCGCGAGATCGAAGGATCCCTGCGTCGCCTGTTCGATGATGGCGAGGCGGCTGCTTCGCCGGCGGCGCTCTCCATTTCCCGGCGCCGTCATCCGCTGCGTTGGCTGGCCGCGGCTGCCGTGCTCGCCATCGCGGCAACCGCCGCCTTCCTGGCCTTGCGGCCAGACCCCCTGCTGATCCACCCCGAAGTGGTGTGGAACAACGTCGAGAAGGCCAACTTTGTTCCCTCGTGGAAGTGCGTTGATGATGCCGAGTTCCGCGCTTATCTTCAGAGCCGCATGGGCGAGTCGTTCACGATCGCCGAGTCACCCTCGCTCCAAGTGGTGGGCTGGGCCTACGGGCGCGATTATGCACAGTACCCGCTGAGCAAGGACACTCTGATCCTCATCAACCGTGTGGGCGCGAAACACTCCATAGTCATGATCGACCGCATCGACAAGGAGCGTCGCCTCACGGTTCCTCCTGCGACTGGCCTGCACCTGTTCACCCGCCATGTCGGCGGGCTTGTGCTCTATGAGCTCACACCCCTGGACACCCCGGTGGTGCTCGATGCCATCCGCACCTCTGCGTGAGGTTCACACGCCCGCGGGCTTCGGTTCCTTCGGCTCTCCGAGCAGCGCGCTGCGCCGCGGCGCGGCCCGCAGGTTCGCATCCTGCAGCGCAAGCCCGCGGCGGATCTTTTCCACGGCCTCATCCGGGGAGTCCGTTACCGTCAGCAGGTCCAGGTCCTCGGGGTTGATGGTCCCCGCGTGGGCCAGCGTGTTGCGGATGAAGTCCAGCAGCGGCGCCCAGAAGTCCACGCCCATCAGGATGACGGGGAACGACAGGATCTTGTGCGTCTGCACCAGAACGAGCGACTCGAACAGCTCATCGAGCGTGCCGTAGCCGCCGGGCAG
Organism: Phycisphaerales bacterium; assembly: GCA_038260025.1. Taxonomy (GTDB): domain Bacteria; phylum Planctomycetota; class Phycisphaerae; order Phycisphaerales; family UBA1924; genus JAEYTB01. The sequence continues at coordinate 115,010 of JBBSOF010000001.1, forward strand.
CACCACGAAGGCGTAGCTGTACTTGACGAGCATGACCTTGCGCACGAAGAAGTAGCGGAACTCAATGAAGCGGTCCACATACGGGTTGGGCTCCTGCTCCGCGGGCAGCACGATGTTGCACCCAATTGAGCGGCCCCCGCCCTCGCGTGCGCCCCTGTTCGCGGCTTCCATGATGCCCGGCCCTCCGCCGGTCATGGTGGTCACTCCAAGCCCCGCGATCCGCTTGCCCATCTCGCGGGCCATCGCGTAGTACTGGTTGTCCTCCTTGAAGCGGGCCGAACCGAACACAGTCACGCACGGTCCGACAAAGTGCAACTGACGGAACCCGCGGACAAACTCGCTTGCGATCCGCGCCACCCGAGCCGCCTCGGCCAGCCGCGCGCGCGGCCCGGCCAGGAACCGTTGGTCCGCCGGATCGCCCGGTGTCTTGGCCCATTGAGAGCGGGCGGAGTGGGGGGGTTCATGGGTCATCGCCTCCGGCGGCAGGCGTGAGGGACTGTCGGGGAGGCTCTGGTGGTTCTCTGGCAATCGTGCTCCTCGTCCGGAAATATTACGGCCTGTTCCGCGGCTCACCCGGATTCTCAGGACGTTATCAGCGATTCGGCGTCCCGATCAGGCGGATTGATAGATTTGCATGCCGTCTCGAATCCAATCGTTATCCACGGGCGGAACCATCACAGATGGATCGGGGGATCATTCGAGTGCCAGCAGCGCCAGTGGGCTCGACCTGATACGGATGTCCGGCGCAGGACAAGGTACACCATGATGCAGTCAAGTATGCGAGAGAACGGTTCCGCCCAGAAGGCCTACCAGACCCCCAAGGACCCCTTCTGGTCTGCCCTCATGGACGACACCAACCTCCCGGTCCTGGTTGTGGATGTGAACGGCGCGGTCGAGTTCGCCAACCCGGTGGCCAACCGGATCATGGGCCCCGGCAGCCCGCACGCCAATGGCAACGGTGACGCGACCGGCCGCAACCTGAGAGATTTCTTCAACGAGGAACTTGTTACCGAGCGACTGAACCTGATCAAGGAGGCTGTCACAACAGGCCACCCCATCACCCTCGAAGGGATGGTCAAAGGTCGTCTGATGCGGACGGTCTTCCGCCCCATGGTGGTGCCCGGGCAGGCCCCCCGCGTGCTGGTCGTCAGCCGTCTTGCCGGCTCGAGCACTGCCCCACGCGAAGGCGACGGTGTGGTGCGCAGCCGCGTGAACGATGCGGGCCAGATCGGCTCTCTCACGGCACGCGAGCTTGAGATTCTCAAACTGATCGGCATCGGCCTCTCCACCGCCGACATCGCCAAAAGACTTGGCCGAAGCGTCAAGACCGTTGAATGGCACCGTGTGTCGCTGGGCGACAAGCTGGGCGTTACCAACCGCGTAGAGCTTGCTCGCATCGCGATTGCCGCGGGCATTGTGGGGCTTGATGAGCCTGCCCCCGTCGCGAGCGACAACTAAGCACGCCCGTTCCAGAACTCACTCCTCCGCCCAGGGCACGCAACACGCGGCGTGCCGTGGGCTTTTTTTGGACTAAACTTGGTCACCATGGCCGAGTCTGGCGCAGCCCCCGCGCTCCGCATCACCAACCTTCGGTTCCGCTATGAATCCCGCGCCGACGACGAGCGTGGCTGGGCGCTGCATGTGCCCGGGCTCTCCGTCGCTCCCGCCGAGCAACTCCTCCTCACCGCCGGCTCGGGCCGGGGCAAAAGTACGCTGCTCGCCCTTATCGCCGGACTGACAGACCCACAGGCCGGCGCCATCGAGGTGGCGGGCACCAACATCCATCAGGTCTCGGGCCATCGCCGCGACCGTTTCCGCGGCACGCACATCGGCATGATCTTTCAGACCTTCAATCTACTGCAGGGCTTCACTGCCCTTGAGAACATCAAGGCCGCGCTCATGCTGGCGGGCAAGCCTGCCGAGGAGCAGGACGCGAAGGCCCGAAAACTGCTGAAGCACCTGGGCATCACCCGCCCCGATGCGCTCGTGGAGCAGCTCAGCGTCGGGCAGCAGCAGCGTGTGGCCGTCGCCCGCGCGGTGGCCTGCGATCCCGTGCTCGTGCTCGCCGATGAGCCCACCGCCAGCCTTGACCCTGAGAACGCCCGCGCGGCCATGGACCTGATCCAGGGAATCTGCCGCGAGAAGGGCGCCGCCCTGCTGTGCGTAAGCCACGATCCGTCCATGCACGCCCGCTTCGAGCGACGCGAGCAGCTGGATGAGCTTGCGGGAGTGGCGGAGCAGCCGGCATGACTGACTGGACGATTATCCTCCGCAGCCTTCGGGCACGCGCGTTCTCGACCATCACCACCGTTGTCACGGTCGCCGTTGCCGTGGCGCTGATGCTGGTGCTGCTCACGATGCGCGATGCGGGCCGCAAGGCCTTCGAGCGGGGCGGCGGCAACATGCACCTGCTGCTGTCTCGCGATGCGAGCCCGCTGGTGTCGGTGCTCAACGGCGTGTTCTACATCAGCGCGCCCCGCGCCCCGGTCCTGTTCTCAGAGTTTGAGCAGTTTGAGAAAAACCCGCTCGTGGAGTGGGCTGTCCCCGTGCAACTGGGCGACAGTTTCCGCGCCCGCTGGCCCACGCTCGCAACGACCCCTGCGTTCTTCACGAAATACCAGCCTGACGACACCAATCCCTGGCGTTTCGGGGCAGGGCACGCGCTCAACGCCGACTTTCAGGTCGTTGTCGGCGCCACCGCGGCGCGGGAAGCCGGGCTGTCGCTGGGCGACCACATTGTGCTGACGCACGGATTTCCCACGCGGGGCACCGACCCCCAGGCCGCGCATGAGCACGACGAGTTCAAGTTCGAGGTTGTAGGCGTCCTTGAACCCACCGGCCTCGCCCACGACCGCGCTCTCTTCACATCGCTGCAGAGTGCGTGGATCATCCACGCCCACGACCGCATCGAAGCCGCGCACCGCGCCCAGGGCGAGGCGAACCATGACCACGATGACGCTGATCATGCTCACGATGATGAGCACGAGGCCCCCATCACCGCGGCAGACCTGACCGACACCGACCGCAAGATCACCAACATCTATGTCCGCGTCCGCACCCGCGCTGGCTCTGACGCGTCCGCATCGCTGCCCGTCCTCTTTGACCGTCTCCGCCGAGGCCAAGGTTTCCCGGGCGGCATCACGGTTGCGCAGCCGCGCCAGGAAATGTCCCGCCTTCTCGACATTGTCGGCAACGTCGACCGCATCCTTCTCGCGGTGGCCGGGGCCGTCATGATCTCCAGCGGCATCGCGATCATGCTCGCCCTCTACAACTCAATGGAGCAGCGCCGACGCCAGATCGCCGTGCTCCGTGTTTTGGGCGCGAGCCCCGGGCGCGTGTTCGGACTCATCGTCACAGAGTCGGCGATCATCGGCCTGCTCGGCGCGGCGGCCGGTACCGCCCTGGCTGCCGCGGGAGCGGTCATTACGGCAGAAATCATGAAGCAGCGCCTCGGCCTGGTCATCGAATCCCGCCTCGATCCCAAGGCCGTCATCGCCGTCGCCATCGCAACTGTCATGCTCGCCGCCCTTGCCGGCCTCATCCCCGCGGCCGCCGCCTACAAGACGTCGGTCATGCGGAACCTGCGCCCGATGGGCTGAAGAGACGCTCGCCCTAGCAATCTTCGCCCGCGAGCACCCGAAAGAAGGCCTCAATATCGGCATCGGTGCCCGAGTCGCCGTCGCCATCGAAATCAGAAGTGGCGCAGGTAGAGCAGCAGTGACCGGCCAGGCATGCGAAGAACGCCTCGATGTCGGCATCGGTCCCGGTGTCCCCATCATTGTCAAAGTCTGCGGAGCAGCGCGGCGCGACGCGAACCGAAAGAACGGCAACGCCCTGCGTGGCCATGCCAACCCATAACTCATAACCATCCGGTGTTGAGCGCGTCTCGAGGCAGGTGATGCCCGGCCCGCGCAGAGGAGAGTTCGCGGTGTTGAAGGTTGTCCACGTGGTGCCGTCAAAGTGCGACAACCCGGCGGTGTATGGGGGCACATCGTCTTCGCTGTAGACCCACACGGCCCCATCTGGGGCGACCTTCACGCGGTAAACGCCGTTGGAAGGCAGACCCGAGTTCGCCGTCGTAAACCGTGAAAAGGTGGAATCCGACGGGTTGAGGTGGAAGAGCCCGCTGCCGCTGGCGATCCAAAGCGTGCCATCTGGCGCGAGCGACGCGCCCTGCAACTGCTGCTCAAGGGTGTTAGCGCCGATGCCCAACAGCGAACGGGGCCAGGTCTCGTAGGTAGAGCCGTCGGTCCGTGTGATCGCATCCAGGTTGCAGACCCAGACAAAGCCGGGCGCTGCCGGGTCCTTCTCGATCGAGAGGACTCGTCCGAATGGTGTCTGCAAGATCTGCCCAAACTCGTCCTCGTGGAATAACCCCCCGTTGTCGCCGCCGGCCCACACCCTCCCCAAGCCGTCCTCGGTCATGACGCTGATCGATGTTCCAAGCGGAATGAGCTGGGTGTAGGAAGTGCCGTCCCAATCTGCCGCGCCCTGGCTCCGGGGGGCCAGCAGCAGGTGGCCGTTCGCACGATAGAACAATGAAGCGACGTCGTCGGTGGGAAATCCGAACGCGGGCCCCAGGCCATAGTTGTGATTGTTCACGCCGGTCCAGTGCACGCCGTCAAAGATGTTGAACCCGCCCACGCCCGGTCCGCCGTTGCCGTTGATGAACACGCGTCCATCGGGCGCGAGAGAAATGGTGTCGACGAAGTAGCTGAGCATGCCGGTGTTGGTAAGCCGGTACCGCTGCCATGCGGACCCGTCCCACCGTGCCGCGCCGCCGATCCCGCCCGCCCAGATGCGTCCCTGTGAGTCCTCCGCGAGCGCATAGGTATGGGTGCCGCCGCCCCAGTTGCCCAGGAACTGCCACGACGCGCCGTTGTACAAAAAGACATCCGCATAAAAGGTGGCGATGATCGCCCGACCGTTCCGCAGAGGCTGGAACTTCTGCAACTGCGAGTTCACGCCCGCGGGATAACTGATGGGCGTATACGTGCCGTCGCGAGCTCGCCGCGCGAGCCCCTGGCTCGTGAGCAGCCAGACGTTGCCATCGTCATCCACCGGGTCAACTGTCATGAACTTAAGCGGGTAGCGGCTTGCCGGAAGGTCCTGTGGATTACCAAGCCAGGTGAACGCGCCATCACGCCAGGTTCCCATGCCGAGGCTGTTGGGCGAGCCAAACCAGATGGTGTATCCGGGGCCGGCGGCGTCTGGGACGACGGCAACGTGATCGACCTCGTCCCAGCCGGGCCAGTCGCCGCCCCATGTAATGCCGTTGGCCGTGGTCCAGACTGTCCACTGGCTGGTGGCGGGATTGAAACGAACCAGACCGCCGCCCGGCAGGCCGCCCGCGTTGAAAATGGCGATCCACAAAGTGCCATCGGGCGCGAAATCGATATCGCGGATCTGATCACCCGGCATGGGAGTGTTGGTGCGGTCAAACTTGACAAGAGAGGATGGACCGATGACAGGGTCGTAACGGAGCAAGCCCCGGTCGGAAGCGATCCAGATCATCCCGTTGGGCCCTCGCAGAATCTCGTTGAAGCGGGGCGAGCCGAGGATGGGCGAGTCGACGTTATTCACAGTGGTCCAGCGTTCGCCATCGAAGTGGCCGAGCCCGCCCTCCTCCCAGAACGGGATATACGCGGCAATGTACGGTTGATCCTCCGGATCGACATAAATCGCCTGGACGTAGTCGCCGGGGATGCCGGTCATGCCGGGGCGGTGCAACTGCCACTCGGGGTTGATGCCCGCCTGTGCAGCGGCAGTCCCCAGTGCGAGGCCGACAAAGAGGGCGAAGGAGGAATAAGTGGTTGTTTTCATCTGATTGCTCCGGGTGGGGACGCTGTTTGGACTGTGAGACGGTTTTGTCTGTGTTTGGGCTGGGCTGCGAGGCCCGGCTGCTTGTGAGCGCGATCACCACACCGACCATGCGACAAGCCTGACCAGCGCGCGTCAGGAAACCGGCATCATTTTGATCATTCAGGCGCGGCCGGGCACATGTCTGCCCCTTCGTGCCCGGCCCAAACAGGTCGGCGGCGCGGCCACATACCCATTAGCGTCAGCTTCAAGCAATCGTTCGTTTGAGCGAGGGAACTGGCAGGCCCTGCCATCCCCCCGACCGCCTCACCGTGCGCGGAGATCGGCGATGAGCGCCTTCATCTCCTCAATCTCCCGGCGCTGTGCTGCGATGATCCCATCGGCGAGCTTTCTGACCCGCGGGTCAGAGATCTTGGCCCGCTCGCTTGTGAGGATCGCGATTGAGTGGTGGGGAATCATGGCCTTCATGTATGAGACATCCTGCACCGTCACCTGGCTGCGCACCAAGGCCAGGGCGAGCACGAAGAGCGCTGCGGCACCCGCGTAGATCGCGATGTTGATAGCGCGGCTTTTGTGCATGTGCAGCATGAAGCTGAGCATGACGGCCGCCATCGCCGCGCCCATGAGCAACGACATGTAGAAGCGGGTCTCACTCCAGAAGATGTGGTCGGCCTGATAGGTGTTGACGTACGTCAAGCCGAACATGACAGCTGTGGATGTCGCGATCATCGCGGCAAAGCGGCCGTACACGCGGCCGTGTGACTGTTGTGGCGTGGATTCTTGCAAGGTGGTCTCCATCGTGGGCTGAGAAGGAGCACTGGTACTTAAACGTCACTGCAACCCGCTCACACTCACGCGCCCGCGGCTGACATTATCTTGCAGGACTGTGCGCACTGGCGGCACACGCTGGCGCACCGGGTCATCATGTCGTCGCCTTTGCCCATCCGCTCGCATGAAGCGGCGCACTCGCCGCAGATCTCAGCGCACTCGCGCGCGATGTGAGAGCTGTGGCGCGAGTTCCGGCCCATGAAGCACGCAGCAAGGCCGCAGATTTCGGAGCAGTCGCGCATGATCCCCTGGTGCTCGGGGCCTGCGTGCTCGCCGCCCATGCCCAGGCAGTGGTGCGAGCATTGGTTGCACATGCTCGCGCATTCGCCGCAGGTCTTCATGCAGTCGAGCATGTCTTTGGAAGGCATTGAGTGTGGCATCTGAAAAGCCTTTCCTGTCGGGCGGGAACACTGTGCCCAACCGGGTGAGGAACGAAATAGTCGGCGGCGCCACAGAAGGGACACCCGCGGTTGAACCGGCATCGATCAGTGAGGCAGTACATTCCGACAAGAACACTGCGCCGGAATGAATTTGCCCATCAATCAGGCTCATCTGGCAGGCTCATGTGGAAAAAACACTGCGCGGCCACCGGCGGTGCGGTGCCGTAACCCAGCATGTTCGGTCGCGCGCGAATCGCCGCGATCGGCCCTGGACGAAACCGCCGGGACAAAAAAGGAGTCCCGCCGGGGTGGACATAGATACTCCGGGGGAGTATACTAGATGCTGTACGAGCTACTGAAAGGAGCCTCTATGAACGTCCACTCCACGAGCGATGAACATGTGACAGGACAAGTGACACTTTCCATTGATGGCATGTCCTGCGGCCGCTGTGTCCAGGTCGTGACCCAAGCCCTGTCAAACCTGCCTGCCGTGAATATCAGGTCGGTTACCGTCGGCAAAGCGGAGGTCGAGGTGTTGGCCCCCGGGGCGGCGGACGATGCCGTCGCAGCCCTCGTCAAGGCCGGCTATCGGGCCCGGGTCGAGCCCGCGTCCGCAAGCGGCCCCGGCGCGGCTGGCTGCTGCGGCAAGCCCAAAGGCTGCTGCGGGTCTTGAAGTGATAGATCAAACTCCCGCATCACAAGGAAATCCCGTCATGGGTAAAGCAGAGACTAAGTCGAAAGCCGTGCGAACAACGCCAATGCCCGTGAAGGCGGGAGCTGCGTGTGGTTGTGCGGTTGGTCAAGGCGTCGGCAAGGACCGTCCCGGGGGGCATGCGGTAGGACCCGGTGCCAGCGCGGCAGGCGTGGACCGGGACATCAAGGCGTCAAACCTCAAGCACCTTAAGCGGATCGAGGGGCAGGTCCGCGGCATCGCGGCGATGATCGAGGAGGACCGCTACTGCGCCGACATCATCCAGCAAGCCGCGGCTGTGCAGGAGTCCCTGCGTTCGGTGGCCAGGAATCTGCTCAAGAACCACCTTCAGCACTGCGCCAGCGATGCGATGCACGAGCAGGGGAAGCGGCGGGATGACATGATCGAGGAAGTGCTGCACTTGGTAAGCAGGATCGCGCGGTGAATGGAACTCGCTGTCGGCTTGGTTGGTCGGTCACATGGCGCTCATTTTTCCTGACGAAGGCGGCAATGTCGGTGTTCAAGCTGTGGGGCTGACCTTGCGTGGCCGCCGTGTTCACGTGGTGGTGGTCCTGACCCGGGCGAACGGCAGTTAACAGATCGGAAGGCAATCCATGAATGGCGAGACCACGCAGCGTGACAATGCCGCATCAGCCGGGATAGCCGCTAAGGGGCACACGACCCGCGGCGACGAGCACTCGTCCGACGTCAACCCGGCAGCGATGCCCGAGCAGCGCGTCGACCTGTCTCTCACCGGCATGACGTGCGCCTCGTGCGCGAGCACGGTTGAAAGGGCGCTCGCGAAAGCCCCGGGTGTCTCGAATGCCAGCGTGAACTTCCTCACCCAGACCGCGACGGTGCGGTTCGATCCCAAGTCCACTTCTCCGGAGGTCTTGAAGGGTGTGGTCCAGGGGACCGGGTATGACGCTGCCGTTCCTGCAACGCCGCGCCCTATTCCCGCGATGAACGCTACGACCGCGAACGGAAACCATGCCGCGCATGCTGAGACTTCTCGCCATGTGGGGCACCCCTCCGCAGGCGGCAGTGCCGCCGATGTGCAGATGGACCACGCTGCCAGCGATGAGCACGCGGCCCATATGCACATTAATCAGGACGAGCAAGCGTTGCTGCGCCGCAAGGTGATCATCGGCGCAGCGCTGTCGCTGCCGGTGCTGGTTATCGCCATGTCGCACGGCAGGATCGCGTTGTTCAACCACGCGTGGGTCAACTGGCTTCAGCTCGCACTCACGATGCCGGTGGTGGTCTGGTGCGGGGCACAGTTCTACCGCATGGCCTGGATGGGCTTAAAGCACGCCCGTGCGAACATGGACTCGCTGGTGGCCCTGGGAACGGGCGCCGCGTTTGTGTATTCGATTGCCGCGACCGTGTGGCCGGGGTACTTCGCGAACGCACACGCCGCCGGAAGCACGATGGTGGGGGCGCCCGTCTACTACGAAGCCGCGGCAGTCATCATCGTTCTCGTGCTTCTGGGCAAGCTCTTTGAGGCCCGCGCCACCGGCAACACCAGCGCTGCCATCCGCGCTTTGATCGGGTTGCAGGCCAGGACCGCCCGTGTCGTACGCAACGGGGCGGAGCAGGACATCCCGCTGGCGCAGGTGGTGGTCGGCGACATCGTGATCGTCCGACCCGGCGAGAAGGTGCCCGTGGACGGCGAAATCGAGAGCGGCAGTTCGGCGATTGACGAATCGATGCTGACCGGTGAGAGCGTGCCGGTGGAGAAAAAGCCCGGCGATTCGGTGTTCGGAGCCACGATCAACACCACGGGCGCACTTCAGTTCCGCGTCACGAAGGTGGGCAAGGACACCGCGCTCCAGCAGATCGTTCAACTGGTGCAGGAGGCCCAGGGCAGCAAGGCACCAATCGCCCGGCTCGCGGACACTATCGCCGGGTATTTCACGCCCGCGGTGCTGGGCGTTGCCGTGGTCACGTTCATCGTCTGGTATTTCATGGGCCCCGCGGACACGCGCATGAGCATGGCGCTGCTCACATTTGTATCGGTGCTCATCATCGCGTGCCCATGCGCACTGGGGCTTGCCACGCCCACGGCCATCATGGTCGCCACCGGGCGCGGGGCCCAGCAGGGCATCCTGATCAAGGGCGGCGAGGCCTTGGAGACGGCCCACAAGCTGTCCGCCATCATCCTCGACAAGACCGGAACGCTGACGCGGGGCAAGCCCGCGCTCACGGATGCGCGCGCGCTCCCGGGTATCACCGAAGTCGACCTCGTCCGGCTCTCCGCCTCCGCCGAGCGCCGCAGCGAGCACCCCCTGGCGACCGCGATCGTTGAAGGTGCCAAAGCCCGCGGACTCGCACTCTCAGAGCCTGCCGAGTTCAAGGCGGTCGTTGGTCACGGGATTGAGGCGCGTGTGGATGGGCGTGCGGTGCTGGTGGGCAAGCGGGCGCTGCTGGCAGACCGTGGCATCGATACATCAGCCCTTGACGCAATGGCCGAAGAACTTGCCGCCTCCGGCAAAACACCCATGTTCGCCGCCTTCGATGGCAAGCCCGCGGGCCTCATCGCCGTCGCCGACACCGTCAGGCCCGAGTCACGCGCCACTGTTGAGAAGATGCAGGCGATGGGCCTGCGTGTGGCCATGATCACGGGCGACAACGCCCTCACTGCCGCGGCAGTCGCCCGCGAAGTCGGCATCAAGCCCGAGTTCGTCTTTGCCGAAGTGCTGCCGGAACACAAGGCTGGGCACGTCAAGAACCTTCAGTCGCAGGGCCTGGTCGTCGGCATGGTCGGCGACGGCATCAACGACGCCCCGGCCTTGGCACAGGCCGATGTGGGGCTGGCGATGGGCACGGGAACCGACGTGGCCATCGAGGCATCGGACATCACCCTCATCCGGGGCGATCTCCGCTCGGTGCCAGACGCCATCGCGCTCTCCCGCGCCACCATGCGCACCATCCGGCAGAACCTCTTCTGGGCGTTCATTTACAACGTCATCGGCATCCCCGTTGCCGCGGGCGTGCTTTACCCGCTCACCGGCTGGCTGCTCTCGCCCATCATCGCCAGCGCGGCTATGGCCTTCAGCAGTGTTTCGGTGGTGCTCAACAGCCTTCGCCTGAAATCGGCGCGGCTCCTGTAATCGTGCCTGCGCAGGACAAGGTGCGAAAGGGTGCAACATTGCGCGGCATTGAGACTCCGGGCACGGGAGCGAAACTCTGGCATACCCTGAAGAAAATGCGGGTTCGTGCGACTCAGTGCGACCGGGTACAATGCCCGGACGCGGGCGTAGCTCAGTGGTAGAGCGTCAGCCTTCCAAGCTGAACGTCGAGGGTTCAAATCCCTTCGCCCGCTTTCTCGCAGGTTGTCACGGGGTGTCTGGCTCAGCCTTCTGGCTTAGCCCTCTCCCTTACCCCAACCAAGCCACGGCCGCCGCAACTCCCAAAAATCAGGCTTGAATCGCGCACTGGCGCGGTAGACTCCAACCCGCACAGGCATAACCGCCGGCACCAGGAGTTCGACCGCATGCAGCGCCATCACATTAAGCGTTTCATTCCTGCCGCATCGCTTTTCGCCCTGCTCGCGGCAGTTGGGCTCTCATTGGCGGGGCCCCTCACACCCCCCAGCGGGCCGATCACCTCCACCTATAAGACGCTCGTCGATGTTGAGCCGCGGATCGCCATCACTGCCGCCAACACGCCCGGCGACGCGACGAACCTCTATCGGATCACGCAGCCCGGGTCGTACTACCTCACGGGGAACATTGTCGGCGGCCCATCACGCAGCGGCATCGCCATCCTCGCATCCAACGTCACGCTCGACCTCATGGGCTTCACGGTGCAGGGCGTCACCGGCTCCCTCAGCGGCATCACGACGGGCGGCACCGAACTCAACAACCTCACGGTGCGCAATGGCATCATCATCGGCTGGGGAGCCGATGGCCTGGACCTTGGCAATGCGGGCGCGGGTGGCCGGGGGGGCGCGGTCGAGGGCATCCATTCATCCGCTAACGGAGGCCTGGGCATCCGTCCAAACTCTCACAGCACGGTGAGCGACTGCACGGCAATCGGCAACGCGGGCGATGGCATTTACGCCTTCTTCGCGTGCACGATCACACGCTGCATTTCGAGTTACAACAGCGGCGACGGCTTCGAGATCGGCGACTTCTGCCGCGTGGTGTCCAACACCTGCTACGCCAATGGCTATCTAACGGCGGACGCCGCCGGCATCCATGCCACGGGCAACAAGAACCACATCGAAGACAACCAGTGCAACTCGGCGGATCGCGGAATCGACATCGACGGCGACGACAACCTCATACTCAACAACCGCTGCGGCGGCAATACCGTCAACTGGTCAATCGTCTCGGGCAACAACTTCACCGCCGTCCTTGACCACACCCTCTCCCCAAACTCGGGGTTCAACGGCAATTCCGCCAACAGCAATGTCTTCTTCACCGAGCCCAGTTCCAACATCTCCTACTAAGCGTCTACAGTGCATTGACCACGCACCACGGGAGACCACATGGGTTTCGACCAGTACCACGAGCCGCCCGATGAGCTCTCGCAGGAAGTCCGCACGTTCGCCCGCATGGTCCGGTCGCTCATAGAAGAGGCCGAAGCCATCGACTGGTATGAGCAGCGGATGTCGGTGGAGAAGGATGCTTCCGCCCGGGCCATCATGAAGGAAGCCCAGCACGAAGAGTTCAAGCACTTCGGAATGGACCTCGAGTTCCTGCTGCGCAAAAAGCCCGTCTGGCGGAAGGTGCTTAAGGGCATCCTCTTCCAGAAGGGCGATATCGTCGAGCTCGGCGGCAAGGCAGAGAAATCAGCCGAATAAGCGGTGCCCCGCCGTCGGGCAGTCCTGAACCCGGATTGTTCTGTCCCCCGTCAAGGAGCCAACATGCCGTCAGTGCATGCTCTGTTGTCTCTGGTGCTCGCGGCTTCGGCCGCTGCGCATCAGCAGCCCGTGGCCATCAATGTTCCGGTCGTGAAGACCATCGAGCTGCTCCTGGCTGAGGAAGATACCGACCACGATGGCCTGATCACAGCCGCGGATTGCGCCGACCGACGCTTCGCACTCCGCGGCAGCGATGGCACAGCCCTCCTGGTTGAAGGTACTTATCCGCTGGGCAACCTCCTGCAGGAACTCGGCTCCGCGCAGCGCGCGGGCGCTGCCGAGATGCAGATATCCCCCGCCAACCTGTTCATCGGTCCCGGCGCGCACGTCTCGATGATGATCCGAGAGCGGTACTGGGACTGGCTCACCCGCACCGTCGATGCCGCGGGCCTGGAAAAGATCGTTGCGGACTCTAAGGCCGCCACGCGCAACCCGCGCGTGTATGTCCCGCACGATGACGGCAGTGCCCTTGAGTACTACAACGCTGCCGCGAAGGCGAACGCGGCCCTTCGCCTGGAGGTGAACTCCCTCCCTAATCCGATCACACCCGCGTTCGTGCGAACGCTGAACGACAAGCCGGGCATCCTCGCCCTCGCGCTGCAGCGCGATGCGTCCGGCGCGACCCGTGGCGTGCCGTTCGTTGTCCCCGGCGGTCGCTTCAACGAGATGTACGGCTGGGACAGCTACTTCATCTCGCTGGGCCTGCTCGCTGACAATCGGGTGGACCTCGCCCGCTCAATGGTGGACAACTTCGTCTACCAGATCGAGCATTACGGCAAGATCCTCAACGCCAACCGCACCTATTACCTCACACGCTCCCAGCCCCCGTTCCTCACGTCGATGGCCCTTGCCGTCTACGACAAGCTGCCAAGAGACAAAGAGTCGACCGACTGGCTCCAGCGAGCCATCCGCGCCGCCGTCCGCGAATATGAAACTGTGTGGACGGCCGAGCCGCACCTCACCGCCACCGGCCTCAGCCGATACTGCGGCAGCGGCGTGGGCCTGCCGCCGGAAGTCGAGCCAGGGCACTTTGACCCAATCATCCGCCCACTTGCGCGGCAGTCGGGTCTCAGCATCGAAGAGTTCAGCACACGCTACCAGGCGGGCACGCTTAAATCGCCGGAGCTTGATGCACTGCTCCTGCACGACCGTGCCATGCGTGAGTCAGGCCACGATACGTCATACCGGCTGATCGGTCGGGCCGCCGATCTGAACACCGTCGCTCTCAACGCACTTCTTTACAAATATGAAGTGGACATCAAGAACGTCATCGAGCGGCAGTGGGGGGGCACGCTGGACCTGGGTGATGGCGCTTCGACAGCCGCCGCAACGTGGCAGCGCCGCGCTGCGGAGCGCAAAGCCCGAATGATGGACCTGATGTGGGATGAAGAGCGTTCACTGTTCTTTGACTACGACTACGCCCACTCCCAACGGCTCACCGACATCAGCACCACAACGCTCTACCCGCTCTGGGCCGGCATGCTCGATGAGGAGCACAGCCGTCGGCTGGCCCACGCCGCCCTCGAGAAACTGGAAATGCCCGGCGGCATCGTCGCGGGCACCGAGGAATCGCGCGGCGCGCTAGGTGCCGACAGGCCGCCCCGTCAGTGGGATTACCCCTTCGGCTGGGCCCCTCATCAGATGATCGCCTGGCAGGCCCTGAAGAATGCCGGGATGGAGCAAGACGCACAGCGGCTCGCCTACCGCTGGGTCTACATGGTCGCCATGAACGCCGCCCGCTCCAACGGCGCGATTGTCGAGAAGTACGACGTTGTCACACGGGGCATCGACTCTTCGGCGGAATACGGCAACGTCGGCAGCCGCTTCCGCCTCGTTCCCGAGGGCGGCTTCGGCTGGACCAATGCCTCCTACCAGGTCGGGTGGTCGATGCTCAACGCGGACGACAAGGACCACGTTGACCGCCTCATCCCTCCGGAGTGGGTCTTCGATGCGTCCACAGAGAAATGACCCTCAGCGACGCCGCGAATCCTCAAGCTTGTCGATGAGCGCCCACTTTCCCCCGGCTGCCGGTTTGATCACTGCGACCTCCTGCAGCCGAATCAGCGATTCATCCAGCAGCGTCTGAGACACCTTGGAGCGCCCATACGCCTCAAGCTGACCATTGACCTGCTCAAGAAGCGTGTCGCCCCGCACCATGTTCCCTGGATCGGATGCGCGCCACATCGTCCAGATGACCGCCGCATCGCGCTCGGTCAGTTTCACCTCCATCGCCTCGTTGAGGTCAAGCAGGCTGCGCAGCACAAGGAACGGGGTCGCCCACGGCATGTTCAGCGCCGCGGGCACGGCCAGGGACAGCGCGATGGCCCCCTTGAACAGCTTGGAAAGGTTAAAGCGGACATTCCGCAAACGGCGGCTGCGCGCCTCGCTGAAGATCTCGCCAACCCCGCCCACCGTGATGAGGCCGTAGTTGCTGGAAACGCTCGGCGAGTCATCATCAGGAAAACCCGATGGTGCCTCCTCGGTAATGGCGTCGAGAACCTCAACTGCCCAATCACCTATTGCCTCCTCGTCCCACGCCACCCCTTCGCTCTCCGCGATCGACGCGGCCAGCGTCTGCACGCGCAGGACCAGCAAAACACGCTCAGGATCAAAGCCTGAATGATTGAGAGTCATTGCCCGCCTCCCGGGTTTGCGCGATCCGCTGATCGCTGCTCATGGGGTCGAACATCCTTTCAGCATAACAGGGGGCCCGCTCGGCGTGCAGGCCCGCTCGGATGCGGTGCGCAGCGGGGTGATGAAATATCGTCAATACGAGTGTTGTATATTGAATGGAAGTGACTGTGAGTGAATTTCGACGCTCGGTGACTCTCGTGACTCTTCAGGAAGGACTCGACGCATGGCACGGAAGAAACAACGGAAACTCGGTTCAGGGCTACCCGGCCTCCCGCTCGAAGTGAACGGCGCTCGCCCCCCGGGCCCGGGCCGCCAGCCCCGCCGCGCTCGCACGGCGGGCCGGCTCAGCGCCGCGATGCGTGCCTCCCGCAGCGAGGCGGCCGCGGGTAGCAGCCGCAAATCTCGCAAGAAGTCCGCAGCAGGCCGCAAAGTAGCCGTAAGTGGGAGCACCCGCGCTGCCAAACCCAAGGACGCGACCACAAAGACCACTCGAAAGAGTCGGATGACAAATGCGCCTGTGAAGAAGTCATCTAAAAAGACTTCGCCAAAGATGACGTCTCAGAAAGCGCTCGCAACCGGTGTGTCGCTGGATGCTGGCCGCCAGCGTCGCGCGAAATCCGCCCTGAAGCAAAGCCGCGTGCAGGAGGCTGGCATCACCTCCCGCCAGCTCGGCCGCACCTCCGCCCGCACCAAGCGGGTGCAGGCACGGCGCGATGCCCGGAACTGACTCTCTCTCTCTCTCTGAGCTGCCGACGCTAACCCCGACGCGAAAGACCCGACCCACGCACCCCTCACCGGAGAACACCATGCTCGTTCAAGTCAACACCGATCACAACATCCAGGGCGGTGAGGGTCTCTCAAAGCATGTCGAGGCCACCGTCACTGCGGCGCTCGCGCGGTTTACAGACCGCCTCACCCGCGTTGAGGTACACCTCAGCGATGTCAACGGCGGAAAGTCGCACGGTGATGACAAACGCTGCGTCATGGAGGCACGACCCGCGGGCATGCAGCCCATCGCCGTGACCCACCTGGGCGCCACCGTTGACGCCGCCATCGACACCGCCTGCGACAAGATGGGGCGGCTCCTCGAGAGCACCTTCGCCAAGCGCGATGAAATCCGCACGAAGCCCGAGACGACGCCCGGCCTCTGAGCGCAGACATGAGGCCCTCACGTTTTGTTTCTGCTCCGGCCATCGTCATCGCGTGCGTGCCCTTGCAAGAGCAGTACCGCCGCTATCGCTCGGTGGTGCGCACCTGGGTGCTGCTGCTGTCATTGCTGCTCGCTAGCATGGCTTTTGGCCAGATCACCCCGCCCAAGTCTCCGGCGTCGGAAAAGGCTCCTGACTCCGCTGATCTCACGCTGACTCCGACGAAGATTGAAGTGCAGCCCGTCGCCCACGATGAGCAGATTCGCGCCCGCCTCCAGAACGTGCTCGATGCTACCGGCTGGTTCGATCAGCCGAAAGTCCGTGTGGAGGACGGCGTTGTGTTCCTCCGCGGCACCGCCCCAAGCATCGAGCTGCGCACGTGGGCCGGAGACCTGGCGAGAAACACGCAGGACGTTGCCGCCGTCGCCAATCGCATGGAGGTCGCGGAGGCGGGTCCGTGGGACTTCAGCACCGCCGTTGGCGGGCTGGGCGGCATCTGGCACGATGTGTTGCGTGCGCTGCCCATGCTGCTCTTTGGGCTTTTCATCCTGGTGCTAGCCGCGCTGGCGGGCTGGGGCGCGATGGTCGGTGTGCGTGCATCGCTGCGCGAGCGGGTGCGGGCACGCCTGTTGCGTGGTCTGCTGGCGCGTGGCACGGCGGTACTGGTGTTCCTCACCGGTGTCTATATCGTGCTGCGCATCTCCGGCCTTACGCAGTTGGCCCTCACCGTGGTGGGCGGCACAGGCCTGATCGGCCTCGCCCTGGGCATCGCGTTCCGGGAGATCACCGAGAACTACTTGGCCAGTATCTTCCTCAGCATCCAGAAGCCCTTTGAGACGGGCGACCTGGTCGACATCACTGGCGTCGTCGGGTATGTCCGTCAGCTGAACGTCCGCACTACGGTGCTGCTCACGCTTGATGGCAACCTGGCGCAGCTGCCTAACAGCGTGGTGTATCGCAGCACCATCCGCAACTACTCGACCACGCCCAACCGCCGCGAAGACTTCGTCGTCGGCATCGGCTACGACGACGCCATCGACCACGCGCAGGAAGTCGCCCGCGCGGTCCTCGCAAACCACCCCGCCGTGCTGCAAGACCCCGAGCCGTGGGTGCTGGCCGACGGTCTGGGCGCCGCGACCGTCAACCTCCGTGTCTATTTCTGGCTCAACGGCCAGCAGCACAGCTGGCTCAAGGTCCGCTCATCGGTCATCCGCCTCGTGAAACGCGCCTTCCAGCAGCAGGGCATCTCGATGCCTGACGAAGCCCGCGAGGTCGTGTTCCCGCAGGGTGTCCCCGTCACGATGCTCGAGCAGTCCGGCAAAGCCGAGCACGTCGAAGGACGCCCCGCGCAAGCGGCCGTGCCGGCCCGCCCGCGCCGGGCCACTCCGGGTAACGACGAAGTCTCAACCAAGGCCGAAGGCGGCCTCGCGAGCGAGGCGGGCATGCTGGAGGCGCAGGCACGCCAATCCATCCCGCTGACCGAGGGGGAAAACCTCCTCAAGCCCAGCGGCAGTTGATCCCACGGCCCATCAGGCCTGTGTATCCGCCTGCACCTCGATCGAGATGTACCGCGCGGAAGGAACTTCCTTGCGCACCGCGCGTGTCACGCGGTCGATGACGCGCCCCGTGTCTTCGCCCGACACCTCCGGTCGCAGGGTCACGCTGATGTGTGCCAGAAACTCGTCCGCGCCCAGTTGCATCGTCTTCGGCAACGACACGGACGCCACATCCGGGTCCGCCGCGGCAATACCCTTCATGCGTGTCACCATCGCGGCGTCCGCGCTTTCCCCTACCAGCAGCCCCCGCGCCTCGCGTGTCAGCACCACCGCCACCGACGCCAGCAGCAGCCCGATGAGCACCGACGCAACACCGTCATAGACCCCGTTGCCCGTTACCTGCACCGCGCCGAGTCCCAACGCCGCGATGACGACGCCGATGACCGCCGCGGAGTCTTCCAGCAGAATCGTGAACACCGAAGGGTCCTTGGTCGCACGGATCGTCCGCCAGAACCCGCGTCCCCGCGATGTACGGGCAAAGGTTCGATACGCGATGACCCACGAGATGCCCTCGACGACAAACGCCGCGCCCAACGTTCCGTAGCTCCAGCCAAATGACTCCACCGGTCCGGGATGAATCACGCGGTCCACCCCCTCCCACACCGACATGCCCCCGCCCAGCCCGAAGATCAGTACGCCCACGACCAGCGTCCACACATACAGCTCGCGTCCGTGCCCGAAGGGGTGTTCCGCGTCCGCCGGACGCTCGCTCAGCCGCAGACCCATGAACAGCAGGCAGCCGTCCCCCGTGTCCACCAAAGAATGGATGCCCTCGGAAATCATGGCAGAAGACCCTGTCATTGCCGCGGCAACAAACTTAAGAATGGCGACAATCAGGTTCGAGACAATCGCCGCGATCACGCTGACGCGCGATTCAGAAGCCATGCGCGGTCTCCTTCAGCGGCAGAGCTATGACGACGACTCAGGCTCAGACGCTGGTTCGGAATCAGCTTCCGGCTTCGACGAATTGCCCGCCTCTTCCTCGACCGGCGCAGCAGTCGGCACCGTCAACCCGATGAATAATGCATCCTCCGGAGCGCTCAGCACCTTCGACGAGGGAACATTCAGAGTGACCCGACCTTGATGCACCCACCCCAGCACGCGCTGCAAGCTCCGCATGTCGGGCGAAACGCTCATCGTCAGACGCCCATCCTCAAAGCGAAGGATGCGCTCGGTGATCGGCTCTCCGCCGCTGATGTCCGCGGCTTCCAATGGCGCACGCGCCCGCTTCGACGACCAGATGGCCGTGTGTCCGCGCCCAAGCCGCTCATCCGCCCACCGCGCGGCAATCTGATCCACATCATGGTTGCCCGTCCATGCGAGAAGCCAGCCGATATCGTGCGGTGAGCCAATGTCGTCCATCCACCGCATGTCGGTGGCGTCCCCCAGCACCGCTTCAATCCCCGAGGCTGCCGCAAAGTTCACGCGACCCTCGTTGTTGTCCACAATCCTTACATGGACTCCCTGTTCTGTCAGCACATGCGCCAGCGCCACGCTCACGGGGTGGCCGCCCACCAGCAGCACCGCGTTGCCAACCCCCGCCCGCACGCCCAGCAGCCGCGCGAGCAGCGGAGATACCACGCTCGCCAGCAGCACCGTCCCGGCGATCACCACAAACATCACCAGGTCCAGCCGCTCGACATCCGCCAGCATCGCCGGCATGCCCACAGGTTCAGAACCCGGAGAAGGACCGCGCATCAACCGGGCCAGCTCCGCCGATGCCACCGCCGCCACCGAGAGCGCCACGATCCCGCGCGGCGCGAACGTCGCGGCAAACGCTCGCTCCTTCAGCTCCAGCTTCGACCGCCATGTCGAGATAAACACCGACACCGGCCGCACCACAAAGACCAGCACCACCACAAACAGGCCATCTCGCCACGTCAGCGATGTCAGCCGCGAGATATCAAACCGAGACGCCAGCAGCACGAACAGCGTGCCCACCAGCATCACCGCCAGCAACTCCTTAAACGCCCGCAGCTCCGTCGCGCCCAGCACCTGCGCCCGCGCCATGATCACACCGCAGATCGTCACCGCGGCCAGCCCGCCCTCGGGCGTGATCGTTTCGCCGAGCCCCACGCACGTCATGCACATGCCGATGGCGATGAGGTTCACCATCTGCGGCTCGGGCTTCGTCGATCGCCCGATCGCCCCCAGCAGGAATCGCCCCGCTACCCCCATCAGCAGCCCCAGCCCCGCGCCCCCCAGCAGCGGCTTGGCGAAGATCAGCACGCCCTCGCCCGCCAGGCTCGGCTGCGGACCAATCTGCAGGTACAGCCGCAGCACTTCCAGCGTGGCGATCGTTGCAACAACGCCGATGGGGTCTACCAGCACCGCCTCCGCCGCGAGCACCGTCCGAACCCGTGCCGTGACGCGGACAAGCCGTAAAATCGGTTGCACGACCGTCGGGCCGGTCACGATCACCGTTGCCCCCAGCAGCACCGAGATCGGCGTGGACATCCCCAGCAGCCAGTGTGCTGCCGCGGCACCGCCGGCCCACGTCAGCACCGTGCCATATGTGAGCAGTCCCCACACGGCCCGCGGCGCGCGCCGCAACTCCTCCCGATTCAGGTGCAGCGTGCCCTCAAAGATCAGCAGCCCGATGGCAACCGTGATGAACGCCGTGAGCGCGCGGCCCAATGACGACCCATCCACCACCCCCAGGCCCGATGTGCCAAGTGCAAGCCCCACCAGCAGTAGCGGCAGCAGCGCAGGGATTCTCAGGCGGCGGCATCCTGCCGTAACCAGTGTGCTGACCCCCAGCGACAAGGCGATCGATTGAGCCGCAATGTCGTGCATCAGCCTCCAAGGGCACACCGTTCGTACGTGCGGTGGGGTTGATTCCACCCCCCCCGAACCGTGACAGTAGGGGTAGAAACCGCGATCCTGCTGGAAAATCGGCGTCCCCCAACCGCCCCCAGAAAAAAACCCACGTTCCGCAATCCCCTTGCGATGCGCCGACATCAGCCCGTGGGTGGCTCAGGTACCACCCTTCGTGAGGTTTTCAGAGGGAGTATGTCTGATGCGTTTCACATCCTGCGCCGTTCTTGCCGCCACGCTTGCCGCGTCCGCCGTCGCCGCCCGTGGCGACACCTTCACCGTGCATGTGTACAACTTCGGCTTCAGCACCATTCCGGGCAGCAATCCCCAGGTGGAGCCGATCATTAACCTTGGTGACACCGTCCGCTGGACATGGGACAGCGGCTTCCACAGCGTGACGTCGGTCGCCGGGATTCTCGAAGTGTTCAACTCAGGCGACCACGGTGCGCCGTTTACGTTTGACCACACCTTCACAAACCTTGGCGACTGGCAGTATTTCTGCGACATCCACGGCTTCGATGCCGGCGGCGGTAATGCTGGCGGCATGTCGGGCGTGGTCCACGTCGTCCCCGCGCCATCCGTCGGCGCGATGATCTCGGGTGGCGTGCTGCTTCTTCTCCGCCGCCGGCGATAGCACGCCCCGCCCCGTTGGATCCTGAGTGTTCAACACCACGTGATGCTTCGTGCTCATACGCCCACCCCGCACACGCCTGCGGCAATGCAGCGGATGAGCTTTTTTTCTCGGTGCTGCGGGCTGAACGCGCCACCCTCATCCCTGCTGCGTGCTGCGCCCGTGCCAATAATCGAGAATATTCAAAGGGGCAAACAACCTACCGGATTTAGGGGAGATCGGTGCCACAGGGACGTATACTTCCAACCTTGTCCTCACCAACAATGTTGGAAAAATCCGCCACAGTCTGCCCCGTAACCGTCTCTCACACGGCCGCGAACATCGACATTGATAGCCCGCCTGACCTTGCCCAGCCCGGGCAGGCTTCTCAGGACCCGACCGCGGCAGAACCAGCCCACCCCGCCGAACACCATCACCGCGGCACCTCTCCCGCGGATCGCCGCGTGCGCATCATCAACATGGGTGCGGTCGTTGTGCCCATTTTGGGCCTGGCCCTGGCGATCTACCTCGCCTGGGGCACCGCGTTCGACTGGACACAGGCGATCATCTCGCTCTCCATGTCCACGCTGACCGCGCTGGGCGTGACGATCGGCTATCACCGGCTGTTCACCCACAAATCGTTCGTCGCCGTCGCCCCGTTGCGCTGGTTCCTCGCCGTCTGCGGCTCAATGGCCGTACAGGGCCCCGTCATCGAATGGGCCGGCGCGCACCGCCGCCACCACCAGCACTCAGATGACACGCTCGACCCGCACTCGCCGCACCACCATGTGGGCGGGGAGTGGGGGGAAACCCTCGGTGGCACCTTCCGCGGCTTCATCCATGCCCACGTCGGCTGGCTCTTCGCCGGCCACCTCAAGGGCCTTTCCCGCTACACCGCCGACCTGCGTGCCGATCCGCTGCTCCGCGCGGTGGACCGTCAGTTCGTTGGCTGGGTCATCTTCGGGCTCGCTTTGCCTGCCGTCCTTGGCGGCCTCATTACGATGACATGGATGGGCGCACTCCTGGGCTTCCTGTGGGGCGGGCTGGTGCGTGTGCTCGTGAATCACCACATCACCTGGAGCGTGAACTCGGTGTGTCACCTGTGGGGCAGCAGTCCCTACAACAGCAACGACGAGAGCCGCAATAACCCCATCGTCGGCATCCTTGCTTTCGGCGAGGGCTGGCACAACAACCACCACGCCTTCCCAACATCCGCACGCCACGGTCTGGCCTGGTACGAGGTGGATGTCAGCTACATGATCATCCGCGTGTTCGCACTGCTGGGCCTTGCCACCAAGGTCAAAGTCCCCACGCGCGAGCGCATGGACGCCAAGCGGAAGTGAGATTGCGAGTGCTTGCCCGCTTTGCAGCAGGCAGATGGATCGACATCTCATTCTCGGGTTGTGGTTGGTGATGGCCACCGCTCGCGGGTGGGTGCCGATCCTGAAGTTCGCGATCACTGAAGCGTCACACCATCAACACGGGCCGCCTGCCAGCACGCGGAAGAAGCTTTCAATGTCGGCGTCGGTGCCGACGTCGCCATCGCCATCAAAGTCCGCTCCGCCGCTATAGCACGTTGGACAGCAGTCTCCTGCCAAACACTGGAAGAATGCCTCAATGTCGGCGTCGGTCCCGGTGTCGCCATCGCCATTGAAGTCAGCGGTGCCGCAAGCGGGCGGTGTGTACGGATCAATCCAGTCGATCCCCGACCCGGAAACGATCATTGAGCCCGTCGTGGCACTCCCGGCCGAGTCGAGGATGCCGGTGATGCCGTTCCACATGATGCCCTGTCCGACATTCGAGAAGTTAAGCTGGCCAGTACATGGAGTGCCAAAACCCCCCGAACTGCGCAGACCGGCCGAGGCGAACGCGTAAATGCCCAGCGTGAACGGCTCGCCGAAGGTGATCGGGACTGAGAACGTGACGACTCCGTCGACGACTCGGGAGTCGAAGTTGGGGTTGCCGAACGTGGCGATTCCCCAGCGGCCGTACTGATCGCTGGTGGCGACGATATCAGAGTTTCCGGCGCTGAAGTACGGGTTGGTCGAGAGGCGGGCATTGTTCTTGTACGCGGCAAGCGAAAGCAAGGCGCTGCCGCTGATGCCGCTGGCGGATTCAGTGCCCCGGGCACGGACCTGAAAGGTCAGAAATCCCTGCTGACCGGTGAGGGCGGCATTGTTGACAGTGAACAGCTCCTTCCAGCCGCCATTGGCTTGGGCGGAAGGGAAAGGCTCTGTGCTGAACGTGCTGTTGGAAGCCGTGGCACGGAAGAGGCCCAGTGCGCTCGTCGCTGTCACGGAGTTGTCAGTGATGGCCCCGTGGTACTCGGCGGACGCACCGGCACCCCTGTTGCCCGCAAAGAGGTACTCGCTGAAATCCTCCGGCGTGCCCGCAGCCTGCATGTCGTCACCCGCGAATGTGACGCCGCCGGGTGTGCGGAACGCCCCTGCCTGCACGAAACCGCCCGGCGGTGTGACGGTGCTCTGGGAGATGGTCCCATTTGCACCCGCGGTCAGACATAAAACGGTAAGAGTGGCATAGCGCATGGCCTCAGGATATCAACATCCCTGACAGTTTTGAATCGAACCTCTTGAGGGCGGAGTGACAAAAAAGCGTCGCCCCGCGTTGTTCCTGCTGGGGGCGTACGGCCGCCGCCGCCGCGCAGCAGCCCATGCGGAAAAGGAGTAGGCTCTAGAGCCATGGGAAGCCTCATACCTCATACCCAGCCGGCGGTGTGGCCCCAGGGAATGACAACCACCCGGTACGCCGCACACTTCCATAGTGTCCCGACAGGCTGCCGCGTGGGAATCATCGGCCTCGCCGACGATGAAGGTGTCCGCCTCAACGGCGGACGCGTGGGTGCCAAGGGGGGCCCCGAGGCCCTGCGTGCCGCGCTCGCCAAATATGGCACCGCTCAGCCCGAAGGATTTTCCTGGCCCGCCGTCTTTGACGCGGGTGATGTAGTCCCCGGCGCAACACTCGAAGAAACTCACGACCGTGTGACCCAGGCCACGGCCGCGCTGCTCTCACATGGCCTGTTTCCCATCGCCATAGGCGGCGGGCACGACCTCACATTTCCATTTGTTCGCGGCGTCATCGATCACGCGAAGTCCAAGGATGAGAAGGCCGCCCCGCTCGCGGGTGTGTACCTCGACGCCCACCTTGATGTCCGCGCCGAGCCCGGCTCGGGCATGGCGTTCCGCTCGCTTGTTGAGCACTGCGGCGTCCGCGAGCTGCACATCGCAGGCTTCTGCTCCTTTGTCAACGGGCACGAGCACGTCGAGTGGTTCAAGAAGCACGGTGGCAAGTTCCACCACCACAAGGTGCAGCCCGGCCATGCGCCCGGGCCCATGCACATGCCCGCGCTGGGCAACTGCTTCGTCAGCCTCGACATGGACGTCATTGACATGGCGCACGCGCCGGGCGTCTCGGCCATGAACCCTTCGGGCTGGAGCGTCCACCAGGCCGAGCTGTGGGCGTATGGCGCGGGCCGCAGCGAGCGTGTCCGCTGCTTCGACATCATGGAGCTGAACCCCGCGTGCGATGAGGGCGGCCGGACGGCGCGAGTTGCCGCGCACCTGCTGCTCATGTTCCTCCGCGGCTTCGTCGAGCGCCATGGCTAGCCGGCCCATGACCATCCTCTTCCGCAACGCCCGTGTCCTCACCCTCGCCGGCCCGCCCCAGCGTCGGGGCGCGGCGCTGGCCGACCTGGGGGTCATCGCCGCCGCCGATGTGCTGATCGACAGCGGACGCATCGCACGCGTCGCGCCGGCGGGAGAGATTCGCCCCCGCCCCGGCACCCACGACATGAACGCGGCAGGTCGCGTGCTGATGCCCGGCTTCATCGATTGCCACACCCACGCCTGCTGGGCTGGCTCGCGCATCGCAGAGTGGGAGCAGAAGCTCGCCGGCGCGGCGTACCTCGACATTCTCAAGGCAGGTGGCGGCATCATGTCAACGGTGCGTGCCGTCCGCGCCGCAACACAGGCGGGCCTCCAGGCCAGCCTCGCCGCACGCCTCACCGAGTTTCTCGAGAACGGCACCACCACGCTGGAAGTCAAAAGCGGCTACGGCCTGACCACCGCCGACGAGCTGAAAATGCTGCGTGCCATTGCCGCGGCAGCCCGCACCTGGCCCGGCACCGTCTCACCCACCGCCCTTCTTGGCCACGCACTTGATGAGTCCGAAGCGGGCTTTGTC
Organism: Phycisphaerales bacterium; assembly: GCA_038260025.1. GTDB lineage: Bacteria > Planctomycetota > Phycisphaerae > Phycisphaerales > UBA1924 > JAEYTB01. Next base: position 140,564 of record JBBSOF010000001.1, read on the forward strand.
GATCGTGTGATCCACGAAACGCTCCCCGCCGTTCACGCCGAGTTCCCCGGCATCGTCATCGATGCCTTCTGCGAGCAGGGCGCGTGGCCGCTCGCAGATGCCGTGCGATTGTTGGAGACAGCGGTGGGGGAGGAGGCCAATCCCATCCATTCCTCCGCAGGGGCGGCGCACAACCGCGCGGGCATTCGCGTCCACGCCGACCAGTTCAACCCGCTCGGCATGATTCGAGAGGCTGTGCGGCTGCGGGCCATCAGTGTCGATCACCTCGAAGCCAGCATCCCCGCCGACCTCGCGCTGCTCGCCGCATCCGAAACATTCGGCGTGGGTCTACCCATCTGCGGCCTGCACCTTGATGGCCGCTTCGCCAATCTGCGTTCGCTGGTTGATGCCGGTGGTCTGGTCGCCATTGCCACCAACTGCAACCCCGGCTCGGCCCCGTGCACCTCGATGCCCCTCGCCATCGCTGCCGCGGTGCGTCACTGCGGGCTGACAGCACAAGAGGCCATTGCAGCCGCCACCATCAACCCTGCCGCGGTGCTCGGCTACACCGACCGCGCTCGCATCGAAGCGGGTGCGCGGGCCGATGTGATCCTGCTCAGGCATACCGATGAACGCGCCCTGGCCTACGAACTTGGCGGCAACCCGGTGGACACGGTCGTGTGCGGCGGGAACATCATGCACCGCGCCGGCGCCGCCTCAACCTGAAGACGGCCCGGCGGCGATCAATCCAGCCAGTCCTTCGCCTTCAGCCGCTCCGGCACATATGTCTCCGTGACATAGCTGATGCCCTTGGTGATCAGCCCTTCAACTTCCATCTTGAATCCGTGGTCCAGCAGCCCCTGAATTTCCTTCTGCCAGGCCTTGTTGTGCTCAAACCACGGGTACGCGGCAATCTCTCGCGCCCGCTTGATGTCCGTATCCGTCAGTTCAATCTGCACATCGTCTGAAAGCCCGCACGCCTTGTAGTCCTTGCTGCGCACCCCCAGGAACTTGGCATCAGGGATCGCCAGCCGCTCGCTCTCAAACGCCAGCGAGATCGACCCCTGCTTGATGACTGAGAAGATGTAATGTCCCCACGGGTCGCAGTCCAAAAGGCAGTAGATCGGCAGCCCCAGCTCGACGTTCAGCCGCCGCAGCAGCCGCCGCACGCCCCGCGTCGGCTGCCCGCTGCCCTCGGTCAAAATGCAGTTGTGCTTTTCCCAGAAGCGGTCTTCATTGAACCGCCCCCACACCGTGTCCTTTTCGACATGCAGCACGAACTTCGCTTCGCACTTCTTGAACTGGATGACATCAGGTTCGACGATGCCCGGGATCGCGTAGCCCCCGGTGCCCATGCGGCGGCAGTCAATCTCGTCGCCATTATCCACGATTGTGATATTGCCGATCATCGTGCCGCGCTTCTTGGCATAAATGTGCAACTCTTCGCGCAGCGCGTTCAGAGAGACCTCTAGATCCTCCAGAATCCCGTCCGACTCATCCTGGCCCTCGAATGTCTTCTCGCCCTTGGTCCCGGCGACGGTGTGCAGACCCTTATAGAACATGCCGCGGAGGCTCAGCGTCTTTTCGGCCTCCAGCAGTTCCCGCACCGAGTTGCCGTGCAGGTACGTCTGCATGAACTGCTTGGCCTGGCTTAGGTTGAAGAGCTGTCGCTCCGCCGCCGCCTCGCCCATCTGCAGGATGCCCTTCTTCTTGTTCCAGATGGTGTTGGACTTGGTCCGCAGCGGGATGCTGATCCGCGGCTCCTTGCCCGCGAACGTCTTCTTGCTCAGATCGTCCGCCAGCCCCACGATGCTGGACATGGTGCGCGCATCGCGCTCCTTGCGCCGTGTCTTCGTTGCCGCGTCTGTTCCGCCCGCCGATTTCTTCTTTGCCATGCGTGGGGCACTCCATTGCCGGGAATCGCCAAGTGTACCCGCGAGATTGCCCCAACCTACACTCGGGCCTCAACGACTCAGCACCGACGCGTGAACCAGCGCCTGAAAGGATCTGCGATGCCCGACCCCTCCCCCGCGCCCACCCCTTCCACCCCAGCCGCACCGGCCGCGCCCTCGACCGGTCCAGAGGCCAAGCCCGCCATCACCTTCGATGACTTTGCCAAAGTTGACCTGCGCGTCGCCAAAGTCCTCGCGTGCGAGCCCCACCCCAACGCCGACAAGCTCTACAAGCTTCAGCTTGATGATGGCAGCGGTACGCCGCGGCAGATCTGCGCCGGAATCCGCCAGGCCTACCAGCCCGAGGACCTCATCGGCAAGACCATTATCGTTGTCGCCAACCTCGCCCCCCGCATGCTCCGCGGCGAGGAATCCCGCGGCATGCTGCTTGCCGCCAGCAACGCGCCAAAGGACGCCGGCGAGCGCCGCGTCGTGATCCTTACCACGCTCAGCGACATGGCCCCCGGCGCGATCGTTTCCTGATTTCCACTTAGCCCGGGTCTTCTACGCCGCGACCCCGCGGCGGGCCCTTGTCCTCGCGACCGCCCTCACGGCCCGGTCCATCGCGACCACCCTTCCCCTCTTTGGACTCCCGCCATTCCCGCATCCGGTTGAGCATCGAGTCGATCGCCTCTTCGCGGCCGGCGCGCTTGCGATCAACATCGGACTTCATCTCCTCAACCCGCTTGCTCAGACCCTCGATCTCGTGCATTTGCAGGTCCATGCGGATGTCCAGCTGATCGCCAAGCGCGGTACGCAGCGCCGCGGTCGTCTGTGCAACCCGCTGCGGGTCGTTCGCCGCCGTCGCCTCGCGGTGCGCGTGGATCGCCTCCACAACCGCCACCTGCCCCTCGATCTCCTTCAGCCGCAGGCGGAAGAGCGCAGGGTCGCGCCGCATCACCCCTTCGGCCTCCGCCAGGCGCGGCATCAGCCGTAACAGGTTCCGTTCGGCCTGGTCCGGGTGCTCCTTATCGTGCGCCTCGATCGTCGCCGCAACCCTCGGCAGGTGCTCGTGCAGAAACTCCCGCGCGTGTTTACGCGCTTCCGGCGTCGCCGGCGCAGGCCGTTCGCCCGGGCGGGGCTCGGCCCCGTCACCTTCCACACCGCGACGACGCTCGCCCCGGTCCGGGCGGCGATCCTCCGGGCCACCCTCGGTGCCGCGGCGGTCCCTCATGTCGCCCCGGGCATCACCGCGGAGGTCAACTCCTCGCAGGGCCTCAACAAGCGGCACACCCTGATTGATCTTTTCCATCGCGTCGCGGAGCCGCTCCTGGCGCTTAGTCAGCTCTTCCAGCCGCCGCTCAAGCAACTTGCGCGCCTCGGCCGGGTCGGTCGGGACATCGCGCGCCTCGCCCGTTGGCTGGCCGCGCCGCGCTTCAGATGCAGTCGCGCCGCCCTCGCGATCAGGCTGGGCAACCGCCGCACCGGCGATCAGCAGTACCGCCGCGGAGCACACAATGGCACGGGGGCTCTTCACATCGCACCTTCCTCGAGCACATCGCTCGACTCAAACGTGCGGAGCTTCTCTTCAAGCGTTGTTGCGGTCGAGAGCAGCTCGTCCAGGCCCGCGCCTGAATGCTCCTCAAGCAGCATCGCGCTCGCCGCCCAATCGTCCGCCACCAGCGTTGTAGTCGTATTTGCCTTTGCTGCAACCTGATGTTTCAGGTTCGTGCTCACCTGCGGTAAGCGCATTGCCATCCACGTCAGCCCAGCCGTCGCGACGATCGCCACCCCCGCGGCAACCCGCAGCGGCGCACGCCACCACAATGGCTGATCCGCCAGGCGCAGCGTCGGCCGTGCCACCTGCACGCTCGCCTCCAGCATCGGCAGGCTCGCGCTCACCACGCGGCCCTCGAGCCCCTCGCGCTCACCATCGGCTCGGGCCAGCGCATCCAACTGCCCGCTCAGGGCCTTGAGCCCCGGCGCGGTCAGATGGCTCAGTGCCTCCCCGTTCATCGTTTCCCTGCGTTCATTCTTCATCATGCACCTCACGAACCTGACGAACGACCAGAATCCAACCTGCCTGCATCCAACTTTTCTTCATCGCCCACGCTCACTACCCCGTCCAGCATCTCCCGCAATTTCCGCAGTGCCCGGTGATGACGTGCCAGAAGCGTCCCTACCGGCTCGTCCAGCACCTCGGCGATCTGCTTGAAGCTCAGACCCCCATGGTGCCGAAGTTCCACCACTTCGCGGTCCGCATCGGCCAGAAGGGCCATCGCATCCCGCAGCCGCTCCATCGCTGCACTGTCGAACACCGGCTCCGCCGATGCCCGCTCCGGCCGCTCGATCAGCGCCGCGGACTCCTGCACTTCCGGGCTCCGCCGCGCCTTGCGCACCGTGTCGCGCACACGGTTCATCGCCACGCGGAACAGCCACGCCTCGAACCGGCCCACCTCCGAATACTCGCCCGCACCCAGCTTCACCGCCACCGTGGCGAACACCGACTGCGCAATCTCTTCCGCAACATCGTCGTTGCGGCAGCGGCTCTTGGCCAGCGCAAACACCCGCCGGCTGTACCGGTGCACAAGCTCGCGCCAAGCCCCGGCGTCGCCGCGTGCCGCGGCTTCAAGCAGCTCCGTCAATCCCTGCGAAGGGTCATCCACGTTTCAGGCCCCACGCTTGTTCCAACAGCCCAACGACACTCGGCCACTCATATTGCCCCCCGCCGCACCCTTCCCCCCGCCCAACTACCCTCTGTCCTGATGCCCCTGGTAGCCTACACCGTCACCGCCTCCCTGCCCGACGCCGCCACCCGCGACCGATATCTCGCGTGGCTGCACCCCGCCCATACCGCGGCAGTCGTTGCCGCGGGTGCCCAGTCCGCATCGGTGGTGAAACTTTCCGAGCCCCCGCTGCAAGTGCAAGTCCGATATCAGTTTGCCGACGAACACACCCTGGAGACCTACCTCAGGGACCACGCTCCCGCCCTCCGCGCCGACGGCCTCAAGGCGTTCCCACCGCATTCTGGAGTAACCTTCCGACGCGAGGTCGGCGTCCTCCTGCCCCCGATCTTTCCCGACGTTCGCGGCGTATCACCCGGTTAAAACCCGGGAATTCCAAGGAAGCACGCGTTTGCAAGGCGATTCTGATGAAGCTCTGTTCGAACGCTACCGCTCCGGGGATCGCGGTGCCTTCCGAACGATTATCGAACGCCATCAGCCCGACCTGCTGCGCTTTCTGATCCGTCTGGTGGGCGATCAGGCGGGCGCCGAGGACGTTTTTCAGGAAGCGTTCCTCCAGATTCACCTGTCCGCCGACACATTCGATGCCACCCGCCGGTTCCGTCCGTGGTTATTCACGATTGCCGCGAACAAGGCGAGGGACTACCTGCGTAGGAAAGGGCGTCGCCGCACCCTCGAACTCTCAGCCCCCGTCGATCGTGGGGGGGATGGTTCCGAGGCTGGCTCCTTCATCGACCTGATGGAGGTTCGGGTCCCTGCCCCAGGCGACGCGATGGACCGCAACGAAGTCAGCAGTCAGGTTCAGGCCGTTCTCGATCAACTCCCGCTCATCCTCCGTGAGATCCTCCTCTTGGCGTACTTCCAGCGAATCAGCTACGCACAGATCTCCGACGAGCTCGGTATCCCGCTTGGCACCGTCAAATCCCGCCTCCACGCCGCAGTCGCCGCCTTCGGAAAAAAGTGGAAAGCTCTTCACGAGCCCCAGCCCTGAACTTCACTCCTTCCCGGCCCCACGCATGATCCACCCTTCCCAACAGCCTGACGACGATCTCCATCAAGAGCCCACGCTCTCCTCAGCCGATGCCGCTGCCATCGATGCCCTGATGGAATCTCGCGTGAGTGCGCAGCCCGTGCCCGCACCGCTCGCCCAGCGCGCCGCGCACGCCGCTTCGCTGCTGGGCCTGATCGACCTTCCCCACGACTGGCCCCTGCCCGACCAGTCCGCAACCCTCGTCGATGTCACCCTGGCGCGCATCGCCCGTGCCGAGCGGTCCTCCTCCGCCGACGACACCGCGCAGCTGGTTCCCGACGATATCGAGGCGCTTGATGCGCTCGTCTCCTCGGGCTTCCGCGCCGCCCGCGTCCCATCATCCCTGCGTGCCCGTGCCGAGCACATCGACTCCATCGCGCGGCTGATCAGCGACAGCGGCCCCAGCACCCGCAGCACGCTGCTCGTCGAGCGCACGATGCGCGCGGTCGAGGCCGCCGCAAATCGCCGTATTGAGCACGCGCCCCTGCGTGGCGGCGGACGCTTCCGCTTCGCCGACCTTGTCTCGCTTGCGGCGGTGCTGCTGCTGGGCTTCGCCGTCGCATGGCCTGTCGTCTCCACGGCGCGCAGCTATTCGCAGCGGTCCGGCTGCGCCGCCAACTTTGCAGGCATCGCCTCTGCAATGGGCCTGTACACCGCCGACAACCGCGACCAGCTCCCTATGGCAACCGCTTCTTTCGGCGGCTCATGGATGAACGTCGGCACACCCGCCGAGTCCAACTCCGCCAACCTCTTCACGCTCGCCCGCGAGAAGTACGCGGGCCTCGACACCCTCGCCTGCCCCGGCAACGCCATGGCGGAGCACGCCCCCGCCGACGCCGACGCCCGCGACTGGGACGCCCTGCCAAACGTCTCGTACAGCTACTACATCATGTTCGGTAAGGCCCGGCCCACGCCCAACTTCAGCCCCCACACCATCATCCTTGCCGACAAGTCCCCCGTGGTGCTCCGGGCCTTCTCCAACCAGCGCATCATGTTCCCCGAAGAAAACTCTCCCAATCACTCCGGCAAGGGCCAATGGGCCCTGCGTGCCGATGGCGCAGCCACCTGGCAGACAACCCCGAACGTCGCGGGCGACAACATCTGGCTCTCCCAGGCTCAGGAACGCGACTGGAACGCCATCAAGCCCCACCTCCCCGCCATCCGCAAGCAGGCACCACCCGGCGCTTCGGGCGTTCTCATCTCCATCCGGGGCCCGGTGATGAACGGCAACGAACTGCCCGAATCCGCCCACGATTCCTTCCTGGGCCCCTGAGCGATCCCGACCGGCCCCCGGAAGACTTGGCTCCGGCTCATCGCCCCGTCTGGAACCCTCCTCAGCCCCCGCCTACACTCACCGCCCGGCATCCTCCGCCGGGCTTTTTCATCGACGGAGCCATCCCCGGCCATGCCTAAGAACAAGAACCACAAGAGCCTGCTGAAGCGGATCCGGATCTCCAAGACCGGCAAAATCCGCCACCGCTCTGCCAATCACAAGCACCTTCGGTCCGGCAAGGGCGGCAAGCGCCTCCGCCAGCTCCGCAAGGACCCCTACATGTCCTCGCCGGACGCCAAGCGTCTGGAAAAGCTGCTCTTCCGCCGCCTGCGTGGCCGCAACGACCCACGCACCGCCCTCCGCCGCAGCCCCTCGCCTTCCGAGCGGAAGGCCGCTAAGGAGAAGGCGATGGCAGCCGCAGCAGCCGCACCCGCCGCCAAGGTTTCTACGAAAGTGGCCGCCAAGCCCAAGGCCGCGCCCAAGGCCGAAGTGAAGGCCAAAGCCAAGCCTGCCGCCAAGACGGCGACCAAGGCCAAGAAGAGCTAAGCCAAGAAGAGCTAGGACCGTTCGTTCCTGTTTCGCACCCGTCTGCCGGGCTTCAAGCCGCCGGGATACCCCGACGCCCCGTTCAGGCACTTTGGAGTTTTTCCCATGCCACGTGTTCGTAAAGGCGCAGCCCGCGCCCAGGCCCGTAAGCGCGTCCTCCGCAAGGCCCGCGGCTACTACGGCGTCAAACACCTCCACAAGTACCAGGCCCAGAACGCCCTCATCCGTGCGGGCGTCTACGCCTTCCGCGACCGTCGCCGCATCAAGCGCGACTACCGCCGCCTGTGGATCATCCGCATCACCGCCGCCTGCAAGATGCGCGGCACACGCTACAGCCTCTTCATGAACGGCCTCAAGCTCGCCGGCATCACGCTCAACCGCAAGATGCTCAGCGAAGTCGCCATCCGCGACCCCAAGCTGTTCGACACCATCGTCAACACCGCGGTCAAGATGTCCAAGGCCACGCCCGCGAACGTCTAAGCGGCGACGATGCAACGCAATGTTTAAAGGCCCTGCCCCGCGGCAGGGCCTTTTTCATTGATACCCTTCTCCGCCGGATCAAAGGAGCTGCCTGATGCACTGGTGGGTGACCGACGCCTACAACCAAAGCCCGATGCTGCTCGTCTCGTGGGTGTTCTGGGTCATCGTCTCGATCTGCCTGCACGAACTCGCCCACGGTATCGCCGCTATTCGCCTGGGCGACGACACTCCCATCCACACCGGCCACATGACATGGAACCCCATGGTGCACATGGGGCAGACGGCGCTGATCATGTTCGCGCTGTTCGGTTTCACCTGGGGCCTCATGCCCATCAACCCCAACCGCCTCCGCGGCCGCTACGGAGAGTCCATCGTTGCCGCGGCAGGCCCGCTCTGCAACGCCCTTCAGTTCGTGGTGCTGATGACCGCCTGGGTGCTCTGGGATTCCTTCGCTGCGCCATCCGTCGACCCCACCCTCGGCGACAACGTGATGATCTTCCTCAGCACCGGCGCCGTCCTCAACCTCGTCGGCTTCGTGTTCAACCTCATCCCCATGCCGCCGCTTGATGGCTCGCGAATCGTCGGCGACATCTACCCGCCCTACTGGCGACTCTTCCAGGGCGAGCGGGGCGCGGTCTTTGGGCTTGTGGCTTTCGCGCTGCTCTTCTTTGTCGGCGGCAGCAGGATCTGGTCGTTCGCTTTCGGTTCGACTGCGGATGTGTACCGGGCGGCCATGCAGCTTCTCGCCCCAACGCCCTGAACCCCTACCCCGGCATCACCAGCCCGCACAGCTTGTACAGCACCCGCGCTCCCACATTGGCGTCCCACTCGGGCTCATCCTCCGGCCCCGGCGCAACCTCCACCAGGTCAAACCCCACAACCGTCCGCCCGCTGAGGCGCAGCGCCTCCAGCAGCATCGACGCTTGGTTGTACCCCAGCCCCCCCGGCACCGGCGTCCCGGTGTGCGGGCAGCTCGCCGGCTCCAGCGCATCAATATCAAACGACACGTACACGCGGCTGGGCAACGGATCAATCGCGCTCTTGATCAGCGCACTGAGCTTCTCCCCCTCCCCCAGCCGCTCGGCCCACACATCGTCATAGTGAACGACGACGCGATCCTTATGCTCATTGGCGAAGGCAATCTCCCGCTCGCCCATGTCGCGGATTCCCACCTGCACTAACGTGGTCACCTGCGGAATCCGCGAGATCACGTTGTGCATGATCGAAGCGTGCGACCAAGTGAACCCTTCAAACGCCTCGCGAAAATCCATGTGCGCATCAATGTGCAGAATGCCAATGGAGCCATAGTGCTCCGCCACCGCCCGGATCGCCCCGAAGGGCACCGAGTGCTCGCCCCCCAGCAGCCCCGGCACTTTGCCCGCCCGCAGCACCTCCATCGTGCGTGCGTACACGACATCGTTCACCCGCTCGCACGCGCTGCACACCTGCTTCAGGATCTTCGCATCGCGCGCCTCATCGCCGGTTGTGCCCCCGCCCGCGATCAGCGGTGCCGCGGCTTCACCTGCGGCACGCGACCACTCCTCCACCTCCCCGAGATGCTCGTGCATGTACAGCCCCTGCTCATACACCTTGCCGAAGCGGCGGTCGAACAGGTCCACCTGGGCCGATGCAGCCCGGATCGCCTCCGGCCCCCGCGCCGTGCCCCGCCGGTACGACGTCGTGGCATCAAAGGGCACCGGCAGGATGACCACCCGGCTCTCCTCAAGCGTGCACGGAAGACCGAAGATCCCCGTCCCCGGGGCGGCAGCAGCGTCAGGGTCAAATGTCATGCGCACAGGGTAGACGCCCCCGCGCCCCCCGCCCCCCGTCCCGTGCCTGGCAATACTTCCGCGTGAAGTATGTCGTCATCATCCTCGGCGGCGCGTCCGATCTTCCCTGCGAAGTCCTCGGCGCTCGCACACCACTTGAGGCCGCCAGCCTCCCCAACCTCACCCGCCTCGCGGCACGTGGCCGCGTCGGCCTGGCATGCACCACGCCCCAGGGCGCGGAACCCTCACCCGCGCGTTCGGTCCTCTCAATCCTCGGCTATGACGGCGCAACCCTCCCCGGCATTGCGCCACTGGAAGCGCTCGCCCGCGGCGTTGACCTCCGTGCGACCGACATCGCCTGCCATCTCCATCTGCTCAGCACACCCCTCGATGGCCCCGAGGCGGGCCGCATCACCGACACAGCCCCCCGCGGCCTGGGTCCCCGAGAATCCGCCGCGCTCCTGGCCAGTCTCCTTGAGCACTGGCGCCGAACCCTTGGCCCTAGCGCAGCCGCGCTGCAAATCCTCCCTCAGCACCGCGCCCCGCACCTTCTGATCGACGCCAGTGGACAATCGCACGATTCGCTCCACACCGCCCCTCCCGCCGCGATTGCCGGGCACGCGTGGAAAGACCATCTCCCCACCGGCGTTGGTGTCGAAACCCTCCGCCAATGCGTGGAGTCCTCAATCGCGTATCTCTCAACGCACGAGATCAACATCGCACGCGTCGAGCAGAGCCTTCCGCCCGCCAACCTCGCCTGGATTTCCGAAGCTGGGACATTCCCAAAGCTCCTCCCTTTCACCCAGCGCTTCAAAGCCCGCGGCGTGATCTTCGCTGAAGATGAGTCCGTCGCGGGCGCTGGCATAGCCGTGGGCCTCGACCGTCTGCCGCTCTTCTGCGGCCTCCCCGATGACCCCCGTGGCTACACAGCCCTTGCCGAAAGCATCGGTGATGCCTTGCACAGCACCGACCTTGTCGTCTGCCACATCGATGACTGCCGCGAGGCCGCCCACCAAGCCAACCCGCAGCGCAAAGCGGACATCCTTGAAGCGATCGACGCCGCGCTCGTCGGCCCCGTGGTCGCGGCGATGGAGGACGCCTTTGGCGATGCATCGCGCCGCGATGGGGCCGAAGGCTGGCGCATCCTCATCATGCCCGATTGCGGCAGCAGTTCCGAGACCTGCGATGACCTGCCCGACCTGGTCCCCTTCGTCATGGCCGGCGCGTGGGTCCGCTCGGTCGTCGAACGGGCGTTCTCGGAAGCCGCGGCCGCGGAAAGCGACCTGACCATCGACCCGGTGCAGGACCTGATGGAGTATTTCCTGCGTAGCGGCCTCGCTTCCGCCCGCGTCCGCTGACCGCGCTCCCACCCCCGCGGGGTGCAAAGATTGACCATGGCAGATGAAACACAAGGCGACGCCGACCCGGCCATGCAGCCCGACCCCGCGGCGCCCCCGATCCTGGGCAGGAAAATCGATCCCCTGCCTTCCGAAGCCACGCCCTACGACCTCGCGCCCGAGCCCCCGCCCCAGCTAGGCAAGGGTCGGTTCGTCGATGAACTCCCCGAAGACGCCGACCTAGAGCACGACCCTGAAGTTGAACGCGTCCTCAAGGGCGAGCCGCTCGAGCCCGACAGTGTCGATGCGGAAATCCCGCCAGCGATGCTGTTCGTCAAGCCCGGCGGTGACCCTGCGGTGCTCGCCGCCATCGGCGGCGGAATCCTGCTCGCCGCCGTCATCACCAGCTGCCTGCGCACAACCCGGCACTGGTTCCCCGCCGGCGCGCTCACCCTCTATCTCACCCTCCTCAACACCATCTGCGGCGTTGCCGCCATCGCCATCGTTGCCCATTTCGAGCGTTTGCGTTTCGGTCGTGTCGAGCTTGCCGCGGCACGCATGCTCATTGCCGTTTCGGTGGCCTTCCTCGCGTTCAGTTTCGGCCAAGGGCTCACGACCGCTCTCACCGCCCCGCTCGGCCTGGCGCTGTACCTCGCCGCGCTCGGCATGCTCTTCAAGGTCAGCCTCCTTCGCGCTGTCCGCGTCGCTTCGGTGCACGCGGCCATCACCCTCTCCATCTACATCGCCATGATCATCTACGCATGGGTCATGGGGTCCAGCGCGTGAGCGAACCCGCCGAATCGCGCGCCCGCGCAGCGTTCATGCAGGCCTTCGGATACCAGCCCTCGCGCATCGCCAGCGCGCCCGGCCGCGTCAACATCATCGGCGAGCACACCGACTACAACGATGGTTATGTGCTGCCAACCCCCATGCCCCTGCGCTGCGCGGTTGCCGCGGAAATTTCCGATTCCGCCCGTTGGCGCATCTTCGCCTCGGACCTCAATGAGCAGTGGGAGGTCTCTACCGACGACGCCCTCCGCGGCACAGCCCCCGACGCCCTCCCCCCCGGCGCATGGCAGCGCTACGCCCTGGGCGTCATCCACCAAGTCTCCGCATGGCTCGGGCATAACGGCTCGCCTACGCCCGGCATGGACCTTGCCATCGCCAGCGATGTGCCTGTCGGCTCCGGTCTCTCGAGTTCTGCCGCGTTTGAAGTAGCCCTCGCCCGCGCCGCCCTCGACGGCGTTGCCGCCCCGCCTACCGACATCGCCCGCTGGTGCCAGGCCGCGGAAAACACTTTCGCCGGCGTCCCCTGCGGCATCATGGATCAACTCGTCGCCTCCGCAGGCGAGCCGGGCGCGGCCCTAATGATCGACTGCCGCTCCCTCGCCATGCGGCGCGTCCCCCTGCCCGACCCCCGTCAGGCCCGCTTCCTCATCATCGACTCGGGCATCGCGCACGCCAACGCCGCAGGGACCTACAAGGCCCGCCGCGATGCGTGCGTCGCTGCCGCGGCAGAACTCGGCGTCCCCGCCCTCCGCGACGCCGACGCCTACATGGTCGAGCAGGCCCGCAGCGCGCTCACCCCTGACCAATACAACGCCGCACGCCACGTCGTCGCCGAGAACGACCGCACCCTCACCGCCGCCGAGGCCCTCCGCGGCAGCGACCTCCCCCGCCTTGGTCACCTCATGAATCTCTCCCACGATTCCCTGCGCGACCTCTACCGCGTCTCGTGCCCGGAAGTAGATCGAATCGTTGACGCCGCCCGCGCATGCCCCGGTGTCTTTGGCGCGCGAATGACCGGTGCAGGCATGGGCGGCTGTGTGCTCGCCCTGGTCGCCACCGGGCACCTGCCCCGCGCGCAGGATCACCTCCGCGGCCTGTCCACCGCCATGTGGCTCATCTGACCGCTCACACAGACCGCCGACGTCAGTCGTTGCGATTGCGCTGCAACCTTGTTAGGATCGGCGCGATCACGATGATCAGCACGCCCGCCGCGCACGACGACACCACGAACAGGAAGAAGAAGTCCGCCTGACCGCCGAAGTTCCACGGCAGCTTCTGCTTGCCCTCGATGATGGGGTCCACAAGAGCGCTCACCTTGCCCGCCGCAAGGTTCGCGATAAACGACGACAGGAACCAGATGCCCATGAGGCTCGACACGCTCTTCCTGGGCGCCGTCTTTGCCACATAAGAAAGCCCCGTCGGCGACAGGATGATCTCGCCCACGGTGTGCAGGAAGTAGCACCCCGAGATGTAGATCATGCTCACCTTCGAAAGCCCAGTGTCCAGTCGCAGCGCCGCCATCACCATTACGACATACCCCAGCCCGACGAAGATCAGCCCTGCGCCGATCTTGAACGGCTGAGCGACATACTTGTTCCGCCGCGCCAGCGAAGCCCACACCACGCCGAAGATCGGCGCGAAGATGATGATCAGCAGCGGGTTGATCGACTGGAAGTACGGCGTGGGAACCTCCCACCCGCCGATGGTCCGGTCCGTCAGTTCCTGCGTGAAGATGTTCAGCGACGAGCCCGCCTGCTCGAACGACAGCCAGAACAGGGCGTTGAACAGCATGTAGATGAAGATGGTCGCCACAGGCCCGCGGTCCTGCCGCTGCTGGCTGGAAACCAGCCACACGGCGTACGCGATCGCGGCCAGGGCAATCACGATCACCACGGGCGTCTGCGAGACGAACACGTCGAAAATACCCAGGATGCCGATGTGGTAAAGCCAGGCGATCCCCGCTGCCGCCAAGATGCCCACCGGCAGGAAAATCGCCGCTTTATTGCCGTTATTCCCCACCGGCTCGCCGATTCCGCCCAGATACGAACGCCGGAAAGCGACATAGGTGCCTAGCCCCAGGATCATGCCGACCGCCGCCGCCCCGAAGCCGTAGTGCCAGCCATACCGCACCGCGAGGTAACCGCACACCAGGTTGCACAGGAACGACCCCAGGTTGATACCCATGTAAAAGATGCTGAACGCCGACTCGCGGCGTGGGTCGCCGATGGGGTATAGCTGCCCGACCATCACCGACACCGAAGGCTTGAAGTGCCCGGTGCCGATCGTGATCAGCGCCAACCCCATCACGAACACCGTCATCCCCATGTCGCTCAGCGCCATCGTGCCGATGCCCGACAGCCCCAGCACGATGTGCCCCATCGCGATCAGCAGCCCGCCCACGATCATCGAGCGGTGCGTGCCGATCAGTTTGTCCGCAATCAACCCGCCGATCAACGGCAGCAGGTACGCCATGCCCGTGTACCAGCCGTACAGCACGCCCGCGTCCGCCTTCAGCCACGACCGCCCGCTGTCGTGCCGGTTGATGTCCAGCGTAATCTCAAACGGACGTGCGCCCGATTTCAGCCGCTCGGTCTCGGGCACCAGGCTTGTGGACACCACACCCGTCGAATCGTTCACTGTGAAGTAAATCTTGTACTCGGAGTTCTCCATCGTCCGCGCATCAGCCTCGGCCTTTCTCCGCGCCTCCGGCGTCGCATCCGTGGGCAGGGCCTCCATCGCAGCCCGCACATGCGCATCGACCTCGGCCTGAGCAAAGGGCCGTTCAACCTTCATCGTCAGGTCGATCTTCTGATCTGTGGGGTTCGTGATCCGGTAGCGGATCGGTTCGCCCGTCGGCCGCTCGCCCTCCTTCACATTGAAAGTCGGCGCTAGCAGCCCCTGCCCCAGCGTCCGCCAAACGCGCTTGCCATCGGCCCCATCTTCCCAAACCCCGCGCTCAATCTGCAGCGGTCCCAGATTCGCGGCAATCTCCTCGCCGCCCGGGTCGCTCCGCGTGCTCCCCACAACCGCCGTCATCGGGATCATCGTGGTCGTGACGGGGTGCTCGACGTTGTTTGCCTTGTCCTCATCAGACTGCGCGACCCCCTGCTCCATCCGAACCAGGTTCGTGTAGGTGCTTGGCGCCAGCTGGTGAACGGCAACCGCCGCCGTCAGGTACAGCACCAGCAGCCCGCGCATGCCGTAGTAACTGAAGCGTTCCCACATCTCCACCAGGAAGAGCAGGAACAGCCCTCGCGGATGCCCAAGAAATGTCCCTGCGTTGGGTGGTGGAATGAAGTCGGGCGTGTTGTCAGAACTGGCTGGTTGGCTCATGAGAGTCCTCAATCGGCGGTTGGTGCCGGTTGGTGGCCAGAATACACGAACCAATGTGTAAGGGAAGAGGTAGGACACCCATCCCGCTGAAGACCGTCAGGGGGCCTGATAGCGAACTTCCCCCGCCGTCATGGTCAGCCGCAGCCACCGGTCATCCCAGGCATACAGCAGCATCGACAGGGGATCGGGCGAATCCTGCCACCCGTCCCGCGGCTGCACCACCAGCACATCCGCCACCCCTCCAGCCTTAAGTCGCCCCACCCCCGACAACCCCAGCGAATCCGCATTGGTCCCCGTGATCTGGTGCCAGCACTCCCCCGCCCGCGGTACGCCGCCCCCAACCTGCTTCGCCGTGTCGATCATCGCCCGCGCCACCCGCACCATGCTCCTGTCCGGTCCCCCAGCCACATCGCTCCCCAGCGCAACCCGCACGCCTGCCGCCTTCACCACGGCTCGCGGCATCTCGCCTGCTGCGAGAAACCGATTCGCCGTCGGGCAGTGCGCGATCGCACACCCATTCTTTGCCAGCAGCGTCCGTTCGCCCTCATCCAGCCAGATGCCATGCCCCAGCACGGTCCGCGGCGTCAGCAACCCCGTTTCCTCATACACCTGGGTGTAAGAGCGCCCCGGGAACAGCCGTGACACGAGTTCACACTCTGCCCGTGTCTCGCTGAGGTGTGTTTGCACAAGCCAGCCCGTCGCTGTCGCGAGTTCCCCCGCGCCCCGCAGCAACTCCTCCGAGCACGTCACTGCGAATCGGGGCGTGACCGCCGGCTGCACACGGCCCACCGCTTTCAGGTTCGCCGCTTCCTCAAGCAGTTGTTGGGCCGGGCGCGTGAGGTACCCCGGTGCATGGCGGTCCATCAGCACCTGCCCCACATGGCCTGAGATCCCCGTCCGCGCCAGCGCCGCGATTGCCGCCTGGGCCCCCTCATGGTGTACCGTCGCATACGCCGCCACCGAAGTGGTGCCGGCCCCGAGCAGTTCGGCCGCCACGCGCTCGGTCATTGCCGCGGCATAGTCAGTGTCTGCCCACCGGCCCTCGGCTGGAAAAATCGCCGTATTCAACCACTCCAGCAGCTCAAGGTTGTCGATTCCGATCGAATCAAACTGCGCCAGGTGCAGGTGGGTATCGACGAACCCAGGCGTCACAAAGAACCCCGGGCCGCCCAAGTCCGCCCGCGGGTCCAGCCCTTCCCGCACCGATTCAATGCGGCCCCCGCGGATCGCCAGAGTGCCCGGCGAGAGCCGGACGCCATCGTCACCATCCGGAAGCAGCAGTTGGCCCGAAATCGTCCCATCCATGCCGCTCACCGTATTCCGCCCACGGGCGGTATAGTGCCGCCGCATGGAGCACCCAACCGCTGATGCGCTCATCCAACGCTTCCAGACCCGCGCGGCAACAGTGGGGGTGGTGGGCCTGGGCTACGTCGGCCTGCCCCTTGTCCGGGCCATGCACGATGCGGGCTTTCACGTCGTCGGCTTCGATATCGACGCAGGCAAAGTTGAAATGCTCCAGGCCGGTGAGAGCTACCTCAAGCACCTCGGGCCCGGCCTGGTTCAGGCCCTCGCCCACAGCGACCGCTTCACGCCCACCGACGACCCCGAACTTCTCCGTGGCTGCGACGCCATCGCCATCTGCGTGCCCACGCCCCTGGGCCCGCACCTTGAGCCCGACCTCTCCTTCGTGCGTGCCTCGGTCGCCATGGTCGCCCGCGTACTCAAGCCCGGCGCGCTTGTCTCTCTTGAATCAACCACCTACCCCGGCACCACGCGCGAGGTCTGTCTGCCCATCCTCGAAGGCTGGGATGCCAACGCGCTGGATGCACCCCACAACGACTCCAACCGCCAGCCCGACGATGATGCCGGCGAAGCCGCGGAGCCCCGCCTCGTCTCCCGCGACTTTTTCCTCGTCTTCTCCCCCGAACGCGAGGACCCCGGCCGCACCGGCGTCGACACCCGCACCATCCCGCGCCTCGTCGGCGGCGTCGATGAACAGAGCACCCGCGTGGGCGTTGCGCTTTACAGCGCGGCAATCGAGAACGTCATCGCCGTCGAGTCCGCAGAAGTCGCCGAGGCCGCCAAGCTCCTCGAGAACATCTACCGCTCCGTCAACATCGCGCTCGTAAACGAACTCAAGCCCGTGCTGACGGACATGGGCATCGACATCTGGCAGGTCATCCGCGCCGCGGCAACCAAGCCCTTCGGCTTCCAGCCCTTCTACCCCGGCCCCGGCCTAGGCGGCCACTGCATCCCTATCGACCCTTACTACCTCACCTACAAAGCCCGCGAGTACGGCCACGTCACGCGCTTCATAGAGCTTGCCGGAGAGATCAACCACCACATGCCCCGGTACGTCGTCGATCGGGTTGCCGAAGCCCTCAACGGCGATAAGAAAGCTGTCAGGGGCAGCCGCGTGCTCGTGATGGGGATCGCATACAAACCGAATGTGGATGACATCCGCGAGACGCCTGCGGCAGAGGTGATCCACCTGCTTCTCGAGCGGGGCGCTGAGGTCTCCTACCACGACCCGCACGTCTCAAAGTTCCCCGAGATGCGCCACTACAGCATCGAGATGGAATCAGTGGCGCTGACCGCCGCCGCCGTGAGTAGCTCAGACTGCGTGGTGATCGTGACCGACCACAAGGAAGTGGATTACGCCCTGCTGGGCTCCCACGCGCGCCTGATCGTGGACACGCGCGATGCCATGGCCAAGGTTGCGGGTGTCACCGCCCGCGTGGTGAAGGCATGACTCAACGCATTCGACGCAACGCTCAACTGCTGATCGGCATGGTGCACACCGCCGCGCTGCCGGGGTCCTCGGGCGCGAAACTCTCCCTGAGCGAAATCGTGGCGCGCGCCGTGGACGAAACCAGGGTGCTGGTGGAGGCTGGCTTTCACGGCATCATCGTCGAGAACATGCACGATGCCCCGTACATCGGTCCGCCACACCCGCCGGAGACGGTTGCCGTCATGATGCGGGTGTGCCTGGCCGTTCGTGAGGCAGCGCCCAACGTCCTGCTGGGTGTGCAGGTGCTGTCGCAGGGTGAGAAAGAGGCCCTGGCGATTGCGCACGCCTGCGGGGCGCAGTTCATCCGCTGCGAGAACTTTGTCTTTGCGCACGTGGCCGATGAGGGGCTGATGGCGAAGGCAGCCGCGGGCCCGCTCCTGCGATACCGTCGTTCGCTAAGCGCCGAACACATCCAGGTCTTTGCCGACATCAAAAAGAAGCACGCGAGCCACGCCATTACGGCAGACCTCTCCATCACCGAGGCAGCGCAGGGCGCACGCTTCTTCAGGGCCGATGGCCTGATCGTCAGCGGCGCGGCAACCGGCAAGCCCGTCGAAATGACCCACCTGCAAGAAGCCCGCGCTGCAACAGACCTGCCGCTTCTTGTCGGTTCGGGCGTCACGCCCCCGCAGGTCAAGCCCCTGCTCCAACACGCCGATGCGCTGATCGTGGGGTCGTTCATCAAGCAGGACGGTGTGTGGTCCAAACCTATCGACCCCCGCCGCTGCCGCGAGATTGTTGCCGCGCAATAAAAACGGCCCCTCCATGCGGAGAGGCCGTTCGATTGACCTTTGAACTCTGACACCACGCCTACCGAGTGAACCTTCACGCGACTGGCATGGCCATCAACTTACCGCGGCCCACGCTTGGTCGGGCGGTTCCAGTTGCCCATGCCCGCCGGGCGGCTGGGGCGGCTGTCCGTCGCCGGCGCATCCAGCGGCTTCTCAAACCCGTGCGAGCGGCGTGCAGGCTTTGCAGCGGGACGCTTGCGGTCCGCCGGGCGGCCGCCGCCCTGAGGCCCCGCGTTCGATCCGCCATGCTCAGGATGGCGCTGCGACATCTGCGAAGGCTGGTGCCGCGGGGACGTGTATCGGTCGCCGCGCTCGGGCCGGTCCCGGTCGCTGTGGTCGATCTCACCCTTCGGCAGGTCGGGCAGCACCGCGACGGGGATTTTCCCGCCCAGCAGCCGCTCAACATCGCGGAGCAGCGACCGCTCCTCGCCATCGCAGAAGGAGATCGCGATGCCGCTCGCGCCCGCGCGGGCCGTGCGGCCGATGCGGTGTACATATGCCTCGGGCTCCATGGGCAGGTCGAAGTTGATCACATGGGTGATGTCATCGACATCCAGCCCACGCGCGGCAACATCAGTCGCCACCAGCACGCGGGCCTTGCCCTTGCGGAAGCTGTCCAGGGCGCGGTTCCGCTGCCCCTGAGACTTGTTGCCGTGGATCGTCTCGGCCTCGACGCCGGTCCGCAGGAGCTTCTTGCCCACGCGCTCGGCCCCGTGCTTGGTCTTGGTGAAGACAACGACCCGCGTTGTGCCCTCTTCGCTCAGCAGCTTCTCAAGCAGCACCTGCTTCTGCTGGCGGTGCACCATGTACAGCGACTGCTCGATCTTCGGCGCGTCGGTCTTCGCGTGCGCCACCGAAACCCGGATGGGCTCCCGAAGCAGCGAGGCCGCCAGCTTCATGATCTCGCCCGGCATCGTCGCCGAGAACATCAGCGTCTGGCGTGCTGCCGGCGTCTTCGCCGCGATCTCGCGGATGGGCTTGATGAAGCCCATGTCGAGCATCCGGTCCGCCTCGTCAAGCACCAGCACCTCGATGCATGAGAGGTCTACCAGGCGCTGCTCCATCAGGTCCTGCAGGCGGCCGGGCGTGGCGACGATGATGTCAACGCCCCGCCGCAGCGCCCGCTCCTGGTGGAACTGGCTGACGCCACCGTAGATGGTGGTGTGGGCAAGGCCCGAGTCGCGACCGTAGTTCGCCACGCTGTCGGCGATCTGTGATGCCAGTTCACGCGTCGGCGAAAGGATCAGCGCACGGGCACGCATCGGCCCGCGGGCCGATTTGTCCACGGGCGACGTCATCAGCCGCTGGAGCAGGGGCAGCGTGAACGCGGCAGTCTTGCCGGTGCCCGTCTGCGCGCAGCCGAGAACATCGCGCCCCGCGATGATGTGCGGGATGGCCTGGGCCTGGATTGGGGTGGGAGTGGTATAACCCTCCTGCTCAAGGGCGCGCAGCAGGACCGGTGACAACGAAAGATTTGAAAACTGCATGATGCGGAAAACTTCTCCGTGTAAGGCAGATCTGGCCACAACACTTACTAGAACAGCGGCGTTGGGCTGAAGTGCCCTGGTTCACGCCGCGCCAGTAGTTGAACCCAGAGGAGAAAAGCCTTACTGAGAGCTACCGGCGATCAGTTCGATGATAGGCGCATCATCGGCACTTTTCCCGGGGGTTCATAAGTGTGATCGCACGCTCGCCTCCTTTACCGCGTGGCAGGCTACGGCACACGTCAAATAACACCGAGCGGTCATTCCGGCCCGACCCCGGGAATTTCACGGCATTCATCCTTTCACGCCGCGGCCTTTATCAGTCTTTCATGTCTTGAACCCATCGTCAGGCAGTGGTGGACGCACTGAGCGGCCCGCAGGCCCGATGACCCGAAAACAGGACACTCTCTCATGGACAGCACCCTTCGCCTCATCATTACCGTGATTGTTGTGCTCCTTCTCATCGGCATGCTCCCGGTCTGGGGGTACAGCTCCAGCTGGGGCTACTTCCCCAGCGGCATCGTCGGCCTCATCCTCATCGTCCTCATCGTCATGGCGCTCACCGGCAAGCGAGCCTGAGCGGGTGCCGCGGCACACCGCGCTCGTCACCAACGGCAACGACCCACACCCGGCCGCTGCTGGGGTTCAGTCTTGACACTCCTTGTCTTGACCTTCATCTTGACATCGCGTTGTCCCGCGCAACGATGAGACCAGTCTCAACGCTTTGCACTGCGCCGGCATACAGGCGGAAGTGCAAATCCAAGGAGCGCACGCGTGCCCGATGAAGCACCACTGCCGCACGTTGGCCAGCCGCAAACAGACGGCCCGACTGCCCCCGCGCACGCCTCCATGCGCCGCTGGGGCAAGTGGCTCGGCGTCGGCGCGTTCTCCTTCTTTCTGATCAAGGGCCTCTGCTGGCTCACCATCCCTGCTGTCCTCGCGTGGTGGGCGACCAACAGGTAACCGCCCGCTCAAGGAACTCGCCCATGACCGTTGCAGAGCAGACCCTCGCCGACCGCCTCAAGTCCGAAACCTGGCCGCTCCACCAGCAGGCCGAGAAGCACCCCTACATGGCCGCCACCATGCGCGGCACCATTTCCCGCAATTCCTACACAGCCGAACTCCAGCAGCGCCTCATCCTTCACACCGCCCTTGAAGACGCCCTCCGTGCCGCCGCGATGCAGGAACCCAACATCCGCACTGTGTTGAAGGACTACCACGAGCGCGCACCCCACCTCCTCGCCGACCTCGCCGCCTTCAACGCCCAGCCCGGCACCGCTAACGCCGTGACCCGCGAGATGGTGTCCGAGATCGAGTCCGCCGCAAACGCCGCCCCGTGGAAGCTCCTGGGCTACCTCTACGTCCTTGAAGGCTCCACCAACGGCGCGCAGTACATCGCCAAGGCCCTCGCCAAGGGCTTCGCGATCAGCGACGGCGCGGGCCTTTCCTACCAGAACCCCCATGGTGATTCCCAGCGCCCCCGCTGGCAACAGTTCCGCACCGATATCGCGGCCATCCCCCTGACCACCCAGCAGCAGCACGACGTTGTTGCCGCGGCAGACCGAATGTTTCGATATTCCATCGACCTCTTCGAGTCACTGGCCCCCACGCCCGCCAACTGAAGCCGCATCGAAGCCTTCTTCCGTGTCCTCGCCGGAAACCCCTGCGGACGCGAGCCATCAGCCCTGATCAGGGCACGTTTCTGCCGGTACCGGCGGCGTTTCTGCACGTCCGAGAGCCGGCCTCATATCTTGCGAATCTTGCAAAGATCGTGTACACCATGCACACGCCAGCGCATGCGTTCCGCACACACTCTTTCAAGGAACTCGCCATGTCCCAGTTCAACAAGCCGAAGCCCGGGCTCAACCCCAACGCCAAAGCATTCGTGCCCGGAGGCGGCGCTGGCGCCAAGCCGACCGCATCCGCCAAGCCCGCGGTAGCCAAGCCCACCCCGCCGCCCAAAGCCCCGCCCCGGCCCGTCGCAAAGCCCGGCGTCACTTCCACCAGCGCGGGCAAGATGCTCGATGACTCCGACAAGCGCACCGCCGGCCAGAAGTCCCCTGCCCACAACCGCAGCCAGCATGTCGGCAAGTCCGACGCT
Organism: Phycisphaerales bacterium; assembly: GCA_038260025.1. Classification (GTDB taxonomy): domain Bacteria; phylum Planctomycetota; class Phycisphaerae; order Phycisphaerales; family UBA1924; genus JAEYTB01. The sequence goes on from JBBSOF010000001.1 coordinate 162,903, forward strand.
GGCCTTCAGGCCCGCGGCAAGCCCGTCGCCACCAGCTATCTCACCAAGTCTGATCAGAACAAGGCCGCCTCGGAGCTCCTCGGCTCAACGAAGGGCGCTAACAAGATCAACTCCCTCAAGGCCGACGCCGACGGCAAGACCCGCACCATCGTCGGCGCAGGCCCCTCTGGCCCCGCCAAGCCCGGCGCAACGTGGAACAAGACCGCCTCGATTACCCGCGTCGCAGAGCGTGGCAAGGCACCCTACAACGCCAAGGCCACTCAGAACCAGATGGACCTTTCCAAAAAGGGCGGCCAGGTCAACGCACAGACGACCTACGCCGTCAAGCCCGCCGGTGGATTTGTTGCCCTGCCCAAGCCAGCCGCAGGCCCGAGCCTCAAGCCCACCACAAAGGCCAACGTGCCGAGCATCGCCGGGGGTGCCGCTGGCCTCCGCAAGGTCCCCGCGCCGGCAGGCCAGAAAGTCCCCGCCATGGGCGCGGGCGACAACCTCAAGCGCGTCACCGCCGGTGCTGCCGCGAAGAAGAAGTAAAAGCCCTCGACCATCCACCGTTCCCTAGGGCCACCAGAAGGTGGCCCTGTTTTTTGACCTCCAAAAGACCCCTCCCCGTGGGAGGGTTTGGGGTGGGTTTTGCTCTGGCATTAGTCATGCCAAATGCACCGAGCCCGAGAGTTTTCGTTTGCCATGTGAGGCCGCCGTGCATGCACCTGCCGCCCACGTTCCCCTTCTCCTACCCTTCACCCATGAGCGAAGCCAATCAGGGTCATCTGCTGGCGGTGGCGGTGGGGGCGTCGCGCACGCGCATCGGCATCTTCCACGGCAACGACCTCTCAGACCCCGTCTCTCATCCCAACGCGGACCTTCCTGCTTTGACCGCCGCGGTGCTCAAGGCCGCCGAGGGTGAGCACGGCGTCTCCATCGTCATCGCCGCACGCAACGCCGATGTCGGCAATGCCCTCCAGAAGGCCGTTGAAGACGCGGGAGAAGAGAACGTCTTCCGCATCGGCCGTGATATTGAAATCCCCATGACCCACAGCCTCGACGATGCGGCGAACATCACCGTTGACCGCCTGCTCAGCGCCTACGGCGCGTTCACCCGTGCCAAGCAGGCGTGCGTGGTCGTCGATGTCAGCGACGACATCGCTGTCGACTTCGTCGATGGCGAAGGCGTCTACCACGGCGGCGTCACCGCACCCGGTCTGGAACTCCTGGGTGGCCAACCGCTCCGCGGCGGCTCTGCTGGTGCTTCCACAGGCCCAACGTCCACGCTCCCCCCGGCCAAGGACCCCGAAGTCGAGTCCGCACCGCCCGCCGGAGCCAACAAACCCCGCCCCTTCGGCCGCGACCTCCAGCACGCGCGCCAACTGGGCGCCCTCAACGCCGTCCGCGGCATGGTCCGCCACACTATCGAGCAGTACGCCGAGTTCTTCGGCGCGTTCCCCCAGGTCGTCGCCACCGGCAGCGATGCCGCAGCGCTCTTCGGCGACTACGCCGATGGACTTGTCGAAACAGTCGTCCCCGATCTCGAGCTCATCGGCATCCTTGAGGTCTGCCGCGCTGTTGAAGAGATGCGTGCTTCGGGCTTTGAATGACCGCTCCCGCGCCCACGTCCCCCGATACCAGATGGACGCTGGCAACGCCCAGCGCTCCGGGCGCGGTCGCGATCATCCAGTTGCAGTACGACATTGACGCCGCCTTGCACCTCTGCGGCATCACCCCCGTCGCACCCGGCGAGGTGAAAATCCGCAATCTCCTTGGCATCGACCACGGAGTCGTCGCCCGCTGGTCCGCCGATGCCTGCGACCTCATGCCCCACGGCGGCATCGCCGTTGTCCGCCAGATCATCGCATCCCTCAGCAGCCTCGGCTTTGCTCAAGGGACAGCTGCCTACCCCGAGGCACGCTCACCTGTTGAAGCACGCGCCCTCGCCACTCTCGCACGCGCGATGAGCCCGCTTGCGGTCGATCTCCTGCTCGCACAGCACGACCTCTGGCAGCCGCCGAACCCCGTCAGCGACCCAGTGCGAGACCGCGTGCTCAACCGTCTCATCCATCCGCCCCTTGTGGTGGCCTTGGGCGCGACCAACATCGGCAAATCAACGCTTATCAACGCCCTCGCAGGCCGCGGCATCTCCATCGTCGCCGATGAGCCGGGCACCACGCGCGACCACGTCGGCGTCATGCTCGACCTCGCTGGCCTTGTCGTGCGTTACGTCGATACCCCCGGACTCCGCAACGATGCCCCTGACATCGAGACTCTCGCCATCGCCGGCGCGATCGAGATCGCCTCAGCCGCGGACCTGCTCCTCTTATGCGGCGCAGGCAAGGTGCCACCACCCGCACTGCCCGCGTCCGTTGCAGCCAAAGACCGCCTGACCCTCGCCCTCCGAAGCGACCTTGGCCCCGCCTGCTTCACGCCCGACATTGCCATCAGTGCTCACAGCGGCGAAAACATCGTTGCGCTCGTAGATGCCATCCGCGACCGGCTCATGCCGCGCGAAATGCTGGCCAGGGCGCAGCCGTGGATGTTCTGGGATGAGGACACTGCTTCAGCCCAAAGGGCCAAACGTCGGTAGCGAAAAGCCTCTGGCCCTTACCGCTTCTCGTCATACGTCTGCCGGTCATACTGCGTCATGTGGCCCGACTGCCGGCCCATCATCCCGTCAACAGCGCGGTCCGCCGCCGTATCAGACCGGTACGACGGGTCCACCCGCTGCCCCGTGCCGCCCAGCCCCTTCGTGGCCACCACGCGCCGATAGCACGCCGGCTGGACCAGGAAAAACAACGCAACCAACGCGATAAGTGTGCGACGCATACCTGAACTGTACGCCCCCTCAGACGTTGCGGAGCTTGTTAACCCCATTGAGTGCGGCAACCTTGTAGCACTCCGCGAGCGTCGGGTAGTTGAACACAGTGTTCACGAAATACTCGACCGTGGCATTGAACGCCATCGCGCACTGCCCGATGTGGATCAGCTCCGTTGCCCCCGTCCCGATGATGTGAACCCCCAGGATCGCGTGGCTCTCCTGGTGGATCAGCATCTTGAGCATCCCCAGCTCATCACCCAGCAGCTGCCCCCGGGCGATTTCCTTGTACTGCGCGATCCCCGCCTCATACGGGATGCCATCGGCCGTCAGCTTTTCCTCGGTCCAGCCCACCGTCGAGATCTCGGGGATCGAGTAGATGCCGTAAGGCAACAGCTCCGCCACGCTCTCGTACCGCGCCCCGAACATGTGGCACGCCGCCAGGCGGCCCTGCTCCATGCTCGTGCTCGCCAGCGCGGGGAAGCCCACGACGTCGCCCACCGCGTAGATGTGCGGCACCGCCGTTTGGTAGCTCTCGTTCACCTTAATCCGCCCGCGGTTGTCCGCGTCGAGCCCCGCCGCCTTCAGGTTCAGCCGGTCCGTCGCCCCCTGCCGGCCGATCGCGTACATCAGGCAGTCGGCCCGCAGCGTCTTGCCGCTCTCCAGCACCGCCTCCGCCATGAAAGAGTTGCCCGCCCGCGAGCCCGCCGGCGCATCCACCTTGCGGATGGACACGACCCTCTCGCCCAGGCGCAGCGTCACACCTGCCTGGCGCAGGTGATACTGCAGCGCCTCGATAATCTCAGCATCAATAAACTCAAGCAGGCGTGAGCGCCCTTCGATCAGCGTGACCTTGACCCCCAGCGCGGCCAGCATCGACGCATACTCCGTCCCTATCACGCCGCCGCCCACCACAATCATCGAATGCGGCAGCTCTCGCAGCGTCAGCATCTCATCCGACGTGATCACATCTTCAAGATCAAACGGAATGCTTACCGGCTTCGCGGGTGTTGTCCCGGTTGCGATCACGATGTTGTCCGCCTGGAACTCGTCGGTCCGGTGCTCGCCCTCCACCTTGAGGGTGTGCGCATCCACGAACGACGCCCAGCCCGGCATAAGCGCGATGCCGTTGCTCGCAAAGTGCCCGCGCACAAGGTCAATCTCTGCGCGGATGATCGGGCGGCAGGATTCCCACAGGTTCGCCAGCGTCGACTTGCGCGCCGCCTCCCCGGGGTTTACCACGTCATGCCGGGATCCCCCGAACGTCACGTGGCACGCCCCAGAGTTCAAAATCGCTTCCCGCAACGCCTTTGAGGGGATGGTGCCGGTGTTAACTGCAACGCCGCCGATGGTGCCGTAGCCCTCGATGACGCAGGCGGACTTCCCGAGCTTGGCCGCCTGGATGGCCGCCTTCTGGCCCGCGGGACCGCTGCCTATGACTGCAAGATCAAATCGACGCATGGGGCCAAGTGTAGCGGCGCATCACGGCTTCAACGCCGGCACGCTCTCACGCCGTTTGATCTTCAGCCGCACCGTGCGGCTGGCCACGTCAAACCGCAGTCCCGTCGGCAGCTCACAGAAGATCGCTTCCTTCCCCGCCGTGCCCCGCTCCAACTCCTCGAACGACAGCGGCACCGTCGCCACCAGCGGGATCGTTCGGTCCTGGATCAGCTTGATGACGTCCCCCGGACCGGTGACGGTCACGTCGTTCAAAAACCGGTCCTGCTCGGGGATCTCAATCTCCCACTTGTTCAGCTCGCCCGGCGCGATCCGCACATGCACCGGCACGCTGGGCACCTTGATCGTCACGGTCTTGCTGCGCAGCGTCAGCGACACATCCACCGCGCTCGGCTCAATCCGCACGCCCGCCAGCCCGGCTAATCCCTCCGATGCCAGCAGCCGCACGCTTGCGATTGTCTCCTTCCGCCCCGCCGTCACCCGCGTCAGGGTTGTCGGGTCAATCCGCGCGATCACCCGCGTCTGGTCCGTGATCCGCGAAGCCAGCGATGCCGGCAGCGTCACCGCCGCCATCGCGGGCCGCACTTCGGGAGAACCTTCCAGCTCGCCCCCCGGCACATCGACCTCTACCTTCACATTCTTTGTGACCAGCGAATCAATGTTGATATCCACCAGTTCCGGCGTCACGCTGCGGAACGACACGCCCCGGGCCCGAAGGTCCGGGTGCTGCGCAAGCACTGCCGCGAGATTCACAGTGTGGCGCCCCGGGTCCACCGCCACCCCATCCATCCCCGGGGAAATCACGACCTTGCGCCGCAGCGTCCGCTCCACCGGTTCCAATGCCGCGGCAGGCCCTTCAATAATCATGTCCGCACGCACCGTGCTACCCCGCACGCCCGCCCCGTCCTGCGCCACATCCACAATCAGCCTGCTGCCCGGCAGCGGCTCGAACGACACCTCCACGCTCCGTACCTCCGTCGAGCGCAGGCTCTCCGACTCCGCGAAGAACCAGATCAGGCACGTCACTGAGATCACGACGATGAGATTGCGGATAAACGGCCACATGGTCAATGGTCCATTTCGATCGTGCTAGGTTCGGGCAACGGGGCCCCCGACTCTTCTGCCTCGTCTACAACAGGCTGCCCGCGCGTGCGTGCAACCGGTCGCGCCGAGCGGCTGAGCCGCCGCTCCAGTTCCGGCCGCAGTTCCGTCGGCGTCATCGGCGGGCTCAGCCGCCCCCGCTCCGCGATGCGCACCGAGCCCGTCTCTTCACTCACCACGATGACTATCGCGTCGCATTCCTTCGCAAGCCCGACCGCGGCCCGGTGCCGCGAGCCAAGCGAAGCGTCCGGCATTTCCCCCGGCTCCGCCAGCGGCAACTGCACGCCCGCCGAGGCGATTGTCCGCCCCTTCACGATCACCGCGAGGTCATGCAGCGCAGACCCGGGGAAGAAAATCGTCTGCAGAAGCCGCCCCGTCAGCATGGCGTTCATCGTCGTGCCCCCCTCCACAAGCCCCGTCAGGCCGATCTGCCGCTCAATGGCGATCAGGGCGCCGAACTTGCTCTTGGCCAGGTACGACACAGCCGTCTCGATCTCTCCCACGACGTACGCGATGTCCTTGGGCGTCGAGCGGAACAGGTGTGTCTCCCCCAACCGGACCAGAGCCCGCCGCAGTTCCGGCTGAAAGATCACCACCAGCGCCACCGCCACCAGCGCGACAAACCGGTCGTACAGAAACCCCAGCCGCTGAAACGATGAAACCCCGCCGATCACACGCGAAACCACCGCTGCCACGATGATCAGGACCAGCAAACCCTTCAGCGCGCCCGCCGCACGCGTCCCGCGCACAAACCGCAGCGCGGCATACACAAACACGCCGATGATCAGCAGCTCAAGCCCAACCTCCCAGACGCTGTACGTCTCGAGGCGGTCCAGCAATCCCTGGATGCGCTGAGGCAGATGGATCACAAAAGTTCCCTGATCACACGTTCACAACCGAGCCGCGGGCCCGAAATGCCACGCCAGCACCACCGAGCCAAGTTTAGTCGGCACTATCCTCGCTGGGATCGGCGTTTTGCCACCGCAGGTCGAGAAACTTTCCATCGCCATCCGCTCTCACGCTTCACTACCATCGTCGCCCATGGGCTACGAGGTCGCCGAGTTCCAGGACACGCCTAACCCCAACGCCCTCAAGTGCGTGCTGGCGTCGCCGCTCCCCCCGCGCGCCGGCGATTCTTCCCTGCGCTCATATCAATCCCCGGACGCGGCAACCGCCGACCCCCTCGCCCAGGCGATCTTCACGATCCCCGGCGTCGCGGGCGTGCTGCTCCAGACAGACTGGATCACCATCACGCGCCAACCCGGGACGGACTGGAAGCAGGTCAAAGCCGGCCTGAAGCGGGTGCTCGGTGCCGCGGATTGACCCAAACCGCGACCTCGTGCGCCGCATCGCCGACTGGTTCCGCGTCAACGCTCGCTCCCTCCCCTGGCGCGAAATCACCGCCTCAGGCCGCCGCGATGCATACCGCTCGCTTGTCAGCGAACTGATGCTCCAGCAGACACAGGTCGCCCGCGTCCTCGAAAAGTTCGCACCCTTCATCGCCCGCTTCCCCACCATCCATGCGCTCGCCGCCGCGCCGCTCGACGATGTGCTCGCGGAGTGGTCCGGTCTCGGTTACTACCGCCGTGCCCGCCACCTCCACGCTGCCGCGCAGGCCATCGTCAAAGGCCACGCTGGGACTGTCCCCGCTGGCGTCGATTCCCTGATCGCGCTCCCCGGCATCGGCCGCTACACCGCCGGCTCCCTCGCCTCCATTGTTTTCCATCAGCCCGCCCCGATCGTCGATGGCAACGTTGCCCGCGTCCTCCTCCGAATCCGCGGCAAGCAAATCCCTCAACAACCCGGAATGTCCTGGGCATGGCAGGAAGCCGAACGCCTCGTCGCAACCGCCGCCGTTTCCAACCGCACCGCCGATTTCAACGAAGGCTTGATGGAACTCGGCGCACTCATCTGCACGCCCCTGTCACCCCGCTGCACCCGCTGCCCTGTTGCAAATCAGTGTGAAGCGTTCCGACTCGGCCTTCAGGAAGAGATCCCCGCGGCGAAGACCAAGGCAAAGCAGAAGCGGGTCTTCTTCGCCAGCGTGCTCGTCCGAGACACATCCGGCCGCGTGCTGCTCGAAAAGCGGCCCGACACAGGCCTGTGGGCCGGCATGTGGCAGCCCCCGACGCTCGAAGCCGACAAGCCCCCGACGCCCCGCGCCGTAGCCGCGTGGTTTGGCGTCCCCCGTATTACAAAGCTCCACGCATTTACCCACCACACCACTCACCGCGAAGTTGTGTTCACCATCTACAAAGCGCCGGCTCCTGCCGCGGAACACCCCGGCCGCCGCTGGGTCGATCCCGAAACGCTCGCAAACTTTGCCTTAGGCAACGCGCAGCAACGAATCATCCGAGAGTTCACGCAAAGCAGGTAGTCCGCGAGTGAGCCAGGGCACCACAAACACCGGAACCCTGACCTTCGTTCCCCTCCGCGACATGGACTCCTCCGCGTTCTCCTACGCCTCGAAGTAATCCTTGGCATCATCCCCAAGGTCTTCGAACTCGCTCCCCGTGTTGTACACCTCGGAGTGCTCATCGCTCAGGAGCTCCTCGCCCGCCGTCTCATCCAGCGGTGCCTCGCTCACCGGCGCAGACTTCCTCGCACCCGTGCGCTCGTGTACGCCCTTGCGTCCGCGGCTGACCCGTGCATCGCCCTCGCTCCCCGCGTCCGCCATATCGCCCTCGCGCTGGCGACGCGCCCGCACCACAATCCGAATCGGAACCTCCGAGAACGGCAGCTCCTCGCGGAAGCGGTTCATCAGGAATCGCATGTAGTTCGGCGTGAACAGGTCCGGATGGTTCACCACCAGCGTGATAGTGGGGGGCTCGATGCCCGTCTGCGCCACATAGAACACTTTCGCGAACGTGCCCTTGATGTCCGTCGGGCCCCGCTTATCCAGGATCGCGCGCACCAGCCGGTTCAGCTTCCCGGTCGTCACGCGCTCGCTCGACTGCTGACGCATCTCGAACGCAAGGTTCATCGTTGCCTTCACGTTCCGCCCCGACTGTCCGGCGATGTACGAGATCGGCGCGAACCACAGCCCCTTCAACTCCCCGCGGATGTACTCCTCAAACATCTTTGTCGTGATCGGCTTGCCCTTGCGGTCGGGCTCACCCTCCACAAGATCCCACTTGCTCACCACGATGATTACCGGCTTGAACGCCTTCTGCGCCATCATCGCCAGTTGCTCATCAACCTGGCTGATCTTCTCCGTTGCGTCGATCAGCAGCATCAGCACGTCAGCGCGGTCCACCGCCCGCTGCACGCGATCAAACGCAAAGTGCTCGATCATGTTCTGGAAGCTGCGCTTGCGCCGCAGCCCCGCCGTGTCAATCGCAACGATCGACCGCCCGTCCAGCTCAAACCGCACATCCACCGCGTCCCGCGTGGTGCCCGCGATTTCCGACACGATCATCCGCGGCTCGCCCGCGAGCGTGTTCACCAGCGTGCTCTTGCCCGCGTTCCGCTTGCCGATGATCGCCACCTGCAGGTCCGCCGACACCCGCGCCGGCTCGCCCGAGGGCTCCGGCAGCATCTCGTACACCGCATCCAGGAAATCCCGCCGGAAGTAGTTGCTCTTCGCCGACACCGCCAGCGGCTGCCCGAACCCCAGCCCCGCCGCTTCCGCCGCGTGCGCCTCCCACTTGGGTCCATCTACCTTGGTCGCCACAATGCGAATCGGCGGTGCCTTCGTCGGCGCTTTCTCCGGCCGCTTCTCGCCCTTGCCGCCCTTCTTAGTCTTCGAACCCCCCAGCCGCCCCTCACGCAACAGGCGCGCAATCTCCAGGTCCTGCGGCGTCACCCCCGCCTGCGCATCGATCGCAAACAGCACCAAGTCCGCATCCGAGATCGCGGCATTGATCTGCTCTTCAATCCCCGCCGTCAGGCGCGAAAGGTCCTCGCCAACCTCATCAAACCGCTGACCTTCCGCTACATACACGCCAAAGCCGCCGGTATCGACAAACTCCACCGGCTTCACGCTCTGCCCACGCACTGGTGGCTGCAACTCCAGGATCGCGGTTACCCGGTCCCGCGTCACCCCCGGCGTGGGGTCCACGATGGAAACCTTGGCCCCCGCGATCATGTTCATGAGAGAGCTCTTCCCCACGTTGGGGCGACCGACAATGGCAACGCGAGGGATAGGCATAAGCCAATCGTAGGAGGCTGCTGCAAAACGGCATCTTCTCACCTCAAATCGGTTTTCATGGCACGCCGCCCCCGGTGCTGTACCCTACATTCGAAAGGGCTTTTTCATGATGGCAGATGACCACGTCAACACCGCTTCCGGCCGTCTTAAGGGCGATATCGCTCGAATCCGCGAGGACCTGATCGCCGTCAAAGACGACATGGCTGTCCTCGCCCGCCGCGGCAAGGCCGCCGGCAAAGCAACCAGCGCCCGCCTCAGCCGCGATGTGGCACAGAAGTTCGCCAAAGGCCGCCACGCCGCTTCCGGCCAGTTTGAGGATGCCGTCGCCTCGAATCCCGCGGCAGTCCTCGGTGGCTCCCTCGCCCTCGGCCTCGTCCTGGGGGTCGCCATCGGCGCCCTCCGCCCCTGACTTCAAAGGCTCCCCCCGAGGGAGGGGTCGGGGGTGGGTTGGCTTGCAAGCCATGCCACCATTCTCCATTTAAGAGCATTCCCCCCGGTCCCCGCCTATCCTTCCCTCCCTCATGGGCAGCCACCCGGCTTGCCCCGTTGGGTGCGGTGTGGGCGTCCACCCGTAATAACCCGTTGTGGTCGGCCTGCCCTCTCAGGTCAGAAGATTTGGAGTTTTCCGATGGTCCGTATCCGCATGCAGCGCCTTGGCCGCCGCAACCGTCCTTTCTACCGCATCGCCGCCGTCGAGAAGCAGACCCGCCGCAACGGCCCGGTCATCGAGGCGCTGGGCTGGTACAACCCCATCGAGAAGGACCCGGCGAAGGCCCTCGAGATCAACGAGGAGCGCGTGAAGCACTGGCTGAGCAAGGGCGCCCAGCCCAGCGACACCGTCCGCGACTTCCTCGCCAAGCGCGGCATCGGCGACCTCAAAGCCTGGGAAGCCGACCGCGCCTACGACCGCAAGGTTGTTGAAGACAAGAAGGCCAAGGCCGCCCTCGCCGCCGAAGCCGCCGACAAGGCCAAGGCCGACAAGGAAGCCACGCCCGCCTGAGTTGGCGTCTTCCTGATTCACATGTCATCTTTCAACGGACCGGCCTTGTGCCGGTCCGTTTTCTTTCCCAATAAGAACTCCCACCAGCACTCCCCGCTGGTACGCTCTCCCACGCCCGCCGGCCGCGGGCAAGGAGAGAGAGCCATGCCGCACGCCACCGCGCCCGCCCGCGCCCTGACCGTCTTCTTCTCAGCCATCACCCTTTCAGCCGCTGCCTTCGGCGGGGTTTACAACGACGTCGTGGTCTTTGGCGATAGCCTCTCCGACACAGGCACCAGCCTCTTCTACACCAATGCCATCCCGATCGTGACCCCGCGCCCTACGCCGCCCACCTACGCCAACGGCCGATGGACAAACGGCGCGACCGTCCAGTACAACAACCTCAACCTCGCACCCTCCGCCGCCAACAGCATCTGGCACTGGTCGATGGCCGACGCGGTGGGCGCGACCCGCGCCCAGAACCAGTACACGGGCGTCCCCAACCGCAACAACTACGCCGCCGGCGCTGCCGTCACGGGCGGCGGCCAGCAGTCCATCCTCGGCTTCACCACCTCCGACAACATCGGCTACCAGGTCAACACCTCGTTCCTGGGTTCCGCCCCCACGATGTCCTCCACCACGCTCTACTCCATCATGGGCGGGGGCAACGACATCCGCGATGCCGTGCGCAGCGGCGCGGCGAACGATGCACCCACCGCGCGGGCCGTGGGCGTCAGCGCCGCCACCAACATCGCCGGCTACATCACCTCGCTCGCCACCCGCGCCCAGGCGCAGAACGTCCGCATCACCGTCGTGTGGCCCAACGTCGTGCCCATGCAGGCCATCCCCGACTTCGCCAACGCCTACGGCGGCAACCTTGCCTGGCGGCAGGTGGCCGACCTTGCATCCACATCCTTCCGCGATGAATGGACCGCGCAGATCACCGCCCTCTCCGCCGCCTTCCCCAACAACCTCGACCTCAAGGGCGTCAACTTCTGGCAGTTCTTCACAGACCTTGCCACGAACCCCGGCGGCCTGAACATGGCCGACCCCATCCTCGCCTTCAACAACTTCGGCGGCATCGGCTTCAACCCGCAGCGCAACGCCGCCATCCCCAACGGCGCCAACCCCGACACCTACGCCTTCTGGGACCAGGTCCACCCCACCGCAAGCATCCAGGCGCTGATGGGCGCCTACGCCGCCACCCAGATCCCCGCCCCCGCAACGTCCATCCCCTTCATCCTCATCCTCACTGCCTGCAATCGCCGCCGCACGCAACGAGCCCTTTGCGCAAGCAAAGGAAGAACAGTGCTGAGGACTGAGTGCTGAGTGCTGAGGACTGAGTGGCCCGGACTGAGCGACCGCCGCTCGCCCGGGCTTTCCGCCCGGAGGGCGTTGAGATCGTTGCCAGGGGTGGCTTTGTACCCCTGGATAGCAACTCACCAGAACGCTGCCGCCCCAGCGGGGCGGACGAATATCATCGCCGTACCTATGCCGATCTCACTCTCCTACGACCCCGCCACCGATGCCCTCCGCCTGCGGCTTGCGGACACTGCCGTGGTTGAGTCCGAGGAGGTCCGCCCCGGCGTGGTGCTCGACTATGACGCCAACAACCGCGTCGTCTCCATCGAGTTCCTGCACCTGAGCAAGCAGTCGCCGGACGCGGATTTGAAGACGATGGTGATGGAAGTGGCGTAGGTCAGCGGAGCGCCGCGGCGGCGTATGCGAGGGCGGCTTGGATGTCCTCAACCTGAAGGTCCGGGTGCTTGGCGAGGACCTCCTGCTCGCTCTCTCCTGCCGCGAGTATCCCCAGCACGCGCGACACCGGGGAGCGCAGGCCGCGGATGCAGGGGCGGCCACCCATGATGCCGGGGTTGACGGTGATGCGGTCGAAGGTCATGCGTTACTCAGAGTTACGTCCCACCGCCCCCACCACCGCCGCCGACCTGACCGCAGAAGCAGCTGTACGTCCACTTCTCAAACAGCCACCTCGCGAGCAGTCGGCATGTATCTGGTGCAACGCAGTTGCCGTCGTTATCGCACTGGTAGTTTGTCTCTCCATTGGCAACAATGACATGGATCGTGCAAGGGTCCGTTTCCGCGGCGGCGGGCCCCAGAAGGGCAATAGTTCCGTCCCCGTTGAAGCTCACCCATTGATAACGGTGCGGCAAGCCATCGTTGGGAACCGCAGGGTCCGCAAACGCCAGGGTGAACTCGACGAGGTCGCCGTCATCTTTAATCCGAATCTGCTTGATCGGATAGTCGAAGGTGTGCAATGTTGTCGGGCTGTACTGCTTTTCGCCCATATCCCGCGCGCCGGGTGATCCCTCAGGATTTTGTACTGCCGTGGGCCGCGTTTCAGCAAGTTCCACGGAACGAACCATGCCGGCATTCCCGTGCTGATGCGAGCCGCACGCGGACAGGAAGCAAGCCGTCACGAACAGGGCGGAAAGAGCAAGCGTTTTCATGGGCGGCTCCAGATTCAACCGGTTTCGGATTGAGGACTCCAGAAACAATGTACGGATAACGGTTACCGCCGTCAAGAACGCCGTGCCGACCGGCGCGTGGGAAGCCGCTGGCTTCGCAGGTAGTCCAGTAGGCATTCGCTATTTCCTGAACCCACGAGGGCACCGGCCCCGTCGTGCCATCCATCGACGCCGCACAAGTCCGGTCCCTTCGCCGATTTCAAGCACCAGCAGGCCGGACAGGGCGGCATCAATGGCAAACCCGGCGGGCAATATCTCTTGAGGCAGCCCTTTGCAGGCGCTGCTTGGCCGCAGCCACATTGGTGCATCAAACCTTGTTTCCGCAACCGTAACCCAGTCATCCTCGAACTCTGTGCCCCGCATGGCGCGAGCGGGCCAGCCATACTCACGCACGGTGGCAATCAAGAAATAGGTGTTCCTGGGATCCGAGTCGCCCCGCTCCCCCCCGACAACGAGCGCACCGTTCAAGTCGCGATCGAGCGTCACTTGGGCGCTGAACGGTGGGGGCCATGCGGCGGGTACACCCCGTGGCCAGTAGAGCCTCGAATCGTCAGGTCCCAGCGGTCCCTCGCTGTGGTGGTTTTCCCACAACGCGCACCCCCACGCCACCGCCCATGTCACCACCGCGCCCCCGAGGGTCGAGAGCAAGAGTTTGATGATGAGCCAGCGTCGGCCGCAATGCATCTCCCCAGCATACCGCCCCCTCCACGCGGGGCACATTTCCATCCATGCATCCCAGGTCTTCGTCCACGCGCGGCCGCCGCGCTGGCCAGCGCGGGCCCGCCGCGTCCACGCGCCGCACTTTTGCATCCACGCGCGGGCGCCGCGCTGGCCAGCGCGGGCGCGCCATGTACACGCGCCGCACATTCGCATCCACGCGGCGCACATTTCCGTGGATGAAACTCCGCCATTTTCGAAAACGGCAGAGCCGCATTGACCAGAACCCAGTTCTTATAGGGCCGAACTGCCAGAACGCAGGGTCATGGCGAATATGCGGCTTTTACAGGCTGCACCGGCTCAACCCGCTCATCGATCCAACCGATGCAATCGGTACCGCCGCCCTGTGCCGGGTCGCCCGTGTGCCGAAGGCTGGGGTGGTGGTGGGCGGAGCCATGCGTTGGGTTGGTGATTGCGGCGCGCGTCGGGCAAGCACACAAAGTGCCCACGCACCCGCGAGCGAGTTCTTTTCAAAAAGAGCCCGGGCAACGCAATGGTGGCGCCGGGCAACCGTTTGAGGCTCAGCCTCAGAAGCGAGACGACGTCATGGGTGTCCAGAACAATAATCCGATCCCGCGTACGCCGCGCAGCGCGGTGGTGGCCTTTGGCAACGCGCACAAGGACATTTTCACGGCCAACGCCGCGGCGATCGGCCTGCTTCCCGCCGATGCGGTGGCGTTCAAGGGCGCGGTGGACGATGCGGCGGCCAAGCTGGCCGCGCAGGAGCTCGCCAAGGACGCGTACCGCTCGGCCACGACCAACACGAACAAGTCATTTGGGACGCTGCTGACCACGCAGGGCGATGTGATCCGCAAGATCCGCGCCTTTGCCGAGAGCTCGGGGAACTCGCAGGCCATTTATAGCTTGGCGCAGATCCCCCCCGTCGCGACCCCCAGCGTCGCGCCGCCCCCCGCGCAGCCGACAAATCTGAGGGTGACGCTCGACACCGTGACGGGCTGGATCAACCTGGGCTGGAAGGCCAGCAACCCCGAGGGCACGGCGGGCACCAGCTACATCATCAAGCGCAAGGTGGCGGGCGCGGGCGAGTGGACTTTTATTGGCGTCACGGGCGTGAAGAGGTTCACCGACAAGAACTTCTTCGCCGGCCCCGACAGCGTGCAGTACCTGATCCAGGGCCAGCGCGGCGACCAATCCGGCCCCGCCAACAGCATCAACGTCACGTTCGGTCAGTCGCCGGAGGGTGCGATGACGGCGTTTGTGACGGGGGAAGCAAAGCTCGCGGCGTAAGGGGGTCATCAAAGGCGTTTTTTTTACACGCAGCGCACGCGGAGGGCGCGGAGCGGGAATCCACTCATGGGTTTCTTCTCCGCGCTTCTCTGCGCACACTGCGCCCTCCGCGTTCTGCCTTCCCCCGCGTTGGGGCGGCTTGCGGTACCATGCCGCCCCTATGCCGCGACTCAAACTGCTCGCCGTTGTGTTGATGCTCCTCACACTGGTCGCTCTTGCCGCACCGGTGCGCGCGCAGCCCGCACCAGCGCCCACCGATGTCACCACCGGCATCTTCGTCGTGCAGCTCAACGACCCGGACCTCAAGGCGGGCGAGTTCACCGCCGTGTTCTGGCTGTGGTTCCGCTGGCAGGGCGATGCGGAGCTCAACCCCATCGAGAAGTTCGAGGTGGTGGGGGGAGTGGTGGAGGGCCTTGAGAACAAGGAGTCGCTGACCCGCGGCAGCACGCACTACCAGGTCGCCAAGGTCCGCGCCCGCATCACGCAGGGGTTTGATCTCGCGGACTTCCCCGTGGACCGCCACACGCTGGAGATCGCCGTGGAAGAGACCTCCGACGGCATCGAGCTGATCCGCTATGTGCCCGATGTACACAACAGCAAGCTGCAGGAGTCGATCGCGCTGGAGGGCTGGGTGATCGGCGACACCGCCGCGCAGGGCAGCGTCAAGACCTACGCCAGCACCTTCGGCGACCCCGCGCAGGCCGAGGATGGCCAGAGCGGTTATGCCCGACTGACGCTGGGCATCCCCGTGCGGCGGCCCGGCAGCGGTTACCCCGTCAAGATGTTCTGGAGCCTGTACCTCTCGGTGTTCGTCGCCCTGCTGGCCTTCCACATCAAGCCGGTGGACCTGGACCCCCGCTTCGGCCTGGGCGTTGGGGCCGTGTTCGCGGCCATGGCCAGCGCGTTTGTCATCAGTTCCGCCCTGCCCGATGGCAACCAGGTCACCATCGCCGACAAGGTCGTGATGATCTCCATCGGGTTCATCGTCGCGTCGGTCATCCAGTCGATCATCTCGCTGCGCCTGGTGCAGGCGGGGAAAGAGCCCGCATCGGTGCGGCTGGATCGCTGGTCGTTTGTGGTGTTCGTGCTGCTCTACGCCGGGGTGAACGTCTACCTCATCCGCGGTGTGTGATTCCAGCCGTCACCGGGAACTATCATGACCCCGCGGCTGTCCAAGCCGCGGTGCGGCCCGCGCCGCGCCACCGCCAGCAACGTTTGCCCCAATCACACCGGAGTGAAGCCCATGAAGAGCGTCGTTTGCCTGCTCGTCCTCGTCGCCGGTTCCGCGGCTGTCGCCCAGCCCGATGCCCACAAGCCTGCCGCAGACCACGCGGCGTGGGTCGCGGCGGCGGACGTCAAGTACACGACCGAGGACGTGGTGACGGGTGTGGAGGTGCCGTGGGCGATCGTGTTTGATCCCAGCGGGCGGATGCTCTTCACCGAGCGGCCCGGCCGCCTGCGGGTGTACGAGAACGGCGCGCTGCAGAAAGACCCGTACTTCACGGTCCCCGACGTCTGGGTCCGCAGCGAGACGGGCCTGATGGGCCTGTGCCTGCACCCCGACTACGCGAAGAACAAGCTGCTGTACATGTCCTACGGCTACAGCGATCCCGAGACCAAGGAAAAGGATGTGCGTGTGGTCCGCTTCAAGGACACGGGCACGACGCTCGAAGAGGACAAGGTGATCGTCAGCGGCATCGCCGTCAGCGGCAACCACTCGGGCTGCCCCATCCACTTCGGGCCTGATGGCAAGCTGTACATCGGCACCGGCGAGATGTTCAGGAAAGAGCTGGCGCAGGACATGACATCCCTGGGAGGCAAGATGCTCCGCGTCAACGACGATGGCACCGTCCCAAACGACAACCCCTTCGTGGGCCAGCCGGATGCTCGGGGCGAGATCTGGGCGCTGGGCCTGCGCAACCCGCAGAGCTTCGGTTGGCAGCCGGGCACGGACATCATGTTTGAATCCGAGCACGGGCCTTCGGGTGAGAAGGGCATCGGCGATGAGAACCGTCAGGGCGATGAGTTCAACAAGATCGTGAAGGGCGCGAACATGGGCTGGCCCATCATCCACCACGACATGGAGAAGGAAGGCCTGGTCTCTCCGCTGATCAACTGGTCGGGCAAGAACCACATGGCCCCCGGCGGCGGCGCGTTCTGCACCAGCGATGCGATCCCCGAGTTCAAGGGCAACTACTTCGTGGGCTGCCTGCTGGGTCAGCAGCTCCGCCGCATCTCGCTGGACGGCCAGGCGGTCGCGCACGACGAGACGCTGATCAAGGGGCTGGGCAGAATCCGCGCCGTGGCACAAGGGCCCGACGGCTACATGTACTTCGGGACGAGCAATAAGGACGGCCGCGGCGGGGTCAAAAAAGGCGACGACCGCATCGTCCGGATCAAGCCAAACCGCTAAATCTGCGCACAGCACCGAAATAGGGGAGTTCGGGATGAATGCTGTAAAGATGGGTATTCGCGGCACTTAGGGCACCTGAGAAAAACAATCCCAGAAATCGCTGGCATTTTTCAAAACAGTGCTTCCTATCCGCTCCTTGATCTGATAAAACTTGCCCCAGAGAGACAACACGCGGGTGCGAGCCTGACTCTCGCGGCAAGCCGGGAGTGCCGGGGCGGGTCAGGCAAGCATTCGCGATACACCGGAACTGCCCCTAACGGGGCAGAAAGAGAGAGAAGATATGAAGTTTAACGGGATGATTCTGGCGGCTGGTTTGGCAGTCATCGGTGGCGTTTCGGTGGCCCAGGCCGCCGTGCCGTGGGCGCAGCCTTCGGGCTCCAACTCGCAGATCAGCTACGAGAACGGCGAGAGCGACAATGGGTTGTTCGGCAGCCCCGTCGTCATCGGCGACACCTTCTTCTTCATCGCCAACGCAAACTTTGAGGCTACGTCCTTCAACGGCGTGCCCCAGACGACGACGGACACGCTCCGCGTCCGCGTCCACGCCCAGCCCGGGCGCAGCTTCACGCAGGTCATCTTCTCTTCCAGCGGCGATTACACCGTGTTCGGCGCTGGCGCTTCCACGAATGTCACTGGTCAGCTGACCGTGAACGACCTCGCGACGCCCCGCACGCAGACCGATTCGTTCCACACCTCGGTTTCCGCGACACAGGGGAGCGCGACCTCGATGCCTGTCAACGGCAACAACACGCTGCCTGAGCTCGGCACGTGGAGCGGTTTCTCACTGATCGACTTCCTTGCGTTCGGCAACCCCGCGGTGACCGACATCGACCTGATTTTCACGAACACGCTGATCGCGATCAGCAACGGCACGCAAACGGCCGTGATTGCGACCCTGCCCCAGACTCAGGGTTCGTTCTCGCTCCGGATTGTCCCGGCCCCCTCGAGCGGTGTTGCCGCGCTGCTGGGCCTGGGCATGATGGCCCGCCGTCGTCGTCGCTGAATGATGTGAATGACCGTGAATGACATTGATTTGAACGGTCTCGTTCCGGCCTTGCCGTAGGACGCGGCCGCTCGTGTGGAAGAGAGTGAAGCCGAGCTTTGAGAGAGGCTCTGAGGAGAAGAGAGATGAGTTCAGTGATAAGGCTTGCAGGCGTAGCGTTTGTGGGAGCACTGCTTGTTCCCGCCGTGGCGCACGCCGACGTGGCCTGGGTCCCGCCGAACGGCGGAAACTCCCTGTTCAGCTATTCCAATGGCTACAACAGCAACGGCTTCTTTGGTAACCCCGTGCTGATCGGCAACACCTTTGTGTTCACGCCGCCGGCATTCACCGCGGTCAACCCGAATCAGACCACCCGCTCCGACCAGCTCCAAGTGACGATTGTCGCTCAGCCGGGCCAGACGATCACCGGCGTCATCATCCGCGAGTTCGGCATCCGCACATCCGAGGTGCTGACGACGGTTCAGGGCACGCTCTTCATCACCAACCTGACCGACACCCTGGGCCCCACGGCCAGCTCCCTCACCTACGACTCGGCGCTCGCGTGGAGCGGCCTCGGCAGCCGCTCCTTCAGCTACGACAGCAATACGCCCTTCCAGCTCGCGTTGACGGACAACCTGGCCGCCCTGATTCCAGGCCAGAACATCACCAAAACGCGCGTTGAGATCGAGATCCTGCCCTCTCCCGCCAGCGCTGTGGTGCTGGCCGGTGCGGGTTTGGTCCTGGCCGGACGTCGCCGCCGCTAAGCCTCGAACATTCTGCATGACCTTGTCCACGTCCCGGTCGAAAGGCCGGGATGTTTTTTTTGCAGCGAGATTCGCGCCACGACGGTCTTTCAATCAATAAGGGTTGAAGTTTCCTCAACTTGAGCGTTGACACTTGCCCCGCTTGATGCTGCAATCCGGTGTAGGCCGTGCCGGAATGTGGCGGCGCGGTGATGTGTTTGGCTTTGCGTGGGGAGGACCAAGAGATCTGCTGCGGCAACGGGACGAGGCTGGAATGGATGCTGAGCATCTGTGCGATCGCAACTGGCGCGATGGCGGTCGCCGCGCAGACGGTTCCGCCTCAGGTCGTGCCGCAGGCGTGGTGGTCAGGACCTTCTGTTGAGCGACCCGGCCGTCAGGAGTTCACGGGCCGCCTGTTGGTGAAAATGCGGGCAGATGCATTAGGTAACGCGGACGCGCAGGGCTCGCTCGCCGCGTTTGCGCCGCGCGTCATAGACGGGCTGAACGAAACGATCATCTCCGTGCCCCCCGGCCTCAGCGAGGATGCACTTGCCGCGTCACTGCTCTCGACTGGCAAGTTCGAATGGGTCCGTCCAGACTGGCTGCTCTTTCCGACCGCGACGGGCGTGATCCCCGACGACCCGTGGTTTGGTGAGCAGTGGAACCTTGATCGCATCGAGGCGCCGCACGCGTGGCGCATCAGCCAGGGCTCTCCTGCCGTCACCGTGGCGATCATCGATACCGGTGCCGACTTCCTGCACCCGGACCTGGCGGCGAACATGGTGCTCGGGTACTGCTCGTACATCCTCACACGCCACGCACAGACGACCCAGCCGCCGTGGAACAGCATCGTCATGGACGTGAACGGCCACGGCACTGCCATCGCGGGCGTGGTAGGCGCGATAGGCAACAACGAGCTCGCCATGGCAGGCGTGGGCTGGCGGCTGAGTCTCATGCCGGTGCGTGCCTCGGGCGTGCCCTCGGGCGCTGCATCCTTTGGAGATATTCAGAACGGTGCGCTATGGGCCGCCAACAACGGTGCCCGTGTGATCTCGGTCAGTTACACGGGTGTTGAAGACCCCGGCATCAATACGCTGGGTCAGAATCTTCGCAACCGCGGGGCGCTGCTGGTGTGGGCCATGGACGACGACGGGGTCAATACCGATACCACGTTCCCCTTCGATCACCCATCCGTCACGGTCGTCAGCGGAACCAGCACGCGCGATGAACGTTGGATATCCAACCAGTCGCCCGGTCAAGGTTCGAGCTATGGGACGGGCGTTGACATCGCCGCCCCGGCGGAACAGGTGCCCGTGACCACGATCGGGGGCGGCGTCATAGTGGCGGAGGGCAATAGCTTTGCGGCACCCACGGTTGCAGGCGCATTGGCGATGGTGTGGAGCGTGGCCCCTGGAATGAGCCCCGGCGAGGTTGAGCGCGCGGTCCTGAACTCCGCCGATGACATCGGCCCGCCGGGTGAGGACATCGAGTTTGGGGCCGGACGTTTGAACCTGAACCGGGCGATGTGGGGCGCAGTGGTTCACGAGTTTGCGCGGGGGCGTGCAACCGGCCAGATCAATCAGCGGGCTTTCGGAGCCGAGAACTTGTATGACTTCGCCGCACGCCCCTTCGTCATTACGGGCGAAGGCCCGGAGGCTGATGCCGCGGCAGTGTCCGGCTTTCTGCGCCGCGCGGAGCGCAAAGACCTGACGCACGGTCGCCGGTAGACCGCGCTATTCCTTGCCCGGCAGGTCGGCCTCGCCCAGCAGGCGAAACTCCTTGCGGCGGAGGATCTGCCCCGCGAGAGTCAGGTCATCGACGGCAAGTGCGATGGTGGGGGAGTAGCTGCTGCGCAGCATGAGCGGGTAGGCGAAGTGGATGGAGAGCTCCGCCGACAGCAGGCACAGGCACATGCTCGACAGCGTATGCTTGCCGCAGATTTCCACGACCAGCACATCGCGCTGGCTGTAAGGCAGCCCCTCAGACTCCAGCACATCGCGGGCCTGGCGTGCCGAGTTGGTGATGATGCGGACGACGGCGTGGTCGCTTGCCTCGTGTACCGAGAGGGCGCAGATTTGCGCGGTGGAGCCGTCGAACGCCTTCACAAGGTCGTGGAGCTTGCCGACCTTGTTGGTGAGGAACACGCTGTATTGCGCGACCGAGGGCGGCGAGTAGCCGTGGGCCGTTTCGAGCGGCGTGGATGCCTGGCTCATAATGCCTTCCCAACCCCTTGCGGGGCTGTGCGGCGGAGCGGCCATTGAGTAGCCGACACCCAAGCGTATACGCAAAGGCTCAACAGCACAAGAGCAACGCGGATGGCAGGGAAGTGGGCCAGCGTTCCCCCCCTCCATTTCCGCCGCTGCGCACGCGGCCGGGCGCAAGAAAAAAGGGAGCCCCGGAGGCTCCCTTCAACTCATGAGATGTCAGCCCGCCCGGGCTCAGACGCTGAAGCTGGAGCCGCAGCCGCAGGAGCTGGTGGCGTTGGGGTTGTTGAACACGAAGCCGCGGCCCATGACCTCATCCTTGAAGTCAACGGTGACGCCGTTCAGGTAGAGCAGGCTCTTGGGGTCCACAATCATGCGGACGCCGTGCTGCACAAACTCCTCATCGGTGTCCTTGCGGGACTCGGTGAGGTCGAGCAGGTAGGAGAACCCGGAGCAGCCGCCGCCCTTGACGCCCACCCGCAGGCAGACCTTCTCGGCGTCGAGCTCCTGGTCCTTAATGATGTGGTGGATTTCTTTCGCGGCAGTCTCGGACAGAATGACGCCCTGGACCTGCTCGGCGGCCTGGGGAAGGGTGGTGGTGTCGCTGGACATGGTTGCTCCTTTTCGGCTCTTCAATAGTACGTTGCCCAGGGCGGGCTGTTCGCCGCCCAGCGGCAGGGCATCAGGCCCCGCAACGCGGTGGTCCCGTCAGTGCGTGTGCTGCTCCTGCGCGGTGGGCAGCCCGTTCTTGGCCTTGTAGTCGGCGATGGCCGCCCGGATGGCGTCCTCGGCCAGCACCGAGCAGTGGATCTTGACGGGGGGCAGGCTCAGCTCCTCGACGATCTGCGTGTTCTTGATCGCGAGCCCCTCATCGAGCGTGCGGCCCTTGAGCCACTCGGTGGCGAGCGATGAGCTGGCGATCGCCGAGCCGCAGCCGAAGCACTTGAACTTCGCATCCTCGATCTTGCCGGTGGTGTCGTTCACCTTGATCTGCAGCTGCATGACGTCGCCGCACTCGGGCGCGCCGACAAGGCCGACGCCGATGTCCTTGCGGGTCTTGACCTCGGCCTGCGTGCCGAAGTTGCCGACGTTGTTGGGGTTTTCGTAGTGGGAGATGATTTTGTCTGAGTAAGCCATGATTGAGAGTCCTGAGTGCTGAGTGGAAAGTCCTGAGTGGAGCGTACTGGGTACCGTCGATCATCCCTTTGTGCTCAGTACTCAGCACTCAGGACTTTTCACTTCCTCTAGTGGACGCCCCACACGACCTTGCTCAGGTCGATCCCTTCCTTGTGCATGTCGTACAGGGGGGAGAGGGCCCGCAGCTTCTTCACTGATTCGACAATCCGTGCCGCGGCATAGTCCACCTGGGCCTCCGTCGTGCCCTTGCCCAGCGACAGGCGGAGCGAGGAGTGGGCGAGGTCATCACCGATGCCCAGGCCCTTGAGCACATATGACGGCTCGAGGCTGGCGGATGTGCATGCCGAACCCGAAGAGCACGCGATCTCCTTCACCGCCATCATCAGGCTCTCGCCCTCAACGAAGCCGAACGAAATGTTCGTGATGTGCGGCAGCCGCTTGTCCTTGTGCCCGTTCACCTGGCAGGTGTCCAGCTGCGCTGTCACTGCTTCCTCAAGCTTCTTCCGCAGGCGCAGCAGCCGCTCGCCATCCCGGTCCATTTCCGCAAGGGCAATCTCGCACGCCTTGCCCAGGCCCACGATGCCCGTGACGTTGAGGGTTCCCGGCCGGAAGCCGCGTTCCTGCCCGCCGCCATCAACAAGCGCCTGCAACCGCACCCGCGGCTTGCGGCGGCGGACGTACAGCGCGCCCACGCCCTTGGGCCCATAGATCTTGTGCCCGCTGAGGCTCAGCAGGTCCACGTTGTCCTTGTTCACATCAACCGGCATCTTGCCGACCCACTGCGTGGCATCGGTGTGGAAGATGATGTTCTTCTCGTGGCACAAAGCCCCGATCCGCGGCACCTCGTTGATGGTCCCGATCTCGTTGTTGGCCCACATCAGCGTCACGAGGATCGTGTCCTCGCGCAGGGCGGCCTTCACCATCTCCGCCGTGATGATGCCATCCTTGCCCGGCTCCAGGAACGTGACCTCAAAGCCTTCCTTCTGCAAGCGCTTGCACGGGTCGAGCACGGCCTTGTGCTCGATTATGCACGAGATGATGTGCCCGCGCGGCTTGCCGCTCCCGGCCGCGTTCTTCTCGTACATGTACGCCGCGCCCTTAATGGCGATGTTGTTGCTCTCGGTGCTGCCCGACGTGAACACGATCTCCTTCTCGTCCGCCCCGATCAGCTTCGCGACCTGCGCCCGGGCCAGGTCCACACCCGCCTCCGCCTCCCAACCAAATCTGTGGTTGCGGCTGCCGGGGTTGCCGTAGATGGTCGTGAAGTACGGCAGCATCGCCTCGACCACGCGGGGGTCGCAGGGGGTGGTGGCGGCGTGGTCAAGGTAGATGGGGGTGGTGGGGGAGCTCGGCGTGGTCATGTTCGATCATAGGCGGACGCCCGCGATTTAGAACCCTTCTATACGCGGTGGATGTGCCGTTTTGGGCTGGACATTCATGCCCAACACGATGACGCGGGGGGCATGTAAAAGCCCCGGAACGCCGCATGCACGCAACCACCCGGACCCGCACGCCGCCAATGAAAAAGGCGTTGGAGCATCCATGCCCCAACGCCTTCTCTCTTATCAACGCTCTTCGCTTCTCCGCGCGGCCTCCGTGCCTCCGCGTTCGGTTTTTCCTACGCGGCCATCTTCACCGTCGCGGTGCTGAAGCCCACCAAGCCCGGCCCGCTGCCGCCCAGCGTGACGGTGAACACCGACGAGTCGGGGCCGGTGACGCTGCCGCGCTGGCCCTGGATGATGTACTGGAAGTTGTTGACGTTGGCAGGAAGTGACGAGTCGGTAAAACTCTTGTAGCCGCGCGTGGTCGTGGCCGCGCCGACGATGGTGTACGCGGCCTCGCCCGCGAGCTTGCGCTTGACAAGGTACACTGCGCCGCCGTTGTTGCTGCCGCTGGTGGCGAGCCACTTGAGCGTCAGCGCGCCGGTGGGCTCGATGATGGCGGTGATGTCGGTGGGCTGGCCGGGGGGCGGTGCGGGAGATGGCGCAGCGGGAACAGGAATCTGCGCCAGCGCGAACACCTCGGGGTTGTCGGTGCTTTCCGCGAACAGCCGGATCTTCTTGATGGCGTCGGACACAAGGTCGTGCAACGCGTTGGTCTCGTTATAAAAAGTAATGGTCGCGGCCTTGCTTGCCTCGCGGGCGAGCTGCGCCGCGGAGTACGAGCCGCGGGCATCGCTGGTGGCAGTTTTGATCGCGCTGGTCTCGCTGGACGACAGTCCGATAAGGGCAGCGTTACTCTCCCACAGCATGCCGTGGGCCTCGGCGAACTCAATCTGCTGAAGACGCTTGTCAGAAAGCACGGGCATGGCATTCCCTTTCAAGTGGAATGTTGCAGCCCGCCTCTCGCGTGGTAGGCTGCGGGGGACATCGCCCCGCCCCGCCGGAACACCCGGCAGCCGCGTGGCTGACAGTGGCATCGGCGGCATTGTGGCCTAACTTGCGTGAACTGTGCCCGGACATGGAATATTCCCCTCGGGGAGTGGAGCCTCAGCCAAGGGAAAGAGAGCATCAACCAAGGGAGAAAGAGCATCAACCAATGGAGAGGGAGCCTCAGCCAAGGGAATTGGAGCATCAGCCAACGGATATGGAGTACCAACCAAGGCGAGTGGAGCGCCACCCTGCGGAGGCACAGCCCGATCGCGGTGTTCGATGGGAATGATAATGATGAGGAGCAGCACGATGCGTGGAGCAATCAATTCGACGCAAGTCGTCGGCATTCTTGCGGCCGCACTGACGCTCGCGTCCGCGGCGTGTGCGCAGATGTGTACAACGGTGCGAGACCTCGGCACTCTTGGAGGTGCAGAAAGCGCGGCCCTGGGGATTTCCGCGGATGGGCGCGTCGTGGTAGGGCAGGCCGACACCGCCCAAGGCTTCACGCACGCATTCCGGTGGACCGCTGCCGATGGCATGAGGGATTTGGGAACATTTGTCGGGACGGATAGTTCCGCGTGGGCGGCCTCTGCAGACGGGAGCGTCATCGTCGGCATCACCTACCAACGAGGTTCCTATCAGCACGCGTTTCGCTGGACCGCCGCGACGGGCATCCGTGACCTTGGATCGCTCGGCGGGCCGTACATGATCGCGACGGCAGTGTCCGCCGACGGGGCCGTCGTTGTCGGAACGTCGAAGATTTCCTCCGGGCGATACCGCGCCTATCGCTGGACTGCGGAGACCGGGATGCAGAGCCTGGGGACGTTGGGAGGGGCGGATAGCTACGCAACCGCCGTGTCCGCGGATGGCCGCGTTGTGGCTGGGTACTCGATTACCGCCGCGACGCCGGTTCAATACAACGCCTTCCGTTGGACGGCCGAAACGGGAATGGTGAACCTGGGCACACTGGGTGAGCCCGTCAGCTACGGGAATGGGATTTCGGGCGATGGGAACGTCGTGGTCGGGTATTCCAGTCGACCTGTGGAAGAAGCGCGCGCGTTCCGGTGGGACGCTTCCGCCGGCATGCAGGACGTAGGAGATCAGCCCGGCGGCTTTGGGTGGGCCCAGGCAGTTTCCTTTGATGGACGGGTGATTGTCGGTCTGGTGTACGCGCCGATTGGCCAGAACCGCGGCTTCCGATGGACGGCTGAAACAGGCGTGCAGCTTCTCCCGTACCGTGTCGAGAATTCGTACACGGAAGCGCTCGGCGTCTCTGGCGATGGACGATGGACAGTGGGCGCATCTGGTCATCATGCGGTGCGATGGGGAAGTATTTCAGCCGACTTCAACAACGACGGCGACACCGGCACCGATCAGGACATCGAAGCCTTCTTCGCCTGCCTCTCGGGCAACTGCTGCCCCACCTGCCCCGCCAACGCCGACTTCAACGGCGATGGCGATGTGGGGACCGATCAGGACATCGAGGCGTTCTTCCGGGTGCTGGCGGGGGGAAGCTGCTGAGACTTCCTGGGTACCACGGCTCTCCGAGCGGGGAGTCTGGTGTCGGTTCCCGGGCTGTCCGTCTGCCGCGGGTGTCCGTCCCTCTCGGAGAGAGGGGGGTACTCATGCGGCGGGCCGCGTCTCTGGTAAACTCCGCGGCAGAGCCCCAAGGAGAACCACGCCATGCCTACTGCGCTCCGTCTGTTCCGCGTTTCGCTTGCGATGCTGGCCCTTGGCGTCGCGGCATCACACGCCCGCGCCCAGGCCGTCGGGCCCGACATGGTCAACTCGTCGCTCATCGATGTCGCCCGCTACGGCACCGATGTGGTTGGGGGCACGACGGCGTACGCCGTGGGCTCGGTGTCGTGCAACCGCGGCGATGTTGCCGCGTCGGTGCGGCCCACAGACCCGCTCATCAGAATCCTCGTCGCGCAGGACCTGTACCGCCTCAAGACCTACGGCACCGCGCCGAACACCTACCAGCGCATGGAGCACGTTGGTCAGGGGTGGGTCAAGCGGGTCAACGGTCCCATCAGCGTGACGCAGGCGTCGTGCGGGCCATGCCAGTCCAGCGGCTCGGGGATGCTGGGCGTCAACTGCGGCGATCCCTACGGCACCGGCCTCAACGGCTCGCAGGGAACGCTGGGCCCGCGCTCGCTGATCAACGCGCCCCTGGGCACCACCACCGGCAGCACCGGCACCGCCACGGGCGATGCCACCATCCGCGGGCGCGTGCAGGTGCCCACGCTCGATGTCGTCAACCAGCCCGCGGGCACGCGCTTCTTCGCCGAGACCGTCCACCTGCTGCGCGATGATGCCCAGTATGTGCGGCCGGGCGCGACCGTCGCGGTCAACGCCCTGAACAACGCCGCGACGCAGGAGATCAACATCAACAACGGCACCGGCACCCCCACGCTGCTGGGCGGCGTCACCAGCCAGCTCTCGGGCGTTGAGCGGTGGAAGCAGATCGACCCTGCCGTGGTGATCGTGAACGTCGATGATGACTCCACGCCCAACACCAACCCGGCGTCCCCCGGCACGTTCATCCGCACCCGGTTCCAGGTCGCCGGCCGCGCGACATCCCTCGGCGGCGGGCTGTGGCGGTATGAGTACGCGATCTTCAACCTGAACTCTGACCGTGGTGCCGGCGCGTTCACGCTGCCGCTGGATCTGCCGCTGCCAGTGAACGGCCTCGCCCTCCACCACCCGCTGGCGCATTCCGGCGAGCCCTACAGCAACACGCCGTGGGCGATGACGCGCAGCACGGCAGCCACAACCTTCGCAACCGACCCGTATGTGATCAACGCCAACGCCAACGCCGTGCGCTGGGGCACCACATACAACATCGGCTTCACAACGACCACGCCCCCGCGGACCGGGAGCGGGCAGTTGACGCTCTTCCGTCCGGGCAGCGGCCCCGCGCTGCTGGAGGTCCCCGGGCTCCCCATCCCCGGCGTGTCCTGCTCGGCCGATTTCAATAACGATGGCAGCATCGGTGCCGACGCCGACATCGAGGCGTTCTTCGCGTGCCTCTCCGGCAACTGCTGCGCCACCTGCCCCGCGAATGCAGACTTCAACGGTGATGGTGATGTAGGGACAGACGCCGACATCGAATCATTCTTCCGCGTCCTCGCCGGCGGTGCCTGCTGAAGAGCCGCCGAGGCCCGAAGCGATCCCCTGAAAATGGCACGCATCCGCGAGGATTGCCCTGAATCCGGCATTGCGTATTGCCGTTCATTCTTTATACTGCCCTCTCCATCGGCCCGTCCATGTGGCGCGCCCGGTCCGTGGTCGCTCGGCCACGCACTGTTATTCCGGTCTTGACGATCCCTATTCCGCCCGCCCAGGAGAACTTGGATGAAGCTTCGTTCCACGTGTGTTCAGTCCACCGCGGCCGCCATCCTTCTTGTCCTCTGCGGCCAGGCCATCGGCCAGCAAGCGGCCAACCGGGCCTCAAGCCACATCCAGTGGAAGTCAGGGTCCGCGGCACCCACCTTCGCCCCCGCGACAAGCGTCTTCAAGGCTTCGACCGATCGCCATTTTGTGGTGCAACTGACCGGAATCCTGACCGATCAGGGCCGTGCCGAGCTTGCCGCGTCGGGCATCGAACTGCTTGCTCCCCTGGGAGATGAGGTCTCGTACTTTGCCGCGGTTGATGGCGCGGTGGCGGCCGACCGCATCGGAAAATCAACATGGATTGTGGGCGCGGCGCCGATCAACCCCGAGTGGAAGCTGCACCCGCTGATCATCTCGGGCGAGGCGGCCCAGGTTCACAACACCATCGAGGCCGGAGAAGACCCGGTGATTGCCGCGTATGTGCTGCTGCACGAGGATGTCCCGGCCATGGCGAACGCGGCAGCCATCATCGCCAAGTTCGGTGGCGATCTGCGAAACTCCATCCAGAGTGTCAACGGCGTCGTCGTGCACGCACGGATGTCGGCCCTTCGGGCAATGGCAACCGACGACGCGGTGCAGTGGATCGAGCCCGCAATGCCCAAGCTTAGCGAACTCAACGCCGAGAACCGCGTGCTGACGGGGGTCAACACAGTCAACGCAGCGCCATACAACCTCAATGGCGCGGGCGTTAAGGTGCTCGTGTTTGATGGTGGCGCGGTCCGTCGCACGCACTTGGACTTCCAGGGCCGCGTGACCCTCATCGACACGGCCGCAACCTCCAGCCACTCCACGCACGTCGCGGGAACCGTGGGCGGGGCGGGCGTGGCCAATGCCAACAACCGTGGCATGGCGCCCGGCGTCACCATCCTCTCAGCAGGAGTCAACACCGCGGGTCAGTCGCAGTGGCTGTACTCGAACCCCGTTGACATCGAAGCCGACTACACCACAGCGTTTAACATGGGCGCACAGATCGCCACCAACTCCATCGGCACCAACACAGCCCCCAACAACTTCGACTGCAAGTGGGAGGGTGACTACAGCGTCACCGACAGCGTGATCGACCGCATCGTCCGCGGCAACTCCGTCGCGACCGGCAACACCTACTTCCGTGTCGTGTGGGCCGCCGGCAACGAGCGCCAGGGCTCGCAGCGCTGCGGCGCGGTCTACGGCACGGTGGCACCCCCTGCCTGCGGCAAGAACCACATCGTCGTGGGCTCGGTGGACTCCAACACCGACGATGTCTCGTCCTTCTCTTCGTGGGGGCCCACTGATGACGGCCGCATGAAGCCCGACATCTCGGCCCCCGGCTGCCAGACCAACGGCGACGGCGGTGTCACCAGTTGCACCAGCACCAGCGATACCTCCTACGGTGCGATGTGCGGCACGTCGATGGCGACGCCCACCGTCACAGGTATCACGGCGCTGGTCATGCAGGACTACCGCGCCCAGTTCCCCGGACAGCCCGACCCCCGCAACTCGACCCTCAAGGCGCTGTACGCCCACACCGCCGTGGACCGCGGCAACCCCGGCCCCGACTACAACTATGGCTACGGCTCCGTTCGCGCCACTGCCGCGATCGACCACATGCGTACGGCCAACTTCCGCGAGGTCCCCGTTTCAGTCGGCGGGGATGTGACGTACACCGTGCAGGTCGCCCCCGGTGCCGCCGAGCTCAAGCTGACGCTGGGCTGGGATGACCCCTCGGGCACGGCCAATGTGGTACCCGCGCTGGTGAACGATGTAGACCTTGAGGTCTACTCCCCCAGCCGCGTCCGTGCCTACCCCTGGACGCTGGAGCCTGGCAACCCGCTGGCCAACGCCGTCCGCACCGAGCGCAACACCCGTGACAATCTCGAGCAGGTGGATGTGGACAACCCGGAAGCCGGCACCTGGACGATCCGCCTCAAGGCGAAGAATGTGCCGGTCGGTCCCCAGGTTGTGTCGCTGATCTCGAGCCACCCGCTCGACGATGCGGCCCCGTATGCCAGCCTCGCGATTGATTCGGTCGTCGCGCCCGACGTCATCCCCGCCGTGACTCCAACCGCCATCAGCGCGACACTCGACCTTCAGAACGATTCACTTGTTCC
>JBBSOF010000002.1:0-183726 GCA_038260025.1 Phycisphaerales bacterium
CTCTTTCCCCTCTTCGCCCTCCCCCCTTCGCCCTCCCCTCTTCTCTTTCCCCTCTTCGCCCTCCCCTCTTCGCCCGGAGGGCGCGCGATCGTTGCCAGGGGTGGCTCTGCACCCCTGGGCCACCACTCACCTCCCCTCTTCGCCCGGAGGGCGCGCGATCATTGCCAGGGGTGGCTCTGCACCCCTGTGCCCCCGGGTGACCTGCACCTCTGGACCACCCACCCCCAATATAATTACGCGAATGCCCGCGCCCGAATCAACATCTGCACATCACGCCTGGCATGTGCCGCCGCATTCCCACACCAAGCTCATCATCGAAGTCCTTGTCATCGGCGTGACCTTTGCCGTCTTCTTCTTCTTTGTGACCGGAGTGAAAGACCCCAATGGTTCCGCGCCGCACTCAACACCGGAGCGGCTCACGATTTCTCTCGGCATAGGCCTTGCAATGATGGTCCTCGCCCTGGTCGCGGTCTCCTTAGTCCCAACACAGCTTTCCGCAACCGCCGAGAGCATCACCATCAGGAACCGCTTCGGCACACGGCGCATCCCCAGTCACCAGATCAAGGGCGTTCGCATCGCGCCCCGGCGACATGACCGCTCACTCGTCTGTGTCTATCCGGAACACGGCCGTCTGTGTTGCATCCACGGCCCGCTCGTCCATCACCACCCCGACATCGCCCCCACCCTCCTGCGCCTCTTCGGCCCCCTGCCGGAAGACCAGCAGTGGCAACAGACCGCCTCCAGCGCCCAAGCCGTATCGCTCGCCCAATCCACCGCCACCTTTACCGCCCGCCCCCGCTACACCGCATGGTTCGCGTCCGACATCGCGGCAGCCGCGGCAGTCATCCCCGTGCTCATCTTCTGGCGCCAACTCTGGGATGCCCTGGTTCAGTTCAACACCACCAGCGAACTCGCCGCAATGACCCTGGTGTTCCTTCCCGGCGTCATCGGCGTCTTCGGCCTCCTCGCCATCTGTGCCTTCCTCCGCGGCAGCTACGTCCGCACCGTCACCATCGCCACCGAAGGCATCACCATCCGCCGCTGGCTCAAGACCACCCGCATCCCCGCCAACACCATCACCGGCGTGTCGGTTCGGCCATCGCTCCAGCGCAACCACCCCCGCGCCGTGCTCGTGTACGCCGGCCGCCGCGCATGGCGTTTCACAGAAAACCTTTTCACCGCCCCACCCGGCCTCTTCGCCGGCGTCCTCCTCCACCGCTTCGGCGAGCAACCCCCAAACGAGCCGCACCCTACGAGCCCGAAGCGCAAGCTTCGGACGAGTACAAAGTAAGCGCCTCACCCCACTCCCCCCAGACGAGCCGCGCACGAAGTAAGCGTTCCTCCATCCTCCATTCCTTACCTGCAAGCCACCACCACTCCCCCACTGCGCGGACGCTCATTCCCCTCCCCATAAGACCCACCCGCCCCATCAGACCTACCTCACCACCCCAGCGCGCAAACTCACACCTCTCCCACCACCCAAAGCGCATCGCCGTTCTGCAAACCACCGCCCTCCCGCCAAGCCTCTCCCCTCGCCGACACTTCTCGACTCAATTCAGGGAAGCATGTCCTGCCTCACAATTGCGGCCACATTCCTCTGTATCGTCCTCCCCTTGACCCGCCGCGGCTTCGACTTCAAGTCAATCTACGGCAGCATCGCCGTCGCCGCCCTGCCGTGGACCTCGGTGCCGATCCAGTTCTTCCTCGATGACGGCGACCCCGCCAGCATGGCGGTGCCCGCACTGGTCTACACGGTGGTCGCTCTTCTCTTTGTCCCATTTACACTCCCTGCGCGGGCTCGCGAGACGCGTTAGTAGGGAACGTCCTCGTCACTTATCTTACTCATCACTAAATGTTATGACCGATAGAAGGGTGTCATTTATGCCGCAAGCCGCAAAAGGGCTCGCACTTCGCTTTGCCAAGCTCCTCTCCAATCTCGCCTTCGTAATGCTTCCACAGCATCCTTAATATCCGAGTCATTTACGTTAGACAACCGCGTCAGCAACCCGGCAATAGTACGTTGGTCACCCATTGATGTAGCCACATGGAGAGCTAGTACATCTCTTACATATTCAGCAAACGTATCTTTCATCGCCGGCACCGATTCGAGCAGTTTTGCAGCTTTCGAAACTCCGTCCTTTGAACGCAGAAGACTTACGGCGGCGCCAAGCCTAAGCACCCCCGTTGCATTTGGATCTAGGTTCGCCGTGCTCAAGTTGACAAAAAGCGCGTCCCTAGCATCTGAGTATCGCTCCAATAGTAGCAGCAATAGCCCGCAAACATACTCGTATACCCATTCATCAACTGCACTCAATGCGCCGATTTTCGGCAGGTCCACTAGCAGGCTGTTGAAGAATTGATCCAGCGGGCGCAACCAGTGCGGTGGGTGGTGCGAACAGTTGGGGATGAAGGGCATACCCGAGCGTCAAGCGGCAGTTTACCACACGTTCAATGTCGAGGACATGATCGAGGCGGGCCACCCGCTTCGAGCGATCAAGCGGATGGTGGACAAGGCCCTGGCGGGTATGTCGCGCACGCTCAAGGCGGCGTACAGCGATCGCGGCCGGCCGGGCATCCCGCCCTCGACCTCATCCCCCTCAACCAGCCCCTCGCCCGCATCCACTACACCGCCGCCCGCAGCGGCCACTACATGCCCTGGCGGCTCCAATCGCTGATGATCGCCCCTATCGACACCGCGTAGCAGCACCTTTACGAGCCGCGCACGAAGTAAGCGTCGGCCCGCTCCCCACCAGTGCCGCGCCGCCCCCGCATACCCTTGCGTATGCCCGCGCCCCAATCCAACAAAGTCCGCCTTCAACGCGTCATGGCCGATGCCGGCATTGCCGCGCGCCGTGTGTGCGAGCAGATGATCGAGCAGGGGCTGGTGAAGGTCAACGGCAAGACCGTCCAGCGCCTGCCCGTCTTTGTCGACCCTGAAACCGACGAGATCGACGTCGAGGGCCGCCGGCTTCAGAAGCCGCAGCGGCGGATGTACCTCATGGTGCACAAGCCCGCCGGCGTCATCGTCAGCACCGCCGATGAGCCCGACATGGGCCGCACAACCATTATGGACCTGGTCACGCACCCCTCTGCCCCGCGCCTCTTCCCCGTCGGCCGCCTCGACTTCGACACCACCGGCCTTGTCATCCTCACCAACGATGGCGAACTCGCCAACCGCCTCACCCACCCGCGCTTCCGCGTGCCGAAAACGTACCAGGCCCTCGTCAAGGGTCGCATCGACGAGCGCGCCATGGGCGACATCCGCGGCAAGGTCAAGGCCCTCACCGAGCGCGAGCTTGGCAAATCCATCGAGCCCCCCAAAATCCAGATCATCAAGCAGGACGTCGACCGCACCCTGCTGGAACTCATCCTCGAGGAAGGCCCAGCCCGCCAGCTTTACGACGCGTTCGCGCTGCTGGGCATGCCCATCAAAAAACTGACCCGCACCGCCATCGGCGGCCTCGAGCTCCGCGGACTCGCGCTCGCCGCCTGGCGCGAGCTCTCGCGCGATGAGGTCTCCATGCTCCGCCAGGGCAAGCAGCCACGCAAGCAGGGGAACCGCCCGGAGCGCAAACGCGCCCAGGTCATCATGGGCCGCCGCATGCCCCCCAAAGGCGCCAAGCCCGCACGGAACGATGATGACCAGTCAAAGGGTGGACGCTCCCGCACTCGGCCGTCTGGCCGCGCGTCAGCAACTTCTGAAACCCCATCGCGCGGCCGACCGCCCCGCGCCGGGGCCGCGCGCGGCCAGGACACCCGCGCTTCACGCCCGCCGCGACCAACCAAGCAGGGCCGCACCAGTGCTCCCAGGGCGCCGGGCCCCAGCACCGGCCGACCCCGCCGCGGCAGGAGCCGCTGATGCCGCAGAATGGCCGCCATAAGCCCAAGCCCGCGCCGACGCTTCTCTCCCGCGGCCTCGCGCTGGTCGATGCGTTCCTGCAACGGCTGATCGGGCGCGGCGCACGATCACGCAGCATCATCCACATGCTGCACCTGCTGGTGGTGAACATCCGCCGCACACAGCTGACCCGCATGGCTGCCGCGCTTTCATACCGCACGATCTTCGGGCTGCTGCCGGTGATGGTTATCGGCGTGCTGGTGGTGACGGCGTTCTCCAGCCGCGACCAGCTGCACCATGTCATGAAAGGTGTCCTTGATTTCACAGGGCTTAACCGCGTCGTGGTGGTGAACCCCGCGCCGCCCGCGCCCGATGAGATGGGCCCGTTCCCCGAGGTTGCCGAGGCCGCGGCAGGCGAGTCCCGCCTTGATGAATGGGTCACCACCCAGTACGACAAGATCCGCAGCCTGCCATCGGGCGCTATCGGCTTCGTCGGAGTTCTGGCGCTGCTGTACGCCGCGCTCTCCATGCTTGTCGAGATCGAGAAGGCTTTCAATCAGGTGTACAACGCGCCCGAGGGGCGATCGTGGATGCGCCGCGTCACGCAATATTGGACGCTGCTCACCCTGGGCATCGGCCTGCTGATCGCGAGTTTCTTCGCGCAGGAACGTCTGCTGCACTTGGCGGACAGCATCCCCATCTTTGCATCGCTGGGTGGCTTCAAGGAGTTCATGCTGCGCCTGCTGGGCTTTGTGCTCACCGTGGGCATCAGTACGCTGGCCATTTTCGTGATCTACATGATCGTGCCCAACACCCGCGTGCAGGCCCTTCCGGCGCTGATCGGTGCCGTCACGGCGGCCGTGCTTTGGGAGAGTGGCAAGTGGGGCTTCACGGCATATGTGTCGTACTCAACGGGATACTCGCGGGTTTATGGCGCGCTGGCGATCCTGCCTTTGTTCTTCCTGTGGATCTACATTACCTGGCTCATTGTGCTGCTGGGGCTGCAGCTCGCGTCGGCCCTGCAGACGCAGCGTGTGACAAATGCGGACGGCTTTAAGTTCTCCGTTATGGCAACGCTGGGGATGATCGACGAGGACGCCTCGCTGCACCGCGTGAAGATCATCGACCCCGCGGCAACGCTGGTGGTCATCACCGCCGTCGCGGAACGCTTCGCGACGGGCGGCACGAGCGACCATTGCAATATTTCCGACAGCACAGGCATCGACGAGCAGGCCGTGGCGGACATGCTTGAGCGGCTCGCCGGGGCGGGGCTGCTGCTGCGGGTGATTGACGGCGAGAACGACACCGCCTACACGCTCGCACGCCCGCCCGAGGCTCTTTCTGCAGCCGCGGTGCTCAAGACAGGTCAGGAGATTGTGTCGCTGCGGCCCGTACACATGCTGCTGCTCGACAACCTCTCGCAGGTGCGCATGGACACGCTGGCGGGCAAGACCGTGGCGGACCTGATGGACAAGCCGAAAGAGGGGGGCGACGCAGCGCCCGAGGCGGCGACGCCGAAACCGGCCTGATGGACAGCCTTACGCGTTGTCCAGCAACTCGACGCTCTCGAACTTCTTTCCCTCGAGCATCTCGAGGCTTGCGCCACCGCCGGTTGAGACGTGCGTCATGCGGTCGGCGAGGCCGAACTTTTCCACGGCTGCCGCGGAGTCGCCGCCGCCAACGATGCTGATCGCGCCGCCGGTGGTCGCATCGGCGATGGCCTTGGCCACCTGCTGCGTGCCCTGGGAGAAGGGGCTGAACTCGAAGACGCCCATCGGGCCGTTCCAGACAATCGTCTTGGCCTTGCGCAGCAGCATGGCGTACTTGGTCTGCGTCTTGGGGCCGATGTCCAAGCCCATGTAGCCGTCTTTGATCTGCTCATCGAACACTTCGATGTCGCCCGAGTTCTCGGAGAACTGCGTGGAGCAGACGTGGTCAACGGGGAGGTGCAGCTCGGCCTTGAGGCTTGCCGCGAGGTCGATGGTGCGCTTGGCATCCGCGACGCGGTCTTCCTCGACGCGGCTGCTGCCGACAGTCTTGCCCATGGCCTTGAGGAACGTATACGCCATCGCGCCGCCGATGACGATGGCCGAGGCCTTGGGGAGCAGGTGGTCGATCGCGCCCATCTTGTCGCTGACCTTCGCGCCGCCCAGCACCACCACGAACGGCTTCGCCGGGCTGGCGAGCGCATCGGAGAGGAACTTCAGTTCGTTCTGGAGGAGCAGACCCGCGACGCGGGGCTTGCCCTTGAGGGCCATGGGCACGGCCACCATGGAGGCATCGGGCCGGTGGGCGGTGCCGAAGGCGTCGTTGACGTAGATATCGGCGTAGGCCGCGAGCTTGGCGGCGAAGGCCTGGTCGCCCTTCTTCTCGCCCTTGTGGAAGCGGAGGTTCTCGAGGAGCAGCACATCGCCGTTCTTCATCGCTGCGACGGCCGCGCCTGCCGCGGCGTCGGTGGCATCCTGTGAAGGGAACGAGACGGGCTTGCCCAGCAGCTCGCTGAGCTTTTTCGCGGCAACAGCCAGCGAGAACTCCTGCTCAAAGCCCTGGCCCTCGGGGCGGCCCATGTGCGACATCAGGATCGCCTTGCCGCCGCGGTCGATGACGCTCTTGATCGTGGGGATCGCGCCGCGGATGCGGCGGTCGTCGGTGATCTTGCCGTCTTCGACGGGGACGTTGAAGTCCACGCGGATGAGGACGCGCTTGCCGGCAACATCGACGCTCTGAATCGTTTGCTTCGCCATAGGTGGTTACTTCAAGTCGGGGGAAGGCTCAGCGCCCGCCCTGATCCAGAATGCCGGAGATCTTCGCACGCAGGTTCGCGCCGCCCTCGTTGTCGAGCTGATCCTTCATCTTCCGCAGGCGGGTTGCGAGGGAGCCGTCGATGAGCTGGTCGCCGATGCGGAACTTCACGCCGCCGAGCATCGCAGGGTCGATGTAGGGGTGCAGCACGACGTCTTTGCCGAGCACGCGGGAAAGGCGATCCCTGATCGTGCCGATGAGGTCCGACGAGATCGCGTCCACCGTGTACACATCCACCTCAACACGGCCGAACCTCGTCTGAAGCTCGTGGTCAAAGGCGCTGGTGATGGAAGCCAGGTGGCCCGCGCGGCCTTTATCGTTGAGCACCTGCAGGAAGCGGTACGTCAGGTCGCTCACGCGGCCCTTGAAGATGGCATCGAGGCTCTTGGCCCGGTCGGCGGTCGATACGGACGGGGACGACAGCAGCTCCGCGAACTGCGGGTTGCCGCGGGCGATCTCGAGCACTTCCTCAAGCTCTCCCAGCGTCTCCTCAAGGGCGTGCTGCCCGCCCTGCTTGTCGGCCAGCTCGAAGAGGCTGCGGGCGTAGACGCGGGCTGCCGCGTCGGGGGGTGAATCGATCAGGGGCATAGGGGGAGTCCTGAGTGCTGAGTGCTGAGTAGTTATCAGTTGCGGGAGGTCTGGAGTTCCTGCATCGACTCTTCGACGAGACGCTGGGTGTCGTCGTTGTTCACGCTGCGACGAAGGATCTTGCTCGCCACCGCCGTTGCGAGGCTGGTGGACTGGGCGTAGATCTCTGACACCGCCGCACGCTTGGCGGACTCGATGTCCCGCATCGCCCGCTCACGCATCGCGTTGAGCTCGACCTCGGACTTGCTCTTGAGCTCCGCGGCAAGCGTCGCCTGCTGGGCCTTGGTCGCCTCGATCATCCGCTGGGCCTCGGCGCGGGCATCGGCCAGGCTCTTCTGGTACTGCTCCAGCGCATCCTTGGCCTGCATGCGGGCCATCTCGGCGCCCTCGATCTCCTCACGGATCTTGTTCTCACGGTCGCGGAGGCCGCCGAGGATCTTCGGCCACACCGCCATCGAGAGCACCACAAACACCACGGTGAAGACGCCGATGGCGACAAGCATCGGGACAAAGCCCTGCTCCAGCGTGGGCAGCACGCCCGCAGTCCCGGCGGTGTGGGCGTCCGCATGACCGGCCACCGCGTGGTCGGCCGCGTCGTGCTGGGCAAACGCCTGGGCCGCCATCAGCAGGCCCGTGGCTGCCGCGATGCCGCGGCTGGTGGTCGTGTGGAAGAGCGTCTTCATGGAGCAGGTTCCAAGGTTCAGACAGGTTCTGCGGATGCGGGCAGCGGCCCGCAGGGGAAGGGACACCGAAAAACAGCCTGCCGCGTCTCCGCGGCAGGCCGTGTCAACTTACTTGACGAAGCCGACCAGCAGACCGACGACGACGGCGAAGAGGGTTGCACCCTCGATCAGCGCGGCGGCGAGGATCATGTTGGTGCCGATGGGGCCGCCGGCCTCGGGCTGGCGGGCGATGGACTCCACCGCGCCCTTGCCGACAAGGCCGATGCCCAAGCCGCCGCCGACGACGGCGAGGCCCGCGCCCAGGGCCGCGAGGCCCTGGCCGATGGTGATGCCGCCCATGGTGTTGGTGGCGCCCGAGACCCGCATGGGGTCGACGGTCTGAGCCATGACCAGGGCGGGGAGGGCGGCGACGACGCCCAGGGCCAGCAACGCGTACTTGACTTCCTTCTTCATGCTTCAACCTCTCACAATCAAATCACGAGGGAACAGTGCGCCGCGATCGCGCGGCAATGGCGACCCGTTATTCACGCGTGGGCGTGCTCGTGGTCGTGGGCCTCATGGTGCTCGTGGTCACCATGGTGGCTGAGCTGGGAAATGAACACGGCGGTCAGGAACATAAACACAAACGCCTGGAGGAAGGCGACAAACAGCTCCAGGAAGTAGACGGCGATGGCCGCAACGATGGACGCGATCGTGATGAGCGAGCCCATTGCAATGCCGCCGATGCTGGGGCTGTTCAGCACGCCTTCGGGCGTTACCGTCTCGCCGATGAGCAGGGACATCCCCCCCACCGCGAACATGAACAGCACCGCGACGAGGATGTGCCCGGCCGTCATGTTGGCGAACAGACGCAGGGCCAGGGCCACGGGCTTGATGATCGTGCCGATGATCTCGATGGGGATCATCAGCGGCCAGAGGTAGGGCGGCGTGCCGGCGGTAAGGTGCTTGACATAGCCGCCCACGCCCAGTTCCATCACGCCCGCGGCGTTGATGAGGATGGCGGCAAGAATCGCGAGGGCCGCGGTGACGAAGAGGTTCTGCGTCGCCGTCGCGCCGAAGAGGCCGGAGAAGAAGTGGCCGCCGCCGACCTTGTCGGCCAGGTGCAGCACATCGGCGATGGGCGTGAGGCCCAGCAGGTTGTTGAACAGGATGAAGAAGAAGAACGTCCAGAGGAAAGGCATGAACTTGTCGGTCCGCGCGCCCAGCAGGGGCCGCACCGTGTTATCCCGCAGGTAGACGCAGATGACCTCGATCATGTGCGCGAAGGGGTTGGTCGTGACCCAGCGGTCAGCGCCCTTGCCGGTGGTGCCGGTGCGGATGCGCGATGCGGCAAACAGCAGCACCAGCACCGTCAGGATCCCAGCGAGGATGAGGTTGCCCACGTGCGCCGACCACAGCCACACGTTGTTGATGCCAAAGAGGTTGCCGACGGCCCACGAATGGTGCGGGGCCTGGTTGACCACGTGGTCAACGGGGTTGGAGGCGGCAAGCGTCAGGAAGCCGAGCATCAGGAAACTCCGCTCGCGGTGGGGGTCGCCCGGCCCGCGTTGATTGTGCGGATGGCCCACGCCGTCTCCACCACCAGGCACAGCAGCCCGGAGAGCAGAAAGGCGGTCCAGAACCCGCGTCCGTCAAGGGTCATCAGAAAGTACAGGATCACGCCCACGATCAGGGCGATGAGCATACGGGCCGTCGAGGAAGCCATGACACCGATGGGCAGGCGGACCCGCTGGCCCTGCGACATTGAGGTTAGCAGGATCAGGCCGACCGCCGCCCCCACCAGCCACACCGCCGTGGGCGTAAGTGCCGCAATCACCAAGGCTTGGGCGTCTGAACCGGCCCACTGCCCGGCAATGCCCGCCCCCACCGCAAGCGCCCCCCCTGCCAGGCACGCCAGGGCCAACTGAACGGACAACGCCGCGACGCGGAAGTCGCTGGGCAAAGAGGGGTTGGCGGGGGCCTGCTGCAAGGGGCGGAAGCGTAGGTCAATGGGGGCGGGTTTGGTAGTTCCGGGTGGCCCGCCGCTCCGCGGCGGGTTTGTCCGTTCACCCACCACTCTGGATGCCTCCAACGCTCGAAGATCCGCCGCGGAGCGGCGGGCCACCCCATTACCGCTTATTCAGCTTCATTGCCTCTCGGATGAACTGGATGAGCCCGATGAGCATGCCGCAACCGAGCCCGATGACCAGCGGCCACGGCGCGGCACTGGGCATCGCGAACCGTTGGATGAGGTAGCCCAGCAGGCCACCCCCCATCACGGTGAAGGCGAAGTTCATCCCCACCGCCCAGACGCGGCCCTGGTTGGCGATGGCCCCGCTGCCTGTGGCATCATCCCGCCGGATCACCGGCTTGCCGCCGGTGAAGTCATAACCCTTCTTTGCCATTGCGGCCCTTCCTGGGTATCCCACACCTTCGAGAGGAGTTTGAACACCTCACATCACGAGCCGCAGCGCCGTTGTGCGGGCCGTCTTAATCGCCTCACCGGCCTTCGCCACATCTGTCCCGCCGCCCTGGGCCGCATCGGGCTTGCCGCCGCCCTTGCCGCCGACGATTGCCGCGGCATCACGCAGCCAGTCGCCCGCCTTCAGCCCCTTGGCGATGAGAGCCTCGGGCACGGCCGCCAGGATGGCGACCTTGCCCCCGGCCTCATCCACGCTGAAGAGCATGACGGCTGTCTTGGGGCACGCATCGCGGAGCGTCTTCATCGCGGCCTGCATCGCGGCACGGTCCTCACCCACGTCGATCCGCTCGACGATCACGAGGTCGTTCGACATGACGCAGCTCTGCGAGAGCCGCTTGGCCATGCGCACGGCCTCATCGCGGATCACCGCGCCGAGTTTCTTGCCCGCTTCCTTCACCCGCTCCTGCAGCGCGGCAATCTGGCTGCGCATCGCCGTCTTGCGCCAGGCGGGCATAGTGTGGCTATCAAGGTCGGCGGTCAACTGCTGCACGAGCCGCGGCAGGTCGGCATCGGCGGCGCGTGCGGCCTCGGCGATGCGGGCCTCGATCTGCTGGGCGTTGCGCTGGGCCTCTGCCGCGGGCTCGCCGGTGAGGGCCACCACGCGGCGGACACCCTTTGCCACGGCCTCTTCGCTGATGATGGCAAACTCGACGATCTGGCCTGTGGTCGCCACGTGCGTGCCGCCGCAGAACTCGACGCTGTAGTCCATCCACCCGTCGTGCTTGGGGTTCGCCAGCAGGCTGCTGATGGGCTGGCCCACGCTCACCACGCGAACAGGGTCGGGGTAGGTCTCGCCGAAGACGGCGCGCAGCGTGCTGATGCCCTTGGCCGAGACGAGCGATGCGGGCTCGGTGTGTACCGGCAGGTCCTGGCGGACACGGTCCTGCACGCCGCGCTCGATCAGCTCCATCTCCGAGGCGCTGACCGGGGCGGTGTGGCTGAAGTCGAAGCGCATGCGGTCGGCGGCGACCAGCGAGCCCTTCTGGTCCACGTGCGTGCCCAGCACGGTGCGCAGCATGAGGTTGGTGAGGTGGGTGGCGGTGTGGTGGCTGGCGATGCGCAGGCGGCGCTGCTTGTCGAGGGTCATCTGTACGCTGTCGCCCACGCGCAGCTCGCCCGTCTTGAGGTGGCCGATGTGCAGCACATAGCCGCCAAAGGCCTGCACGCTCTCGACGGTGAACTCGGTGTTGCTGCTGCGGCCCTCTGCCGCGTGGAGCAACTCGATGCGGCCTGAGTCGGCCTCCTGCCCGCCCATCTGCGCGTAGAAGTTGGTGCGGTCTACCACGATGCCCACGGGGCGGTTGTTGTGGACCATTGAGGGGACGGTGACTTCATCGAAGTTCTCACCGTTCCAGATGGCGCGGATGGTGGCGCGGACATCTTTGTTGAGGAACTTGTGGCTGTCGTCGGTGGAGGGGATCTCCATGTGCTTGAGGCGGGCGATCTCGTCGCCGCTGAGGATGAGGGGCTTGGCGGCGGCGGCGTCGGACTTTGCGCCGCCGGTGCGGGAGAGGTCGCGGGCGGCATCGCTGGCCTTCTCGAAGCCTGCGGTGTCAACCGCGAGCCCGCGCTCTTCGGCCATCAGCACCGTGAGGTCGATGGGGAAGCCGAAGGTGTCGTAGAGCTTGAAGGCATCGGCGCCTGTGATGGTCCGATCCGTCGCTTCCCCGGCAACTTGCTCAAAGAGCCTGATGCCCCGGTCCAGCGTCTTGCCGAAGCTCTCCTCCTCCTCCATGATGATCTTCTGCACCCGCGCCGGGTCCTTGCGCAGTTCGGGGAAGGCTTCGCCGAATCGCTCCACCACCACCGGCACCAGCTGGCTGAAGAAGCCAGTCTTGGCGCCGAGCATCTGGCGGCCGTAGCGCACCGCGCGGCGGAGGATGCGGCGGAGCACATAGCCGCGCCCGACGTTGCTGGGCACCGCACCGTCTGTGATCGCGAAGGTGAGGGTGCGGATGTGGTCGGCGATGACGCGGTATGCGGTGTCGACGTTGTCCTTGTCCGCCGCGCCCAGCCGCCCTGAGTATGGGTGCGGGGCGTGCGTGAGGCGCTCAATCGCGGCGAAGATGGGCATGAAGATGTC
This sequence comes from Phycisphaerales bacterium, assembly GCA_038260025.1. Taxonomy (GTDB): domain Bacteria; phylum Planctomycetota; class Phycisphaerae; order Phycisphaerales; family UBA1924; genus JAEYTB01. The sequence goes on from JBBSOF010000002.1 coordinate 12,456, forward strand.
GGTGTCGTAGTTGCTGCGCTGGTTCTGCAGCACGCTCACCAGCCGCTCCAGGCCCATGCCTGTGTCTACGTGGCGCGCGGGCAGGGGGATGAGCTTCCTGAACTTGCTCTCGATCTGCGTGCGCGATGTGTAGGGGAGCGTGCCGCGTTCGGCCTCGGGCGTTGAGTCCCACGCGGCAAGGGCGATCTGGCCTTCCTGGGGGTACTCGGCGTTGAACTGGATGAAGACATTGTTCCAGATCTCCAGCACATCGGGGTCGCCCGAGTTCACCTTTGCCGCGACCATGCGGTCCTCTTCACCCATGGCGGTGAGGCGGTCGACGTGGATCTCCGTACACGGCCCGCAGGGGCCGGTGTCACCCATCATCCAGAAGTTGTCCTTCATGTTGCCGGGGAGCACGCGCTCGGCGGGCAGGTAGCGCTCCCACAGGGCCTTGGTCTCGAGGTCGGCCTCGATGCCCGCGGCCTTGTCGCCGCCGAAGTAGGTTGCGTAGAGGGCGTTCTGGGGGACGCCATAGACCTTTGTGAGCAGCTCCCACGACCAGTCGATGGCTTCCTGCTTGAAATAGTCACCGAAGGACCAGTTGCCGAGCATCTCGAAGAAAGTGTGGTGGTAGGAGTCTTTGCCGACATCTTCGAGGTCATTGTGCTTGCCGCCGGCGCGGATGCACTTCTGGCTGTTGACGGCCCGCTTCCACTGCCCCATCTCGCTGGCGGGGTCGGCCTGGCCCAGGAAGATCGGCTTGAACTGGTTCATCCCCGCATTGGTGAAGAGCAGCGTGGGATCATCGACCGGGACGCAGGGCGACGACGCGACGAAGGTGTGCGCCTTGCTGCGGAAGAAGTCGATGAACGTGCGGCGGACCTGGTCGGCGGTGAGGTGTGGCATCGGGGGCGGAGTCCTTGGGGCTTTGGGCAGGATTCTAGGGGGTAGACGGTTGATCGTGAGGGGGTTTCGCCGCGTGCGGTTGGGCCTGGCGCGTTGACACCACTGGTAGCCTCTGTGGCGCGGGTGAGAAAGATCACCCGCCAGGAGACAGCTATGCGCATCCCAGCCGCACTTGTGTTTGTGGCCGCCCTGCTTGCCGCGGGGTGGCTGTTCGCGGGTCCGCTCAACCCGCCCGTGGGGCCTGTGGGGCCGACCTACAAGTCGCTGACGGAGGTGGAGCCGCGGATTGCCATCAGCGCGAGCAACACGCCCGGCAACGCCACGAGCGCCTACAGGATCACCCAGCCGGGGTCGTACTACCTGCTGGGCAACGTCGTCGCCACGGTGGGGAAGAACGGCGTTGCCATTGCAGCGTCGGGCGTGACCCTGGACCTGAATGGGTTTGAGCTCGGGGGCATCACGGGGTCGCTGAGTGGAGTGAATGTCGAGGGCGGCAACCTCCGCCGCATCGCCGTCCGCAATGGGACCGTGCGCGGGTGCGGGGTGCGGGGCGTGAACCTGCAACTTGCAACCGCCTCCTCCATCGACCATGTCATTGCCAGCGATAACGGGGGCGACGGGATCTATGTGGGCACGAACGCGGTGGTGTCGGCGTGCGCTGCGACGAACAACGGCGCCAGCGGCATCGGGGCGGGGGACGGAGCGGCCGTCAGCGGCTGCACCGGCAGCAACAACGCGGGGTCGGGCATCGTGCTGGGCGGGGTGTCCACGATCAGCGACTGCACCGCCAACTCGAATGCTCAGGTAGGCGTGGCGCTGGGCTCGGATTGCGTGATGACGGATTGCAGCGCCTCACGCAACGGCGACTCGGGCATTTTCACCGGAGCCGGGTGCAGCATCGCCCGCTGCGTGGTGTCCGGCAGCAGCGATTCGGGCATCTCGGCCTATGACAACTGCACGATCACGGGCTGCACCGTGAAGAGCGGCTCCACGAACGGCATCCGAGTGACATCCCGCTGCGTCGTCGCCGGGAACTCATGTACGTTCAACGGCTTTGGTTCGGGCGACGGCGCGAACATCTTCGCGACGGGCGATGGCAGCCGCATTGAGGGAAACCACTGCACCAATGCCGACCGGGGCATCCAGGTCAATGGAAGCCGCAACCGCGTGGACAACAACTCGGTGACCAGCAACACCATCGGCTTCGACATCAATGGCACCGACAACATCGTCATCCGCAACACCGCCTCGGGCAATTCGCCGAACTACTCGATCAGCGCGGGCAACTCGGTGGCGCCGCGCATCAGCGTCACAGGCAGCGATGGCTGGGCGGGTATCACGAATGCGAATCATCCGTGGGCGAACTTCGGGTATTGAGGCGGGTTTGGGGCGACGGTGGGCTGGCCAGCGCCAGCCAGTTGAGAGTCCGTGCTCTGCCCGGAGGGCGTGCGGGGGGCGCGATGCGCCACCTACCATTCCGCCATGTACCCGATCCGCAAGAAAATCCTGACCGACGAGGCGCACCGCGCCGTTGCCGTGCAGATCGAATACGCCGATTGGCTGGAGGTCGAGCGCCTGCTGGGGCAGGTGCCCGCCGCCACCAACGGGGTGCCCGCAACCGACCTCAACCGCTTCAGCGGGGTCCTGAGCCTGCGGGAAGACCCGATGGCGTTTCAGGAGCGCATGCGGGGCGAGTGGTCGTGACGGGCGTGCTGGATACAAACATCGTGCTGTACCTGTTGGGCGGGCAGCTCGCGGCTCCGCTGCCCCCCGGCCCGTACTGCGTTTCCGTCATCACAGAAATGGAACTTCTGTCATTCCCAACAATCACGCCGCCGGAGGAGGCTCGCATCAGGGAGTTTCTAAACAGCGTCACTGTGGTTGAACTCACCGCTGATGTGCGCGACCGCGCACTCAGCCTTCGTCGCGGCAAAGGGCTGCGACTGCCCGACGCCATCGTCGCCGCCACCGCCGAGTGCCTCGACACCGACCTCTTCACCAACGACGAGCGACTGGGCGCTGCAGTCGCGCCGCGCTGGAAGCAGCTGACTGTCCGCGCGTAAACGCAGCCGAGCCCCAAAGGGCGGAGTTTTTTTTCAAAAATGGCCGCGTCATATGGATGCGGGATGTACCTCGTGGACGTGGGCCGTGGTCCATCCAGCGCTTGAGGTGAGGCGGACTTCCGTTGCTTGCGCAACGGGCTCGTTTGTGCCGCCACCAGTCGGGGATTGACAGCCCAACTACCTTATATCCAGCTGTCCCAGCCAGAGACCTCAGGCAGCCTCGTGATGGATGACCGCGCACCCCGCCAGGAGAGACCCCCCATGACCCTCACAACCCGCACCTGCCTCCCCTTCGCCGTTCCCGCCCTCCTGCTGCTGGCCGCTTCGACCGCCCTCGCACAAACCCCCGCCTACTACGGCTGCATGTTCCGCACCGCCGGACAGACGGCGGGCGTGGGACCCAAGCTGTACGACGTGGATGTGGCCACCGGCGCGGCAACCAACCCGCGCACCGTCAACGTGAACGACTGCGTGGGCATCGCCATCGACCCCTTCTCCCGCGTCATGTACGGCATGACCGACCAGCTCGGCCGCATCAACAACACGCCCGGCACCGGGGGCAAGAACCTGCTCTTCACCATCGACCGCGCCACTGGTCTGGCAACGGCCGTGGGGCAGACGGACCCGGCGGACACCAGCGGCCCCAAGGCCATGTTTGAGGGCGACATCGCGTTTGATCACGATGGTGTGCTCTATGCCGTGAGCACGCACATTACTTCGGCCACGCTCATGCGGATCGACACCTCGACCGGCGCGGCCTCCATCGTCGGCACTATCGAGCCGCCGGACATCGTCCCCGTAGACCCCGGCAGCGGCCAGAGGCTCTTCGACATCAGCGCCATGGCCATCTCGTCCACCAACGACATGTATGTGCTCGATACCACCTTCCCCACCACGCCCGGCGCGGCCCGCATCTACCGTATCAACCCCGCCAACGGCGCGGTGCTGCAGGCGTTCCAGACCACCGTCGCCCTGGGCAACTGCGCGGGGATGATGTACAACGCCGCGGGCGAGCTGCTCGTCGCCGATGGTGACACCAGCGGCACGGGCAACCTCTACCGTTTCACCGGGGGCGACCTCGCGCTCATCGGCCCTACCGGGGCCTCGGGCGGCACCACGGTGGTGTATGTCGGCCTGGCCGGGCTTGCCGCGGATTTGGGCACGCGGCCCGTCTGCGGCAGCGCCGACTTTGACGGCGATGGCGACACGGGCACCGACCAGGATATCGAAGCATTCTTCCGCTGCCTGTCGGGCGATTGCTGCGCCACGTGCTTCGCAGGGGGCGCGGACTTCAACGGCGATGGTGATACGGGCACCGACCAGGACATCGAGGCGTTCTTCCGGGTGCTGGCGGGAGGGGAGTGCTGAGCGGAGCGACGTTTTTCAGGGGCTCGGGCTGCGGCAGGCGGCGGCTCTGCTAGGCTCTGCTCATGTGCATGACCCGCTCGTTCCTGGCTGCCGCAGTTCTGCTTGCGGTGTGCGTGCTTGCCCTTGGCGGCTGCGGCTGCGGTGTCATCATGCTGGCGCAGAGTCCGCCGATGAGCATCATGACGTTCAACATTCGTTACGGCACTGCGCTCGACGGCGAGAACTCCTGGCCGAAGCGGCGCGACTTTGTGTTTGACTCCATCCGCGAAGCCGACCCAGACCTCATCGGCTTGCAGGAAGCCCTCGCCTTCCAGGTGCATGAGGCGACTGCTGTGCTGCCGCAGTATGCGGCGATCTACGCCGGGCGAGATGATGGCAAGGAGAAGGGCGAGACGTGCGCTATCCTGTACCGCACCGACCGCTACACGCTCGGCGAGCATGGCACCTTCTGGCTTTCGGACACGCCCGACATGGTTGGCAGCAACACCTGGAACGCGGGCTGCACGCGGGTGTGCACATGGGCGTACCTGACCGACCGGCAAACGTCGCTTCCGCTGCTGTTCTACAACACCCACCTCGACCACCTGAGCGCCGAAGCACGGCTGAAGGGTGTGGACCTCATCCTCACCCACATCGCCGGGCAAACACAGGTTGTTCCGCTCATCCTGACCGGCGACTTCAACACGGGCGAGGGGAGCGAACCCATCTTGCTCGCGAAGGAGCAACTTCAGGATGTGTACGCCGAATGGCTCAAAAATACCCACCAGCCGCCGGGGCCAATGGGGACGTTTAACGGCTTCAAGAACAAGACCGATGGTGAGCGCATCGACTACATCTTCACGGCGTGGTCGACACCCCTAGACGCCGAGATCATCCGCACCACCCGCGATGGCCGCAACGCCTCGGACCACTTTGCGGTGACAGCGCGGCTGCACCTCATTTATGTCCCCGAGCCGATCATGTCGCCGGCATCGCTCCGCAACCCTGTGCCGGACCCCGCGGTACCACTCCCTACGGAGAACACACGATGAGCCAATGCCGAGTTGTTGTCATGCTTGCTGCTGCCGCGATGTCGATGGGCGCCCTGGCCCCAAACGCCCTGGCGCAATCTAACAGTCCCGGCACCAAAGCCCCGCCGCTGGTGAACCCTGAAACGGGCCGGGAGACCACCAAAGCCCCGGCGGGCAAGGTAGACCTGCGCCCCCGCTTCAAGCTCGGGCAGGAGGTGCGGCTCAAGATGGATGTCTCCACCAGCCGCAAACAGACCGACCCCGCGGCAGACCCCCAGTCCGCCAGCCAGAAGACCGACATTGGCATCACACTGGCTCTCAAGTGCACGGGCGTCAACCCTGAGACTGGCTACACGCTGGACATGGTGTTCGAGTCGTTCAAGTTCGATGGCGATATCGCGGGGCAGACCGTCCACTTTGATTCCAAGAAGCCCGATGCCGATGACCCCTTTGGCGAACTGCTCGGTTCCATCGTGGGCACCTCGATGCCCGTCAAGATGGACCTGTCGGGCAACATCTCGAGCGTGGGTGGCGGGGTGACGGACCTCGCGGGGATGACGGGGTCGATGGGCGGCGCGGACCTCATCAAGGGCTTGTTCGGCCCGCTGGCGACGTCGAGCAAAGGAACCGGTTTCGCAGCGGTGGGCGACACCTGGACCAACGAGGACGCCATGGACGCGGGCATGGGCAGCGTGCGGGTCAAGACGACGAACACCCTCAGCAGCGCACGCGGCGGCACGGCCACGATCACGACCAAAGGCAGCTTCTCGCTTGATCCATCCTCCGGCGGCCCGGGCGTCGCCATCCGCGAGTCGTCCCTGAGTGGGGAGACCAAGTGGGACACGGAAGCAGGCATGATCGACTCGATGACGATGAAGCAGCATGTGAAGGTCGAGCAGCGGGCCCAGAAGGGCGCTGCACCATCCAGCAGCACGAGCGAGATGGATGTGAAGGTGAAGCGCGTTGCGAAGTAGGGGCCCGGAGAGTGGGCAAAGGCGCAGCCGCATCCTTCAATTTCTGAGTCAACTCCGATCCACTACCCCACCGTCTCCCCCACCACCTTCAACGCACGCTCCACCATCGCCTTGTCAACATCCAGGTGCGTCACGCCCCGCACGCGGCGCGGGCCCGAGGGCAGCATCAGCACCCCCGCGGCCTTGAGCTTCGCGCACAGCTGCGCCCCCGTCATGCCAAGCTGCGGCGACAGATCAAAGAACACGATGTTGGTCTCAACGCCGAACTGAGCCTGCTCCGCATCGAGCGTCAGCCCCTTGATGTTGGCCAACCCCTCCGCCAGGCGCCGGGCGTTCGCGTGGTCTTCCGCCAGTCGTTCCGTGTGGTGCTCCATGGCGTGCAGCGCTGCCGCGGCAAGCAGCCCCGCCTGACGCATCGCCCCGCCGAACATCTTGCGGAAGCGGGCCACTCGCCGGATGGTGTTTGCATCTGCCGCCACCGCCGAGCCAACCGGTCCGCCCAGCCCCTTCGAGAAGCAGCACGAGATGGAATCAAAGTGTGAGGCGTATTCCCGCATCGGCCGCCCGCTCGCCACGCTCGCGTTCCACAGGCGGGCACCGTCCATGTGCAGCTTCAGGCCCATCTCTCGCCCGCGGCGCGTCACACGCTCCACGCGGTCCATCGCCCACACCGAGCCCCCGCCGCGGTTCTGCGTGTTCTCGATCACCAGCAGGCGGCTGTTGGGGGCGTGGATGCCGGGCGGTCGCACGGCGGCCTCCAGGTCCTGAACGTCGAACTGACCCCGCGGGCCCCGCAACGGGCAGACCATCACGCCGGAAAGGGCCGCCGGGCCGCCGGTCTCATAATGAATGATGTGGCTGTCACCGTGGGCGATGACCTCATCACCCGGCTCGGTATGAGCCCGGATCGCCGTCTGGTTCGCCATGGTCCCCGAAGGCACAAAGCACGCGGCAGGCTTGCCCAGCCGCTCCGCGAACTGCTCCTGCAGGCGCAGCACCGTCGGGTCATCCCCCAGCACATCATCGCCCAGGTCCGCCCGGGCCATCGCGGCAAGCATGTCCTTGGTGGGCCGGGTCACGGTATCGCTGCGCAGGTCAATCAGTGCCATGTCCCAAGCATATGAAGCCAACCTCTGAAAACGGTTTTATTGCCTCCTCCTCTGCGGCCATCTTCCCGCGCGCGGCGCCGCCTGCCTGCCAAACTGACAATCGGCTGTCGAGTTTGCACCCCGCGGCAGCGCCATTCGTCATCCGGCGTGTGCGGGGCACAGGCAGCGTCTGGCATGAGCTTTGCCATTGCTCTGTGCACGGCAGCCGAGTGGCGCCGATTGAAGGAGAAACAACCATGAGTCGAATGCTGTTCCGTCCCGTCTTTAATGGCTCCGCCTCCGTCCCCGTCGGCCCCCTGATGTCGGTCTCCCGCATCTTCGACCAGATGTTCGAAGAAGCACACGCCGAGCCGACGGCAAGCCTGCTGCCCCTCGACATCACCGAGGATGAGCACAACCTGATCATCCGCGCCTCTCTGCCGGGCTATTCACACGAGCAGGTGCGTGCAGAAATCAAGGAAGGCGTGCTCACGATTGCCGCGGAGCGGCCCACTACTGAGTCCGCGGATGGTGAGCGATGGCACCGCCGCGAGCGTCGCCAGAACTCGGTGCGCCGCCAGGTTGCGTTGCCCTTCGTCATTCAAGAGGATCAGGTGCAGGCGACGCTGATCAACGGCGAACTCACGCTGCAACTGCCCAAGGTTCCCAAGCCCGCACCGACACGGATTTCTATCGGCACCGGCCCTGCCGCACAGCCCCCTGCTTCGCAGCAGAAGATTGTTTCGCAGCAGAAGACTGGCGAGAAGGGGCAGGGCAGCCCAGAACACACCATCTCGGGCGACAACGGCTACTGCTCCGGCGGCTGTAACTGCTGACGCTGGTGAACTTGGTGAACCACGATCTTCGTCCGCGGCCCCGGGGCAAACTCCCGGGGCCGCTTTTGTTCCGGCCGGTGGGAAGCCTACCCACCCCCATACAGTTCACCAATCCCATGACCCTCGCCACCTCAACCCAGCACCCTGCCCCCTGGACGCCCGACTCGTGGCAGGCCCGCACGACGCTGCACGCCCCCGAGTATGCCGACACGGCCGCGCTGCACGCGGCGGTGCAGGACCTGGGCGCGCTCCCCCCGCTTGTGACAAGCTGGGAGATCGAGCGGCTGCGCGCGGTGATCGCCGAGGCGCAGGAGGGCAAGCGGTTTCTCCTGCAGGGCGGCGACTGCGCCGAGACCATCGCCAACTGCCGCCCACAGGCAATCGCCAACCAGCTCAAGATTCTCCTGCAGATGTCCATCGTGCTGGTACACGGGCTGAAGAAGCCGGTGATCCGCGTGGGGCGCTTGGCCGGTCAGTACGCCAAGCCACGGTCAAGCCCGACCGAGACGCGGATGGTGAACGGCCGGCCTGTCGCGCTGCCCAGCTATTTCGGTGACCTTGTCAACCGCGCGGCCTTCACGCCCGAGGCGCGCCGCGCCGACCCGTCGCTGCTGCTCAGCGGCTATCAGCACGCGGCCCTGACGCTCAACTTTGTGCGTTCGCTCGTCGCCGGCGGCTTCGCCGACATGCACCATCCCGAGTACTGGGACCTCTCCTTCTCGCGCCATGCCAAGCTGGCAACAGGCCTGCGCGAGGAGTACCAGCGCATGACCGCGAACCTCGCCGATGGCCTGCGCTTTATGGAGGCCCTGGGCGAAGGGGCGATCAGCGATCTCACGCGGGCGGAGTTTTTCACCAGCCACGAGGCGCTGAACCTGTGGTACGAGTCGGCGCAGACGCGCCGCGTGCCGCGGCGCGAGGGGTATTACAACCTCACCGCGCACCTGCCGTGGATTGGGGACCGCACGCGCGGGCTGGATGGGGCGCACGTGGAGTATTGCCGCGGCATCCGCAACCCGGTGGGGGTGAAGCTCGGCCCGACCGCGACGGCCCGCGAGGTCGTGGCCCTCGCCAACATCCTTAACCCGATGCACGAGCCGGGCAAGACCGTCTTCGTCACGCGGTTGGGCGCTGCAAACGTGCGCCGCGTGCTGCCGCCGATTCTTGAGGCGGTGCGCATCGCCGGCCTTCCCTGCCTGTGGGTGTGCGACCCGATGCACGGCAACACAACAACGACCGCCGGCGGCGTCAAGACGCGCTCCTTTGAAGCCATCGTCGCCGAGCTGGGCGCAACGCACGAAGTACACGAGCGTGCCCGGGTTCCTCTCGGGGGCGTACACCTGGAACTCACAGGCGAGGATGTCACCGAATGCACGGGCGGCGCGGTGGGCATCACGGAAGAAGACCTGTCGCACAACTACATCTCCGCGTGCGACCCGCGCCTCAACTATCAGCAGTCGCTGGAGATTGCCTTCCTGCTTGCCCGCAGTATGAGCCGCCCCCCTGCGTGAGCCACTCAATCTGGTTCCCCCATTTCCCCAGATCAGCCCTGTCGAGGGAGATATAGGTCCATCTGTTCATTGTTCAGGCAAGCGGGGTATTCCGTGAGCCGATGGAAACACAAGGGGCTGCACCACGAACAGTCCCAGCGAGTGCCGCGTACTGAACGGTCGCTCACCCGCTTCCGCCTATCCTTGGGGCCACACATGCCGACCTCCACCCCTGACGCACCCGCCCACAACTCCAACGACTATGTGCTGGGCACAGGCATGGATGAGTCCGCACGCCTGGGCTTGCAGCACCGGCTGTGGTCCGCGTCGACGCATGAACTGTGGGAGCGAGCGGCGGTGCAGCCCGGCCAGACGGTCGTTGACTTGGGCTGCGGCCCCGGCCACGCCACGCTTGACCTTGCGCAGATTGTCGGCCCCACCGGCCGCGTCATCGCGATCGATGAGTCGGCGACCTTTCTGAAGCAGCTGCACGACCAGGCGGTGTCCCGCAAGAACCTGCACATCGAGCGGGTGCTGGGCGATGTGCAGGACCTCAGCGAGGTTCTCGCGGGCGAGGATGCCACGGTTGATGTCGCATACGCCCGGTGGGTGTTCTGCTTCCTCGAGCGCCCGGAGGATGTCGTCCGCGGCCTCGCGAAGATCGTCAAGCCCGGCGGTCGCGTGGCCATTCAAGATTACTTCAACTACGAGCGCTCACTCACCCTGGCGCCGCGCCGCGAAGCCTTCTCGCGCGTCATCTCCGCCGTCGCTGCCTCCTGGCGTGCCCGCGGCGGCGACACCGACATCATGTCGCGCCTGCCGGGCATGCTCCTCAAGCACGGCTTCCGCGTCGATCACATCGGCGTGGTGCAGCGCATCGCCCGCCCCGGGAGTTCCCTGTGGCACTGGCCGAACTCGTTCTGGCAGACCTTCACACCCAAGCTGGTCGAGTCGGGGTTCATCAGCCGTGAAGACAAGGAAGCCTTCGACGCCGCCTGGGACGATGCCTCCAACGACCCTGCTTCGTTTGTGCAACTCCCACCGGTGTACGAGCTTGTCGCTGTCAAAGAGTGACACCTCGACGCTGCCGCGCAAATTTCTAGGTTGTGCGGCACGTTATTGTGGGGCCGTAAAAAATCTTGATGTACAGTATTTTCAGAGCGGCCAAGAAAGCCGCCCGGAGCCTGTACCCGATGCGCACATCCCTCGTCCTCGCGGCAGCCCTGCTCGCCGCGGCTTCCTCGTCCGCGATGGCCCTGGTCAACCCCTTCACTGAAGACTTCACCGCCGGGGCCTCGGGCTGGACCACTTTCAACAACGCTGCACCGCTCACCGTTTCTCTGACGGGTGGGCCCGATAACAGCTCGTTCGTGTCGGGCGCGTTTAACTTTTCAGGACAGGCCGCCGGCGCCACGCCCGTCATCATCCGCGGCCAGGAAGGCGCGAGCGGCGATGCCTTTGCCGGGGACTGGATCACCGGCGGCGTCACCCAGCTCTCCGTGTTTGTTCGCCACGATGCCGGCGTTCCGCTGACGTTCTTCGCACGCCCCTCGGCCTCACCTGCCCCTGGCGCCGTTGCGATCGCCTTTGCGCCCGTCCCCTCGGGCGTGTGGACACTGCTCACGTTCGCCATCAGCCCAGACAGCCCGCAGTTTGTGAGTTTCGAGAACGGCGACTACAACAGCATCTTCAGCAACATCGGTCGTCTGCAGTTTGGCGTATCGGTGCCGGCATCCCTGGCCGGCGTCGATCAGAACTTCACGTTCGATGTCGACAAGGTCATGATCGTGCCCGCGCCGGGGTGTGTGGCGGTTGCGGGTGTCGGGGGTTTGGGGCTGGTGTCGCTTCGCCGTCGCCGGTGAGCCTGCCGCAGGCGGCCTCGTGCTCACGCCAGAAGTGCTCGAAAGAACGGGCGATTGAATACTCCTGCATGAAGCCGTGGGCGCAAGCGCCCATGCGCTGACGCTCCGCTTCATCGGCCGCGAGTTGCACAATGCGGTCCACCCACCCATCGACATCGTGAGCCCGCAGCACGAAGCCGGTGCGGCCATCCTGCACCACTTCCTTCGGCCCGCCTTGGTCTGTCACGAGGACCGGCAGCCCCGACGCCTGCGCCTCCATCACCACCTGCCCGAGCGTATCGGTGACCGATGGGAAGACGAAGACATCGCTCGATGCGTAGAGGCGTGACAACTCCTCACCATAGCGGAAGCCGAGAAACCGGCAGCGCGTGCCCGCCAATTCCTCCTCCATCTGTGCCCGGTAGGGCCCATCTCCCACCACCACCAGTTCTGCCGCGGTTCCGCGGCTGCGCAGCGCCGCGTCCGCCTGCTTCCACACCTTGGTCAGCAGGGGCAGGTTCTTCTCGACGCTCACCCGCCCGACGGAGAGCACCCGCACGGCTCGCGCGTCGCTGGCGTGGCCGCTGGCGGCCTCGTGCGGCTGCTGCAACGCCGCCCACACGCCCTCATCACGCAGGCCCGGCTGAAACTGCTGCGTCATGATCCCCGGGCGCAGCGTCACGACATTGTCGCACGCCAGGCCCAGGGCACTGAGCGCCTCAATGTAGTCGCGGCTGCGCGTGAAGATTGTCGCGAACCGTCGATAGAACAACCGCATGGCGGTGCGCGACACCGCTGTAAACAGGTCGTTCCCAAACAGTCGCTCGATATACGCCGGGAAGTCGGTGTGGTAGACCCCCAGCATCGGGAGTTGCATGGCCCTTGCCGCGAGCCGACCGGTGAACCCGACGGGGCCGGGGGTTGAGATATGGATCGCATCGGGCCGGAACTTGCGTGCGGCCCGCAGCAGGCGCAGGAAAGGGGGCAGGACCAGTTCGAGGTTTTCATACCCGGGCATCTTCATCGCCAGCAGCGGCTTGAAGTTCGTGATGTTCGGCGCGGCAGGGCAGTCAAAGTTGGTGCTCGTGACCACGTGCAGCGAGCGGCCTGTTTCGGTTGCCTGTGCCGCGATGTTGCGGATAAAGCGCGAAACGCCGTTCACATCTCCCAGTGTGTCGGTGAACAGCATGACGCGCATCGGCGGCTCCCCCGCCTCGCCGGTGGAGCCACCTGCCGGACCTGTTCTCCTGCCTCCCATGCCAGGAGCGTACCACGCAACCCGCCGCCGCCCGGCCGACCCTAAACTCTCCGCCGATGCCCCACCACCTGGCGCTGTACCCCGGATCGTTTGACCCCATCACCTATGGGCACCTTGATGTCATCACGCGCGGGCGGGGGCTCTTTGATGAGCTGATCGTCGCCGTAGGGTACAACCCATCCAAGGACCAGCTCTTCACGCCCGAGGAGCGGGTGAGCATGGTGGAGGCACTGGTGGCGGAGATGAGCGCGGGGCACCCGGGCGCGCCCGTCAGCGTCCGGCCCTACACCGGGCTGACCGTGGACTTTGCCCGCACGGTGAACGCGACGGTGCTGCTGCGGGGCGTGCGGAACCTGTCCGATCTTCAGTATGAGGTGCAGCAGGCCGTCACCAACCGCGAAGTCGCAGGGCTGGAGACGGCGTTCGTGGTTGCGGGCCAGAGCTTCGCGTACACCTCATCGAGCCTCATCAAGCAGATTGCAGCGCTGGGCGATGACCTGTCGAAGCTGTCAGCCATGGTGCCGCCGCTGGTGGTGAATGCCCTGGCGCGGAAGAAGGCTGAGAAGCACCCGGCGTTGGAGCGGCTGCGGAGTGCGCGGTTTGAGGTGGATGGGTGAATGCGTGTGATTGACCACTGCGCTGCGAAGCTGCTTCACCAGGTCAAACGCCGGTCGCGGGCAGGCGGTTGAGGCGAAGTTCACACAGCCTGCGGTGCTCCGGCGAGACATCAGTCGCCGCAAGCCGTGCCCGCATGGTGTCGATACTTGCAAGTTTGTGCCGCAGCAACGCCGTGAGATACTCGATGTCTTTTTCTCGTCCCGCGACCAGCTTCGAAACGGCCATGTCGTTCACATCAAGGCAGAGGCCGGTCGCCGCGCCGGTGCCGAGAGTCTTGAGCCGGGCAAGCCGCGACCGCCATCCATCCGGAAGCGTGGCCGTCTCTTCCGCAACCCCGTGCGCGTAATAGCCAAAGGTGCTGTGGAAGGGGGAGTTCTCGCCGATGGAGCCATCGATCAGCTGCGCATCCTCCGGGCTGCGGAACGAGAAGAGATCCGCCTCCATGGAAACGGATACATCGGCCGGCGCAGCCTCAACCTGTCCATGGATGGATTGGGACCCGATCACCACCAGTTCGTCAGCTCCGGTGATGGCAGCCGCGGCGCGAAGGATGTGCTCAAGCTGCTGTTTGGTCATCGCGGATACGCCTCTTGATATCCCACACCGTCTGCGGGGGCAGCGCACCTGCGAAGGGCGAGTTCTGCCGCAGCCGCTGCCCCTCATCATCCTGCCTAGTCAGGATCGCACACACCGCATCCACCGGCAGCGTGAGCAGTTCGGCCCATTCGTCGTAGCACCGCACCAGCGATGGCGCATCGGCATTGCGGCGACGCCAGTTCGCAAGGTTTGAGAGGGCCAACGCGATCCACTCCGGGCGATTCGGCAGTTCAGCCGCGATCAGCCGTGCCATTTCCAGGCTTGCCCGATCTTGTACTTCATGGCCCCTCATATCGAAGGATATGCCGCTGGCAGATGCCCTCAATGTATGGCCCTGACGCATTACACATTGAACAAGAAGTGGCAGATGTCCCCATCCTGCATCACATAATCCTTGCCTTCGATCCGCATCTTGCCCGCTTCTTTGATCGCCTTCTCGTTCTTGTGCTTCTCAAGGTCCGCGAGGTTGTAGATCTCAGCGCGGATGAACCCGCGCTCGAAGTCGGTATGGATCACTCCTGCCGCCTGCGGGGCGGTGGCGCCGACATGCACCGTCCACGCGCGAACCTCCTTCGGGCCTGCCGTGAAGTAGCTCTGCAGGCCCAGCAGCTTGTAGGTGGCGTGCGCCACTGCCGCGAGGGCGGGCTCTTTGAGGCCAAGGCCCTCGAGCATTTCCTGGCGTTCGCCATCTTCCATCGTCGCCAGTTCGCTCTCGATCTTGGCGCACACCGGGACAACCTCCGAGCCTTCCTTCTTCGCGTGCTCGCGCACCTTCATGGCCATGGGGCCGGTGCCCTCGAGGTCATCCTCATCGACGTTCATCACGTACAGCACCTTCTTGGCCGTGATGAGCCCCATGCCCTTGAGCACCTTCTGCTGCTCGGGCTCATCGATCTTCACCGTCCGCGCGGGCTCGCCACGCTCCAGCGGGCCCTTGAGCTTCTTGAGCACCTCGTAGCGGGCGATATCCTCGGGCTTGCCGCTCTTCGCGGCACGCTCGGCCTTGCCGATGCTGCCATCAACCGTCTGCAGGTCCGCGAGGATCAGCTCCGTCTGGATGATCTCGATGTCGCGGATGGGGTCCACGCTGCCCGCCACGTGGAGGATGTCCTCGCCGCCCGGCGCTTTCGTGAAGCACCGTACGACCTGAAGGATCGCATCCACCTCGCGGATGTGGCTGAGGAACTTGTTGCCCAGCCCCTCGCCCACGCTGGCGCCCTTGACGATGCCGGCGATATCCACCAGTCGCAGTGCCGCGGGGATGGTCTTCTGCGGCGGGATGTACTGCGTAATCACCTTCATCCGCTCATCGGGGATGGGCACCACGCCGATGTTGGGCTCGATGGTCGCGAACGGGTAGTTCGCGGCCAGCGCCCCGGCTTTGGTCAGGGCGTTAAACAGAGTGGATTTGCCGACGTTGGGGAGACCGACGATGCCTGCTTCCATGGGGCTGATTTCCTTGGGCCCCGATGGTAGGAAGAGAACGCGGAGGTGGCGGAGAAGAGCGGAGGTCGCGGAGCAATGGCGAGTCCGGGATCAGGGGAGGACGTGGTTGTCAGCCAGCATGACGCATTTGCTCCAGCACGCTCCGGGATGGCATTTCGCAACGGACAGCTGCTTGAATCGGCAGTCCTTGAACGATGGGCTGAAAGCCCGTCTCCCCGAGTTCCTACCGCAGCTCCACATCCCAGTACGCATGATCCAGGAACGTCTTCCAGCTTGCGTACTTCTCGTGGCCGAGCTTGAGGGCGATGAGCGGGTTGCGCTTGGGCCGCTCGGGCTTGCGGACCAGCTTCATCGCGGCCTGGTCGGGCGTGCGGCCGCCCTTGCGGGCGTTGCAGCGGATGCAGGCGCACACCAGGTTCTCCCAACTGTCGCCGCCGCCCTGGGCGCGGGGCAGCACATGGTCAATGCTCAGGTCATTGGTGGGGAATATCTTGCCGCAGTACTGGCACTTGTTGCGGTCGCGGGCGAACAGGTTCCGCCGGTTGAGCTTGACGATCTGCTCGGGGAGGCGGTCATAGCCCAGAAGCCGGATGATCCGCGGCACGGCGATCTCCAGGCGCACCGTGCGCACCCAGTCGTGCCGGTCGGGCTCAAACTCGCGCTGAAGCGCGCTGATCTCGATCCAGCTTTCAAGGTCGTAGTTGAGATACGCGCCGTTGCCGCCCATGTCGGCGGCTGGCGCATCGACGTGGATGATCTCTGCAATGTCGCGGGCGAGGAGCACGAAGGCACGACGCGCGGAGACCACCCGCATCGCGGAATAGCCCTTGTTGAGCACCAGCACCTTGGCGTTGAGGCCCTCGTTGCCCGGCAGCACGGTGAGCCCGGCGAGGGCGGCCGTCAAATCAGTCGGCACAGACTCCTCGCCCGAGTCAAGCTCGGGAACCAGCGGCGCTGCGCGGTGTTTCCCGTGTCGTGAGTGCATATCCGTCTCCCCCACCCTCGCGGGGACCCACTATGTTAGGGTATCGGGGAGATTGGTCAATGGGATTCACGGCAGGGACTCAGTGGAAAGTCCTGAGTCCTGAGTCCTGAGGGAGAAAGCCCGCGGACTCCTCACTCAGGACTCAGGACTCTCCACCCAGCACTCCCCTAGTGCCTGAAGTGCCGCACCCCCGTCGTCAAACACGTCACGCCCATTTTCTCGCACAATTCAAACGTGTCCTGGTCACGTTTGCTGCCGCCGGGGTGGACGATCACCTTCACGCCCGCATCGATCAGCACCTGCGGGCCGTCGGCGAAGGGGAAGAACGCATCGGAATACGCCACGCTGCCCGGCGCCCGGGTGCCCGCCTTTGCGACCGCCAGCCTGCACGACGTGACCCTGTCCATCTGCCCCGCGCCCGCGCCGAACATCGCGACGCCCGGCCCGGCGGAGCCCTTGAAGGAGCCGCCCAGCACCACCGCATTACTAAACAAAGCGCGGCAGGGCGCCTCAAGAAACGCGGCGATGCGCAGCTGGTCAGCCGTGGGAGGTGGCCCCGCCTTGTGCTCGTGCTCAGCCGCGGCGAGGAGGGTGTCACGCTCCTGAACCAGCAGACCGCCGGGGATCGACCGATACTCAACAGAGGGTGATGCCGCGCCGCGGTCCAAATCGCCCACGTTCAGCAGGCGCACATTGGCCCAGCGCGCCCGCAGCATCTCCAGCGCGCCGGGGCTGAAGCGGGGCGCCACGATGACCTCCAGAAACACGTCCTTGTCGCGCAGCCGCTCGGCACCCTCATCATCCAGTTCATCGCCTAGCGCCAGGATGCCGCCGTAAGCCGCGATGGGGTCGCCGGCGATGGCCTGGTCGATGGCATCGCGGGCGTTCGCGCCGATGGCCGCGCCGCAGGGGTTGGTGTGCTTCACGATTGCCGCGGCAACCGCGCCCGCATCACCGCCCTGCCCCGCGATGACCCGGTTGAGAGCCAGCACCAGGTCCAGGGCTCCGCCGGCGTCGTTGATGTTGTTGTACGAGAGTTCCTTGCCGTGGAGCTGCGGCGCACCGGCAATGCCCGCGGGCCGGCCCGCGCTGACGCCCGCGCCCAGCGCGCCGCCCGCGGCGTGCTGCGGCATGGCCCGGTAGACCGCGCCGGCCTGGTGGGGATTCTCGCCGTAGCGCAGCTCCGCATCCTTCACAAACGACACGTTGAGCAGCACGGGGAAGAGCGCTGCGCCTTCCTTGCACAGGTAGGACGCGATGGCCCCGTCGTAGCGGCTGGTCAGCCCGAAGACGTCTGCCGCCAGTTCGCAGCGCAGGGCGCGGGTCGTCGCGCCCCCGTGCCGGGTCATGGCGTCCATCACCCGGGGGTACATGGCGGGGTCGCTCACGACCGTCACCCACTCGAAGTTCTTTGCCGCGGACCGCAGCATGGAGGGGCCGCCGATATCGATGTTCTCGATGGCCTCGTGCTCCGCCACGCCCTGCTTTGCGATAGTCTGCTCGAACGGGTAGAGGTTGACGCACACCAGGTCGATGGGCTCTATGGCGTGCTGCTTCATCGCGGCGGCGTGGCCCGCGTCATCGCGCAGGCCGAGCAGCCCGCCATGAACCTTGGGGTGCAGCGTCTTGACGCGGCCGCCCATGATCTCCGGGAAGCCGGTGACATCCTCAATGCCGGTGACCTTGATGCCCGCCTGGCGCAGCGCCGCGGCGGTGCCGCCGGTGGAGATGATCTCCACGTTCCGCGCTGCCAGCGACTGCACAAAGGGGATCAACCCCGACTTGTCGCTCACCGAGATCAGGGCACGCCGGATGGGTACAAGGTCGGGCATGCCTGAGCGTACCCCGCCCGGGAGGTGGCGCTCAAGTCCCTGGGATGAACGGAGGCTCAAACTCCAGCACAATCTTCGGCCCGACGCCGTAGTACTTGATCCCCACGCCCTTGCTGAGGCGGTAGATGAGCGTCAGTTGCTGCGCGGGGCGGCTCTGGCTCATCTTGGGCAGTTCGTCCATGCTCGATATGGGGCGGCCCGGCGTGAAGCGGAGCGTGAACTTCGTCTCGTCCCGGTACATGTAGCCGACGGGCTCATAGGGCAGGTTGTTCGCGTCGTAGATCGTCGGCGGCTTGTTGCCGTCCTGGTTCACAAACTGCGGCGTGAGCACGCTGAACTGTGAACCGGCCGCCGCGTTGATGTGGATGATGGTCTGGTCCGCGGCAGACTGGAGCGTATTGATCTGCAGGGCCCGCTCGATGCCCCGTGTGTTGTTGATGGCATCAAGCGTCATCGTGACCTCGCCGTTGATGATGAGGTTCTTCTGGCTCTCATCGATCTCGAGCTGGTCGTGCGTGCCCTTCTGGATGGTCACGCCGAGGGTGTTGCGAACGTCCAGCCCTGTCGGCGGGTTGGTCCGCCCGCTGTTGGGGTCGCGTGTCACCTGGGCCTTGGTCGCCGATGTAAGGTCGAGGTTGGTTGCGGCGACAGCGCCCCCGCCGCCCAGGCCGGAGAAGCCGGTGCTGATCGCGCCATCCCGCGCGCTCGCATTCGCGAACTTGACGGACTTGACGCCTTCAAGCGTGCGCCGGGCGCCTTTCACATAAATCCCGATGGGCTCATACCCGGGGGGAACGACGAACTCGAAACCCATCAGCGATTCGGCGCCGCCGCCCACCGAGGCGATAAAGGTGCCTTCGGAGTCGAACCACCACCGCGCCAGCACCGGCGTTGCCGCCTCGGCCTGGGACGACACCGCGATGGGGAAGCCGCTCATGGTCTGGCCATCGTCGTTCTGCATCACCAGCCGCACCTGCGCACCGCCCACCGCGATCTTGCCATCCTTCTCCTTCGCGCCTGACAGGAAGTTGATGAGGATGCCTTCGATGCGGGAGTCCGGCGGGTACTCGGTGCCGTCAAGGGGCCTTGCCTTCTGCACCTGCCCCAGGTGCCACATATCGGTCAGCAGCGAGGAAAGCTTCACGCCTGCTCCGCCCACCGTGAAGCGGCCGAGCACCTGAAAGTCTGCGACGCGGACGTTGTTGCGGTCGCGGCCCTCGAAGGCCGACTGACGCATCGCCCCGCCCTCTTCCGCGAGGTCGGGGTGCCACTTGGCGAGAGGCTCGGGCGTGCGGAATGCGGTCTGCGAAAGCGTGCCGAAAAAGCCTGCCGTCACTTTATCGACGGGCACCCACATGGCCGCATCGCGAACCCAGGCACCATTCTTGAACGCGTAGGGCTTGCCGAACTCTGGCGAGGTTCGGAAATAGGACAGGCCAATGGCCACCACGCCCGCCGTCAGCACGCCGCTGATCAGGCCGCACACCGCGCCGCCCGTATAGTTGAGCTTGGTGGCAAGCACGACGTTTGCGGGAAGGAGCTGATCGATGATCAGCCGCAGGATGCCGAGCGTGATGCCGAAGGGCAGCAGCAGCCCCAGCCCCCACGCCATGCCCGTCAGGTGCGAGCCGATGCCGCTGTTGGGAGCCGACTCGAGCATCCAGTAAGACAGGGGCTCCCACACGCCGAAGGCGACTGCCCCGGCGATCACCGTGCAGACCAGGTGGATGAGCGCGGAGAAGAAGCCGCGGATGACCCACATATAGGTCACGACCCCCGCGACGATCAGCACAACAACATTGAACATCATGGCAAGGCTCCAAGGCTCTTCGAGGCCGGATACTCGGTATTTCGGGCCAGTGCCCCCGCTGAAGGCGGGGTCCGCGGCCCGGCGGGAATGCCGGGCGGTACTTCTCTTATACGGTCAACCCTTGGCCGGGGGTGCAGGCGATGGGGTAGGCGCAGGCTTGGCCGGTCCGCCCCCGCCGCCCCCGGTCCCGCCGCTGCCATCACCCGTAATCCGCAGCACTTCTTCCACGCTGGTGGTCCCCTCGATGGCCTTCCGCAGGGCCGCCTGCTGGATGGTCGGGTAGCCGTGCTTGCGGAACTCGACCTTCAGGGCGTTCCAATCCCCTGCTTTGAGCACCGCCCGCTCCGCGGGGCCGATCGGGAAGACCTCGTACGCGCCCTCCTGACCGATGTAGCCCCCACCCCCACACACAGGGCACACCTCGGGCTTGTTCTTGATCAGAACCTGCCCGCCCTTCTTAAAGAGCTGCTTTACCTTGTCCGGGGGAAGCCCCAGTTTTTTCACCATATCGGGGCTGGGCTGGTAGGCCACGCGGCAGTTGATGCACAGCTTGCGCATCAGACGCTGAACCACGACACCGTGCAGGCACTTGCTGCCCGCGTCCAGGTCGCCCACGGCCTTCATCCACGTCTGCAACGCCTGCATGCCCGTGTCGGCCTTCATGGAGATGTACGTCCGCGTCCGCTCCTGGTCGATGCGGGCAACCTCTTTCGCGGTGTTGGCGTCGGGCAGCTCGGCCAGGCCCACCACATCGGGGTCGCGCCGCATGATCGAGCGGGTCAGCGTCGAGAAGTCCGCGCCGTCGGCCTGCGGGTCGAACTTGTTCTGGCGGATGCCTTCCAGCGCATCCTGCACTTCCGCCTCGATGGTCTGCACGTTCTTGGTGTAGGCATCGTGCATCTTCACCACGGTGTACAGCGTCGTCGTACGGCCGCCGTCGGCTGGCGAGCCCAGCAGCACCACGCCCTTGGCGTCTTCCACGATCTTCTTCAGTTCCGCCATCTGCGGCTCGAGCAGCCCCAGGTCGTCGGGCTTGCGACGCACCTGCGCCTCGGGCTCTATCAGCATCATCAGTCGCATGCCGCCCTGCCCGCCGATGGTCGTCAGACGCACCTTCTTGCGGCTTTCGCCCCGCTCCACCGTGATGTCCGCCATCTGCCGCTTGCGGCGGTCGGCCAGGTCCATCTTTGCGGCGGATTTCCACAGGTCGACGATCTTCGAGGCCTCGGCGGCAGCCATCGGCTCGGGCTGCGTGCGGACACCGTCCACCATCGATGAAACCGCGTACACGCCCTCCTTGCCCGAGGGTGCGATGTCGATCTGCGTGGCCCGCTGGGCCATCGCCTTGATGAAGATATTTTCTGCCGCCACCCGCACCGGGAACTCCGGCGAGTCGATAGTCGGGGCGGTCAGGGTCGACTTGTCCGGCGCCTTGAGCACCAACTCTACCTTGCCCTGCAACTTCGCGGCAGCCTTCGCCACGCGCTTCTCCTTGAAGCTGGAGAAGTCCAGCTTCAGGCGGTGCTCCTCGGGGATGCGCTCGTCCTTGTTGGTCACATAGCCGAACACGACCACATCGCCCACGAAGATCACGAGCATGATCGCCCAGCCGATCCAGAACGACGCCTCCGAGCGCGTGTAAGGGATGAGCACGGCGGCCAGCGCCACCAGGCCGCAGACCATGTGGGCCAGGTTCCACCCGTTGCGGTTGAGGAAGAACCGCGCCGCCTGCTTGTCCAGTACCTTGGACACCACATGGGCCCAGGGCACGAACAGGATCAGGATCAGCAGGGGCTTCCAGATCGACATCAGGACGAACCCATCGGCCAGGGTGAAGATCGTCCCGTTCGCCATCGTCAGGTGTTGCATGTGCATAACTCGAAAAACTTTCCTGTCCTGGCGTTGCCGCGCGTCCTGGGAACGGACCACGCGGACGCCGCATCAAACCCGCCGTCACCGCCATCGGCCCCACCGCTGCCTGCCGGGGGGTTGCCAGAATACCAAACTCGGTACCGCACGCTTGCGGAGCGGGCCACTTCGCCTAATCCGGCCCCCAGAGCCATCATTATAGAGACTCGCCCGCCGGGCAAGGCCCGCCCCCAAACCTCTCTACCATGACTCCCTGATGGCCGAGCAAGACCCCAACCCCAATCCCGCCCCACCAGCCTCCGGGCCGCAGCGCCAGGCGCCGTTGCCCGAGGTGGATGCCTCGATTTATCTCCACCCCCAGACTCTCTCTCGCCTCGCCAGCTTTGAGCTGCGGGCCAAAATGATCGTCGAGGGGTTCTCCGGCGGCGTTCACCGCTCTCCCTTTCAGGGATTCTCCGTCGAGTTCGCCCAGCACCGGCCCTATGTCCCCGGCGATGACCTGCGCCACCTCGACTGGAAGGTGTACGGCCGAACGGACAAGCTCCACCTCAAACAGCACCAGCAGGAAACCAACCTCGACCTCGTCATCCTCGTCGATTCTTCCGGCTCGATGGACTACGGCAGCCGCTCCTTTGAGGAAGCATCGGGCGAAGGACACTCGCACAGCCTTGATGGTCGGAGCCAGTGGACGAAGTTCGACCACGCCACCGCGCTTGCCGCCGCGCTCTCTTACATCACGCTGCGCCAGGGCGACCGTGCGGGGCTGATGGTCTTTGCCGATGAAATCCGCGCCATGGTGCGCCGCTCCAGCAGCCAGGGAACCTGGCGGCAGGTGGTGGGCGCGCTCTCGACGCACCCGCTCAACAAGGCGAACGTGGGACGCTCCACCGACTTCAAGCGCGTCATGGATCAGGTGCTTGGCAAGATCACCAACCGCTGCCTCTTCGCCCTCATCAGCGACCTGTTCATCGACATCGGCCCGCTGCGAGATGCCTTCGCCCAGTTCAAGCACGCGGGCCACGACCTGCTGGTGTTCCAGGTGCTCGACCGTGCGGAAGAAGAGTTCGGCTTCACCGATGCCGCGCCATTCGAGGGGCTCGAGGGCGAGCCCACGCTCCGCATCGATCCCCGCGCGCTGCGACAGGCCTACCTCCAGGTGTTCAACGAGCACCGCGCAGGCGTCGAAAAACTCGTCCGCGGCATGGGGTTCGACTATCAGAAGATCAGCACCCACGACTGGCTGGGCCCGCCGCTCGCCCACTTCGTCGCACGCCGCAATGCGATGATCAAGCGGAGCAAGTACGCATAGGAGGAAGTGGCGGAGTGGCGAAGTGACACAGTGGCAGAGTGAGAGAGTCGCCGATTGACCTTCAGGATTTCTTTGATCGATACACTCCCGCCAAACTCATGACCTGACTCCCCCGTCACTCCGTCACTTCCCCCCATGACCTTCCTCAACCCCATCCTCGCAGCCATCGGACTCGCGTGCATCGCGTTGCCGATCATCATCCACATCCTGATGCGCCGGCGGCGTCAGCCGGTGCGCTGGGCCGCGATGAAGTTTCTTCTGGAGGCGTACCAGCGGCAGCGTCGCCGCATGAATCTTGAGCAGTTGCTGCTGCTGGCGTGCCGCTGCCTGCTGGTGGCGCTGCTGGCGGTGGCGGTGGGCAAGCCGGTGCTCGGCTCGCTTGCCGCGCTGGCTCAGGGCCCGCGGACGCTCTACATGCTGATCGATAACAGCCTCGCATCGGGCGCGAGGCCGCCGGGCGAGGCGGGCGCGGCCATCGAAAGCAACAAGGCCGCCGCCATCGCCATGCTGAATCAGCTGGACCCCGCCCGCGGTGACCGCGTCGCCATCATCACGCTCGCTGAGCCCGCCGATGCGCTCGTGCTGCCCGCAACCGCCGACCACGCTGCCGCGGCAGACCTCATCCGCGCTCTGCGGCCCCTTGACAGCCGCGCTGATGTGGCCGGCGCGCTCGCCAAAGTCCGTGAAGAGTCCCGCCGCACGCCCGATGCTGCCAATGACCTGTGGCTCGCGCTCTTCAGCGAGCTGCGCGCGGGCTCGACTGACCTTGAGGCCGCGCTGACATCCCTGCGGCAGGCCGAGGGCTCCACACACATTCTGGTTCAGTCTCCCGCGACGGCCCCCTTGGACAACATCGCCATTACGGCCGTGCAGCCCGCCCGCTCTGTGCTGCTCTCGACCGCTGAACCCGGTGCGCCCCGAACCGCGACGACGAACGTCCGCGTCGCGCTCCGCCGCAGCGGCGCCGGCCTCACTAACGCGGCCGTGAGCACCATCTCCGCCGACGCCGTGACCCTCCAGCCCAGCCCAACCTCGGCCCCCGCGCCGCGTACACAAACGACCGTCAACTGGACGCCCGGCCAGGACACGGCCATCGCCAATCTTTCCGTGGAAGTGCCGGTGCCCGCCCAGGGCTCGCGTGGGCCAGTCATCCTCCGCGCCTCCATCGATGCGGATGCCGTCGCCGCTGACAACACATTCCGCCGCCCCATCATCACACGCGAGCGATTGGAAATCGCGCTGCTGGCGCCCGGCTCGGTGGGCGGGCAGGGCACCATCACCACTTACACCCCCGCCGATTGGCTCGCGCTGGCGCTCGCGCCCGAGGCCGACCCGATGCGTCGCCGGCAGTCCGGGGAAATCCGCGTGACCGCGATCGA
Source organism: Phycisphaerales bacterium (assembly GCA_038260025.1). Taxonomy (GTDB): domain Bacteria; phylum Planctomycetota; class Phycisphaerae; order Phycisphaerales; family UBA1924; genus JAEYTB01. The sequence continues at coordinate 37,117 of JBBSOF010000002.1, forward strand.
CCCCGCCCGCGCCCTGTCACCGCCGCCGGGCAGCCGCTCTGCAGCGGGCCAACTGGCCGACTTTGATGCGATCCTGCTGCCGCGGCCGGACCTTGTGGACGCCGCCGGCTGGCGCATGGTGCGTGCGGCAGCAGACCTTGGGGCCCTGCTCATCATCTCGCCGCCCGCGGGGGTCCAGTCGCACGCATGGAGCGATGCGATGCTGGAGGGCCTTGGGCTTGAGTGGCAAATCGCCCGCGAAGCCACGGCCTACACGCCGTCGCGCCCGCTTGCCGCCGACCGGCCCGCCGCATCCGGCGTGAACCTGCTCGACCTGCTGAGCGCTGAGCTTCCCGAGTTGCTCAAGCGCGCGAGCGTGAGCCAGTCGCTGACAATCACGGCGCCGCAGGGCAGCCTCGAGCCGCTGATCAACATTGATGGGGGGGCGCCGTTCCTTGTCATGGCGCAGGCCGCGCCTGCCGCGCCCAGCGCGGCGAGGGGCGAGGATGCCGCCCGTGCTGCCTCCCGCGGCGTGATCCTGTTCTTTACATCCGCGATTGATCTCGCATGGACCGACCTGCCAACCAAGCCGCTGATGGTTCCGCTGATTCAGGAGCTTGTCCGCCAGGGCGTGGGCCGATCCAACGGCCCACGCACGGTGACGGCTGGTGCGCTGCCGCCATCCATCGCTGGCGCTGTTGAGCTTGCTCCGATCAATGACCCGGCATCGGGCGAGCTGGCTCCCGGCCCGATCACCCAGCCCATTGCCCTTGATGCAACGGGCCGCCCGGCCATGCCGGTGCGCTCTCAGGGGCTCTTTGCCGCACGGACCAACACCGGGGCCACTGCCGCGGTGCTGGCGTACAACGCCGACCCGCGCGCCGGACTGACGACCGTTCGCTCGCGCGATGAGATCGCCCGGTGGCTCTCGCCCGTGGGCGATGACCTCACGTGGATCGAGCCCGGAGCGGCATCTGCCCCCGGCGGCCCTGATGCCGCGCCCACCAACGACATCGGCGCGCTCGCCCGGGACCGGCACATCCCGCCCATCAGTTTCCCGCTCCTGATTGCCGCGCTCGTCATCGCCGCCGTGGAAACCATGCTCGCACGGTGGTTCAGCCATGCCCGAGTCGAGAGCGGCCTTGCCACCCCCGGCACGCTTCAAACCGCCACCGGAGCCGCCGCGGCATGACCCGCTTCTTCGACACCCTGTTCCAACTGCGCAGCGTCTCATCCGCGGGCGAGGGGGTTGAGCTGCGCTGGGCGCACCCCATCCCGCTGTGGGCGTGGGTGTTCATCACGCTCGCGTGCATCCTTCTCGCGGGCTGGAGCTACTGGCGATTGCTGGGGCGTGCTGCGCCCCGCAGCATCCTGGCGGTCCTCCGCACGCTCACGCTGCTGCTGCTGGCTGTTCTTGCCGCGGGCCCGGAACTCATCAAGCAGAACGACCAGATCGAGCGCGACTGGGTGGTCGTGATGGCCGACCGCTCCGCATCGCTCACCGTTGCGGACACCTTGGGCGAGGGAAATCGCCGCATCCCGCGCGAGCAGCAGCTCCGCGCAGCCATTGATGCCAACTGGTCCACCTTCGCCGACCTTGCACAGAAGCGCAACGTCCTCTTCCTGGGCTTCGATGCCGCACCCTTCGATCTCCGCCCCACCACTGATGCGGCCGGCGCTATCACCGGTGTCAACCTGGGCGAGCCATCGGGCCGCCGCACCGCGCTGGGTCAATCAATCGAACAGGCCTTGCGCCGAGTCGCTGCCCGCCCCGTCGCGGGGATTGTGCTGCTCAGCGACGGCCGCTCAAGCGACAACGTCAGCCGCGGCGCGTTGCGCCAGCTTGATGCTCGCCAGGTGCCCGTCTTCTCCGTTCCGCTGGGCAGCCCGGAGCCGCTCGCCGACCTTGCCCTCAGCAACCTCGATGCACCAACCGCCGCGTTCGTCGGCGACCTCATCCCCATCAACGTCTCCATCGACCGCCTCGGCGGCAACCCCGATGCGCAGGTCCGCGGCAAGGTTCAGCTCATCGACGACGCAACCGGCCTCGTGCTCGATGAGCGCCCTCTTGACGATCCTGCCCCCACAGCCACGCCCGAAGCCGCCTCCGCCCGCCGCATCACCCTGACCACCAAGCCCACACAGCCCGGCGCGATCAACTGGACCGTCCGCCTCGTGCTCGACAACCCCGACCTTTCGCAAGAGAACAACCGCCTGCGGGTGCGGATCGAGCTGGTTGATCGTCCGATCCGAGTGGTCTATTTCGACGGCTACCCGCGCTGGGAATACCGCTACCTCAAGAACCTGCTCGTGCGTGAGAAGTCCATCCGCTCATCAACGCTACTGCTCGCGGGCGAGCGCCGGTATATCCAGGAAGGCACCGATGCGCTCGATGCCCTGCCGCGCAGTGATGCGGAATGGAACGCCTTTGACGTCATCGTGATGGGCGACCTGCGCCCGGGCCTCTTCAGCGAGGAGCAGCTGCGTCAGATCCGCAAGCTGATTGCCGAGCGCGGGGCAGGGCTGCTGTGGATTGGCGGGCCTGCCGCGACCCCTGCGGCGTGGCGCGGCACGCCGCTGGCAGACCTCGTGCCATTTGCCGCGGCCCCTGCCGAGACGTCCACAGGGCCGCAGGTGTGGCTCAGCCCCGTGCTGCTCTCTCCCGGTCCCGGCGCATCGCGCTACGGCGTGCTGCAACTGGGCGAGAACCCTGCGGAGCCGTGGCCTGCGTTCCTCTCCCAGAGCGACCTGGGCTGGAACACGTTCCGCTGGGCGCAGCGCATCGAGCCCGGCGCGCTCAAGCCCACGACCGAGGTGCTGGCCCTGGCTTCTCCCGCCGACGCACCTTCATCGTCTGCCGCGACCCCGCTGGTGATGACGATGCGCTACGGCGCGGGGCGCGTGGTCTACGTCGCCACTGACGAGACTTGGCGCTTCCGCTATGGGCGGGGCGAGGTGCTCACCGAGCGACTCTGGATTCCCTTGATTCGGCTGCTCGCCCGCGAAAGCCTCGGACGCAGCGGCAAGCCCGCGGTGCTTGCCGCCGCTCCCGGTCAGTCGCAGGTCAACCAGCCCGTGCAGGTCTCGGTGCGGTTGCTGGATCAAACGCTGATGGACAAGCGGCCCGAGTCGATCACCGTCCGGGTTCTCCCGAGCGGGGGCGATTCCGGGCGTGCGCCCTCCGCCATCGCTCTCACCCTGAAGCCCGAATCTGCGGGCGATGACGGCGCCAGCCCGAGCCTTTTCACCACCACTTGGGTCGCTGGAGAGCCGGGCCTGTACCGCATCGAGCCAGCGGATCAGCTCCTCAGCGGCCTGGACCTCTTCGCCAACCTTGAAGTCGTTCTTCCAGACGATGAACTCCGCATTCCTCAGACAGACCACGCCGTGCTCGCCTCCCTGTCGAAAGCCACGGGCGGACGCGTGCTGACGCCAGACCAGCTTTCCGGACTCCCAGCCCTGCTGCCCAACCGCGAGTTGCATCTGATGGGTGCGCCCGACATCGAAACCCTTTGGGATAAGCCCATCGTGTGGACGGTTCTCATACTCATGCTCATCCTTGAATGGGTGGGTCGGCGGCTCATCAAACTGTCCTGACGAGCACTCAGGCGGGTCTCGCGCGTCACAACCGGGTCACAACTGGGTTACACGGCCCCAAATCACCACCCCGCAACCAGACCCCCAGCCCCGCCACAACGTACATTCGAGTGTCCCCGCCTTTGCGGAAACGCCGCTGACAGACCGTTGCTCCCTCAGTTTCACCCGCACACGCACGCCGTTCCGGTCGATAACAGGTATAACCGCACAGCGCCTCCGACCTCACGCCCATACCTCCCAATCATGGATGCACCGCTCGACAGCCCCGCAGCCGACAACCGCACGTCGCCCGACGCCGGGCAGGGTCTGGCTCAGGCGCTAACCCGCCTGCGGACGACGGCCAAGGTTCAGCTGCTGGTGCAGCGGACGGGCTTGCTGGGTGCCGCGTTCATCGCCTATGTCATCCTGGCCGCGCTCATCGACTACTTCCTGCGGATGCCCGTTGCCGTGCGGATGGTGCTGTGGCTTGGGTCGGTGGCCGGGCTGGTCGCCGTGCTCCGCGCCTACTTCCTGCCTGCCCTGCGCTTCCGCCCCTCGCTGACGCAGGTGGCGCTCCGGGTCGAAGGCTCGCCGCAGGGCCGCGCCGCGGGGCTTGGCGGGGTGCTCGCCTCCGCCCTCGAACTCTCCGGCGATGCCGCCGGCACTCCGCTCGCCAACGAACTCCGCGGCATGACCGCCCGCGATGCCCGCCGACGCTTCACCGGCGCGATGTCAACCTCCGCCCTGCTGACCCGCACGCGCCTGCTCCAAAGCCTTCTGTCACTTTCTGCCGCGGCGATACCGCTCATTCTTCTGCTGATCAGCCTGCCCGTGCTCAGCGGCATCGGCGCTTCACGCGTGCTGACCCCCTGGAGCAGCGCGGCGTGGCCCAAGCGCACCGGCGTGCTGGATGCGAACCCGGTGGTCGCGCACGCCGCCGGCACGGCCCTGCCCCTTCGCGCCATCCTCACCCGCTCTTCGCAGCGTACCCGCGCCGCCATCACCGTCAACTACCGCGTCATCACCAACGGCAAGCCGGGGATCATGCAGCGGGCTCTGCTGACCGCACAGAACAAGCCGCTGCGCGTCGATCCTCCCGATGGCGGCATGAGCGTCGAGGGCGAACTGTTCGAGCGTCTGCTCGACACCACCTCGATGGTGCCCCCGCACAAGCCCGCCGAGCCCGCCGCCGAGGTTTCGCTTGAATACGCCTTCGAGACAAGCGACGACGAGACCGCCGCGCGGACCATCGCCATTGTCGAGCCACCCAGCATCGTTGCTTCAACCGTTGATGTCGCGCCCCCCGCCTACGCCGCCGCATCGATTGCCGCAGAGACTTCCGGCCCCAACGCCTTTTTCCACGCGAGCAAGGACGCCGGCGTGGGCCGCGATGACCGCTCCACGATCGGCCCCATCCTCGCGGGCTCGCGCGTTGAACTCTCTCTCATCCTCAACAAGCCGATCCCCGTCCCCGATGCCTGGGACGCCGCCGATCCCGTCGTGCGCGCATGGCTCAACTCCGCCCTGCCGGGCATTGTGACGGCGACGGACCTTTCCGTTCAGCTCCGGCCGCAGACCATGCGTGTCGCGTTCTCCGCGTCGGCCAACCTTCGCCTGCCGGTGCAGCTCACCGATTCCTACGGCATCGCCGCCGCCGAAGACGCCGCGTACCGCTTTGATGTGGTGGAAGACCTCCCTCCCGCGGCAGCCATCATCGAGCCATCCCAGGATGAGTTCATCCTTCCCACCGCGCTGATCGACGCAGCCGCGGAAGGCCGGGATGATGTCGGGCTTGCGTCTGCCGCGCTCGCGGCACAGGTCGCGCGCCCCCCCGCCGGCTCCGCCGGCGCGCCCCCCGAGGCGCAGGGTGACCCCACAACACTGGCCACCGCCGAGCCCGCCAGCCCCGGTGCCGCCACGGTCCTCCGCGCCGAGACACGCCTGGATATCAGCACGCTCAACGTCGTGCCGGGTGATGAGGTCTGGCTGACGGGTGCGGCAACTGATGCCTACGCGCTTGGCGAAGCACGCCACGCCACCACCATCTCGGCGCGCCGTCGCCTTCGCATCATTTCCGAGATCGAACTGGTCGAGCAGTTCCGCGGGGAACTGGCTGGCGTCCGCGAAGCGGCGAAACGACTCGAGCAGGACCAGGACCGTCTCGGGCAGCAGCGGGCACAGGCCGCTGCCGATACGCAGCGTGCCGCGGAACAGGCCCAACGCCAGGACGCCATCACCGACCGCACCGCGCCCCTCGCCGATGCGCTTGCCCGACTCTCCAACCGCGCCGAGCGCAACCGCCTGACCGACACTGCGCTTGAAGGGCTGCTCAGCGACGCGGCCGATGCCGTGCGTCAGGCCACCGAGCAGTCTGAGCAGGCGGCCGCAGAACTCAACAAGCTGGCGACACCCTCTGCCGCGGAGCGCACGCCCGCCGACGCGGCGGAAGCCGAGAAGGCGCAGAAGGCCGTGCAGGAGCAGCTCTCGCAGCTCGCCAACATGCTCGATCGCGGGCAGGACACCTGGGCCGTGCGCCGCTCGATTGAGAAACTCCTGACTGAACAGAAGCAGGTGACCGCACAGACCGCCGCCACCGATCCGGCCGCGAAAGGGCAGGAGACTTCGGCCCTGACGCAGCCGCAACGTGATGAGCTGAACCGGCTGGCGCAGCGTCAGAAGGAGCTCGCCCAGCGTGCCGAGGCCCTCACCGATGTGCTCCAGCAGCGTGCCGACCAGATGCAGAAGGTGGACCCGGCGCAGGCGCAGGCCATGCAAAATGCTGCCAATAAAGCCCGCGAGCAGCGCGTGCAGGACAAGCAGAACGCCGCGGCGCAGCAGATCCAGAAGAACAACACCGACGACGCCCAGCAGCAGCAGCAGCAGGCGGAGCAGTCGCTGCAATCGATGCTCGACGAGCTGGACAAGGCCGAGCAGCAGCGTGATCAGGCCCTCCGCCGCGTGCTCGCCGACCTGATCGAATCGCTGGACAAGCTCATCGCCTCGCAGCAGACCGAGATCGACCGCCTGGCGCAGGCGATGACCACCGACGAACCGGCAAAGCCCGCGGCCGCGGCGCCCCGCCTTGATACCGCGATGATCACGCTCCACCAGAACACGCTGGCGGTCTACGCCGCCGCGAAGTCCGTCCGCGAGGCAGCCACCGCCGCCGGTCTCATCGACGCGGCCGCCGCGGCACAGGCCGGTGCCATCACCAACCTCCGCGAGCCCGACCAGCCCGCGGCAGATGCCAACGAGCGCACCAGCCTCGCCCGCCTGAAAGAAGCCAAGGCCGAGGCCGAGAAACTCAACGACGACGCCGCGGAGCGCGAGGCCCAGCGCAAGCGCGATGAACTGAAGAAGGCCTACCGCGAAGCCCTTGAGCTTGAGGTCGCCCTCCGCGCCGAGACCGCGCCATTCCTGGGCAAGGACCTCGACCGCCGCGAGCGCCAGACCGTCCGCGGCCTCTCGCAGAAGCAGGACGAGATCCGCCTGGCCCTTGCCGAGCTGCGCTCCAAAACGCAGGAGATGGATGAGGCCCGCCTCTTCGACTACGCCCACACACGCCTGGACCAGACGGCCACATCAGTGGCCGCGCTGCTGGGCGAGGGCCGCACGATCGCTTCCATCGCACGCGACCAGTCTTCGATCGTCCGCATCCTTCAGGGCCTCATCGAAGCCGTGGAAGAGATGGACAAGAAGAAGGACGATTTCCGCGAAGAAGAGAGCGGCGGCGACAGCGGTGGCGGCGGTGGCAGCCAGCAACAGCCCCTGATCCCGCCCATCGCGGAGCTCAAGCTCCTCCGCGCCATGCAGATGGAAGTTGCGGACATGACCCGCGCCGCCGCCGAGAGCGGCGACGCGGCAGACACGGGGCACGTATCGGGCTTACAGCGGGAGCTCGCCGACCAGGCCAAGGCCCTGCTCGAACGGCTCCATCAGCAGGATGAGCCGGGTGAGCATGAAGGGCCCGAGGTCCTCAGGCCCAAACCCGAGCCTAAGCCCAAGCCGGGCGATGACTCCAAGCCGCTCAACGCGCCGAACTTCAACGCTGGCTTGCCGCGGGAGGTCACACGATGACGGCCGCAACCCTGATCACCCTTGCCGCGCTTGCGGCATTCTCGCAGCCACAGCCGCAGCCGCCTGCGCCGCCCCAGCCCGCTTCTACGAGCCCCGCCAAACGGCCCGCCCAGCCAACGCTCGATGACCTTCTGAACCTTCCCCGCGCCAACCCCACGCCTGCGCCGCCCGCCAGGGCGGAGAAGCCGCCCGCGGCAACGCCCCCGGACCCGGCTGCCGCGGAGTTGCAGCGCCAGCTTTCCGTCGGCGAGACGAAGGAGCTCTTCGACCAGGCGGTAGATGAGATGGACCAGACCGCCACGCGCCTCAGCAGTTCCAACGACACGGGCATCGTGACACAGCGGCTCCAGGAAAGCGCGATCCGCAAGCTCGAGACGCTCATCGACCAGGCCCGCAAGCAGCAGAGCCAGAGCAAGTCGAAGCAGAAACAACAGCAACAACAGGATCAGCAGAAGCAGCAGGAGCAGAAGCAGTCCAGCCAGCAGAGCGCGCCCTCGAGCGACAGCAACACGCAGTCCATAGGCCCCGGACGCAAGGATGGCGCGGTCGGCGTTGCGCCCGGCGGCTCTGCCGCGTGGGGCAACCTGCCCGAGCACGTCCGCGAGGCTCTCTCGCAGGGCAAAGATGACCGGTACAGTGCCCTCTACAAGGCGCTGACAGAGAAGTACTACAAGCGTCTTGCAGAAGAGCCCCGACCCGGCGACCTGCCCCGCCCCTGATGTTGCCCGACAAGCCCATGATGCCGCTCGCCTGCAAACTCCTCGCGATCACCTCGATGGCTGCATGGTGCGCCTCGCCCGCGGTCTCCGCGCCTACGGCGCAGCCGCTCGCCTACTGCACCGTCGACACGGCTCTTCACTATCCATTACTGCTGGATGCGGTCACCCCCGCGCTATTCACCTTCGCACAGCCCGAGCCCGCTGGCGCAGAGCGTTCCGCCGCCAACAACCCCCTCGCCGACGAGATGACGCCAGAGCTTGATGCCGCCGTCTCGCGCGGCCTCGCCGCCCTCGCCCGCCGCCAGAACACCGACGGCTCCTTCGGAGACACGCAGTACGGGCGGGGCGTTGCCGTCACCGCCCTTGCCTGCATCGCCCTGATGGCCGACGGCAACGTGCCCGGGCGCGGCGCCTATGGCGACAACGTCTCGCTGGGCCTTAACTACATCCTCGCCAACTGCAACGACTCGGGCCTCATCTCCAGCGATCAGGCCAACAGCCCCATGTACGGCCACGGCTTTGCCGCGCTCTTTCTCGGTGAGGTGTACGGCATGACGCAGGGCGGGGGCGACACCGCCCTGGCCGACCGCGTCCACCGCGCCCTGCTCAAGGCCATCCGACTGATCGAATCGACGCAGAACGACGAGGGCGGTTGGCGGTACAACCCCGTGCCCTTCGATGCCGATATCTCCGTCACTATCAGCGAGATCATGGCCCTGCGCTCGGCCCGCAACGCCGGGCTGGAGGTTCCCCGCGCCACTATCGACAAGGCCGTGGAGTATGTCCGCGCCTGCCAGAACCCCGACGGGGGCTTCCGCTACATGATGGTTGCTGGCCCCAGCGCGTTTCCGCGCTCTGCCGCGGGTATCGCGAGTTTGTTTTACGCCGGCAAGTACGACGACCCGGGCATCGACCGCGGTGTCCGCTACCTCTTCAACAACGGCAACGCCCCCACACGCTTTGACAACATGGGCATGCACTACTTTTATGGCCAGTACTACGCTGTGCAGGCCATGTTCCTCGCGGGTGGAGACTCGTGGGCCCGCTGGTGGCCCACCATCCGCCGCGAGTTGTTGCGGACCCAGGCCGCCGACGGCCACTGGGATGACACCAGCGTCAGCCCGGAATACGGCACCGCCATGGCTCTCATCATCCTTCAGATGCCCAAGCGCTATCTGCCGATCTTTCAGAAATGATGCGATTCTCCGCTTTCAGCCCCGCCGCACCATGCACACCGCGACTGCTCGCGGCGGCCGCCGCCGCGGCCCTGCTCGTTGTGAGTACCGCCCAATGCCGCGCACAGAACGAGGACATCACACCGCCGGTTGATCGGGTGCTGCTGGACCGTGCCCTGCGCCCCACCATCATCCGGCTCGTCTCCATCGACGCGAACACCATCCACGTGACCGATGAAGACGGCGGTCAGCCCCGCGCGCTGCCCCGCGCCGAAATACTGGCCATCCTGCCTGTGCTTGAAGGACTTGAGCCGCCCAATGTTCCCGACCCGCGCGTTCCCCCCTTGTCCCGCATCAACCCCCGGCCCCGTCGCCTGACGGCCCCGCCCCCCGCCGTCCCAGCCCCGACCCCGCAGAAGCCGGGGCGATTGGAACTGACCGACGGCGCGATCCTCCCCGGCACACTGGTGACCACCGAGGGTGCCGCGCAACGCTTCCGCTGGAGCAGCCGCGTCTTTGGCCTTCTTGATATCCCGCTGGATGCTGCCGCGGCCATCGTTCTCAACATCGAGGCGTACGACGCCCTTCCCAGCGCCGGCGCGCCGATGGAAGACGCCGTGCTTCTCCGCAACGGCGACCGGGTCGAGGGCTTTGTCGCCTCGCTGGGCACGGCGGTCATCATTGAAAAAGCGGGCAAGCCCGTGCCCCTGCCGCTGGACCGGGTTGATGCCATCCGGCTCGCCAACCCGACGAAGCCGGCGACAGGGCTGTGGGTCTGGCTCGACGATTCCGCGTTCCCCGCGGCATCGGTGGTGATGAGCAGCGATGCACAGTGTACGGTTGCGGCGTATCTGCCCGGCATGGCCGCCCAGCCCAGCGCGGTGGTGGACGCCGACCTTGTGCGCGCCCTGTGCTTCGACACCAGCGCTCTTCAGGGGCTTGCGACGCTGCCCTTGACCGTCTCCGCCAACCCGCAGCGGCGCTGGACACCGCCGCCGGTCATCGGCGACCGTCGCGTTCCGCTGAGCGCGCCGGACATCGAACTCAGCGGCCCGATGCAGGTGTCGTGGACTCTCCCCCCCGCGTCACAGCGTTTCGCGGCAACCATCGAGCTACCGCCCTCCGCGCAGCTCTGGGGAGACTGCGATGTGCTTCTGGAAACCATCCGCGCGAACGCCGCCCCCGCACAGGCGGCCCATGAGCGGCTGAACAACGATCACCCCTCGGCGGTCATCAACATTTCTGTTTCCGGCGCGGCAACACTCCGCCTGACGATCACCCCCGGCGAGCGCGGTCCGATTGGTGACAAGGTGGTCATCCGCCGCGGCCTGATCCTTACCGCACCTTCACCAGCGCCAGCGCCAGCACCACCAGGATCATCGAGATAATCCACATGCGGGCGACGACCTGCTGCTCGGGCCAGCCCGAGAGGTGGAGATGGTGGTGGTATGGCGCGACCTTGAAGATGCGCTTGCCGCCGGTGGACTTGAAGTACCCCACCTGCAGGATGACCGAGCCGATCTCGGCGAGGAACACGCCGCTCATGATCAGCACCAGCACCTCCTGGCGCGACACCACGGCGATGTAACCCAGGATCCCGCCCAGGCACAGTGCTCCGGTGTCCCCCATGAACACCTTCGCGGGCGAGCAGTTCCACCATAAGAAGCCCAGGCAAGCGCCCGCCGTCGCCCCGCACAACACCGAAAGCTCATTGGCGTTGGGCACATAAGGCACCAGCAGGTGCTTGGCCCAGGCATCGTCGCCGGAAATCATCGTGAGCACAAAACCGCCGATGGCGACCGCGGTGCTGATGCCGGCCGCGAGCCCATCCATGCCATCGGTGATGTTCACGGCGTTGCTCATGCCGGCGATCATGCACGTCCCGATGACGATGAACACCGGCATTGAGAAGAAGATCAGCCTCGGGTTCAGGCCCTTGTCGATCGCGTCGGGCTCATAGGTCCGCTGGAAGGGAAGGTTGAGCACATGACGCACATCGGGCAGGTGCCCGCTGCCGGCAACCACGCCCTGGTTGTAGATGAACCAGCTGATGAGGATGCCCAGCCCGAGCTGAAAGACGAGCTTTTCCCACGCGTACAGCCCCTGGCGGCTGCCGCTGCCGCGGCTGCGTGCGGTCAGCTTCAGCCAGTCGTCGATGCCCCCCAGCACCGCCAGCCACACGATGACAACGACGGCGTACTTCATGTAGGCGACGGTCATGTCGCCCAGCAGCAGCACGCTGATGAGAATGGACCCGACGATGAGGATTCCGCCCATGGTGGGCGTGTTGGCCTTGCTCTGGTTGTGGCCGCGCAGCGCCTCGGCGTCGGTCGCGCCGCTGTCGCCGATCTTCTGGCGCACCAGCCACTCGATGACGGGGCGGCCCAGCGCGACGACCAGCACAAACGACAGCCCCGCCGCCGCCAAGGCGCGGAACTGCAGCTGATACATCACATTGAGGTACGGGGAAAGGTACTGAGTAAGCCAGAGGAACATGCGTGATTGGTCGTTGTGCTAGGTGCCCGCTGCCACGGCCACCGCTGATTGAGCCGTGGAGGGAGCCCCCGAGTTTGTTGTTTCCGGATGCCCTGCCCCGCGGGCCGCCCCAATGACCCGCTCCAACCCCATCCGCCGCGAGCCCTTGAGCAGCACCAGGTCGCCCCCCCGCAGCAGCGCGGCAGCCTGCGCATCGCGCCCTTCCGCAAGGTCGATGAATGTCGCCAGGTTCACCCCCGGCTGCATCTTGCTCAGCCGCTCACCCGTGTACAACGAGAGCCCGCCCACCAGCACCACTAGATCGGCCCCCACCGCTGCCGCAGCTTCGCCCACTTCGCGGTGCAGGTCCGGGGCCTGCTCTCCAAGTTCCAGCATGTCGCCGAGCACCAGCACGCGCCGCGCAAAGCGGCCACCCGCGGCCACCGCGGCAAAGGTCTTCAACGCCGCGAGCGCCGAATCGGGGTTGGCGTTGTACGCGTCGTTGATGAACGAGATGTGCTTCTGGTTGCCCTTTCCGCCCTGGGTACCACCTCTTTCCGAGAGGGGAGTCTTCGCCGCTGTCTCCAACACCACCCGCTCCAGACGCATCTCCGGCCCTTTGGCCTGAGCAAGTCCTTCCGCGATGGCGCGATCGTCCAGCCCCAGCCGCCATCCGACGCTGACTGCCGCGGCGGCGTTTGCCGCGTTGTGCTCGCCCAGCAGCGGGAGCTCAAACCATGAGGCGTCATTGATGTTGAAGCGCAGCCCTTCAAAGCGCTGCGTGCACTGCGAGGTGCGCACATCCGCGTTTGCCGCCGCGCCAAAGGTGGAGACCGCGTGCCCTGCCGCGGGATCAAGCACGGCCCGCGCCGCTTCAAGCAACCCCGCCGCATCGGCGTTCAGCACCGCGGCCCCGCCGGTGCGCAGGCGGCGGAGCAGGCTGACTTCCTCGTTCAGCACGCCCTCGAGCGACCCCAGCCCCTCCAGGTGCTCGCGCCCGATGCTGGTGATGACCGCAATATCTGGCTGCACGATCGCCGCCAGCGGCGCGATCTCGCCCGGCGCGTTCGTGCCTACCTCGCAGATGAGATACTGGTCCGACGGCTCTGCCCCCAAGATCGTCAATGGCACGCCCACGGCGTTGTTGAAGCTCTTGATCGAGGCGCGGCCCTTCAGGCGCGTTGCCAGCACCTGGTCGATCAGCTTGACCGTCGTGGTCTTGCCGTTGGAGCCGCCCACCGCGATGACCGTCGTATTCGTCAGGGTGTTGCGATAGGCAGCGGCGAGGTCCAGGAGCGCAGCGCCGGTGTCCCTCACATGCAGCGCGGGTGTCGGCAGGCCAACGGCCGATGCGGCGTCGTCGATGATGAGCAACGCTGCGCCGCCCGCGGCAGCCTGCGCTAGGTAGTGGTGCCCATCGGTGTTCTCACCACGAAGCGCGATGAACACCTGCCCGGGCTTCACCACGCGCGAGTCGGTGCAGACACCCGTGAGTGCGCCGTCACGGGCCGCGCCATCAGCAGGCACGAGCCACACCCCTCCCAGCACGCGTTCAAAGCTCTCCAGCGTCCAGAAGCTCATGCGCCCCGCCCATGCCGTGTTGGCCGCGGCTCGCGCTTGGTCTTGCTTGATTCGTCAGCGCGTCCGCCCACGCCCGGCTTCTTTCCGGTCGAGCGAACCTTGACCTCGGGAACGGGCGGGTCTGCCGCGGGCCTCAGGTCCTGCAGCACCTGCCGGGCGACCTCGCGGTCGTCGAAGTGTGTGTGGATGATGCCCCCCGCGCCATCGGGGAGAAGCTGCTCGGTCTCATGCCCTTTGCCCGCGATCACGACCACGTCGCCCGGCTTGGCGCCCTCGATCGCGGTGCGGATCGCTCGCGCGCGGTCGATCTGCACCGTGACCTTGTCCTTCAGCTCAGCCGGAACTCCGGCGAGCACCTGATCGACAATGTCGCCGGGGCGTTCGGAGCGCGGGTTGTCGTTTGTCAGCACGACGATGTCGGCATTGCTTGCCGCGGCCAGCCCCATCCGCGGCCGCTTGGTCGCATCGCGCTCCCCGCCACAGCCGAAGACGACCCACAACCGCCCGCCAGCAGGCCGCTCCACCGGCGCGCCGGCCGCGCCCTGCATGATCTCGCCCGCGTGGCGGCGCGTCTCCATCACCGCGCCCACCGAGCGGAGCACGTTGTTCAGTGAGTCATCGCTGTGCGCATAGTCCACAAACACGCTCACCGCATCGCGCGCCTCGGAGACCCGCTCCAGCCGCCCCGGCGGAGCGGTGACTGCCGCGAGCCCCCGCGAGACCTCGGCGGCGCTCATACCCAGCACATGGCAAGCGGCCACGGCCTGCAGCAGGTTCATCGCGTTATACCGGCCGATCAGCGGGACCATCGCCTGCACCGTGCCCCAGGGGCCGCTCAACCTCAGCAGCATGCCGTGGATCGATTCCTCCAGCACCTGCGCGGTGCAGTCCCCCGGCACATCAGATTGCTTGGCCCCCACCACGACCCCGCACCGCAGCACCGGTCCGCTGAAGCCCTGCACCATCGGCGTAGACCAGGGGTCGTGCGCATTCACGATCGCCGTGCCGCCGGGGCGCACCAGCCCGAACAAGCGGACTTTTGCCGCGGCGTACCGCTCCATCGTGCCGTGGTAATCAAGATGGTCGCCGCTGAGGTTGGTGAACACCGCGGCTGCAAAGGGCAGGGCATCGGCCCGCTTCTGGTCCAGCGCGTGGCTGGAGACTTCCAGCGCGGCCGCCGTGCAGCCGCTCTCAACCATCATCCCCAGCGTGCGGCTGACCTCTATCGCGGGCGGCGTTGTCATCGACGCCGGCGCGACTTCTACGCCGTCATCTACCAGCACCGTGCCGATCAGGCCGCAGCGGACCCCCGCGCAGTTCAGCAGTTGCCACGCCAGAAAGGCTGTCGTGGTCTTGCCATTGGTGCCCGTGACACCGATCAGGTTGAGAGAATGCGCGGGCGAGGCGTAGAACCGCTCCGCCATCTGACCCGATGCCCGCGGCACATCATCGCTGTAGACCACCGGGACCTCGTGCTCGGCGGGGAGGCGCAGGGACGGGTCATCGGTCAGCACCGCTACCGCGCCCGCGGCAAGGGCATCTTCGAGATACTTCTTGCCGTCGGCTTTGGCACCCGCGCGGGCAATGAATAGCGAACCGGGCACCACGGTGCGGCTGTCCTCGGTGAGGTCGCACACCCGCACGGCGTTGGCCGAACCGGCCACAACCCGGGCTTCCAGCCCTGCGATCAGCTCCTCCAGCATCATGGTGACAAAGACCCTCCGTGGGCAAGTATCGGCACAAGCGTAGCGTGGGGTGCAGGAGTCGATATCCTCCGCATGACCCCCACGCGGAGCCCCTCGCCATGACCATTGCCCAGCCGTCCCCCGCCGTCAACGTCACTCCAGACCGCCACAGGTCCAACGCGCCCTCGTTCATCGCGGTCATCGCGGTGATCATCCTCGCGACCATCCTCCTGCTGCGGATGTTCGGCATCATCGGGCATGGTTCGCTATCGCCGTTCCGCGGCAAGGTTGTGACGGTCTACCTGCGGATCGACTCCGACCCCCGCGCAGGCCGGAGCAACTATTCGAGCGGCAGCGGCTACGGGGTGGGGTCCCTGGAAGGGGTGGCGGTCAGCGTTCTCGGCCGGATCACGCGCGTCGCGGCAGATGGCATCACCCTGAAAACACAGGGCGGCGAAGTGTGGGTACCGCTTGACCGCGTGCAGGCTGTCTTGGCGGCAGAAGACCAGCAGAACCGCTAGGGCAGCACCAGCATCGCATCGCCATAACTGAAAAAGCGGTACCGCTCGTCGATGGCCGCCTGATAGACCTGCTTAAGGCGGGGCAGGCCGTGAGTCGGGTCAAGCAGAGCGGCGACCATCGCCAGCAGCGTGGAACGGGGCAGGTGGAAGTTTGTGAGCAGCCCGTCAACCCACCGCCACTGGTAGCCAGGGGTGATGAGGATGCGGGTCTCGATGGATTCGGGCGGGTCCTGCCCTGCGGCTTCGAGCCCCGCGTATGTCTCGATCGTCCGCGCTGCCGTGGTGCCCACGGCGAACACGCGGCCCCCGCGGGCGCGGGTGTCGTGGATCGCCTGGCGCGTCGCCGGGGGCATCGCACACCACTCGGCGTGCATGGGGTGCTGCTCGACAAACTCGGTTTCAACAGGCTTGAACGTGCCGGTTCCCACGCTCAGGTTCACGGTCGCGTGGCCGATCCCACCATCGTTGAGCCGCGACAGGACATGCGGCGTGAGGTGCAGGCCGGCGGTTGGCGCTGCCACCGAGCCGGGGGGCCCTTCCTCATCTGCGAACATCGTCTGGTAGCGGTCGCGGTCGAAGGAATCGGGGATGGTGATGTCCTGGGTCTTGCGTGCCGCGAGGATGTAGGGGGGCAGGGGTGTCAGGCCAACCCGGTCGAGGATGGCGGCGTCGGGTTCATCGGGCCGGGCTCCATGGACCGCGGCAATCCACGCCCCGGGCTCATCTTCGGAACGGCTGCGCAGCTCGAGCTCAATGGGGTAGCCTGCGGCTGCTGAGCCTCCTTCCCCTAGGCCGATGCGGACACCCGGCTTGAGATGGCCGCCTTTCACAAGCACCATCCATGAACGCTGGTCTGGCGGGGAGGGTGCGGGGGAAAGGTACAGGCCGGACAGCCTGCCGCCCGTCCCGATGCGGGTGCCGACAAACCGGGCGTGCAGCACCCGCGTGTTGTTGAGCACCAGCAGGTCACCGGGCTGGAGCAGCGCCGGCAAGTCACCGATGGTTCGGTGTTCCATGCGGGCATGGTGGGTCCGGCTGATGACAAGCAGACGTGCCGCGTCCCGGCGCGGGGCGGGCATCATTGCGATCAGCTCGGGCGGCAGATGGAAATCAAGATCGTCGGTGCGGAGCACGGGAGAATCGTTGGGGGGGCTCACTTACTCGGCGCGCGGATGCGGCAATCGCGTGGAAAGCCGGACCCGCCCCGGAGCGGCGGGATACCCACATCAGCGGCCGTAGCGGCGGACAACACCCTTCACGATGCCCTGAACCTGGCAGAACTTGACCCGGATGGGTTCAAACTGCGGGTTGGCGGGCTGGAGGCGGATGTGGTCATCCTCTTTGTAGAAGGTCTTGAGGGTGGTTGAGCCATCAGGCAGCAGTGCCACCACTTTGTCGCCGTTGCTCGCCACCTGCGTGCGCTCGATCAGCACGAAGTCCCCGTCGAGGATGCCCTCATCCCGCATGGAATCGCCCTCAACCTTGAGCGCAAAGGTGGAGTTGGTGCTGACGCGCGATGGCGGGCACAAAACCTCGGCCAGGTCGATCTCGTCCTCGTTGGCGACGCGCTCGATGGGATTGCCCGCGGCAATCTTGCCAACCAGCGGGAAGCGCAGCGGGCGCGCCTCGTCGGGCACTGCGATGCCCTCAGCAATCGACAAAGAGCGAGCCTTGTTCGGCTCCCGCACCAGCGCCTGCTTCTTGATGAGCGCTTCGACGTGCTCGAAGACCGTGACCTTGCTGACCCCGATCTCGTCCGCGAGCTCTTGCATAGTCGGGGAGTACCCCTTGCGGACGCGCCAATCGCGGATCAACTGAAGGATGCGGAGCTGCTTTGGTGTCAGGTTCATGTGTGCAAACCCTTTCTTGCGGGGGCATCCCTGCCGCCGCGTGCCCGGGGGTGACCCCAGTATTTCCTGAATTCTCCGACCCGGCCGCCAGCGCGCCGGTGAAAGAACCTACTGAAACGCCCGACTGTGAAACGCCCGACTGCGAAACACCGGCCTGTCGAACCCCGACATGCCCGCGGCTGGTTGCCCACTGCTGCCCCCGCGGACGAATACCGAACAATCCGAAACCAAACATCCTTCCGATGGCGGCACGCTGGGTCGCGAGTCGCCGTTCCACTGCCGCCAGCAGCCCCACCGCTTCCGCCAGCGACTGCCGGCCCGTGACCTCCGCCACAGCCCCCACTGCGGTGCCCGCCTGCGACATCACGCCTTCGCAGCGGTATGCGTCCCACGCTCCCGAGCGGGCTGCACAAACCTCCTTCTGCTCTCTCTCTTCCAGCTCTCTTCCATCTCCAAGCACATCGCCGCTCACACCAACACCGCTGCCCACTCCGCCGAAGGACCGCTTCACCAGCCGGCTGCCGCCATCGGTCGAAGCAAGCTCCCGAACAAAGTCACCGCCAGGTCCGAGGCGAACAACGGGGAGGAGGGCCATGATCGGTCTCCCGAAAAACACGCGAGGAATCCATCTATCAGGCCCGATCCGCACGCCGCGGCCGGTACCAGACTGTTCTTCCTATCGTGCCTCCGGCACCGACCCGATCAGAAATCTGATCGGTTTGTTCGGGAAAGAATAGCATAGCAGGTACCGCACTGCAAGCACTTTGTTCGGATTTTTGGTGGGGTACGTTCAAAGTCCGAAAAAAAACCGCAATGGGGCGTGGGGCCACGGTTTTCCCTGAATCGCCGGCGCCGAACGCGCCATCATCGCTTTGTTCGAACCAGCCGCGACCCCGAACGGGCTACCCGTTTTTGCACTTCCAGCAGGGTGACCTCGGTCCGCGCACGCCCTGGCTCCAGCCCTGTCGATTCGCACAACTCATCCAGCGTGCGGGGTTCGCTCAGCGCTTCCAGAATCGCCCGGTGGATATCTGGCAGCGGCGGCGCGGCGAGTGTCACCGGTTCTGCGGGCGCTTCCTCGGCATCCTCGAATAATCCATCTGTCGCTGGCCGTGCAAAGCGGGCCGCGTGCGTGCCCTGGTGCTGGTGACGGGCCTGCGACTCAAGCAGCGCGATGACATCGCCGGGGTCGGTGACGAGGTGGGCGCCGCCCTTCTTGATGAGGTCGAGCGTGCCGCGGCTGCTTGGAGAATCGACGCGGCCGGGCAGCGCCATGACCTCCCTGCCATGCTCCTCAACGGCGACACGCGCGGTGATCAGCGCGCCCGATCGCTGCCCGGCCTCTACCACGAGCACGCCCAGACTGAGGCCCGAGATGATGCGATTGCGCGCTGGGAAGTTGTCCGCCTGCGGCGCGGTTGCCAGGGGAAGCTCTGAGATGACCGCGCCGTTGGCGGCAATCTGCTCGAAGAGCTTGTCATTTTCGGGCGGGTAACAATGCGCAAGACCGCAGCCCAAGACCGCGATGGTGCGGCCGCCGCTGGTGAGCGCGCCGCGGTGCGCGGCCGTGTCGATCCCCCGCGCACCGCCGGAAAGAATCGTCAGCCCCGCGCGGGCCAGCACGCCGGCGAAGCGGTTCGACTGCTCCAGCCCGTACGCAGAGCACTCGCGCGAGCCCACGATTCCCACGGCAAACTGGTCCGGCCCGTCCGCCAGAATCTGGCCCCGGACATACAAGATCGGCGGGGCATCGGGGGTTTCCGCGAGAAGCGACGGGTAGCCGGGCGAGCCATAGGCGAGCAACTGGACTCCGAGTTTCTCGGCCAACGCGGCTTCCGCTGCCGCGAGCGGCTCGGAGCCTTGGATGCCCGCGGCAACCTTGGGGGCAGAAGTGCGCCCGATCCCTCGGATTGTCTCGATCTGGGCGGAGGAAGCCGCGATCGCCGCCTTGGCGGAGCCAAACTTCTCCAGCATCCGGGCGATGAGAATGGGGCCGAGCCCCGGCGTCAACGTCAGCCGCAGGATGTCGAAGGTCGTCTGGTCCACACGCGGATACTACAAAACGACCGCTGGTAGGGCACGCGTGAGTCCGTCAGGGCTGCGGTGCTGTCTCGGTGTCGGTCGCGGCGGCCAGGGTGTACGCGTTGTACGAATCGTGTTCGTCGTAGCCCTGAGTACGGACGTAAACCTTGACGGGTACAGATGTTACTACATTGGTCGCGATGCGCTGCTGGACCTCGACCTGCGGGTAGATGAAGGCTGGGTTGGGGCGGCGGAGGCTGATGAACACGGCCTGGTAGCGGTACTGCTCGGCCACCCTGTCCACCGATGCCACCCACCCGGGCATCGGGGCATGAAAGATCGCGATATGTTCAGCCCGGCTGCTGTCCAAAGTTACGGGCGGGCCCTGATAGGGGCCGGGATCGATGTCTGGTAGAGCGTTTCGGCTCGCGCAGCCGATCAGAACACTAAGTAGAAGCGTCACCACCGCCCACGGGGCGGTGGCGGCAATCCAGCGGCAATAGGCCATGCAGACTTCCCTCCACGGGGGCGGCTTGTGGCACGGCCCCGCGGGAGCATAACCCCCGGGCGGCCCTGCCGCAGGAATGATTGATCGAACGGTCCCGCCACACGCAGAGAGCCCGCGATGAACACCATGAAGCCCCGCCCGTTCCGCCTGATGCTGATGAACTACACCGCGCTGGCCGTGCTGATCGCCGGTGCCGGCCTATCGAGTTGCGAGACGGTGAGCAGCATCGCGCCCGGAGGCAGCCCTGGGAGCGCCGCGCCCGCGCCAAATGTGACTTTCAAGACCGAGCCGGACATCCGCGTCCGCATCGCGCGCCAGGCGACGCAGAAGAAGCTCTCCGGGCCTGTCAAGCTGATGGTGCGCCAGGCTGGGACCACGGGAAAGAACGTGCTGATGCGCACGCCGCTGACGATCACCAGCAGCAGCACGGGCATCAGCGTGGTCGATGGCGGCGGGGCAAATCAGGCGTGGCCCGCGGGCAGCGATGTGGAAGTGGTGGCAGACGAGGGCACCCCGGCGGTGCCGGGCTCCACGCCGCCGCCGATCCGCCTGGATGGGGCGCGCCTGCCGGGGTTCATCACGATCCGGCCCAACTGGAGCGACGCCGCGAACCGGTTTGATGTCATCGCCACGATGCCGATTGAGAGCTACCTGCCCGGGGTTGTGACGGGCGAGCTGCTGAAGGATTGGCCGCGCCAGACTAACGAGGCGCAGGCAGTCGCGGCGCGCACATACGCACTGTTTGAGCGCGACCGAGCACGGAGCGAGGGGCGAGCTGTGGATGTGGAGAGCACCACGGTGGACCAGGTGTTCGGCTCGGCGACGACGCCCCTGGCGAGCGATGCGGTGCGGGCAACGCGGGGCATGGTGCTGACGCACAAGGGCAAGCTGCTGCGGGCGTACTTCTCCTCGCAGTGCGGGGGCAGGCCCGCGAGCGCGGCCAACGTGTGGCCAGACTATCCGTTCAATAAGGTGTCGCCCTTGCAAGGCCAGCCCCGCCAGAGCTTCTGTCAGAAGGCGCCGCTGTACCGCTGGCAGGTGACGCGGAAGGACGATGATGTCACGCGCCGCCTGCGGGCGTGGGGAAGGGCGACGCACAACAAGGTTGCGGACATCGGGCGGCTGCGCTCGGTGGAGATTGCCGCGAGGAACGACGCGGACCGGCCCGACAGGTACCGCCTGATGGACGAGCGGGGCGATGAATACACGCTGCGCGCTGAGGAACTGCGGATGGCGCTGAATCAGCCCGTGCCCGACCTTGCCCCGATCACCAAGGAAAACCGCGTGCACAGCGGGGACCTTGAGGCCGAGGTGTGGGCCAACCAGGTGCGCTTCACGGGGCGCGGCTGGGGGCACGGAGTTGGCATGTGCCAGTGGTGCGCCAAGGGCATGGGCGACCTGGGCATGGACTGGACGTCGATGGTGAAGACGTTCTATCCGGGGGTCGAGATCGTCAAGGCTTATTGAAGAATGACGGGGATGCGCGCTGGGGGCGAGGGCTCTGTGCGGGTCATGTCCATGACGTAGACGCGCTTCCAGCCCAGCGTGCCGCGGACCTGATACTCAATGTTGACTGGCGTGCCGATGGGGAAGTTGTCTTTCTGCGATTCGGGGATCGCGGCGCGGACGACGCCCGCGTCGGGGGTTTCGACCTCGACGGAGTACCGCGCCGGGATTTCCACGGCAGACATCGTGCGGAAACCGCGGGTGATGGGCCCGTGGGCGTAGGGCCGGTACTTCTCTGGCGGGACAAAGGTGAGGGACTTGACGGTGCCGGTGGTGGAAAGCGTGGGACGCTGACGCACGCAGGCGAGGAAGATGAAGAGCGAGGCGAGGGCGAGAATGCCGACGCCGATCCAGCCGAGGTTGGCAGCGTTCATGGGCATGGTCAATCCCCGAAGGGCTCGTACACCTCGTTGTTGGGCAGCGGTGCGGTGAAGACCTTATCACGCACCACGGACTGGCGCAGGCGCGGCTGCGCCGGGAAGGAGTACGGGAACTTGGCCGGTGGCTCCTTGCTCAGCACGGCGTCGGGGTCGTGGGGCTTGATCCAGCGGATCTTGCCCGCGTAAAGCCAAGGCTGAAGATCGAAGTCATAGGGATCAGACTTGATTGCAAATGAGGTCGAGCCATCGCGGAGCGTGAAGGTGCATGTGTTGCGTGTCCAGGGGTTGGCGAGGCCGCCCCTGTGCGGCTGGCTCGAGAAGTAGGCGATCGGGAAGGCGCGGTGGCCACCGACGACACCGATCTCACTGATCACCGCGAGCATGGTGGGGAGCTCAAGGACCTTTGGGATGACGAACGGCGCATCGGGCCCGATAAAGGCTTCGCGCGTTCCCGCGTTGACACCGTTGGGGCCGAGCGCCACCGCGCCGGTGAGTACGCCGAAGTGCGCGCAGCCCTGCGGGAGGCTGTCGCTGACGGCACGCTTCTCCTGCCACCACGGGCCGTCAAGGCCCCAGGGATCGAACGGTCCCTGGAGTGGAGCTTCGCAGTAAGGGCACCGCGAGAACGTGATGATGGGGAGCAGTTCGTAATACTTCGACAGCAAGTCCTTGCGACGCCGGTTGAGAATCGCCGAGTCTTCCGCGCTGATCCGTGGCTTGGCCCGACCACCCTCCCGGATCTGGTCCTCGACTTCGTCGAGCCTGGCTATCAGCGATGCACGCTGGGGTGGGAGTGCGGGAATGTTGGCGGGAATTGCGGGCATAAGAGTAAGGCTCTGCAAGTTGATTAGTCGAAGCCCGCGGGGGCGGGACGAGGGGTGGGCGGCGTCGTTCGGAAATCGTCATATGGCCAGGGGATGCCGCGTTCCTGGTAGTAATCCTGGAGCGCGGAGGTGGGCGGGCCAACAACACGGGATGTACCGTCGGGTTCGATGACCACGAAGTGCTCATCGGTCCCTGGCTGGCGGCCCATCTCTCCGCCGGGTCGATAATCGTCGTTGGCGCCGTGCTGCACCATGTCGCGCCCGTCGAAGGCTTCGTTGATGCGCTGCTGCACCTCGGGGTCGTTGGAGTTCTGGCGGTGGTACTGGTCGCCGTGTTCATCGTAGTGGTAGACGCCCTGGAGATCGTGGTCGCCATGAACCGTCTGATTGGTGTCGTTGGTCCGCAGGTTGCCATCGTCGCCCCAGTGGAAGCCGGGCGGAGCCTCTTCCCCCGGGTTGCGGCGCTGGTTAACGAGGCCCGTCTCAGGGTCGGTTTTTTGCTTGACCGTCACGGGCTTGGGGATGGAGCCGGGGTCGTCGTGATGGTCAAGGCTATTGGGGTTGGTGGCGCGAACCACAATTAGCTTTCCATCCTCGTTGGCCTGTTGCTGGAGGCGGGCGAGATCCTCATCCTGCATGCCCACGCGGCGGGCAACATTGGCACGGGCCTCATCATCTTCGATGGCGGCGACGCGCGGGTTGCCCTCGCGCTCGTCTGCCTCCTCCGCCGCCACACGCCGCGCTGTGCATTCTGGGCAGTCGAGTCCGCGGAGGTCAACGCGGCTGAGGGGGCTGGCGGGGTAGGCGTAGAGGTTGTCACCCCCCGCGAGGCCCGCGGGGTCGGACTGAAGGTACCGGCCCAGTTCAGGGCTGTAGTAACGGAAGCGGTTGTAGTGCAGCCCCGTTGACTCATCGAACCAGTGGCCGGGGTAGCGGAACGAAAAATCGATCGTCGAGACCGGATCGACGCGAGCGACGCCGTACGGCTCGTAGTCCGCACGCCACACGGGCATACCCGCGGCATCCTCGATTCGGACGGGCGCGCCGAGATGATCGGCGAAGATGGTGTACACGCGCGCAGTGTCGAGCGGGGCCGCGAGGGTGTCGAGCTCGACCATGAGCAGCGGCGTCATGGCCAGCGGGTACTCGTACACATACACGCGGACACGGCCGTCGTGGCGCACTTCAGCGCTCAGGCGGTCGCTGTCCCAGTAGTACACCGTCTCTCGCCCGTAATCGTTCACGCGGGTGCGGCGGCCGAGCGCGTCGTAGGTGGCCTTCCATGTGCCACGCTCGGTGGCAATGCCGATGAGCCGATCGCGCGAGTCGTAGGTGTAGGTGTGGCTGGTGCGGCCACGGCGGACGCTGATGTGCTGACGATCGTTGTAGTCGAACGAATCGCCGTTGGCGGAGACCAGGCGGTTGGCGGGCCCGATGACGACGTCCTCGAGCCCCGGCTTGAGTACGAGGTTGGCCCCCGCGTCGTACGCGATGGGCGCGACGCCGCCGCCGGGCGTGCGCGCCGTGGTGAGGCGGTGCGAACCGTCGTAAGTAAACTTTGAAAGCCCCGCGGCAGAATCTTCGACGCTCAGCAGGTCGCCCTCTCCGGAATATGAGAATGTGCGATTCCACGGCGCGGTTTCTTCGTGCACGCGGTACACCGACTTGCGCAGGCACCGTCCGCGCGGGTCGTACTGCGAGACCTCGGCGGTGCCGTTTGCGCAGGCGCGGTGGACGATGCCGTGACCGATGTGGCGGGTGGTGTGCCGGCCGCCGACGGGGTCGATGATCTCGACGGTGCCATCCAGGCGGTGGGCGTAGCGGGTGGTGAAGCGGCCGAGCACGGTGGTGCTGCCGGGCTTGTGCTGAGACAGGGATGTGTGGACGGTGCCCAGCCCCGCGCGGACATCCTTGCAGCGGCGGCCGTAGATGTCGTAGGCGAACTCGGTCTTCTCGCCGTCGGCGGAGACCGCGGCGTAACGGCCCATGTCGTCGTATGCGTACTCGTGAACGCCCCCGGACGCCAGTCGCTTGCGGACGGCACGGTTGCCAGGGCCGATGTCAATCATCAGACCCGGCGTGCCGCTGGGCCCCTGGCGTTCGACGAGGTTTCCCGCGGCATCGAGGATGTACTTTTCCTTCAGCGCTCCGGCGCGGTGAACCTCAACAAGTTGATTGCGCTGATCGTGAACCAGTCGCGTGGTTGTGCCGCCGGAATCTGTGAAGCCGCTGATCTGGTCGGTGTCGCTCCACTGGATCGTCGCGGCAAGCCCTCCCGGCAGGGTGCGCCGGACGCAGTGGTTGAACGAGCGGTACTCGAACTCTTCGGCGTGCCCGTCGAAGTCGGTGAAGCGGGTGATGTTGCCGTTGCGGTCGTAGAGCCAGCGCCGCGAGGCGCCGCCCGCGCCGACCTGACGCACCAGCTTGCCAAAGTCATCAAAGACGCGGCCGAAGATGGGGAGCGGGTACGACGATGTGCCCGGAGGTGGCGGCTCGGGGAGCGTGCGCTCGTATGGCGCGCGGTCCTTAAAGTCCCGGCCCACGATGGCGGCCTGCACGCTCCGCGGCAGGTCGAGCTGCGCGATGGCGTCGGTGAAGGGCGGTGTCTGCTCGCGCCAGGCGAAGAGCGTGCCGTGCTCATACTCGGCGGGACACACGGGCACCCGGTGTGCGGGGGACTCAAAGTGGCGAGGGTCGGCGGGCAGGCGGATGATGCGTCCATCCGGCAGCGTCTTGGCGATTGGCACGCCCTGCTGATCGACCGTGAGCATGACGGCGTTGCCGAGCTCATCAATCTCGGCGACGGGGTGCCCGCGCTCGTTAGCCGTGTACTCCTTGAAGCCGCCCAGCGGGTTGATGATGCGGAAGACGGTCTTGGATTCCGGGTCGAAGAAGTGCTGCCACACGCCGCCATCGGCGTGCGTGACCGTCGTGTGACCAATGTCGGGCTCGTACACAAGCCGCGTATCCAGCACGCCATCCTCGCCGCGGGCGCGGGTGCAGCGGCCGAGCGCGTCGTACTCAAAGAGAAATGCAAACCCGTTGCGGTCGGTGCGGCGGGTGATGCGGTTGTTCGCGTCCCACGTGAATCGGCACTCGCTGGCGTAGGGGTCCACCGCGCGGGTGAGGTTGCCGCGGTCGTCGTAATCGCAGGTCAGGAGTTTTCTCGCTGGCGCGGCGGTGGAAGCCTCGAGCGTCATGCCCAGCAGGCGGCCGTCGGGGGATTCCTGGACATCGATGCGACGGCCCAGGGAGTCGATGATGATCGCCAGCGCGCCCGCGGGGTTGTAGTTCAGGGTAATTTCCGCGAGCCCGTGTGACATGCGACGGAGCCGTGCGGGCGATTCCATCCCGTTGATGAACTCAAAGTCGCAGGCGGGGCGGCCGGGCTCGAAGAGCCGGTAGCGGCGAAGATCAAGACGCCGCAGACGCCATTGGGAGTACACCACCTCCGCGCCGTCGACCAGGGGCGCGCCTAGCGGGTGCTCGGCGCCGAAGCCGTCGCGGTACACGATGCCATCCACGCCCATGATGAGCGCCCGGAACAAGTCATGCCCGAAGCCGTGGCCAAGGGCGAGACGTTTGTGATGGCGTGCGCTGTCGTAATAGCGCATCGAGACCAGCGGCAGTGGGCCCCACAGTTCAAAGTCGCGCGTGGCGTCGATGTTGGCACCGGTCACGACATCGATGGGATCGCCCACCAGACGGTTCGCCATGTGGGGCAGCAGCGTGCAGAGGCGCGTGGGTGGGATCATGGGCACCCCTTCGGGCCGGGTGCCTCCGGGGCGGGTGCCGCGGGCTTCTTGGGAACGTACCGCTTGAGCTTGTCGAGCACCATGTTGACGGGGTTGGGGATGTTGACCATTGGAAAGCCGCCGATGAGCACCGTGGGGTTGCCAACCATCACCGCGCCCTTGGTGCCGGGGGGGATGCCGGGGTCCGTTCCCATGGATTTCGTGATGATCGCGGCGGCGGCATCGGCGGCCATCTGGGCTGCGCCCATTGCCGCGGCCATGCCCTTGGCGGCGGCCATTGAGGGATCATCTTCCGTCGCGGCCTCGGCGGCGTCGGCGACGACGGACACGACACCGACGGCGTAGCCCGCCACTTCCAGGGCGGTGCTGGCGGCGCTGGCCGCCTTGCCGACCGCGGCCATGACCTTGCCGGCTTCGATCTTGCGATCATCCGCCATCGTGCATGCAGCGCAGATGTCGAGCATCCGCGCGGCACGGTTGCCCCCGATGAAGACCTTGCTCGAGCCGGTCTTGATCTGGAAGAAGGGCTGAAGACCGCCGCAGGTGGGCGCGACGCCGATATCCCCGCAGCGTGCGGCGGGCATGTTGCTG
This sequence comes from Phycisphaerales bacterium, assembly GCA_038260025.1. Lineage (GTDB taxonomy): Bacteria > Planctomycetota > Phycisphaerae > Phycisphaerales > UBA1924 > JAEYTB01. The sequence goes on from JBBSOF010000002.1 coordinate 64,341, forward strand.
ATGAGCACCTTGAGGCAGGTGCCCAGGGTGATCATGCCGATGCTGGGAAGCGGCACCGGGGGCGCGGGGGGAATGAGGCTGGGCGGGTGGCTGTGGGCGTGGGGCATGCCGAGGTAGGGGGAGCCGAGGAATGCCGCGGGGAACGCGGGGAACATGGCCGCGATCGAGTTGGTGAGGTTGGCGAAGCCGACGTTGAGAATGTCCTGCGGCAGGCTGATGGCGGCCATGACGTTGCTCATGATGCCCTGCACGGCACGGATCTGCCGCGCACCGCGCTGGGCGCGTTCGACCGTGGTTTCCGGGCGGCTGGGATCGAGCGGACTGTTGGCGGCGGTGAAGGCGGTGAGGCCATCGCTCCAAGACTGGCCGAAGTTGGACACAACGCCCGACACGCCGGACACAGTGTTGTCGATGGTTCCGTGGGGAGCGGCTGCCGCGGCAGCCTGGTCGATGCCGCCGCCGGGGGTCCACGCGGCGGGCTCGGCGGGCAGCGGGACCTCAGTGACCGGGGTCATGCTGGTGCCGCTTTGCGGCGGCGCGCCGCTGCCGCCCGAGCCTGAGCCGGATTGACCACCGGGGGGCATGCCGTCGGGGGGGGCATCATGCGCTGCCCCCGGGCTGAGGCGCGGGCACGGCGGCATACGCGGGCGGGGTTGGGGCAGGGCCTGTGGCGGGCTCGCGTCGCTGCGCGGAGGCGATGCGCGATTCGGTTCTTGAGATGCCCGGCTCATCGCTCAGCAGGCGGTAGTGGTCGAGCGCCTTGCGGAGGATGCGCTCGGCAAGATCAAAGTGCTCGCCGCCGCGGGCGCAGTGCTCGGCAAAGTCCCACAGCGCCAGGGCTTCGGGCACTTTCTGCTGCATGTAAAGTGCGACCGCCCGGTTCTCCATGCACTCGACGCGGGTGCGCGGGGAACTCTGCACGTTGGCCATCTGCTCCGCGGCGGCGTAGTAGTGCTCCGCGTCGGCCCAGCGCTGCGTGCGCAGGGCGAGGTTGGCGCTGTTGAGCGTGGCCATGAAGAGCGCGGGGTTGGTGGGGACGGGAGCGCCTTCGGATGACGTGATGGCCGCGCCGAAATACTTGTCGGCCCGGTCGTCCTCGCCCTTCTTTTCCATGACCTCGCCCAGGCCGTTGAGCGCGGCGACGGCGAGCACCTGATTCTGGAGCTTGGTGGCGGAGCGGAGGACGCAGTCGTATTTGACGATCGCATCGTCATAGCGGCGGTGGGATTGGTCCATGCCGCCGAGGATGAGGACGCAGTTGAGGCGGGTTTCGACGGGGAGGGTGGGGTCGCCGGCGTCTTCCTGCAGGCCTTTCTCGATGATCTCGTTGCTGAGATCGACATAACAGTGGTCGACACGGGGGGCCTCGAGCGTCGCAGCGGTAAGCGGCGGCGGGTTGACCATGTCACGGAGGTAGATGCGCATGCCGCGGAGCCAGGGGTAGGGCCAGTCGTGGCGGAGCAGTTCGGCGGCGAAGGCGGCCCAGGCGGCGGTGTCAGCGATTGCGAGGGGGAACATCACCCAGCCCAGGAGGGGGTTGCCCTGCCTGGGCAGCAGCGAGCGGGCGAAGGACATGATCTCGCGCAGGCGGGGGATGGGCGGCTGGGCGGGGTTGCGCAGGCCCGCGGGAATCTCGGGCCATGGGGCGAGGCCCAGGGCGGGCATGCCGGCGCGGGTGCTGGCGTGCTCGGCGGCGAAGTTGACGAAGATGGCCTCGACATATGCGGCAGGCTCGACGAATGTCTCGGGGAAGACGAAGAAGAAATCGGAGCGGCTGGACTCGTCAACCCCCTGGATGGAGCGCAGCACGATGGCCGCGGCGTTGTCGTCGCACTGCACGACCAGCGCGGCATCCTCGCGCTGAGTCATGAACGCGGACATGCGGGTATTGAGCCTCTCCATTACGCGGCGCACAGGTACTGCTCCTTCAGTTGATCTTGATGACGGCGCCGGCGAGCTCGTGCATGCCAACGGCGGTGGAGTTGATGGCTGCGCCGGTGTGGGCGATCTTCTGGGCGCTGTAAGTGGTGTTCTGCGCGCCGACGCCGATTTTGACCTCTTCCGTCCCTGTGATCTCGATCTTCTTGCCGGAGATTTTGATGGAGCCGTCCTTCTTCATCTGCACCAGACAGTCGCCGCAGGAGATGGAGACCATCTCGGTGCCTGAGATGCCCACCTTGCCATCCTCGGTCATGTTGACCTGCGTAGTTTCGCCGGTGTGCAGGATCACCTGCGTCTTCCCGCTGACCTGGATGTTGGCCTCCGTGGACTGGTGGTGCATCTTCTTCTTAGCGATCGATGTCTGCGTGTCGTCGAATGTCTCGGTGACGGCGGCTTTGACGTAGTATGCGGCCGTGCCGGTGTTGACGAAGTGCTCGAGCTTGCCCTCGCTGACAGTGATCTTGGTGTCCTTGGTGATCGTCTCGGTGTGCGTGCCGTGGACGGTGATGGTGCGGTTGTTCTTCACCGTGTCGGACATGTCGTGCTCGACGGTGGTGGACATGTCCTTCTGGGCGTGGACGGTGACCTTCTCCGAGCCCTTGGTGTCGTCGAAGTGCCACTCGTTGGAGCCGCCGCCGCCCTTGGTGCTATCGGACTTGATACCGCTCATGTTCTTGCTGCCGGGCAGCGCGTACGGAGGCATGTTGTCGCCGTTGTAGACGCGCCCGGTGATCAGGGGGCGGTCGGGGTCGCCCTCCAGGAACTCGACGACGACTTCCTGATTCTTGCGGGGGATGAACATGGCCCCCCACTTCTTGCCGGCCCAGATCTGCGCCACGCGGATGAAGCAGGAGGACGTCTCGTTGAACTTGCCCAGCCGGTCCCAGTGGAAGTGGACTTTCACACGCCCGAACTCGTCCGTCAAGATCTCCTCGCCGTCGCTGGTTGTGACAATCGCCGTCTGCGGGCCGGTGATGAGCGGCTTTGGTGTGATGCGGCGGGGGCGGAGCTGCACGTCGGCGGGCACGGCGGTAAAGGTGCTTTTGAAGAGCCGCTCGGCGCCCTCGGCGCCGGCGCCGAAGGCCTCCTCGTTGGCGTCGCAGGTCATGGCGGTGATGACGTACTCGACATCCTGCTCGGAGCGGTCGGCACCGGAGAGCTTGAACTTGGCGCCGACAGTCAGGCCGCGGGCGTCGCTCTTTGCCTTGCCCACCACGCGGTGCATGGCGAGTTCCTCGATGCGCATGGCAGCGCGGGTGTCACCGGCGGACTTGTCGAGGTAGTCGCCGGGGTAATCGAAGATCTCGAACCCGGCGTTCGTGTGGTCGCCCATCTGCTCCTTCTCGGAGTCCATGTCCTTGGGGGGGACCTTGAAATCAAAGTCGCGGAGGGTGTGGCGCCCGGGGAGCAGGCGGGTCTCCAGGCCCCACTCGGAGATGCCCTGGCTGTCGGTCTCGCCGGCGTCGTGACACGGGATTACTTCGTAGTTCTCGATCTCGACATGGGCGCTGGGGGCGTCGGCCAGCACCAGCTTGTGCTTGCCGTTCTCGTGCTTGAAGAAGTAGTAGATCCCCTCATGCTCCATCAGGCGCGAGACAAAGTTGAAGGCCGTCTCGCGGTACTGCACGACGTACTCGAGCTCTTTGTACTCGCTCGTCAGCGTGTCCTCCACCATCTCGCCCGCGTTGAAGTCGGAGAAGACCTCCTTGATGATGTCGGGGATCTTCTTGTTCTGGTAGATGCGGCAGTCCGACGCGCGGGTGAGGAACCACAACCAGGGAACGATCGTTGCCCAGTAGGTGTGCGCCGAATCTGACTCGTCGCTGCCGCCCTGCACGAAGCGCGAGACGTAGCCGTTGATGTAGCGCTCGCCGCCCTCGTCGTCGAGGCTCAGGCGGATGGTCACGTTCTGCCCCACGATGTCGTCGTAGACGATCTCGGTGTCCTCGCTGAAGAGCTTGACCTCACAGACAAAGGGGCGGCCGAGCTCCTCTGTCAGGCGGAAGCTCTGCAGGATGAGCTTGTCCTCTCCCAGCGTGGTGGCGATCGCGAGCTTGCGTGCGGCCTGGGTCCATCGTGTTTCGGCGGGCATGAGTCAAGCTCCAAAGGAAAGGACAGTTCAGGCGTTGAAGGCCGCGGGCTGCATGGTTGAAGCGGACGGGCTTCCGGCGGCCTTCGAAACTCCCCGCAGCAGGGTCGTCTCTCCGCGGGCGCGGAGGGTTGGCACAAGGGTCGCGGCAATAAACCGGCGGGCGTGGGCGGACTTGCCGCGCAGCTCTTCGAGGAATGCCTGTTCCGCGTCGGGGTCGCGCTCGTCGGCGTTGAGCAACTCCTCAATGTCGGACATCCACCGCGGGCGGTAGCGGACCTTGACCATGTGGCCCTGAATCTCCACACGACGGTACAGTGCGGGCAGGGGGGGAATCTCTGATTCGGCAGCCGCGGACTGCTCCACGGCGATCATGTCAAAGTGGCCAGGGGTGTCGCTGCCAATGACACCGTTGGGCCCTGTAGCGCACCGCGCCGGCCCCGTCGGCAGGGTTACGTCGGTGCGGCCCCCGCCGGGCCAGGGCCCGTCCGTGATTGCCTCCGGCCAGCGCCAGACGCCGATGATCCCAGGTGTGCGGTCGCGTGGCATGGTGAAGGACCCGACTCCTCTGGGCGGATGACCGCGGACGCTTACTCGAAGCTGTACTCAAACTCGCTGTCTTTAACGCCGATGTGCACGCGGTTGACCGGCTTCTCGGCCATCAACCGCTCGAGCAGTTCGCGGCCCACCGTCGGCAGCATCTGGCGGGTGATGATGGCGTCGATGGCGCGGGCACCGCTGTCGAGCTCTGTCACGCGGCTGACGATAGTGTCCTCCACCTTGGGATCGAAGCTGAAGGGCACCTTGTGCCCCTCTTGCACTCGCTGGCCCACACGGCCCAGTTGCAGCTTGATGATGCTGCGCATCATCTCATCGCTGATGGGGTAGTACGGCACGATGTTGAGACGACCCAGCAGCGCGGGCGGGAAGACCTTGAGCAGAGGCTCGCGGATGGCCTTCACCAGCCCGTCAGGATCCGGACGCAGCGCCGGGTCCTTGCACATGCTCATCACGAGGTCTGTCCCCACGTTGCTGGTGAGCAGGATGATCGTGTCCTTGAAGTTGATGTCCAGGCCCTCACTGTCCTTCATGCTTCCTTTGTCGAAGACCTGGAAGAACACCTCGTGCACATCGGGGTGGGCCTTTTCCACCTCGTCGAGCAGCAGGACGCTGTAGGGCCGGCGGCGGACCGCCTCGGTCATGACGCCGCCCTTGCCGAAGCCGACGTAGCCGGGGGGCGAGCCCATCAGCAGGCTCACTTTGTGCGCTTCCTGATACTCGCTCATGTTGATCGTGATCAGACCCTGCGGCCCGCCGTAGAGAGCCTCGGCCAGCGCGATGGCCGTCTCGGTCTTGCCGACGCCCGAGGGACCGACCAGCATGAACACGCCCACAGGGCGGCCGGGGTTGTCGAGCTTGGCGCGGCTGAGCTGGATGCGCTGCGCGATGGCGTCCAGCGCGTGGCGCTGGCCGATCACCCGCTTTTCCAGGCGGTCGGCGAGCTTGAGCACGCCTTCGATCTCGTTCTTGACCATCTTGCCCAGGGGAATGCCCGTCCAGTCGGAGACGACGGCAGAGACCGCCTGCGCATCCACACTGGGCAGGATCAGCGGGTTCTCGCCCTGCATCGCGGCAAGCTCGCCCGTGAGTTTCTTCAGTTCCTCCATGGCCTTGAGGCGCTCTTCGTCGCTGAGTTTGGGCTCGATGGTCTGGGTGGCTTCACTTCCCGAGGGGGAAGTCTGGCCCGAGTCTTTCGGCATGGTGGGGGCTTGGGATGGACGCCCCTCTCGGAGAGGGGGGGTACCCGGGCCATCAATCGGCTGGTCGGTGCCGCGGCGGAGCTTGCCGCGGAGGTCCAGGATCTTCTCGACGACGGCCTTTTCCTTGTTGTAGTGCTCTTCACGGCCTTTGAGTGCGATTGTTTCGGCATCGAGCTCGGTCATGATGTCGGCGCGGCGCTTGGTGTGCTCGCTGCCGGTGGTAATTTCGCGGTCGATGATCGCCAGCTCGGTATTGAGCCCGTCGATCCTCTTGCGGGTGTCGTCGATCTCCGCGGGGACCGCGTGCAGGCTGACGGCGACGCGGGCGCAGGCGGTGTCGATCAGGCTGACGGCCTTGTCGGGCAGCTGGCGGCCTTGGATATACCGCTTGCTGAGCTTCACTGCCGCTTCGAGGGCCTCATCGAGCACCTGCACCTTGAAGTGCTTCTCCATCACGCTGGCCAGGCCGCGGATCATCAGCAGGCACTTCTTCTCGTCGGGCTCATCAACCTTGACGACCTGGAACCGGCGGGTCATCGCGGGGTCTTTCTCGAAGTGCTGCTTGTACTCGCTCTGCGTCGTTGCGGCGATGGTCCGCAGTGTGCCGCGTGCGAGCGCGGGCTTGAGCAGCTGCGCTGCATCGCCGGTGCCGGCAGCGCCGCCCGCGCCCATGATGGTGTGGGCTTCATCGATGAAGAGGATGATGGGCTTGGGGCTGGCCTGTACCTCATCGATCACGCCGCGGAGACGGTTCTCAAACTCGCCCTTCATGCTTGCCCCGGCCTGCAGCAGGCCCAGATCGAGCTCGAGCACGCGGACATCCTTCAGTTGCGGGGGCACATCGCCCTTGATGATGCGCTGGGCAAAGCCCTCCACCACCGCCGTCTTGCCTACGCCAGCCTCGCCCGTCAGGATCGGGTTGTTCTGGCGGCGGCGCATCAGGATGTCGATGCACTGGCGGATTTCCTCATCGCGCCCCACGATGGGGTCCATCTTGCCGCCCTTGGCGTTTTCCGTCAGGTCCTTGCAGTACTTGCCCAGCGCCTCCTGCTTGCCCAGTTGTGCCGGGGCCATCGCGCCGCTGGACTCGCCGGGCGCGCCGCTGATGCCGCGCTGGTCTGCCGCGGCAAGCACGGCCTCGGGGCTGCCGTCGGTGATCTTAAGGAACTGCTCACCGAGCTGGTCGGCATTGATCTTCGCGTACTGCTGGCTCACCTTGGTGAGCATGGGTTTGAGCGTGGTGTCGTTGACGAGCGCGAAGATGACGTGCCCGGTACGGATGGAGAGCTCGCCGAACTTCAGGCTGGCGTACGACCAGCCCCGCTCGACCGCATCAGCAAGCCCCGCGGACAGGTCGCAGCTGTTGGCCCCCTTGGGGAGCCTGTCGAGCGCGGCCTGCGTGTCGGCGACGAGCTGGCCCGCGTCGATCCCCGCGGCCTTGATGATGTGGTGGAGGTCGGTGTCCTGCACCTGCATGACCTGGTGCAGCCAATGAGCGAGCTCCACGTAGGGGTTGCCGCGGAGCTTGGCGAATACGACGGCGTTGTCGAGGGCCTTGTAGCCGATTGAGTTCAGCTTGCCGAAGAGCGCCGCCCTGGAAATACCGGTCCCCATCTCTCAAACTCCTTACCTCTCGGGCATCGCCCGGAGGCTGTCATCAGCGTACCCCCACCGTCAATAACCCGCTAGCTCCTGCTCCGCAGCGTGAGGTCGGCACGGTCTTCTTCAGCGGCGCCGCTGTAGTTCCATGTCGTCCAGCCCAGCGCCGCGCCCATGCCCAGACGTGTCGGCGGGACATCGTCCTTCATCAGGATGATGTCGGCCTCCCACGCGAACTCTTCCCCCACGAAGTTGCGGATCCATGCCTCCAGCCGCCGCGCTGCGTTCTCGGTCGGCAGGAACCGCTTGTAATCGTCAAACTTCATCGGCCCCAGTCGCAGGCGGACTTTGCCTTGGCAATCCCACACGCGGCGACCGGCCACCGCGCCACCCAACGGGCCGCCCAGCGATGCGGGGCCGCGGTCTACGGGGTCGCCGCCCAGCCGGCAGTGCGCCGACTCGGGAAGCGTGAGCCAGTGGCCCGCAAACTCTTCGATCAACACCGGCACGCCGAAGTAATCCTGCAGGATTGCTCGCAGCCCCTCCGGCCCCGGCGCGCCCGCGGCAAGCCGACCCGCATAATGCAGCTTGGCGATGTCGGGCACACGGTCACGCAGGCGCAGCGAGTCCATCCCCAGGCCGATGAGCGAACCGATGTAGAGCGCGTAGGGGTCGTCATCTTCGAGCAGCGCCGCATCGCGTTGCTCGGGCTTGATGGCGGCGGGGTTGATGCCTGCCGCGGCCATCGAGCGGTCGTAGCTCGCGGGCATCTGATTCACGGCCCAGGCGCGATAAAACAAGCTTGCGAGGCGGTGATTGAAGACATCGAGGAAGCGCGAGAACGTCTTGTCCTTGGCGTGCAGCTCGCGCTCGTGGGCATATTCGGTCAGGTGCAGGGGCAGCGGGCCGTGGGGGCCGAGCATCCCAAAGAACGCGACGAAGAGCCGGCCCGGTGTTCGGTCGGTCGGTGGGTCGTAGCGGTTCAACGAGCTGGGCGGGAACGCGAGCGTCGGCTGCTGGCAGAAGCGGACGGCGTCTTCCTCCACACGGTCGGAAAGGCCGATGCCCTTCTGATCGGGGCTCAGGGCATCGAGCCGGCGCACGGCTTGGAAGAAGTCGTAGTTCCACGTTTCAAACGCGAGCTGGGTAAGAAAGTCCTCCTTGGCCTCGTAGTTCGCGGGGCGGGTGACGTGCTTGCGTACGGTGCGCATGGCCGGGCCCGCGGCTGCCGCGTCTACCGGCGCAGAGCCGTTTTCGTTCGAGCCGCTGAGCACTGCGTCCAAGGGGTCGGGCGCGGGCCCGGCCCGCGTCACAGGACCGGGCGTTGTCCGACCTTTGGAATCCACCGCATGATCTCCCCTCGCTCCACGGTGCTGATGACAGTCTCCGTGAATGAGTTCATGGATACGTAGCGCGCAAAGAACTGGTCGAGCACCGCCCCCAGGACGAAGACGCCCGAGCCCTCGAACAGCGATTCATCGAATGTGACGTTGATCTCCAGACCACGGGCGTAGGCAATGAGGCCGGGCGTTGGCGCGCGGCGGGTGACGGGGGAGGTGCTGACCTCTTTAAGGCCATCGACCTGCTTGCGGGTGGCGGCATCGCCCGTGTTGCCGTAGAGCCGCAGCAGATCGCGCAGGGCTGCCGCGCCCTGGCGCTCGTCGGCGGTGATGTCGCCATCGCGGTTGAGGTCCTCATCCATGAGGGACAGGTAGTTGAGCTTGAGGTGGCTGATCAGCCGCCAGGAGGTCTCGCCCTCGGCGTGGCTGGCGCGGGGGGGCGTGGGCCCGGCGATGACGCGGGCAGACTCGATGGGCGCACCGATCTCGAGCGTGAAGTCGGTCTTGGCCTTGCCTACGGGCATCTGCAGCGGCAGGTCGCGGTTGGTGCACAGCGTCTCGACGGCGAGCTGTTTGAGGTCGGTGCCGTACGGCGCGTTCGCGGCATCCACCAGAGCCACGTACACCTCGCTGCCGGGGTAGCTGCTGCGGGCTCCCTGGCGCTTCTCGCGCTCGGACATCGCGCGGGGCACGCGGTTGGTGGTGTAATAGGCGGGGGTCGAGAGGTCGCTGTCGTTCGCGGCGTAAAAAGGCCGGAAGATCGTCTCGTCGTTGGTGCCCGCGCCGAAGCCGGCGACGCGCGAGACCTTGTAGACCTCGTAGTCAAGCGGGCGTGTGCGGTCGGGGATCACCTGGAACTCGCTGGCACGGTCGGTAATGAAGATGCGGTCTGCACGCTTGGGGAACAGGTTGACGGCGGGCGAGCAGTGCAGCGCGAACGACGAGGCATCGACCGCGCCTTCCAGGTCCAGCACCTCGTGCGTGAATGTAATGATGACATCGACCGCCGTGTCCTCGCACCGGCGCATCGCTGCCCCGACGCCCATGAGGTCGACGAACATGAACCGCTGGGGGAACGCGAAGTACTCGTGCAGCAGGCGGTAGCCCTGGAAGCCGCGCGGGTCGTAGGGGAGCAGCGATTCCGCTGCCGTAAAACCGGCACGCTGGATGATGTCGGGCGCGAAGGATTGCTGCCAGGGACCGGTGGCGTTGCCGCTCATCGCGGGGCGGATGATGATGGAGCGGGCGTGGGCGAACATCTGCTCATAGAGCCGCGCCGGGGTTGCGTCGCCCCCGCGCAGGAACAGCCGCAGGTCCTCCATCCGCACCTTGCTGAAGGGGACCGCGCCGGTGGTGCGCAGTCGCAGGCGTACGGCAGCGCGGATGGGCCCGCGCCCGATGCGCAGCTGCCCCACTTCATCCTGACCGCCCCAGGGGCGGGCAAGGTCGAGCGCTCCAACGTTTCGCGTGTAATACTCGGCTTCCTCAACTTTGACCGACCAGAGCCGGACATCGTGCGCCGTGCGGAACTCGCACGAGGCAAGTTCGCGCGTCGCCGGGCTGCGCAGCACCGTGCCGCGGGGGATGGTGTAGCCGTCGGCCAGGCCCGCCTCGGCGGGGTCCTGGTTGAACTGCACCACGCACATGCTGGGGGTGGGGGCGAGGTAGGCGGGGTAGACAGTTTCAAGAAGGTTCTGAGTGAAGCGGGGAAACTCGCTGTCGAGCTTGAGCTGCACGCGGGCGGTGAGGAAGGCGAAGCCTTCGAGCAGGCGCTCGACGTACGGGTCGACGCAGGGGAAGTCCTCGAGCGCGAGCCGGCCGGCGATCTTGGGGAACTCGCGCGCGAACTCCCGCGCGCCCGATTGAAGGTGGCGCAGCTCGCGGTCGTAGTAGCGGAGCAGTCGGCGGTCCATATCTTTGCGATTCCCCCTTCTGTCTTGCTCGCGGCCGCGTCAGCGCGTCCCGGTCTTCAGCTCGCACCGCCCCGTCTCAAGGTCCAGCTGCGTCCGCAGGTACAGCGGCTCGGGCATCGGCAGCGGGCACAGGTCTCCCGTGATCTCAAACCCCACGGTGTTGCCCGTGCGCTCGCGTCGCGAGCCCGAGATCGACACCGCTCGCACGCCCAGTGTTTTCCGCACGATGCGCGGCTCGAACGACGCCACCGCGTCCAGCACCATCTGCTCAAGCCGCGTGGGGTTGACGTTTGACGCCGTGCGGCCAGTCATGTCGGGCATGCCATAGTTGATCGTGCTGTGCGCCACCAGCGGAAAGTCGTAGATCTCGTCGCTCAGCGGGTGGCACCCGGCGTTGAGCAGCCACGACAGGTCGCGCAGCACCGCCTCGCGCAGCTGGCGCATCGACATCACTCGCCGGTCGCGGCTCTCCTGACGCTCCTTGGGGTCATCATCGCGGAGGCGGTCGAGCAGCGACGGCTGAAGTTTGTCGGTCGTGGTCAGCTCAGCCATGGCCGGGCTCCTGCGGCGCGCCCGGGCGGCCCAGCGTGGTGTCAATCGCCAGCGACGCGGCGTTGGCCGGCGCTTCTGGGTTGAGCGGCTCATCGCCGATCCGTACCGAGCGGACCTCAAGGATCGGATACTCGCCCGCGTCCGTTGCGAGGAGGCGCTGGCCGAAGGGGACCTCGATGCCGCCGCGCTCCACAAACTCGGTCTTGCGCGAGAGGCGGGTGGCGGCGTCGTGAGACTTGTCCTCCGACCCTGGGTAGCGGGTGGGGATGAGCCCGACGGTGCTGCCGCCGGAAGACCAGATGAACTGTGCGGGGAGCCAGACCACATCGCGCAGGTCGGCGGGCTTGTCGATCGTCACGCGAGCGATGTGCTGCCAGGGAATCCAGTAGTACTTGCCGTCCACCAGGGCCTCGAGCATGGGGCCCAGTCGCTCATCGGCGTCGGCGATCCACTCAAAGTCCTGCGGTGCGGTGTCGTCCTCGCCGGTGACGATCTTGCCCGCAGCGGCGGGCGCGGCCTCGAAGGCGCGGGCGCGGAGATCTGCCGCGCCAGCGTGCTGGCCCGCGGCTGACATGGTGTTGGCCTGGATCACCCAGCTGACCCACTCCGCGGGCTCGCCAAGCACCAGGGGGGTGCGCTTGCCGGCCCACACCTCAGCCCGCAGGTGCTCGCACAGGATGGCCTGCTTGCACACCTGCGCCATGAGCATGTTCATGGGGTCCATCTGGGCGCAGACCTGCAGCTGCGTCTGGGCGCGGTCCCACTGCCCCATGACCGCGAGGACCTGGAAGAGCATGATGCGGAGCTTGGGGTCCGACGGCGCGGCACGGACCTTCGCTTCGACGGCCTTGAGGCACTCATCAAGGTTGCCCTGTCGCAGGAGTTCTTCGGGGGTCATGCTCATGGGCGGGTCGGCCTTTCGGGCGGGAGTTCAAACCGGCGGTGAATCGCAGGATACCCGATCGGGCGTCACCACGGAACCGCGATCCATCAGGGATTGCGCTCCTCAACCTCGACAAAGATGGACGAATACGCGATGGTGTAGTCCTCGGAGATGGTCTCTTCCTGGCTGGCGACGCTGATGCTGGTGATGAGGCATCGCTTGAGCAGCACCTTCAGCACGCTCATGGGCCCGTTGTGCCCCGAGATCTGGGCCTCAAAGCGGATTTCGGGGATCGCCCTGCCCGTCGCGCAGGCGATGAACATGGCCGGGGACGCCCGGTTGAGCACCTGGCGGAACTGCACCGAGCTAACCTCGGGCGTGCCGGCCTGGAGGATCTCCTGCTGGAAGACCCGCATGACCGGTGGGGCTGCCGCGTCCCACGAGACAGCGTTCACGTCGATCCAACGCGTGTGCCGGGCGTCTTTGCTTTCGCCATCGATGCCGTCGATTTTCAGGTAACCATCCAGGGGCATGTGACGCCGCGCTCCTCCATCGGCAGGGGGTGCGCCCGCCGACGCGATGTGATCAGAGGTCCCCCAGCTCCTCGGCGGTGAGGTGCGAGGCTTTGTCGTAGGCCACCACCACGGCCCCGCCGAACGCCCCGCCCGTCTTGCTGTTCTGCTCCTGGTACGAGAGCTCGACGGCGCGGTACGCGATCGTCACGGTCTCGACAGGCAGCGCGCCGCCATCGGTCTGCGTGTCGATCTTGACGATGAGGCAGGAGGCGAGCTTGACGCGGAAGTAGATGAGCGGGTTGTTGCCGCCGGACTTGCGGACATGGAACTCGACGTTGGGGATGTTGCGGCCGGTGGCGCAGTACATGAACATCGCCGGGGAGCCCTTGTGCATCCCCTGCTTGAAGGTGAACGTCCAGCCTGTCAGCTCGGCCTTGGTGGAGGAGCCGTCGGACGCGAGCTCGATATCCTCGGCCTTCGGCGGCGTGGGCGCTCCCTTGCGGGCGCGCATCGTGAAACTCTCCGCGGCGCAACCGAAGCCGAACGACTCGACGTCGATCCACCCCTTGTGCTCGGGGTCCTTGCTCTCGCTCTTGATGCCGTCGATATAGAGGTAGCCGTCGAAGTTGTCAGGCATGGAGGGCCTCGCTCGGGCGGCGTGACGCTGCGGGCATAGAACCCCCGTGGCGGGCGGCCGCCACGGGGTGCTTCATATCGGTACGCCGGCAGCAGAAACGCGGCAGTAATAAGAAGCCCTTAGAGCTTCTTGTTGCCCTTCTGGTCGTAGCCGCCCTCGATCTCGGAGGCGACCGCGCCCTTCTCGTTCTGCTCTTTGTACTTGAACTTCACCTCTGAATACGTGACCTCCACGGTCTCATTGGGGATCTCGTTGTCGGTGGCACCGGAGCACTGCACCGTGGTGACAAGACAGTCCTTGAAGGTGACGGTGAGGTACTCGAGCTGGTTGTCGCCCGCAGACTTACGGGCGGTGAACACCACGCTGGGGATGTGCTTGCCCGTGCATGCCGCCGTGAACAGCGGGATGGAGCCCTTGTGGTAGGTCTGGTTGAAGGTGAACGCCTGGAGGGTCGCCTTGCCGGCGGAGAGGCCGCCGCCCGTTGCGACCGACGTGGACTGGATCACGCCGTAGGAGAACGACGTCACGTCGATCTCGTCCTTGTGCGTCTTGTCCTTGCTCTCACCCTTGATGCCGTCGATCTTGAGGAAACCGTCAAAAGGCATAGCCGACACTCCTTGCTGCGGGACCGTTCAGCGGCCCCAGATTTTCTCCAGAGAGCATGGCCACACCGCCCGCCCCCCAAAGCGATTTGCGATCAACCGCCGCCCTTCGCGGACGGCAGCTTGGAAACCAGGCGGAGCGACACCGTCAGCCCTTCGAGCTGGTAGTGCGGCCGCAGGAAGAACTTCGATGAGTAGTAGCCGGGGTTGCCGGGGATCTCGTCCACCACCACCTCGGCGGCGGAGAGCGGGCGGCGGGCCTTGGTCTCCTCGGAGGAGTTCACGGGGTCGCCGTCGACGTACTGCTTGATCCAGTTGTTGAGCCACTCGGACATCCCATCGCGCTCCTTAAAAGAGCCGATCTTGTCGCGCACCATGCACTTGAGGAAGTGGGCAAAGCGGCACGTGGCGAAGAGGTAGGGCAGGCGCGCGCCCAGGTTGGCGTTGGCTGTGGCGTCGGGGTCGTCGTACTCCGCGGGCTTGTGCAGGCTCTGCGCGCCCACGAAAACCGAGTAGTCCGTGTTCTTCCAGTGCGAGAGGGGCATCATGCCGTTTCTGGCAAGCTCCGCCTCGCGCCGGTCAGTGATGGCGATCTCGGTGGGGCACTTCATGTCCACGCCGCCGTCATCGGTCGGGAACGTGTGGACGGGCAGGCCCTCGACCATGCCGCCCGACTCCACGCCGCGGATGCGGCTGCACCAGCCGTACAGCTTGAAAGCGCGGGTGATGTTCGTGCCCATGGCATAGGCGGCGTTCATCCAGGTGTATTTGCTGTGGTCGGCTGCGCCGGTCTCTTCCTCAAAGGCGAAGTCCTCGACGGGCGCAGTCTTGGCGCCGTAGGGAATGCGAGAGAGCACGCGGGGCATGGCCATGCCGATGTACCGCGCATCGTCGCTCTCCCGCAGGCTGCGCCAGGGGGCATACTCGGCGGACTGGAAGATCTTGGTCAGGTCGCGCGGATTGGAAAGCTCCTGCCAGCTGTCCATGTTCAGCAGGCTGGGCTTGGGCGCGGTGATGAACGGTGCGTGCGCCGCGGCCGCGATCTGCGCCATGCCCGCCATGATCTCGACGTCCGGCGGGGTGTGGTCGAAGAAGTAGTCGCCGATGATGGACCCGAAGGGCTGGCCACCGGGCATGCCGAACTCTTCCTCGTACATCTTCTTGAACAGCGGGCTCTGGTCCCACGCGGTGCCCTTGAAGCGGGCGATCGTCTTGCCCAAGTCCTTCTTCGAGATATTGAAGACGCGGATCTTTAGCGTCTCATCAGTCTCGGTGTTGTTGACCAGGTGCGACAGGCCGCGCCATGAGCCTTCCAAGGCCTGAAAATCAACGTGGTGGAGGATCTCGTTGATCTGCTCGGACAGCTTCTTGTCAAGCTGGGCGATGATCGACTCGATGCTTTTGACGGCGTCGTCGCTGATGAGCTTGACCCCCTCCAGCGCCTGCGACGCCAGCGTCTTGACGGCGCTCTCGATCGCGTCCTTCGCGCTCGATGTCTTGGGCTTGAACTCTTTCTTCAGGAGCGACTCGAGATCGCTGCCTTCAAGCTGAAGGCCCGCGACCTGCGATTGTGACTGTGCTTCGGCCATCGTGGCGTCCTCCGCGAATCTTGCGGTTCCCGGCTCCGGCCGGTCCCCGCGTGGTGTTGTGCGTCCCTGATCAACCGTCCCGACCGTCAAACGTGCGAACCTGCCTCGAACCTCACTCCGCGGGCTTGGGCGCCGCGGCAAGGCTCTTGAGCAGTTCCTGATCGCTGAGGACCTTGCTCAGCAGTTCCTCGGCACCGCCCTTGCCATCCATGAATGTCAGCAGGTTGGCAAGCTGCGTGCGGGCCTCGAGCAGTTTGGCCAGCGGCTCCACCTTGCGGGCTATTGCCGCGGGGGAGAAGTCGTCCATGCTCTCGAACGTGATGTCCACCGGCAGGTTGCCCTCGCCCGTGAGGGTGTTGGGAACCTGGAATGCGACGCGGGGCTTCATGCTCTTGAGGCGCTCGTCGAAGTTGTCGACGTCGATCTCCAGGAACTTGCGGTCCGCCACCGGGGCCAGCGCCTCGGCAGGCTTGCCCGAGAGGTCGGCCATCACGCCCATCACGAAGGGCAGGTTGACCTTCTTCTCGGCGCCGTACAACTCCAGGTCATACTCAATCTGCACGCGCGGGGCCCGGTTCCTCGCAATGAACTTCTGGCTGCTTGCCTTCGCCATCTTCTGACTCCTTCGATGTCGATCACCCGGTCTTATCCCGCTCAAAGCGAGGTTTACTCGTTGGACGATTCTGAAGCCGGCGTGCTGATGCCCACCAGCATGCTCACTACGTCGGGGGGCAGAACCTTCGATATATCCAAGAAACTCTTGCCGATCATCATCTGCGCACAAGACACAATCAGCCCCACCGGGCTTGATGGCTCATGGGTTGAATAATAACGAGAAATCTTCTCTAACGCCATCTGAGCGTCATTGGGAGAGTTGACATCGCCTTCCAGCGACCGCACGCGGCCTCCCCCGGATGGGCTATCGGCAGCTCCCTCGCCGCCGTCTCCTACCCCCTCCTCGCCCCCACCGGCGTGGCGACGGACGTAGATCCCCGCATCGCGCAGCTGGATCCGCAGCGGCTCCAGGTTCGGGCCGATACCGTTCCCGCACCGCTCGTTAAAAATGGCCTCGATGGCTTCCGCGGCAGCGCCGGCTTCCTCGATTGCAGTGCCGATCTCTTCCAGCCTTGCCGCGTCCGTCTCGGCAAAGGCAGCATCGATCACCTGAAGCGTCGGTCTGGGTTTGTCAGGGGCATCAGGCACTTCCAGCGTTCCCGCGGCAATCGCCACGTCGCGCATGGAAAACTGACCCAACTGTCGTGATTCGCAGATCGCCGCCTCGTACACGCGATCGAGGAACTTGAACTTGTCGCCAAACGTCGCCATCGGCGTGGAGAGCATGGAAAACGCGTTGACCCGCTCGGTGGGGTCGTTGTTGTCCTCGGCGTCAAGCTGCGGGAAGACCTGCTCCCAGTACTGCTCGAGCAGACCGTGAAGGACTTTCAGGCCGTCGCGCAGGCCCGGGTACCCTTCCATCCGCACGGCCGCGAGGGTGAGCAGGGAGGCGATGCGGAGGTGCTTGCCGCGGGCGAATAGCTCGACGCACCCGTCCCGCACCTCGCGCCAGTCGGGCTCTTCGGCAGAGCGGCTGGTGTCGAAGGCGTCGGCTTCTTTGCCCTCGGTCAGGCGCTCGACTTCCAGCAGTCGGCGGTCCCAGCGGAGGTTCTCCCCGCAGGGGTTCTCCTCTGAGAGCGGCTTGAGCAGGCTTTCTACGTTGACTACGGCCACCGAAACACCCCCCAAAGCAAACCCGGGAATCCCCCCTCCCGGCCCCGCCGGAAGGGTACCAGCGTAACAGAACTACCGAAGGGACATCGGGGCCCCATTCACCGCAATCTGGAACTGATCTTCCGGGATCGTGACGGGTCGCACTTCTCCCAGCAGCTTGAGCTTCGGGCGCGAGGTCTCAAACGTGGAGAGGCCCAGGGCATCGAGGCGCATCAGCACATCCTGGATCTTGTTGAGATAGACGAGGGCGTCCTGCTCGGCCTTGGTGCCGCTGCTGGAACGGGCCTCGAGGTAGGCACGGAAGCCCGCGCCATCTGCCTCGTCGGTCTGGCTGGAGTAGGCGTCCCACGCCTCGCCCAGCGTCTCCTTGATGGTCTCGCTGCGATCGACAAGCACTGGCTTGCCATTCTGATCGAGCTGAACCTCGCCGTTCTCGTCCAGGGCGGTCACGTACTTCAGTTCGCGGTACGCACTCACCGCGGCCTCGACCGGCGGCGTGGACAGGCGGTTGACCGTGACGCGGTAACCACCGCTATCAGGCTGGGCGGTCAGCGGCAGGTCGAGGTACAGCGACCGGCCGACCATGAACTGGATTAGTTCATCCACCGACAGCTCCGTCGCGGGCACGCCCATCTCGCGGAGCGGGTCCTGCAATGCGCGGCCGACGGTGACAGGCGTCGCCACCTCGCGGGTCTCGGTGTCACGGGGGATCGCGCCGGCAATCGTCGTCGCGGTGTTGGTGATGGACGGGCCCTGTCCGCTGAGCTCCAGCGGCAGCAGGTTCCCGGCGCGGCCTGCACGAGGATCGTTGAACGCCAGGACGGTAATGCCCTGCAGGAACTGGCGGAAGCCGAAGGTTCGGAGGTTGGGTGCCGCCAACCCCTGGTTGTTGGAGAAGGTGGGCTGGGCGCCGTTGGTGCCCACGACGGTCGGCACGATGCGGCGTCCGGTATTGACGCTGACCGAGCCGTTGCCGTTGATGGTGGCACCGGAGCCATCGACAAACTCGATACTGTTCGGGGCGACAAAGTCGACGCCCGGGTCGTTGATCGTCACCAGGTTGCCGTCACGTACGATCAGCACCTGACCGCCCTCACGCCGCTGGATCTCGATGCCGTTGGCGGCCACGGTGAGGTTGTTCAGGGCCGTCAGGTCGCCGATTCGGGCGATGCCTGAGGTGATGATGGCGAGCGAGCCGAAGGCAGTGAGCTTCTGGCCCTCCTGCATGGTGAAGCCGCCGCTGCCGGTCTTGATGATGAAGGTGTCGTTGGCGGAGAAGGCCGTCGCGTCGATCGTGCCGTCGGCGCGGAAGCCATCGCTGAGCACAATAGTGGCGCCGCGGGCGTTGTTGCGGGTGGGCCCGAAGTTGATGCCGCCAAGCTGGCGGGTGACGCCCACATTGCCGCCGAAGCGGAATGGCGTGACATCAGCATCTGCGGCGGCGTTGCTGATGAGCGCGAGGGTCGGGTCGGTGGCCGAGGCATCTGCGTCGAGGGCCTGGCGGAAGAACAGCGAACCCGTGCCGCCGTCGAGCGTTGAGTTGGCGGTGATCTTGACGAGGTCGCCGAACGTCATGCCGCGAACGGTGGTGATGCGGGTGCCGATCTTGGTGTTGCCGCCCGCGTTGGTGGTAATGCTGTCCAGCGGCGCGATGCCGCCCACGACGGCGCGGAAGACGGTGTCGCCGGTGCTGCTGCTGTTGAGCGTGATGGCCCGTGCGGTGTTCAGCGCATCGCTGTCGAGCGTGCTGTTGAAGGTGATGTTGCCGGCGTCAATCGTCGTGGCGCTGCCCAGCACGACGGTGCCGTTGTAAAGCTGATCGCCGGTGGTCGCAACGCCGGTGGAGTTGATGCGGGCCGCGCCGTTGGCGGTGAGGCTGGTGAGGCGGACATTGCCGCCCACGATGCCGCCGAAGATCGATGTCCCGCCGCCGCCGGCCGTAGTGACCAGCGCGTTGGCCCCGTTGATGGTGTTGTAGTTGATGTTGCCGCCGGCCGTGCTGACGGTGATGTTGCCGCCCAGCGCGAGGTTGCCCGAGATGGAGATGGACCCAGGCCCGGAGGTGGAGAGGTTCTGGCCGGTGGCGAGGTCGCCGTTGTAGGTCTGCGACCCGACGGTTGCCACGCGCTGCACCACGATGCTGCCGCCGGTGGCCGTCAGGCTGCCCAGCTCCGCCGTGGTGCCCACGTTGCCCAGCAGGTTGACCGTGCCCGCGCCAGCGTTCAGCGTCAGGGCATTGGACCCGCCGGTAGAGTTGATCGCACCATTGACGGAAATGCCCTCGGCGGCGGCGCCGCCGCTGGTGATGGTGGAGTCTGACGCGACAAACAGCTGCCCGGTGATATCAATCGAGCCGCTGTCGGTCGCGATGAGCATTCCATTGAGTGTCACATCACCTGTGTAACCCTGCGCCCCGAGGGTGGTGACGTTGACAAGGTTGATTGTGGAACCCGTGGCGGTGAGGCTTGAGAGCGGCGAGCCCGCGCCCACGGCCCCGGCAATGCTCACGGCGTTGCCCGCGCTGGCGATGGTGAGCGACCGCGGCGTGCCGTCGGCATCCACTGTCGAGGCGAAGACGATGCCCGCACCGGTCAGCGTTGTGTTCGCGGCCAGCACGGCCGTGTCGTTGTATGTCTGCGGGCCGCTGGTGCTGACGTTGCCGTTGAAGATCACGCGGCCGTCCGCGTTGGTGACGATGGTGCCCAGAGGCAGCAGGCCGCCCACAACGCCGCCGAAGGTGGTGTCGCCGTTGCCACCGGTGTTCACCGTCAGGCTGCGGCTGCCGTTGAGCGAGTTAAGTGTGGAAGCAAACCGCACGCCGCCGGAGTTACTACCTAGCGTGGTGTTGGCATCCAGCCGCACCGCGCCGCCGTACTGCTGCGCCCCGGCCGTGCGGATTTGTGCTGCCGCGATGGTGACCTGACCGCCCGAGGTGGTGAGCGTGCCCAGCAGGCCGCCGCTGGCCGCCCCGATGCTGCCGCCCAGGGTGGTCAGGGGCGAAACGATCGCGAGGTCGTTGGCTTCGTTGGCTTCCGAGTCAACCGAGCCGAGCGAAACCGAGGTGGTGCCCGTCAGCGTTGTGTCCTGGTTAAGGACGACATGGTTGTTGAACACGATGACCGCGCCGGTGATATCACCCTCCAGCATGGTCTCGCCGGTGAACGTCTGACTGCCCGTGGTGACAACCGACTGGACGCTCGTGCCCGCGCTGTTGATGATGAGGTTTGCGAGCGGGCTGATCGACCCGATCGCGCCGCCCACCGTCACATTGCCCAGCCCCGCATCCAGCGACAGGCTGCTGGTCATCGCGCCCGAGTCGATCGTCCCGGTCACGACAATATCGTCGCTCGCCGCGAGGCCTGCCGTCTGGATGCTGGTGTTGTCGTTCAGCACCAGGTCGCCCATGATGGCGATCGCCCCGCCGACGCTGGAGTTGAGGTCACCCTCAATCTCAACGCTGCCCGTGTACGTTTGCGCACCGCGCGTCTGCACGCTGGAAAGCAGGATGAAATCAGCGTTGGCCGCGACGCTGCCCAGGCGCTGGTTCAGGCCCGTATCGCCGAGGTTGATGGCACCGGCGTCGCCGCCCAGCAGCGTGAGAGCACGGTTGTTCGCGGCATCATCCGCGTCGATGGGGCCGCTGAGGGCGATTCCCGCACCGCCCTCAAAGCCCACGCCGCCTGCGTCGGTCGCGTCGATGGTCACATCTGAGGCGAGCACGATGCCGCCGTTGACGGTGATGTCCTGCGCCTGTGTGGTGATGCCGGCGAGCAGGGTGGAAGTTGCCGCGTTAAGCGTGATGGTCGCATCGCCCGTGCCGCGGAGGACCGCGCCGATGCGGATCGCGCCATCAGTGGGCGACGCCAGGAGGGTCACAGGGTCAATAAACGTCGCCGCCGTCTCGACCGACACGGTGCCGGTGGAATCCGCGCGGCCGATGGTGATGGAGCCGAAGCCATTACCCAAGCGGGCCAACTCCGCGTTGGTCAGGTGCAGGGCGTTGACGCCCTCCATGCCCGTGCCACCCAGGAAGATGTCGCCAGAATCGGTGGCGGACTCGACTGTAAGGGTGGCACCGACGCCGGGGGTCACATTGCCGGCGAACTCAAGGTCGCGGGAACGCAGCGTGACGGGGCCGGTGATGGCCGTTGTGCTGTTGTTCAGGATGTCGCCGGTGGCGGAGACAACCACCGAGTCGTAGGTGATGCCGGAGTTTGCCCGCAGCGACGCGACGCTCAGGTCGTTGTTGACGATGATGCCGCCGCTGCCTGTGAGCGTGAGGGCGCCGCCGGCCACCTTCGGTGCTGCCGCGGCATCCAGCGTGAGGGTGCCGTTGCGGGCGTTGATGATGTAGTTGATGCCGCCCAGGCCGCCGCCGAACTGTGCTGCCGCGGGCAGGTTGGCCCCGGCGATGGCGGCATCCTGGCGGAACTGGAAGATCGCGGGCGATGTCGCACCGCCCGCCGCGGCCCTAAACTGCGGCGCGTTGGTGGAGGCGTTGATCGACC
Organism: Phycisphaerales bacterium; assembly: GCA_038260025.1. Classification (GTDB taxonomy): domain Bacteria; phylum Planctomycetota; class Phycisphaerae; order Phycisphaerales; family UBA1924; genus JAEYTB01. The sequence goes on from JBBSOF010000002.1 coordinate 85,997, forward strand.
CCGTGCCCGAGCCGTTGCCCGCGGAGAGCGTAATCGCGTTGGCCGCAACGGTGACGCCCGCCCCGAAGGACAGGTTTCCGGTGCCGTCGCCGCCCGCGCTGAGCAGCGCGCCGCCCGCGTTGGTCGCCGTGACATTGCCGTTGATCGCCACGCCGTCGGTGCCGCGGAGGGCGTATGTGCCCGCCGAGACCGCGCCGCTCTGGGTAATCGCCGCGCCGCTGATAACGAGGTCGGATGCGGCCGCGGTGATCGCGCCCGTCAGCAGCACGTTACCCGAGCCACCGTCGAGCGTGAAGTTGTCGGTGCCGGTGATGGTGCCGCCCACCGTCGCGCCGGTGGTGCGCACGGTGCGGGCCGAGCCGTACACCACCGACCCGCTATTGATCGTCAGCAGGCCCAGGCGCGTTGTGGTGCCGATGTCCCCGCCCAGGGCGATGTCGCCCGTGCCGCCGGTCAGCGTGAAGGCCTGCGCCCCCGCCGTCGTGCCCTGCACCGTCCCCGCGAGCGTGATATTGCCGCCCGCGGCTGCATTCAGCGTCGTATCCAGCGTGCCACCCGCGCCCGAGAGCACGATGGGGCCCGTCAGCGTGATCGAGTTACCTTCCGTCCGCACGACCGCGCCAAGAGCGATGCGGTTCGTCGCCGTCACCGAGACCGACGCCGAGTTGTTGCCCGTCAGCCCCGCGTTGATGTTCACGCGGTCGCCGCTGTTCAGAATGATCGAGGCGGTGTTGCTGCCGCTGATGCCCGTGCCGCCGATGGTGACGATGCCGGCGCTCGTCAGCGTCGTAGCGCCGTTGCCGGTGCCGGTGATGGCACCGCTGGTAGTGATGGACCCGCCCAGGGGCGCACGCACCGTAGTGGGATCGCGGAATGCGACCGTACCAATGTTGATGACGTGCGTGCCGTTGGCCCGCCCGACCGTAAGGCTGGAGAACCCATCGGCGAAGGCGAGGAAGTCTGCCGCAGTGACGGTGAAGGTGCCTGCGCCGCCCCCAATGCCGATGCTGGTGCCGGCCGCGCCTGGCTGCAGGACGATGTTTCCCGAACCGGTGACCGAGTTGGCCCCGCCGCCGAACACGACATCACCCGCGGTGAACGTGAAGTCGGTCGTTCCCAACGCCATCGACGACCCGATGGTGATGACGCCCGTGGTCCCCGCGTCCAGCGCGGCAGCGGTGCCGCCCGCGCTGACAGGCCCGACGAAACTGATGTTGTCGTTGGTCGTGGTGATGTCCGCATTGAGCGTGACGGGGCCCGCGCCCGTCTGGCTGAACGCCCCGTCGAGCGCCAGCAGCGCCCCCACGGTGAGCTCACCCGCGTTGCTGACCGTCATCGTTCCGCCGGCGGTGGTGGTCGCGCCGCCGGCCAGGTCGAACTCATTGCCGGTGAGGCCAATGCCGCCGCTGCCGGCCTCGAGCAGCCCGAAGGACGAAATGCCGGTGCCTGCCGTCTGCGTGATGGTGCCCGCGTTGATGCCCACCGTGGAAATGTCAACGCCCGACACAAACTGCACGCTGGAGAGCGCAGCGCCGTTGCCGATACTGCCAGCGACCGTGATGTCTCCCGCAGCGCCCGCGTCAAGCACCAGGTCGCCCGTGTTCGCGTTGGCGGTGGTGACATTGCCTGTGATGCTGATATCCGCCCCGCCCGCGCCGCTGTCCAGCGTCACGGTGCCCGCGCTGGTGATGACCACCGCGCCGGTGAGCGTGATCATGTCATCGGCCGTCACGATGGCGCTGCCGCCCGCGAAGTTCGACGGACCCGTCAGCGTCACGCTCGCGTTGTCGGTGCCGGTAAGAGTCCCCAACACATTGATCGCCGCAGCGCTCTGCAGCTCGACAGGGTCGCGGAAGCTGATCGTGCCAACGGAGACCGCGGCCGTCCCCGTGGTCTGCCCGATCACGATGCGGCTGAACCCATCGGCAAGTGCGTTGAGCGTCGTGCTCGAGATGTCCAGGTTGCCCGCGCCGAGGACCACGCCCACGCCGATATTGGTGGTATCGGTGGCGCCGCGGAGGGTCAGCACGTTGGACCCCGTCACGGAGTCTGCGCCACCCCCGAACACCATGGTGTTGGCGGAGAGCGTGAAGGGATTGGCATTGAGGTTCAGCGCCCCGCCGAAGCTCAGCGTCGCCGTGCCGGCGCTCAGGCCGCCGATGGCGGCCTGCACATCGACATCGCCCACGAAGGTGATCGAATCGTTGGTCGTGGTCACGGTGTTGTTGATCACCGTCGAGCCCGCGCCGGTCTGGCTGAAGGCGCCGTCCAGCGCGATCGCCCCGCCAGCGCCGGAACTGACCGTGAACAACCCCGCGTTCGCCACCGTGAGCGTGCCGCCCGCGGTCGTGTTCACACCATGAACCGTGATAACGTCGCCGGTCAGGCCAATATTGCCCAGCGCGGTCGAGCCGCCGACCGTGCTGTCCAGGGCGATATCCCCACCCGTTCCCGCGTTCACGAGCAACGCCTGCCCGCCACCGCCGGAACCGTTCACCGCGCCCGTGATGCCGATGTTCGCGCCCGCGGCGACAGCCCCGCCATTGGTGCTGTCAACGGTCGCGTTGTCGTTCATCGTGACCGCGCCGTTGATCTGGATGACGTTGCCCGCCGTGCGGACCACCGCACCGGTGTTGAAGATCGTGGGACCGTTGAAGGTCAGGGTGGAATCGCCGTTGCCGAAGAGGTTGCCACCTACCGCGATAGACCCGCTGGGGGCGTTAAACACCACCGGATCAACAAAGGTGACGGAACTGATCGTGATGGCGTGAGCACCGGTGCCCGCCGTGCCGATGGCGATCTGCGAGAAGCCGTTGCCCAGGAAGCTGATGTCCGCGGCAGTCAAATCCAGGACCGCATCGGCGTTGTTGTTCACCGCGCCGCCCACCGCGATGGCCGCGCCCACCGTGTTGGGCGTCAGGGTCAGCGTCGAGGTGCCAGTGAGGTTTGACCCCGAGAAGTTCATCTCGCTGCCGGTCATGGTGATGGCGTTGGCGCCGAAGGTCGCGCCGCCGCTGAACACAACCCGCGAGCCGCGGGCATTGAAGGAGTACCCGCCACCGCCCACCAGGCTGGTGGCCCCGGCGATGCTGATGAAGTTGTTGGTGTTGTCGTTGTCACCGCGGTTGGTGGCGATGACGCGCTCGGCACCGACGGCCTCCAGCGAGAGTGTGCCGCCGCCGCCCTGCACGAACGCGCCGCCCAGATCGACGCTGCCCAGCAGTCGCGTCGCGCCGGTGGCGCTGATGAACAGCTGCGCCGCGCTGCTGCTGGCCGATGTGGTCACATCATCAAGCGTGAAGTTCGTGCCCGTCAGCGATACGCTGGTGGCAGTGGCCGTCAGCGGCCCTCCAAAGGTGGTGGTGCCCGCGCCGGCGGACTGCACAACGCCCGAGGCCGTGAACGCCAGCGGCGCCGAAACGTTGTTGGCCGAGCTGATGGTCACCAGCCCCATGGGCGTGGTGCCGCCGACGATGCCGGTGAAGGTGATATTGCCCGCGGCGCCCGCGCCCAGGGTGAGGGCCTGCGCCCCCGCGGCCGTGCCGTTCAGTGTGCTGCTGAAGATGATGTCGTTGCTGGTGGTGTTGATCGAAGCCCCGCCGACCGCGATTCGCACCGGCGCGGCAAAGGAAACCACATCGCCCGTGGTCGTCAGCGCGCCCGAAAGCACCACGCTGCCAGCACCCGTCTGCGTGAACGCGCCATCAAGCGCCGACGTAGTCGACCCAAGCGTCAGCGTGCCCGAGTTGTTGACGGAGAAGGTGCCGTTGTTGGTGGTGACGACCCCGCCCGAAAGCGTGAAGGCCGCGCCCGTCAGGCTGATGCCCGCGCCGCCGTTGGTGTTCAGCTGCCCCGTGAACGTCGTGGTGCCCGTGCCGGCGCTCTGCGTCACCGTCCCCGCGAACGTGTTGGCGCTAAAGGTCGCGTTGCGGGCGCTGGTGATGTTCAGCGCGCCCAGGCGGGTGCCGCTGCCCACAAGGCTCGGGAGGGTGATGTCGCCGCCCGTGCCCGCACGGAAGGTCAGCGTCTCGGCCACGGTTGCGTTCACCGCGCCCGTGATCCCGATATTCGCGCCCGCGGCAGTGCCGCCGGTGTTGGTCGTGTCGAGCAGCACGTTCGCGCCGAGCGTGACGGGCGTGTTGATCTGGATCGCCCCGCCCGCCGTCACGATGTTCGCGTTGAGGGCGGTCGTGTTGGCCGCGTTCACCGTGACTGAGGCGCTCGCGCCGCCGGTCACCTGACCGTTGAAGGTGACTGCGCCGCCCGCGCCGGGAGCATTGAACACCACGGGATCGCGGAACGTTGATGCGTTGACCGTGATGGCGTGTGCGCCGTTGCCGATGATGATCCGCGAGAAGCCGTCGCGCAGGGCCAGCAGGTCGGCGTTGTCCAGCAGCAGCGTGCCTGCCGCGCCCGTGCCCACGCCGATGCTGGTTGCCGACAGCGGCGGGCTGAGGGTGAGGTCCCCCGTGCCCTGGACCGAATCGGCACCGCCTGTGAAGTTAATGCTGTCGGCGAACAGGCTGACGTTATTCGTGCCCATGTTCGCGCCAGCGCCGAAGGCGATCGTCTGGCTACCCGCGTTCAGCGTCACGCCGCTCGTGATGGTCAGGGCGTCGGCGATGCTGATGTTGCCGCTGGTGGTGGTGACATTGGCACCCAGAGACATGGTTCCGCCACCGCTCTGCACCAGGGCGTTGGCAAGCGTGGCGGCCCCGCTGAGGGTGAAGAGCCCCGTGTTCGTCACGAGCAGCCCGCCCGCCGAACTGACGGTGCTGCCCAGGGTGAGGGCGACACCCGTGAACGCGAAGCCCGAGGTGCTCGTCGCGACCGCGCCGGTGAACGCTGTCGTCCCCGTACCGGCCGACTGCGTGTACGACGCCGCGTTGAGGGTGGTGCCCGAAACGTTTCGAGCGTTGTTGACCGTCAGCGCGCCCAGCGGCGTGCCCACCGTGCCCACGGCGCCGGTGAATGTGATGTCCCCGCCCGTGCCTGCGCTCAGGCCGAGCGTGTTCGCGCCGCCCAGCGTGCTGTCAAAGCCGATGTTCGCGCCGCCCGCGGCAGTCACGGTGGTATCGATCGTCGACGCGCCCGTCAGAGTCACCGGGCCGTGCAGACCCACGGAGCCCGCGCTGGTGCTGATCGCGCCGTTGAGGCTGATCGCCGTGCCGGTGATATCCACCGCGCCCGCGCCCGACGAGATCGTCGAGTTCAACGCGGCAGCGCCCGTGTGCGTCACCGACACCGCCCCGCCTGCCGTCGTCACCACGCCGTTCTGCGCATACCCCACGCCACTCGACGAGAACGAGCCACCGTTGGTGGTGATCGTGCCGTCGATGAGCACCGAGCCGGTGCCGCTGGCCGTGTCGCCCGCGCCCGAGTTAGCCTCCAGCACCACGCTCAACGCGTTGGTGCTTGAAGAGATCGTCACGCCGGGATTGATCGTGATGTTGTTCTGCGCCCGCAGGGTCAGCGCGGCATTGCCGCCCCCGGACTTGGTGATGTCGTTGAGCACCGTGATGTTGCCGGCGTCGGTGCGGGCAGGCTGCGCCGTGGTCACGGTCACGTTGGTGCCGAGGTTCAGGGCCGTCTGGATCGTGGTGACGCTCACGTTTGAGTCGCTAGGGTCGGGCCCCGTGGTGCCGGGCGAAACGGTCACCGGAGGGCCCGCGACGACCACGAGATCCGCCGAGTTTGCCGCGGAACTGATCGTGACGTTGCGTGGATCGATGAGCCATGTTCCGCCCTTGTCGCCCGCACGCCCGCCGCCCGCGTCGATGAGCGTGGGCGAGAGGTTGACGGTCAGGTGGCTGGACGTCTCAATCAGGCCGCCTTCGCCGCCGCTGCTGCCACCCTTGGCCGTCGCAGAGCCCAGGAAGGTCGTGTGCTCATCAGACCAGACCACCGCCGTGCCGCCCTTGCCGCGCTCGGTGGCGTTGACGTTGATCGAGCTGGCGCGGTCGACGAGGGTGGTCCGGGCGTGGGCCATGTCGCCCGCGCCCATGTAGTCGCCGCCGATACGGACCTTGCCGCCGCCGTTCGCGCCGGAGGCGTCGATGCGCGCGTTGATGACCGAGATTTGTCCGCCCACGACGTCAACCGTGCCGCCGGTGCGGCCCCGGCCCTGGTTGCTCGCATCGAGCGTGCCCGAGACCAGCGCCGCGCCGCCGCCCGCATCCACCTGGATGTCTTTGGCGCGGACGCTGCCCGTTGTTTTTACCGCGAGGGCATACATATCGCCCGCACCCAGCATCACCCGCCCGCCGGCAGCGTCGATCATGCCGGAGTTCTCAACCCCCGTGCCGCCGACGCTCGTTCCCGCGCTCAGGCGGACAAAGATATTGCCGCGCCGCTCGCCCACCAGCACGTCCGTGCCGGACGCCATGACCACCGTGCCCTGGGGCGCGACGATGGTGCCGGAGTTGAACACCCGGCGGCCGATGAGGCCTGCGAAGTCCGCCGTGATCGTCGCCTGGTTGACGACGTCGCCGCGCAGGTTGGTGAAGTTGTTGCGTCCGGCGAGGAAGTCGCTGTTGCTCAGGCTGCCTGCCGCGGCATACAGCCCCGACACATTCACCCGCGCACCGTTGCCGAACACGATGCCCGCGGGGTTGACGATGTACACCCGTCCGTTGGCGATCAGCGAGCCGTCGATCCGCGTGGGCGACGCCGTCGTGATGCGGTTGAGAACCCGCGACGAGGCCCCCGGCTGCACAAACCGCACGGTCTCGTTGGAGGCGATGTTGAAGCTGCGGTAGTTGATGATGCTGTTGTTGCCGGCGCGGATCAGTGTCTCCGCCCCGTTGCGGCTGATGTTCACCTGTCCGCGCACCACCTGCGCGCCCTCGGGGCCCGCCAGCACGGGTGCGCACACCGCGGCAACCAGCGCGCCCGCCAGTGCCCGCGACCACCCGCCCTGCCTGCCGATGCCCAGCAGGTTGCCGACGCTGAACCATTCACTGGCCTGAACCAGCGCGGCCGCCCGCTCGGTCACGATGCTCGCACGGCTCGCACGGCTTTCACGCTTTGACATTGCCAATCCCTTGTGTCAGCTGGGTTCCCAGCATCCCTGTCAGAATCTTCAACCGTTCCACCGATACCTCGCCTCAGTCGTCCAATCCCCAATCAATACAGCAGCGTGATGGAGAAGTGCAGGCGGCAGTCCTCCCCCGCGTTCGTGTCCCCGCTGGAGTCATCGCGGAGCGGTACACCAAAGTCCAAGCGGGCGTTCACATTCCGCTTGTGGCTGTACTCGATGCCGATGCCCGCGCCCACCAGCGTGTCGTCCTCTTCGCCGGGCTGCTTGTCATTCGCGGACACATGCGCCGCATCCACGAACGCACGGAACACCAGGTCCCAGTCGGGCCGCCCGAACTCCTGCTGCGGGTTGTAACGGAACTGATCTCCGAACCAGCCAAGCTGCCGCCCCGCGCCCTTGTCTCCGAACCACTTGTAGTACCCCGGCTCAGCGATGGGCAGAATGCGCGGGAAGTGGAAGCGGTACTCAAGGCTCGCGATCACCGCATCGTCGCCCGCGACGTCGGACTCGGGGTAGCCGCGGACCGAGAAGAGGCCGCCGGCCACTTCTTCCTCGTTGGGGATGAGCCTCTGCCCGAAGGAGTATTGCCCGCGGATAGACGCGGACACCTCGTGCGCCAGGGTCTTGGCGCCGGTGCTCTCGCCCCCCGCGTAGCCGGTAGGGTTGAAGATGGGCTCAAGGTAGAAGCTGTGCTCCACGTAGAACTTCAGCAGCTGCCAGCTGTCATCCACGCTCGGGCGGCCGAGGTTCTGCACCTCTTCCGAGTCGGTGCCCGCAAGCTCGGGAATCTGGAACTCCATCGTCAGGCCGGCGAAGGTCGCGTTGGCCTCGGTGGAACGCTCCAGGCGCAGCCCGGCGTAGGGAATCACAAAGTTCTCGCGCCCGTCGGTCGCGAAGGTAGTGTTCTCAACGTGCACATTCTGATACCGCAGGCCGCCGACAGCGTCAACGAACAACTCACGGCGCTGGTAGATCGTGCCCTGCACCTCGGCACCCAGGGAGAAAGTCTCCCCGGAGAACGTCTCGTTGGCCAGGCCCACGTCTGAAGCCTCGAACGTCGAGAAGGCCCCGAAGGTGCGGATGCGCAGGCGGTTGGACAGGACCGGGAACTCATAGTTCACGGCGACCGAGTGAGCATCGGTGAAGCCGCCGGTGATGTAGTCCAGCCGTAGCACATCATCGCGCCCGGTGAGCTGGTTATGCACGAAGCCAAACCGCTCACGGATGCTGTTGGTCGCCCGTGTGCCGGTGTTGGAGAGCTGGAAATACGCCGACCACGGCTTGGCTTCGGTCACCAGATAATCGACCACGACCTCTTCCGGCTCGCCCGCCGGCGCGATCGCCACGTCCACCCGGCGGCCCGGGTGCCGGTTCAGGCCAAAGACATACGCGTCCATGCGGTCCTTGCGGAGCAGGTTGTCGGCCTGGATGGGCGACTGGGCGCGGATGCGGTTGAGCACGGGGTCCTCGGGGTTCACGCGCGAGCCGCCGGCGAGCTGGCTCTCCAGTCGCTCGCCCGATGAGATCGCACGGATCTCTTTGACGGTGCCGGTCCAGATGAGCAGCCGCAGTTCGGTCCTGGCCCCGCCGCGCAGGTCGGCGCCGGTCACCTCGTCAATGTCCTCGGGGTGCAGCTGCACGAAAATGCCGATCAGGCCCCTCTCGTTGAGCTTCTCAACAATGGCCTTGGCGACGCTGTTGAGCGCGCTGCGGTGGAACATCCCGCCCATCGTGTCTGACACGTCCCCTACACGCACGTACGCATCGGGCAGCCCTTCGCGGTACGCGACATAGCCATCGGGCGCCACGCTCAGGTGCGCCCGTGCCGAGAGCAGTTCATCGATGCTCGGGTGCTCCGCGTGCTCGGTGTGGTACTCGATGACAAACCGGGATACCGGGTAGCGGTCGCCATCGTCCACCGTCGCGGGCGTATTGGGGTCCGCCGGGTTCATCGGCGCCGCAGCGGTCGAAGGCGAGCCCACCGACGGCTGTACGTTGTTCACATCAACCGGCGGGCGCGTTTCCGGCTGGCCCAGCGCCGTGCCGCACGCCGCCATCAGGGCCGCAACCCCTGCCGCACCGAGCCGCCGACGATTCAGAGCACGAAAGTCTCGGACGCTCATCGCACTTCCTTTTTGTCCAAGGCCCGAACGGGCCGACCCCCAACAGAGCCCACTTGCCGTGCTGTCGCGGCAATGAATCGCAGATCACCGTTCACCGCGGCATCACCCGGATGTCCGCTCGCAAGCTAAGTCCCACAGCCAGCGGCGTCAAGTCCAACCCTCACTTCGCCTCCGGTTTCAAATACGCCGTGGAGCGCAAAGCCTGCTCGATTTTCGCCTGCGACCCCCCCACCGCTCCCCGCGGCACGGTGAATGCCAGCCTGAAGCCCACATCCGAGTACCCCTCGCGGGCCGCGGAGAAGTTCACCGCCTGCGCCTCGCGGATCGGAACCTCTTTCGGGGAAAGGGCGGAGCCCCCGATCACCTTCAGGTTTTCACCCTTTCCCAGCGCCGCCTTGACGGTGGCACCCACCGGCTCAAGCCCTTCTATGGCGGCAGGGTCATCCCACACGAACTCCGCCACGTTCCCGATCAGGTGATGAAAGCCCGGCCCGGCCGGTGCGGGCACAAACCACAGGATGCCATCGTCCTGCTCCACCGCTGCAAACCCGTCCTGCATCGTCGGTATTTTCTGCGCTTTGGCAGGCCAGAAGATACCCGAGGCCGGGTAGTCTGGCTGGGAGGAAATGACCGCCTTCGTGTGCTCGTACTGCTTCCGCCAGGTCGCATCACGCAAATTTTGCGCGTTGCTCGGAGCTTTGTCCACGGCCTTTGTCCATTCCTCCCGCGTTGGCAGGCGACAGCCCACCGTGCGGGCCATGAGCATCGCGGCAGTCGGCGACACGAACTGCATTGGGTGGTCCCGTGTTGGCGGCGGGACCGACAGCCCGGCGGGGTAGTAGCTGACCCCAGCCATGGTGGGCTTGACGCGGAGCCAGCCGCTGCTTGTATCCCCTTTGCCGGGGGTTGCGACGATCATTTCTTCACCGGGCTGGGTGGACCATTCCCAAACGCGAGGGCCGCGTCTGCTGTCCTCGCCCGAAGTGAACTTGGCAAGCTCGGGCCGGACCTCTTCCCACGCCGCCGCCTTGGTGATCGCATCAGCGAACGCACCCACGGTGACCTCGGCGGTGGACAGGTAGGCGATGTCGCCCTCGCCCGGCAGCCGCTCAAAGGTGACGGCGGTGGAATGACCATTCTGGTTGAGCGTGAAAACGATCGAGCCGTCCGTCTTCGATGGGGCGGCCTGCCACCCGTGGGCTCCCGGGCCCATCTTTGAAGCGTCCAGGTCGCTCGCGAGGTCGGCAAACGGCCGCAGTTGGGCGAGCAGTGCCGCGGGCTCGGCGCGAGCGATGAACTGCGGACCCAGGGCGTCGGCGGCCTGCACGAACTTGGCGACGGCCGCGCTGCGCTCGCCGGGTTTTCCCGCCATCGCCTTGGCGTTCTCAGGGATGACGGCTTCTTCAAGCCGGTGCCGCGCCAGGTTGTACTGCGCCCACGCGGGGAGTTGCCCTTCGGCAGTGGCGGGCACACTCAGCGATTGCTGCGATGCACGGATTGCCGCGCAGCCAGGCTGATCGGTGGCGTGCTTTATGGCGAACCGCTGCCACATCGCGGCAGACGCAGCCGCAGCATCCGCCTCCAGTTGCCCGCGCCCCGCCGCATCGGGCACTTGCGAAATGGCATTCGAGAGGGGCCCCGCACGGAGCGCCCCGGCGGAGATCATGTCTTCAGGCGTGGACGGCCAGCCGATGGCGGCAAGCCGCGACCATGCAGCAACCGCGGGGGCCGCCCTTTCGCCCTTGGGTGTTGCCGTGGCAGTCTGGATGATGTCGACGAGCGCTTGCGGCTTTTCTTCCGTATTGATGCTCTGTAGTGCCTGCGTCTGCTGGAGCAAGGGGCTCAGCGCGCCGGATAAATCACGGAACGAAGGTGACTCGCGGATGGCGGCCTCAAGCTCCTGCGGTGTACGGCCCGAGGGTGATGGCGCGTTCAACTGGCGTGCCGCGGCCAGCACTTCAGTAGCCTGCCGATTCCACGCACGCAATCCCTCCACTGCCTTTGCGACACCCTGCTCATCGCCGGCGAGGGCCGCATCTGCCGCGGCACGCAGCGCCTCATCGCGGCGCGACTCCGCGCTTGCAGCGACGACGGAAGGGTCCACCAACGGCACACCCGCGGCATCGAGCGGCGGAACCGCTTCGATGCCGGTTTCGGCGGCCTTGAGCGCGCGCTCCAGCGCGTTCGCCTTTACTTCGGCCGCCTGCCGCCCCGCGTGCGTGTCGATGCCGCCAAGCCCGCTCGCCCACGCGCTCACAAGCACACGCGACTTCACGGGCGACGTCTGCTGGCGGCGGAGCAGTGCCGCACCCACCCGGCCCGCGACCGCGTCCTGGGCTTTTTTTACTTCCAGTTCTACCTCGGCGATTTGACCGTCGACGGCGGCGATGTCGCTCACAATCTGATCTCGGGACCCCTGCCGCCAGGGCGTCGCGCGGACGATTGCCGCGTGCTGGGCGATGTCAGCAAGGTTCTCGCGGGCGGCGGAAAGCATGGGGAGTTTTTCTGCCGCGAGGTCGCGATCCACAGCGTCGAGTTCGGTCGTAACCCGGCGCACGGTCTCGTCATAGCCCCACGAAGTGCGGGGGTCGGCCGGATCGCCGCTGTTGGCGGCGGGCGGCGGTGCCGGAGCGGCACGCGGAGCCTGTGCAGGGGTCGCGACGGGGCCCTCTGCTTTCGCCGTCTTGGTGGGCTGAGGCACCGCCGGGGACTCCAGTTCGGGCGCGCGCTGCGCTCCCCCGGCAGGCGCTTCCTTCTTTCCGCCGCGGCTGAGGACAATCACCACGATCACCAGCAGGATTCCCGCGACACCAAGAAGGATGAGCTTGAGGTTGGAGTTCCCTGGCGACGAGGGCTTGGGCGGGGCCACAAGCTCGCCGCCCGTGCTGGCCCGCCCTTGGATCCATGCGTCGATCTTGCTCTCGGCAGACTTCACATCCGTCAGGTCCATCGAGTACGGCACATCGCTGGTCAGCGCGATGGCATCCTCGCCCGATCGGGCGCACACAAACGACTTGGCCTTGGGCTCGCCGACGATGATGTCGAGGAACCGCTGGCCCTGGGGCTCAAGCACCAGCACCGGGGCCGAGTGCGTAATTTCCTGATCCAGCAGCGCCATCCAGGCGCGAGCGCCCTCGCCGGGAGCATCGAGCCCCTTGGGCACCCGGAGGTGCTGGCAGGCCGGCACAAAGGTGCGGGGCTTGATGGCCGTCATGCCCGTGGGGCGGAACTCCAGCAGTTCGCGGCCCATCTCGTACAGCACGCGCACCATGCCCTGGCGGTTATCGCGCGTCAGCACCGGGCTTTGCAGCAGGCGCGACAGCAGCGGGCCGCTCGCCTCCTGCAAGTCAGACGATCGCGGCATCGACGCGGCGGCGGCTTTCAGAGACTCGAGAAACTCGCCGATGGCCAGGCGCACCATCTCGGCGGACAAGGTCTGCCCGCATTTGTCTTCGACTGCCGCCAGGCGTGGAAGGATCTGCGTGATCGCCCACCCGGTGGGCGCGTCATCCACCATCGCGCACACGACCATCGGGTACTTCGTCCGGCCCTTGCCGTCGCGGCTGGCCCACATCCGTCCGACGAGCAGCCCGGCGGGGGAACGCCAGTAGAAGTTGTGCGCGAAGGGGATCGCCTTGCCCTCAAGCTTCTCCCAGTCGCCGGCATCGATGCAGCCGCCGATGCACTCTGTGTAGAGCACGCGCTTGGCGTTCACCAGCAGTTCCGTATCGAGGCCGATCTCCTCGATGTGGTCATCCCAGCCCGGGTGCTTCCCGAAAGCCGCCACATACACCGTCGGCTGCCCATCCTTGCGTTGTGCCTGCGTCACGTAAGAGCGTCCTTCCTGGCTCGCGTCGGTCAACGGACTCCACCACTGCACCGGTTCTCAAGTCCGGGGTCGATGCTCAGGGCCACTGGTCCGCGCGGGGCCAGTCGCTCTGCAGCGGCACATCATCCTCAAACCTCAGGGTGAGCCAGAGGTAGTTGGACACGCCGGCCCGCGTGGGGTCGGGGGCCGTGATGAGCACGCGCCAGATGTCGGTCTTCTCGGCACGGCGGGTCTCGCCGCTGTCCACGAGCATCGGGCGCATCACGCTCCAGCGGCCAGGCAGCGGTATCTTGAGGTCCGGCCGCTCTGCCGCGGCCCCCACCGGCAGCTCTTTGTACAGGAAAATCTCCGTCTCCTCGTTCGCGGGGAGGGGCAGATCGACACGGAGCTCTTTCTGGTTTTCCTCGGCGATGGGGAGGTTGAGGTTGAAGACCGGCCCGCGCGGGCGACCCCCGACGCGGAGGGCCGCATAGCGGTACAGGTCGCGCAGGTCATCGCCCATGCCGGTACGGCGCGGGCGCGCGGCCTCCGTGGCGTGGCCCACGAAAACGCCCGTGGCCCGCTCGCGCCCCATGATGCGGGCGACACGGGCGATGCGTGTAAACCACTGGCGGGCCGCCGGGTCGCGGAAGATGTCCGCCCCTGCAAGCCGGAGCATGAGCGCTCGCAGTTCGGGCGCCAGTGTGTCTGCCCCGGGAACGCCCTTGTCCGAAACGGAAACGCCTTCGAGCCGCTCGGCCCAGCCGCGTGCCGCCTTTACAACATCGGGGCGAAGGTCGGGCAGGTCGGCGGGGCCAAACGTAAGGGGGACACCCTTGGCATCGCGAACGAGGCCGTTGCGTGCCTCCTCCATCTGGCCCTGTGTCTCCTTGATCAGCGTCTCGAGCCCGTTGATGACCAGGTCATTCCAGTACTTGAGGCCCGCGCCTTCGGCGCGGTAGGCCGTGAGGTACTCATCCTTGATCTTGCCCGACTGCAGCGAATCAAGCAGCGTGTCTCGGGCGCGCCCGGCAGGCAGTTCGGCCAGCTTGCTCCAGTTGACGTACGCGCTCGCGGTCTCCTCCATGTACGGGGCCTTGGAGAAGCCGGCGAAAGCCGCCTCCGTGTCCGTCACCTCGCGAGTCACCTTCGCCTGCCACGCGGGCGATGGCGGCACCGCCGCGAGCGCCGTCTTGACGATGTCCGCAAGCGCCTGCAGCTCGGTGTTGATCTCAACACGCCCGCCCGCGAACCGCAGCTTCTGCGAAAACTCCGCCCATGTCGGCTGGCTGGGCTTGCTGGCCTCCAGGGCCTGCGTGCGCCAATAGCGCAGGTACTCATCCACATACCGCGCGGTGGCCTCGGCGCTCACGGCGTACGACGGCATCGCGCGCAGCTCCTCGCGCCCGATGACGACCCGGTTCGAGCCTGATGAGTCCACCAGCTCACGCACCTTCGCCCAGTCCAGCAGCACTTCCTTGGCGGCCTGCGGGTGAAACTCGGGCTTGAACTCTCCGCCCGCTACCATGTCCGACAGGGGCACGCGGGGCCGCGTGAACTTGCGGAATGTCGTCTCGGCAATGCGGGCCGCGGCAACCGCGCTCACATGCTGACTGAGCGCCACACCATCGACCGGCCATCCGGCAATCGTCTGCTTCGCAAGCTCGTACAGCCGACGCGAACGGGCAAACTCCACGGCCTTGCGTGCCGCACCCACCGCGGCATCGCGCGGGGTGGAGAGCAGCGGCTGCTGGCCGCTATCGGCCACCCACGCTCCCAGAGCGCCGATGGACGAACTCAGCTGCGTCGTCGAGCGGTCGATGTTGTCAATCCGCCCGGCCAGCGACGCCATCGCATCGACCGCCGGCCTGTCGGGAGCGGCATCGCCCGCCGGCGCAGCACCCGCGGCAACGACTTCTTCCGCCGCCAGCTTGTAAGCCTCCGCGCGTGCCGCGTAGGCACGAATGTCGCGGTCGGCGTGGCCCGGCGTAACCATCGGCGCCATGTCGCGGACCTGGAGGGCGAGCGCTGCAAGCTGCGTCTGCACGGCAGCCTCCACGCTCTTGTTGCGGTCGTCGAGCTTTGACCGCAGTTCGGCCAGCTCTCGCGCGCCTTTAAAGGGCAGGCCCTCGGGCGGCGGCGCGGGCAGCTCGGAGCGGAGCTGATTGAAGTAGCTGCTCACCTCGGCACGCAGCTCATCGCTCGCCTTGCTCATCAGCAGCGGCACATCGGTCATGTTCGCGCCCAGGGCCTTCGCGGCCCGGTCGATCTCCGCCCGCGCCTCGGCAAGCCGCTTGGCGCTGCCCAGGAACGCCGCCTCGAACTGGTTGTACTCGGCCTTGGACAATGGGGCAGCGCCCTCTGGCCCGCCGCGGAACCACGACAGGCTCAGCAGCTTCAACTCCTCATCGCGGAAGGCCGTGAGGCCCGCGAGCAGGTCCTGCAAGCCGCGCATCTTGCTGCCGGGGCTCGCACGCAGGGCGAGCAGGTTCTTCACCATGTTGTCCACGGCAAGGTCGGTGATCCGGATCGACGACTCGTCCTTGCCGCCCAGCAGTTCGCTGGGCGTCTCCCAGCCCGCGGGGTAGGCGTCGTTAACCGCGCTGACCAGTTTGTCGCGGCTGCTGCCGAAGGCGGCGCTGCGGTAATCCTCATCGCTGAGCACATAGCGGAACATCACGTCGGCATCGATGGCCTGCGCCTTGCTCTTGCTGTCCACGTTGGCGGGGGTCGAGCCCAGCGCGTAGGTCTCCAGCCGGATGAGCTGCGCCAGCGCTGCGACGGCGTCGGGGCCCCAGTTCTGCTCGGTCTGAAGCTTCGAGCGGGCAGCGCCGATCAGCGGCACTACCACCGCACGCTCCACCACGGCTCGGTGCGCGCCCACCTGCTCGTCCTGCCATGAGGAACTGAAGCCGACAATGGGGCCGGCGATAAGCGGGGGCTTGATGGGGCGGTGCGTCTGCGCCGCAGACTCGATCACTAGATCGGCGGGCGTGGCAATGCGGTCGTTGTCGAGGACGTCGTTCTTCTTCCAGCCCTCGCTGCCGCGGTAGTTCCAGACCTTGCCGCCCTCGCTGCGGACCATGGCGATGTCCAGGGGCTTGTGCTCCCCGGCCTCGTCCCCGGCGTAGGCGTTGCGGACCTGCGACCAGAACTGGCTCGGCGGCCCGAGGCTCTTGGAGAAGCTGAACCAGCCGAAGACCGCGACGGTCGTCAGCAGGATGACCGCGGCCGCGGAGAGGCCGAACACCAGACGGCGCTGCTTGGCAAGTGCCTTGCTGACGTTGACCGCGCGCGTGACCAGACCGCGCTCCTTGAAGATCTTGGTGATGAACACATCGCGCAGGAAGTAGGCCTTGTCCTTGTCCCACTCCTTGCCGCCGGGGATGGACTCGACATCGATGCCCAGGGCCTGTGCGAGGCTGACGTCGAGCGCCTGGCCCTCGCGCATGGAGCTGGTGAAGTAGATGCCGCGGAGGAAGAGTGGCTTGGGGCTCCACTCGCCGGCGACGAAGATCATCTCGAGGTAGCGGCGCAGGCGTGGGCCGATGCGGACCAGGTTGTCGGGCAGTTCGAACATCTCATCGACCTGGTCGGTACGCCGCGCGTTGGGGTCGGTGGTGTGCACGGGGTTCTGCAGCAGGCCCATGCGGCGCTTGTTGAGCCGCTCGCGGACGGTGCCCAGGTGCTGATCGACCTGATCGGGGCGAAAGACCTCGTCCAGCGGCGCGGGGTTGCTCCAGCCGAGCATCTGGTGCTGCAGGGCGGGGTCGTTGAGCGTCTCAAAGAACTCGCGGAAGCCGATGATCTTGTCGCACTTGGTGACGACGACGAACACGGGGAAGCGCACGTCGAGCGTGCGCTGCACGACATCAAGCTGGCGGGCGATCGCCCCGGCTGTCTTCTCGATCTTGTCGGCGCTGTCCTTGAGCAGGCTCTCGGCGGAGATGACCAGCAGCATGCCGTTGATGGGGGCGTTGGCCCGGGTGTCCTTCAGGAGTTTCATGAACTCCTTCCACTCGGTGGACTGCCCGTCGGTGCCCTCTTCCATGAACATGCGGCCGGCGGTGTCAAGCACCACGGCGTGGTTGGTGAACCACCAGTGCATGTTCATCGTGCCGCCCGTGCCCTGCAGGCAGTCCTGCAGGCCGGGAGGAAAGCCGACATTGCAGTGGCGCATCGCCTCGGTCTTGCCCGAGCCGCTGGGCCCCACCAGCAGATACCAGGGCAGGCTATACAGGTCCTTGCCGGCGCTTTTGAAGGTGCTGACGCCCTCCTCAAACTTCTTGCGCATGTCGTCCATGCGGGCCTTCTGGGCGGGGTCTACAGCGCCGCGCCCGCTGCCGGCCTTGGCGATGAGCGACGCGAATGGGCCGCTCTTGGCCTTGTCGCGCATCTTCAGGAAAAAGATGTAAAGGGCGATGACCACCACCACCACGAGGATGCCGATGGCGATGACCAGGAAGAAGCCGCGCCATTCCTTCGGGCCCACTGCCGCCATGCCCACCGAGGTGGCACCGGTCGTGACGCCAAGCACCGACAGAGCCTGGATGGGGCGCGGGAGATTCGTAAAGAGCGACAACATGTCCGAAACCTCCAGAGGATCAGCTGCCAAGCCGCCGCGGCCGGCAGCGCAGGGCGCGAGATGAGGCGGTGGGTCTTACAGGGGGAAGGATGGAGTTCATGGCGCCGCCTCGCCGCTGCTGGCATGACTCTTCTGGATCGCGTCGAGCGAGCCCCCGAGGTTGCCCGCAGCGCTGCGGAACATCTGCACATACGCGATCAGCAGCACCGCCGTAAGGGCCAGCAGCGCGATGACCATGCCCGCGAGGCTCCGGTTCGGCGGCTGGGTGAGGTTGCGGGTGTCCACATGCTCATAGGCATCGCCGCAGATGCGGGCGGCCTGGTCAGCGTCGATCATGCCACGCAGGCGCGAAGAAATCTCCAGCATCTTGCGGCGAATAACCTCAGGCTGGCCGGTGTACAGCCCCGTGAAGCCCAGGCCGATGCAGACATAAAACACCGCGAGGCGCTGCGTGGCCGAGTCGCTGGGGTCCTTCAGCGCATCCTCAAGCATGTCCCAGAACTTTTCCTCAAAGCCCAGTTCGCCCCGCTCGTTGGAGAGCGGCTTCCAGCCCGGCCCCAGCTTGCTGTTGAGGATCATGGAATCGACGAAGAAGATGAGGACGAGCTCGACCTCGGTGTACGGACCCGACATGCCCGGCGTGGCGTCGGCCTTGGCCCGCATCTCCGTGAACGTGGCCTTAATCTCGCTCCGCACCACGCCGTAATCGGCGCGGCCGCCCTTGCGGCCAAGGCGGTTGAGCCGGCAGATGCTCTGAAAGATGGGTTCGCAGATCTCGACGAGGGTCATGGGGGGCTCCGGCTCGGTCGCCTCAACAAGGCTCAGGGAACAGTCATGTAGAGCGAGACATCCTGGTAGTCAAAGTTCTCGTTTTCCGGCCAGCGGACGCTGATGGCCTTCTCGGTGGCCATCCGATCCCACATCTTCTTGCTCTCGCCGACATCAACACGGAAGTAGTGCAGGTCGCTGGCGCTGGGCATCTCCATCGGAGGGTGGCGCTCCTCGATCAGCTTGATGCCGTAGATGTTGAGCTTGGCCATGCTCTTAGGCATCAGCTTGAAGCGGTCCTGGTCTTCCACCAGCTTGCCCAGCAACGTCGGGTCCATCTTGGTGCGGATGCCGATGAAGTACCCATTGGGCTGCGTGAGGTGCTCATCGTTGAGGCCCGTGGAGAGCAGGCCGTCCTGCTTCACGAACGGCACCTGCAGGAACTTCTTCTGGATATCGCCGCGCAGCAGCGGGCGGATGCGCCGGTCAAGCTCCTGGAACACCACGCCCGGGTTGTCGTGGTCATACTTGGGCGCGTCAAAGGGGTCGCGATCCGGCGACAGGGCGGCAAGCTCTCCCTGCAGCTCGCGCAGCTCGAGGTACGCCTGGAAGGGAGTCATCGACCCCGCCCCCGCCACCCCGCCCGCCACGAGCACGGGCAGCCTTGCCGCAAAACGATTGAGCGTGCGGAGGCGCAGCAACTGAACCAGCTGCGGCCCCCGAAGGTTCTCAACCACGAACCCGCCGCGGGTCATCTGGTTCACAAGTTCTTTGCGTGAAGCCTCGACGGCCGCGCCGAGGTCGCGGAGCAGGTTCCGCAGCGCGGGCGAGCCGCCGATGACCATGCACGGCGGGACGAAGTCGGCATCCGGGCGGGGCAGGGTGGACTCCTGCGCCGTGTGCATGATGCGCAGCAGAGGCAGCACTTCCATATCGCTGGTGTCATCGCCCTCCACCACAAGACGGGCGTTATAGCGCCGCACGATCACCGGCTGGGCGTTCTCGCCCGAGTTCTCATCTGCGCGGGTGATCTCTGCAACGCGATAGAGCCGCTTGATGCGAGCCTCTTCCGCCACCGCGCGCCGGGCCGCGCCGCCCGCACCACCCGCGGGCTCAACGGTGTTGGCCCGCTGGGCCTGCCACAGCGGCACGGCGAGGCTGACCGTGAACGCCCCGCTGCCCGCCTGGAAGACACGCTTGATGTCGAGCGCGGGGATGTCGGCGTTACCGGGAAGGTCGATCTCCAGGCCGCTAGGCATGATCGCCCGCAGCCGATCGATGCGTACCAGCATGTTCTCCAGCGCATCAGTAGAGAGGCGCAGGTCGATGACGCCGTACGGGAACGGAACCGTCAATCGCCGCTCGCGGGCACCACCCTCTGCGAAGTCGCGCTGCATCGTCTGCAGGTGGTGCGGCTGAAGGAAGAGGCCCTCGTGCCAGTGGATTTGACCGATCTGCGACATGCATCTTCCCCCATTCACACCGGGCGTTGCCGGCATGCCAATCAGCCGAACTGCTTGAGCCAAACCGCCTTAGCCCAACGGCGCCTGCGGCGCACTTACCGGATCACCTGACTCAGCCCCGTGTCTACATCCTTCGCGATGACCTGCTTGAGGCGCTTCTCAATCGCCGGGCCATCGACCCCTTCCATCAGCCGCTCATACTGCCGCCACGAGCGGTACTCATCACTCTTGAACGTCTCGCGCGGCGCGGCTTCCTTGATGGCGTCCACGGAATACCGCGCGAGGTGGTCGCGTGCAAACTGCTTGCCGGCGTCGATCACGCCCTTCATCAGCAACGAAACCAGGCTGCGGAGCTTGTACAGGCTCTTCTGCATGGTTTCCTTTGTCGTCGCCTCATCACCCGTCGCGAACTTTGGCAGGTCCTTGCCCAGCACCTGATACACGCTGTTCTTGGCGTCGGGCGCCAGGTCGCGCCAGTAATTGCACGCCCACGGCTCAAGTTTCAGCACGAACTCGCTCAGCAGCGACGCCACCTCGATCACCCGTGCCGCGCTCACCTCCTGCTCGGCAGGAATCCCAATCGTTTTCTTGAACTCCGCGATCTGCGCGGCGGGCAACCCCCCCACCGCCTCCTTCACTTCCACAACAGAGAACCCGCCTGCCGCGAGCTTGCGGGCCAGGGCCGCACGCTCATGCTCGGGCAGCGCTTTACCCGCCTCGATCAACCGCTCGGCGAGAATCTTCGGGTCTTTCACTTCCGGCGCGGCCGTTGTAACCACCTTAACAGGGGGTACAGGGGCTGCCTGCGTGGCCCCAGTCCAAGTGGGGAACTGCTCCATCAGGTCGCCAAGAAAGCCCTCTCGCTCATGTGGCGGCATGGTTGACACAGCCCGCTGGACCTCATCGCGCAGCTGCTCGCTGCGCATGTCCGCCGGTTGCTCCGCAAGCTCGCTGTGCAGCACGCGGAGGCGTGCCGAGAGCGCCGCGAGCCGTTTTCCACGTTCCGAGGTCGGTTCGATCACGCCCCCTGGCTCCTTTGCAATCGTGCCTGAACCGCCGCGTCACCAACACGCGCCAGAGGCACTCGTCCAACGGCCCATGATATCGGGCGTGGCGCAGCGCACAACCTCCCACCAGCACGAGACTTCAACTCTTCTGTGTGCAACCCATCGCCCGTGTACCTCCCGAACAGCGGTGGCCGCTCCGTCACGAGGGGTTCTCACGAGAGCCCGAAGGCTCACAGCCCGCAAACTCCGCGTGTCCGTCCCACGTGGCCCGGTCCGGCACGCCGTTTGGCCCACCGCCCTCAGCCACGTGCCCACAACGCCGATGCCCTGAGGGGCGCGCCGCCGTGCGCCCTTACGGGAGCTTCCTCATGCGTCGCCTGCTGGCCACCGCCCTCACTGCCGCCACGTTACTTTGCTTGACCGGGTGCTCCGGATTCTTCCAGAAGTCAGGCCGCGTCTTCACATTCTCGCAGCACGAACGCGGCAACGTTGCCGCAAGTGATTCGGTGGGCACCAACCTGTCCGCCCGCAGCATGCAGACCGCGTCGGTCCCTGCCGATCAGTAGCCTGATGTCCGTTCCGCTAGCGCGGCGTGGGCCCAAGGTATGACTCGCTGAGAATCTTGGCGAGGCGGTCCACCGGCGCGCCCGTGCCGCCCGAGCCGCCGCCCGTGGAAAAAGCGAGTCGGAACCCTACATCGCTGCAACCCTCCCGCGCCTTGAGCATCGGGATTTCCAGCGGCTGGTTGATCGCCAGCAGCGGTGAAGACACGGCCGAGCCACCGATCAAACGGAGTTGCTCGCCGCGCGCCAGCAGCTTGTTGACGTCTTTCAGCGTGGGCGAGAGGGGTAGCGCCTCCATCGGCGCCGGTTCCTCAAACACAAACTCCCAGACATTGCCCACGAGGTGGTGAAAGACCGCCCGCGCGCCGGCTGGCTCTTCTGCGACGCCGGCAAAGTACAGAAAGCCGTCGTCAACTGTCGTAGCGGTCGCGGGGTCGTTTGACGGCCCCGGCACGTTCGCAGTATTCGGGCCCCTGTACATGCCCGAGGCCGGGTAATCCACGTTGCGGTTCGCGGCAGCCTCAATCCCATGAATGTGCACATACTGCGCCGCATAAGACGTGTCCCGCAGGTTGGGGGACGTCGCCGGGAATGCCGCGACGGCCGCAGCCCACTCCTGCGATGTGGGGAGCCGGCACCCCAAAGTCCGTGCCAGGAACACATACGCCGTCACCGGAAGATACTCAATGGGGTGGTCCGCGGCTGGCCCGCGGGAAGGCTCGCCGCCCTCTGGGTAATACCTCAGTGTGGCCATCTCATTCGTGGGCTGGGCACGGTGCCAGCCCATGCCGGTCTTGTCCGGCTCCGTGGGCGGACTGATGATGAGCTTGGCCCCGCGGTTGGCAGCCGTCCACGCCGTTACCCGCGGCCCGCTGCGGCTGTCGTTGCTCGGGTTCGTGAAGATCGCAAAGCCCGACGATGAGTTCGTGGTGGCGTTCACCTGACCGCGAAACACGGTCCACGCATCCGCGGAATCAACAAGATCGATGCACAGGCCCGCGGGCATCTCGGTGGTGCAGAGATAGCTGGCGAAATCGGGGTTCTCGCTGACGCGGCGGAACTCCAGCGAGTAGGGCGTCCCATCCTTCGCCTGCCACGTGTAGAAGGCGACGCCGCCCTCATCATCGCCCGCGCGGAACTTCCACCCCGCGCGCCCAGGCCCCTCTTCTGCAAGGTTGAGGTCCTTCGCATCCTCAAAGGTCTTGAGCCGCTTCCACAGTGCCTGCACATCCGGACGGCTCGACACATCGATGCTGCTGGTGTCCTGCTTGAAGCCCAGCACCAGGCGCTGAAGCTCAACGATCTGCTTTTTGCGGTCAGTCTCGTTCACGCCCCGTAGCGTCTTGAGGAACTTCCATCGTTCGAGGTTGTGACGCGCCCACGGATCGAGCGCGCCGAGCTCTGCGGCGGTGATGCCCAGCGCGGGCGCGGTGGAGTACGCCGCGTCGATGGCTGCCGCGTCGCCGCCCGTCTTCTCCCGGACGAACGCGGCCCACATTTTCTTCAAGCGCGACTGCGCATCGGCCTTCAGCGTGCTGCCCCGGGCGCGATCCGCCATGGCATCAAACGCAGGGGCGAGGCCCTTGCTGTACAGCTCCCCGGCTTGGCGCAGTTCCGCGGCATCGCCGGGGTACTGGCTGGCTTCCAGCTTCTCCCACGCGGCACGGGCCGGCGAGAGCGCGCCGGGCGCATCGGGCGCGGCCGCCACCAGCGTCACAAGGCGAGGGCGTTCGGTGATGGTTGCCACCGATGCGAGGTCGCGGCAGCGGCGGAGCACGCCCGTCACCGCGGGCTGAATGTCGGCTGTCGCGGGGGCTTGCGTAATGGCCGTCTCAAGTGATGCGATCGACTTGCCGTCGTGGTTCTCGCTGTACGCGTACCCCTGCGACAGCAGCCGCTCAACCTCTGCCGCATCCTGCAAGACCCCGCGGACCTGCGCCACATAGGCGTTGAACTGGCCGCGCTCGGCCGAGAACGCATCGCCGCCCGGCGCGGGCAGCTGGCCACTCTTGATCACAGGCGCGGCAACCGCCCGCAGGAACTGCTCGCGGCGGTCGCGAACGGCCCGCTGGGCAACCTCGGGCGAGACATCCGAACCCGCGGGCAACTGCACCTCCAGCGTGTCGGAGAAGGCCGCGTCCGCGCTGCTGACCCACGAGCGAAGGGCATCGAAACGACCCTTCACGGCGGCCCAGTCGAGCGTCTCATCGCGCTCCGGGTCGATCGTTCGGGCGGCGGTAATAAACGCTTCGAGCAGTGTGGGCGATGTGATGTCCTGCGGGCGGCGGTGCTCGTCAAAGTATTCTTTGAGGCGATCCCGGGCCTTCACCTTCGCCTGCTTCAGTGATGTCTGGACCGTCGGCAGGCTCGCGTTGGTCTCGCGGAATGAGCGTGTGACCTGGGCCTGGTGTTCCTGGAGTTCCGCCGGAGTCGCGTCGGGCCTGGTCCACGCCATGGCCTTGACCTGCGCAACCCGATCCTTGAACTGCTGCACTTCACCTTGCAGCGCGGCGATGTCGGCGTTTGCCGCTCCCTCCGTCGGCATGACGCTGACGACAGCTCCCAGCAGCGTGTCCAGCGCGGCCGTCTGCGCATCCATCCAGCCTTCCTTGCGCGGGTCGGTACCGGGGTCGATCACCTCGATGGATTGGTCGATCTGCGACAACTGCTTGTCCAGCTCGGCCAGCGATCGCTCGGTGTCGGTTTTGCGGTTGTCAATGGCATTGGCTTCTGCGGGCGTCTGCGGCGGGGGGACCTGCCGGGCCACTTCCAGCCGTTCCATGAATGCCGCATAGTCCGCGGCAAACTTTTCCATCTTGGCAACACCCGCTTCGTCGGCGTTATCCCGCGCCCGCGTTGTCGTCGTCTTCAGCCGCTGCTCGATCTGCGATGTTTCCTGCACCATCCAGCCCGTGGGCCGGGGGTCGGGGGGCGGCCCCTTGGGCTGTTGCAGATAGAAGAACGCTCCCAGCGCCAAGGCCGCCACGAGCACCCCTGCCGCGCCGAGCTTGGCGCCCAAAGGCAGGCCGCCCTTTGAGGGCGCTCGCTCCGCTTCCACCGCCTTGAGCCGCGCGCGGATCTCATCGAAGGTCATCAGCGGCGTGCCGGCCTGCGGGTTCAGCAGTGACTCGCACAACTGACGGAGCAGCTCCCCACCGCTGCCGCGGGATTGCCACTCGGGCGATGTTGTGATCGCGCCGCCTTTGGGGGGCTGGCGATGCACGATGAGCTGGAACAGCAGGCCCGCAACGGCCCGCAGGTCCTGCGCGGGGGCGTGCGAATCGAGCCGCTGCGCCGATTCGGGGTCGGTCAGCGAGACCTGCGCCGAGGCGACGTCGCCGCTCCCGATCAGGACGTTGCTGGGCTGGAGCGCGCCGTGCCCGCGCCCCCCGGCGGCCCGGGCCAGTTCATCGAGCCCATCGACCACGCCACCGATGAGGTGGGCGATCGCGCGCCCGTCGAGCTCGCGCCGGCTGTCCACCATGCGGAGCAAACTGGCGGGGAACAGGTCCGTGACGTAGTACACGGCCTCCGCCGTGCGGCCGGACTCGTGGATGGGGGCCCAGTGGCCGCCGCCCCCTGCCGCGGGGCCCGCCGGCAGCCCCTTCTGCAGTGCCACAACCTCCAGAAAAACCGCGGCCTCGCGCTCGACCACTTCGGCGTCGGCGAACATGTCGGCCGTGCGATAGATCTTGACGGCAAACGCCGGGGCGGACCCGCCCGCCTCGCGCGCAGAGAACACCGCAAACGGGCCGCTGGAGGCCAGTTCCTCGACGGTCTCAAATCGCCCGAATACCGGCATCGTGCGTGGCCCTTGCCGGCAGGAGCGCCGGCGCTGCGGACGAACTTACTTCGCCCGTTCCATCGGCGTGGGCACATCGATGCCGCTGCTCTTGATATAGATTTCGATGCGGTCGGTCTTCCAGCGGTCGCTCGTGAGGGGCAGCTCCTTGCGCCGCATCTCGGGCGCGCCGGGGCTGGTCTTGAGGTTCCGCGAGTTGGCGAACACGAAGAGCATCGTCACCCCCCGCTCCTTCCACACCTTGAAGATGGGGTCGTTGGCCTTCAGCACCTGCGTGCCGGGGTTGTCGCTGCTGAAGGTCAGAGTCTTGGTGTACTCACGGGCGTCGGCGCGCATGGCGTCGTTGCCCGAGAAGAAGTTGTCAACCTTCGCCTCGCGCCACAGCGCCGCGTCGGATTCCTTCACGCCCACCAGCGCCACCTCAACCTGCGGCAGGCGTCCCGAGGCGCTGTCCTTCAGGCTCGCATCGGGCGTCACCGCGATGTCCACCATCTTCAGGCTCGCACCGCCGCAGCCCCCGGCCGTTACGCCAAAGAACCCGATCAGCGCCACCGCCGCCAGTTTCATCATGCTCATATTCAACATCGCAACCTCTCAGAAAAGTGAGTGGAATTCGACCAGAACCCCTGCGCCCACGCGCACACGCCATCAGCGGCGAACCACCGCCAGACACTCCTGCACGACACCCCGGATATCCGCGCTCAGCCCCTGATCCGACACGATCAGGCCGCGGCTGGCCGTCAGCAGAGCGTACAGGTCGTCCAAAACCCCGTCAAAGACCTTGTGAATCCCCCCGCCCGGGGCGTCGCCCAGGTCGCGGCAGCGGCTGTCGGGCGTCAGGCCCGTGAACATCCGCACAACCATCGCCAGCGTGGCGAACCACAGACGCGGCGGGATGGTCAGGAACGCCTCATCTGCTTCCGTCACCTCCGCGAGCAGGCTCTGCGGCCCTAGCACAGTCGCCCACTTTTTGTCGCTCTCGAACACCTGCATCAGGCGAGTGGGGAGGTCGGCGCCGTCCTCGGCTTCCTTGCCCGCCTGCGCCGCCAGGCTGAGGATCTCGTCGAGCGCCACCGGCAGCGGCCGCTTGGGCCCCACCAGCAGCGTGCGCACGGCGAGCACGCCCAGCGCGTAGAGATCGCACGGGCTGCTCAGCAGCGGCACCACCTCGAACGACACGTCGGGGATGGGCACCCCCATCGCGGCCTTGAGGCGGGCCGTGACATCTTCGGATAGGCGTTGAGGAATAGTCCGCACGCGCAGCTCGCCCGAGGCCATGGCCGCGTCGGCGTCGATTGTGCCGTACAAATCGACGCGCGTCTGCCCGACAGTGGTGCGCAGCCACAGCAGGTCGTTGCTGCCGGGCGTGATACGGTCCTGCGTCGAGAGCGTGCCCTCAAGGATGGTGCCGCCGGCTTCCCCAATGACTTCCCTCAGACGTAGCCAGCCCTTGCCGCTGGCCGACCGGCCCATGGCGGCGGGCGTGTAGATGGACATGCCGCCGCCGCTAGCGAGGTAGTAGCGTGCGCTGGTGCCCTCGATGGGCAGTTCCACGCCCTCGCCCGGCTCGGCGAGTTCGGCCTGCGCCGTCCACCACAGCGGCAGCGTGCCCGCCCCACGGGCCAGCCGCACCCGGAAGCTCTGTGCTGTGACATTGAGAAGCGGCGTCTGCGTCGTGGCGACGGCGGAGCGAACGCTCGCCACCGCGCCGGCGAGAATCATCAGTTTGAGGTGCAGCGACTCGATGAGGCGCGCGGGCGTGCCCGCGGCACTGAGGTTCAGCCAGCCACCGCGCTTGCCGCTTTGGCCGCGGGCAGCCGCGGCAATCGAGGCCAGCAGCACATCGGGCGAGCCCGCCTCTCCAACGACACCTGTGATGGCGTCGATGTACTGCTCGTACGACAACGGGGCGTATGGGCGGACCATCATCATGCCGCCGCCGCCATTGAAGTTGGCGATCTCCGCCGCGCCACCCACGCCCATGGCCGCGGGGTCCAGCCCCACCACATCCAGCGGCAGCAGCGGCGTCTCTTCGCCCATCTCCGGCTGGAACAGGTGACGGGAGGTGGTGGTCGCGTAGCCAGGGACGCTCTTGCGCGCCAGTAGCCCTTCATCGCGGCACAACGCCCATTCAGCGCCGTTGCGCTTGTCTCGTGCAGGCACCGGGGACAGTGATTTGATCTCGATAAACGTCGGTGCCGGGTTCTTCTGCTCCCAGCCAGTGGTCAGTAGGCCTGCCGCGCCGCCCTTCGCGAAACTCTCTGCGCGGATCGTCCAACGCTGGTCGAGCACAGTGTTCGTCAGGGCCTGACGGTAGCCCGGCAGCGCGTTGGAAAGCCCGGACGTGTCCTGCACCCACAACTCGAGAAACTCATGGATGACGCCCGCGGCATCCATCAGCGCGCCCAGGAAGACCTTGGCATCCAGCGTCTCGCGGAGGAGCACCAGCGGCGACTGGGCGGGGCCTGCGCCGCTGCGCAGCACGGCGCACACGCGCACCATGGCCGCGCGCTCGCCCTCGGAGATTGGCGCGGCGGAATACCCCTTGGGCAGCAGGCACGGCAGCGGGGCAAACACAAATGGCGGCGTGGTCGTCGTAGACACGGTGCGGTTTCCGTCGGGTTGAGCCGCAAGTGTACCGCGTAATGGCCCGCGTTGTTCTGCCTAGGCGTGCCCTAAGTAGGCCTTGCGCACCTCATCGCTGGCGGCAAGCTCCGACGCGATCCCTTCCATCGCGACGCACCCCACCTCCAGCACGTACGCACGGTTGGCGACCTTCAGGGCCATGTGGGCGTTCTGCTCGACGAGGAGGATGGTCGTGCCCTCGGCGTTGATCTCGCGGATGATCTTGAAGATGGTCTGCACGATCTGCGGGGCGAGGCCCAGGCTCGGCTCATCGAGCAGCAGCAGGCGGGGGCGGGCGAGCAGCGCGCGGGCGATGGCGAGCATCTGCTGCTCACCCCCCGAGAGCGTGCCGGCCACCTGCTTCAGGCGCTCGCGGACGCGGGGGAAGAGCGTCAGTGCCCGCTCGCGGTCGCTGGCAATTCCCGCTTTGTCCTTGCGGGTGTAGGCCCCCAGCAGCAGGTTCTCCTCGACTGTGAGGTTGGCGAAGATGCCGCGGCCCTCAGGCACATGTACCAAACCCCGCTTGACAAGCTCGTGGGGTGGGGTGGAAGTGATGTTCTGGCCGTCAAACTCGATGACGCCTGCGCGCGGCCGCACCATGCTCGAGACACCCCGCAGCGTGGTGGACTTGCCCGCCCCGTTCGCCCCGATGAGCGTGACGATCTCCCCCTGTTCCACGTGGAACGTCACGCCCTTGAGGGCGTGGACCGCGCCGTAGTAGATATCCAGGTTGGAAACGCTCAGGAGGGGCACGCCGCGGCTCCGGGGGGGGGTTGGGTGGGTTGGGGGGGCTCGTCCTCGACTTCGCCCAGGTACGCCTCGATCACCTTCGGGTTGGACTGGACTTCCGGCGGGGTGCCTTGAGCGATGGTCTCGCCGTGGTCGAGCACCGTGATGCGCTCGCAGGTGTCCATCACCAGCCCCATGTCGTGCTCAAGGAGCAGGATGGTCAGGCCGAAGTCGTTGCGGATGGAGCGGATGCTTGCCGCGAGGTCCTTCTTCTCCTGCGGGTTCATGCCCGCGGCGGGCTCATCGAGCAGCAGCAGTTTGGGCTCGGTGGCCATGGCGCGGCAGATTTCAAGCCGGCGCTGATCGCCGTAGGCCAGGGCCTTGGCCTGCTCGTGTTCGTAGCGGTTCAGGCCGAAGATGCTCAGCAGGTGACGTGCCTTGATGATGCTGGCCCGCTCCTGCGCCACATGGTGCCCGGACCGCCGCAGCGTCTGCACGAGGGAGTGCCGCCCGCGCACGTGGCAGGCGATCAGCACGTTGTCCAATACGGACAACTCGCCAAAGAGCCGGATGTTCTGGAAGGTGCGAGAGAGGCCAGCCTCGGCGATCTCGTGGGGCTTGAGGCCGTCGATGCGGCGGCCATCGAGCGAGGCCGTGCCGGTCTGCGTCTGGTAGACGCCCGTGAGAAGGTTGAACGCGGTGGTCTTGCCCGCGCCATTGGGGCCGATGAGGCCATAGAGCCCGCCGACGGGAATGCGCAGGGTGAAATCCTGCACGGCCTTGAGGCCGCCGAAGGAGATACCGATGCCGCGGGCATCGAGGAGGCTGCGGGTGATCATGGCGTCATCCCTCCGGCCTCTAGCTTGGGCGGCGGGGTCGCCTCGCGCGAGCGGAAGAAATCCCACACTTCATGGACGCCGAAGAGCCCCTTGGGGCGGAAAATCATGACGAGGATGAGCAGCAGGGAGTACAGCACCATGCGGTACTGCGAGAGGTCCGCCTTCATCCAGACGCCGATCTTGCCGAAAATCGCCAGACCCAGCGCGACCGAGCCGCCCACCAGCAGGAAGGTCCCCAGCGTGGTCATCCAGCGCTTGCGGAGCAGCTTTGAAGCCGCGTACCCCAGCACCACCGCGCCAAGGGCGTAGGGCCACGCCGCGCCCAGCGCGTTGGGGTTGCGGAGGAGCTCAGGGAGCGCGCCCAGCACAATGGCCGCAAGGGTGACGCCGGAGATGGACCCCATGCCCCCCAGCACCACCATGATGACGAACTCGAAAGACCGCTGGAAACCCGCATCGCCGGGGGCCATGTTGACGCCCGAGTGGCCGTACAGCCCGCCCGCGACGCCTGCAAAGAACGCCGCGACCACGAACGCGCGGACCTTGTACTTGGCGATGTCGATGCCCATGGCCCTTGCCGCGATCTCATCCTCGCGGATGGAGAGGAAGGCGCGCCCGGTGCTGGATGTCTTGATTCGGTAGGCGGCGAAGATGGTGATGGCCGCGAACAGCCACACCCAGAACATGTTGGTGTACGTGGGCAGCTCTTTGAAGCCCTGCGCGCCGCCCAGGGGGGGCGGCCACACCTTGAAGTCGTCGGTGCCCAGGTCGGCCTTCACGAACAGCTGCTTGCCGGTGCGTTGCAGCAGCACGCGGACGATCTCACCAAACCCCAGTGTCACGATCGCCAGATAATCGCCGCGCAGGCGCAGCGAGGGCAGGCCCACCACATACCCAAGCCCCGCGGCAAACCCGCCGCCCAGCAGCGAGCCCGCCACCATCAGCCACTCGCCCAGCCCCAGGAAGCCGCCATAGCGCCCGGGGCTTTCCCACTGGATCATGCCGCCGTAGAACGTGCAGGTCGCGGCAACATACCCGCCCACCGCCATGAAGCCCGCGTGGCCGATGGAGAACTGTCCTGTGAAGCCGTTGACGATGTTCAGGGACACGGCGAGGATGATCGCGATGCCCACCTGCATCATCACGGTGGTCGGGAACGGCCCCGCGGCCGGGCCCACCCAGAACTGCATCGCAAGCCCGAAGCCTGCCGCGGCAAGTAGCGGCCACACGCCGCGGGCAAATCCGGCGGCGCGGGAGGGGCTCAGGCTCGGCGCGGCAGCATCCACTTAGACCTTCTCCCGCACCGGCGAACCCAGCAGGCCCGTGGGCTTCACCAGCAGCACGATGATGAGAATGCTGAAGACGTACACATCCGCGAGCGCGGGGTTGATGTAGAACGAGCCGAAGGCCTCGATCATGGCGATGAGGAAGCCGCCCAGCACCGCGCCGCGCAGGTTGCCGATGCCGCCCACCACCGCGGCGACAAAGGCTTTCAGGCCCAGCAGCACCCAGCCCTCGTGCGCGGGGATGTTGAGGCCGGGGTATTTGAGCGCGTTGAGGAAGCCCGCGCCCCCCGCCAGCACCGCGCCGGTGACGAACGTGAAGGAGATCACGCGATCGACCGGGATGCCCATGAGCGAGGCGGTTTCGAAGTTGAAGGACACGGCCCGCATAGCCGTGCCGAGCTTGGAGCGGAAGACGAGGATGTCCAGCGCGATCAGCAGCAGCACGGCAGAGGCAACGATGGCGACATCCACCAACTGGATGCGCACCTGCGGGCTGCGGATGAGCTTGTACGTCGCCCCGGCGAGCATCTCGGGCTCCACTAGCGGCACGACCATGAGGTCGCCGGTGGGAAAATCGCCGGGCTCGTCGATGACCGTCAGGGGCTCGCGCTCGCCGTTGGCCTTGATGAGGTCCACGCGGTACTGGCGGTTGGGCTCGATGGTGACGGGGGTGTTGAGCACGATGTTGCCGGGCAACTCGCTGACGGCGGGCGTGCCGCGGGCGAGGGTTGATTCGTTGATGGCGCGGTCGGGCAGCACCGAGGGCATGCGCTGGGGGCGCGAGCCGAAGGGCAGGCGCAGGGGCAGCACACGGCTCACCTCAAAGGTTTCGCCGCCCGCCACATCGATGAACGGGTCACCCAGGCCCAGCGTCTCGCCGGCCTTGTAAGGGCCCGAGGGCGCGACGATGCGGACCTCGCGGCGCTCCTCGCCATCGGGAGATTTGAATGTGTGGACGCTGCCGTCGGGGCGACGGGCGACGGCCACATAGGACTGCTGATCCACCAGTCGAAGGGGCTGGGCGAGGGTGATCTGGCCGACGCGGGGGGCGGGCTCGATGGGGCCGGTGGCGACCGGGGAGGTCTTGCCGCCCAAGTCGCCAAACTGGAGCTGCCCGAAGTTCTGCAGCAGCAGCGATACGCCGATGGCGGTGATGAGCACATTGAGGCGGGGGGCCTTGCGCAGGGGCTTGTACGCCAGTCGCTCGATGAGGAACCCGATGATGCCGCAGGTGGACATGGCCGCGATGAGCACCAGCACGCCCAGCCACCAGGGGGCCTTGCCCGGCTCGATGTTGATGGCGGCCACCAGCCACGTCGCCACCGTGAAGCTCACCCACGCCCCCAGCACGAAGACGTCGCTGTGGGCGAAGTTGATGAACTTCAGGATGCCGTACACCATCGTGTACCCCAGGGAGATCAGCGCGTAGAGGCTGCCCAGGGTGACGGCGGTGAGCAGGATTTGCAGGAAGTCGGCCATCAGGAGAAGTCTGGAAGGGGCGAAGTGTACCAACCACATCCCCAAAGGGGGAGCGGGCTTTCAGCCCGCTCCAACGCGCTGCTTCTTTCCCCCAATGAAAAAGGGCCCGCGCACCGCACGGGCCCCTGAACATACTTTTCTTTGCCCGGGCTTACTCCGGCCGGATCGTCGCCTGGAACTTGGGCCCCAGGGGGTTGCCGGACATCTTCACTACCACGGCGGCCTTCTCGGCGTCGCGGTTCTTGTCCATGTTGATGACGCCCGTCACGCCCTCGAACCCCTTGGTCTCGGCAATCGCGGCGCGAAGGTCCTGACCATCAAGGCTCTTGGCCCGCTTCATCGCGTCGATGAGCAGGTTGGCCGCGTCATAGCCCAGGGCCGCGAGGCCGTCGGGCGTCTGGCCTTCGTGGCGGGACTGGTACTTCTTGATGAAGTCCTGCACCTTGGCCTCGGGCTGGTCGGGGGCGTAGTGGTTTGAGTAGTAGCAGTTCTCGATCGACTTGCCAGCGATCTTGCCCAGCTGCTCGCTGTCCCAGCCGTCGCCGCCCAGGAGCGGCATGACCACGCCCAGCTTGCGGGCCTGGATGGCGATGTTGCCGACGTCGGTGTAGTAGCCGGGGATGAAGACGACGTCGGGGCGGCTGCCGCGGATCTTGGTCAGCTGCGCGGCAAAGTCCTGCGCGCCGCCGGTGTACTCCTGCTCGCTGACGATGGTGCCGCCCATCTTCTCGAAGTGCTTCTTGAACTCCTCGGCCAGGCCCACCGAGTACGGGGCCTTCTGGTCGTAGAGCATCGCCGCCTTCTTGGCGTGCAGGTTCTCGGTGGCGAACTTGGCGCACACGTAGCCCTGGAAGGGATCAATAAAGCAGACGCGGAAGATCATGTCGCCGATCTTGGTCACGCGCGGGTTGGTGGACGAGGGGCTGATCATGGGCACGCCCGCCTTCTGGCAGATGGGCGCCCCGGCCATCGACAGGCCCGAGGCGACCTCGCCGAGCACCGCCGTGACCTGGTCCTGCTGCACCAAGCGGGTGACGGCGATGGACGCCTCCTTCTCCTCGCTCTTGGTGTCGTAGGTGATGATCTCGATGGGCCGCCCGTTGAGGCCGCCCGCGGCGTTGAACTCCTCGATCGCCAGCTTGATGCCATTGTCGGTGGACTGGCCGAAGGTTGCTTCCTTGCCGGTCATGGAGGCGAAGTGGCCGACCTTGATGGGCTCAGCGCCCGGCAGCCCGGCGCGGGCCGAGGCGATGCCCGACAGGGCCAGAAGGGTCACCGCGCCGGCGAGGCTGCGGACGATGGCGGATCGACGGTTCATCATCAGGATCTCCGTTGGGGGGTCTGGTCGAGGGGGTCTGGTCGGGGCCCGGGAAAGGGGGCCGGGGGCAGAATAGCGGGGAGGAGGGAAGGAGGCATGAGGGAGGGCAGGGAACCCATCGGCTGCCCTTCTTGGCTGCCCTTCCCGAGTGCCCGGTGCATTATTCAGACGCTGGGGGGACCGTGAAGTTCCATCGCCGGGCCCGGCCCTCAACCGGCGGTTTTTGCGCGGGGAGGGGGCCTCGGGAGAGGGCGCGAGGTTCGAAAGGATGCTCTGTTCGCGCGACAGAATGCTCCATCCGCGCGATGGAACATTCCATTCCAGCGACGGAAAACTCCATCCGCGCGACGAAATGTTCCATACCAGCGACGGAAAACTCCATTCCAGCGATGGAACATTCCATTCCAGCGATGGAAAACTCCATCCGCGCGATGGAAAACTCCGTCCCAGCGAAGGAAAGGGCCTCCCGGGCCGGTGGAAACCCCGCCGCCGGTAGCCACAACCACCGATGTTGAAAGGCTTTAGCCAACGGCAATCACGAAACAGGCAAAAAATGCCCGGTCCTGACACGTCCTTTTGCGGCCATGCTCCCACCAATGCGGGCGACAGGAATCGAACCTGCACAGCCTTGCGGCCACGGGATCCTAAGTCCCGCGCGTCTGCCAGTTCCGCCACGCCCGCGGCAGTGGAACTTTACCGCCCCGCGGCGGGCGGCGGGTCGGAAATATCACAACCGGGGGGGCGGTGGGCCGAAACAGGGGTGGCACATGGTGCGTCCGCGCGGACGCCGTGCCGCCCGGCGTTACCCCTATGGCCAGCAAATCCGCATCGGGAGCCTCCTTCGGCCCCCTCTTCCTGCGCCTGTGCCTGGGGGTTGTGTTCATCTGGGCGGGGCTTGGCAAGGTGCTGTCCACTTCTGTGGTCAGCGGGGACGATGTGGCGCTGCTCGCCGAGATGGGCGTCGCGCCTAAGGCTGCAACCCCCACCCCCACGAGCCCCACCACCCCCACTTCTGCCCCCACGCCTGCCGCGAAGTCCGGCACCGCCGGCGCGAAGCCATCGGGCGGTGCTGCGGCGGTGCGGCCTGTCGGGCTAGCCGCGGGAACGGGCCAGTTGGAAGTATCCCGCGCGTATGTGCTGGCGCTGTCGATCAAGAAGAACACGATGCCCGGCGCGGTGGATGGCAAGCCGACGGCACGCCTGTGGCCGGAGTTTCTGGGGCAGGGCCGCTACCCGGTGTACGCGGCGTTCGCGTGCGTGCTGACGGAACTGATCGGCGGGGCCCTGGTGCTGGTGGGCGCGCTGACACGCGTGAGCGCGGCGGGGCTCGCGTGCGTAATGGCAACGGCGATGTGGCTGACGCAGATCGGCCCCGCGGTGCGGAGCGGCGCAACGACGCTGGGCTTCCTGCCAGCGCACCCGGCGTTCGATACTGCCGCGTGGCAGCCGCTGATGCTCCAGTTCGCGCTGTTCTGTTCGGCGGTGGCCCTGCTGATGCTGGGCTGCGGCAGGCTGGGCCTGGACACGAGCCTCTTCCCCCGGGGCGGCGGACCCACGCGCCCCAAAGCCGAGCCCGCGGCCTGACAAGGCTTTCTGGCGGCCCAGGCGTTCCATACGATTGAGCGATGGCGTTGACGTGGCAACAGTTCTGCAAAGCGCCGATCCGCAGCCTGCCGCGCTCGGCGCTGGTGCTGCCGCTGACGGTGTCGCTGCTGCTGCACGCGGGTGTGGTGGTGGCCGTGGTGGTCTTCCGGCTGGGGCTGCGCGAGCGGCCCGCGCGCCTGACGGACTCAACCGCCGAGACCGCCTTGGTGCTGCCGCCCGCGCCCGCTCCTGCTACACCCCCCACACCTGCCACCCCCGCGCCGTCCGCACCGGCAACGACCCCCGAGCCGCAACCCGAACCCGAGCCGCCCACCGTGGTCGTCGTGCCCACGCCGGTGACGATCGAGGTGGTGCCGACGCTGCGGCCCACGGCTGAGCCGGCGGCCCCCGCCGCCGCGCCGACACCTGCGATTGGGCCTGTCATGCCTGTCATGCCTTCAACTCCGCCCAGCCCCGCGATGCTCGACGCCGGGCCGCTGCCGGTCTCGTTCGCGGGGGTGGAAGGATCGCGGGCCGAGCGGGTGGTGTATGTCGTCGACGCGTCGGGCGCGATGACGAGCACGCTGAAGTTTGTGAAAGAGGAACTGGCACGGTCGATCGCGCGGCTGGGCCCCAGCCAGTCGTTCCAGATCGTCGTGGTACACGGCGCGGTGGATGATGAGTCGCAGGCGGAGGTCGCCGCGTTCCCCTCGGGCGACCTTGTGGAAGCCGGCGGCGATGCGCGGTTGCGTGCCGCGGCATGGCTGGAGGGCGTGCAGCCCGCAGGCCGCTCTGACCCGCTGGCGGGGCTGACGGCGGCGCTGCACCAGGACCCCGAGCTGGTGTTCCTGCTGACGCGCAGCATCAAGCGGTCTGGCACCAACGCGGAGTGGGGTCAGGGCGTGCGGGCGACCCTGGATGCGCTGGAGGAGCTCAACGCGCCCAACCCCCGCACGGGCCAGCGGCCCGCGGTGATCAAGGCGATCCAGTTTGTGGATGATGACCCCACGGGCCTGCTCGAAGCTATCGGCCGCGTCCACGGCGATGGGCCGGGGTCGTACCGGGTGCTGAAGGTGGAAGAGTTGAAGTAGGTGGCGAAAGGGGAAAATGCTCCGACCCTTTGATTCGAAGCGCGGCCGGTTGTGGTGGTCAGCGCCCGCGGCGGTGATTGTGGCGATCTGGGTGTATGGTGTGCTTGCCGCGGGGGCAACGTCGTTTCCCACGCAGTATTCGACGCTGGAAACGCTGCTGGCGATCAGGCAAACGTGGCCCGAATGTGCGTGGCCAGGGGAGTTTGGCCGCATCAACCCCCGCGTGGTGGGCGTTTGGGTGCAGTTTTCGCCTTTGTTTGCATTGATCGGGTGGGTGCTATGCCTTGCAAACTGGAAGTTGCGGAGAACACGGTTGGCGGTGGTGATCGCATCCGTTTTGGGTTCGTGCAGCCTGCTGTTTGTCGCCATTATCGCACATCCCCTTCGGGCTTGGGACATTCTTGATCCGTCACCCCTGGGTTACCTCTTTATCGGCACTGACGGAGAGAGCTACCAGGATGGTGCTGTCGTCTTGCAGGCAATGAAACTGTGGGTCGTGCTGAATGGCGTGCTACTGATCCAAACGTGGGGGCATCGGATGACGCCCGGATGTGCGCGGTGCGGGTATAGCAACGAAGGCCTGAAGGGGACGAAGTGCCCGGAATGTGGCGATTCGTTGGCGGATTGAAACTTGTACATTTTGAGGGGGGTTGGATCGCTTCATGCAACTCCTTCGGAGTGCATACTTCGGACCGCGCGCCGCCCCGGTACACTGCCCTCGTGACTGCCGCCAACGATAACTCCTGGGTCCCATCGCTCAAGGGCCGATTCATCGCCTTCGAAGGCCCTGATGGCTCCGGCAAGAGCACGCAGTACCGGCGGCTGCTGGCGCTGTGCAAGGACCACGACGTGACCTGCTGCGAGGTGCGCGAGCCCGGCGGCACGGGGATCGGCGAGCGTGTGCGGGAGATTCTGCTGGATCATGCTCACCACGACATGACGCTGCGGTGCGAGATGCTGCTGTACATGGCCAGCCGCAGCCAGCTGCTGGAGCAGCGCATCAAGCCCGCGCTGCGCCGGGGTGAGCTGGTGCTGGCGGACCGTTTTGTGTCATCGACGTTCGCGTACCAAGGCGCGGCGGGCGGGCTGCCGCTGTCGGAGATTGCCGCGGCGGCGGATATCGCCCTGCAGGGGACGGTGCCCGATGTCGTGGTGATCTTTGATGTGGATGAGGTGACGGCTGCGCAGCGTATCAACCCGTTGCTGGGGGCCGCGCCCGGCCGCGACCCCAAGGGGCCCGACCGCATCGAGGCGCGGGGGAGCGAGTTTCACCGCAAGGTGCGTGAGGGGTACCTGGACCTGGCAAAGCGGGACCCGGCGCACCATCTGGTGATCGACGCGAGCAAGGGGCCCGAGGACGTGTGGACCGCGCTGCTGGAGGCGCTCCCCCCACGCCTGGTGGCGAAGGCGGGCGTTGGCACGCGCCGCGGCGTCGAGGCGCGGGGCGCATGAGCGGTATGCCCTTCATACACCCTGGCTTCATGATGGGGTTTGCGTTCCTGTGCGGGTCCATCCCCTTTGGGCTGCTGATCGGGCGGGCCAAGGGCATTGACGTGCGCAAGCACGGCTCGGGGAACATCGGCGCCAGCAACGTGGGCCGCGTGCTGGGGAAAAAATACTTCTTCGTGTGCTTCGGGCTGGATTTTCTCAAGGGGTTTGTGCCGACGCTCGCGGCAGGGCTTGTGCTGGGGGGTACACAGCGCGAAGCGTGGTGGTGGCTGGCGGTGATGCTCACAAGCGTGCTGGGGCACGTGTTCTCGCCGTGGCTGAAGTTCAAGGGCGGCAAGGGCGTGGCGACGGCGTTGGGAGCGATGCTGGCGGTGTTCCCGCCGCTCACGGTGCCAGCGCTGGCGGCGTTCCTGGTGTGGCTCGGCTCGCTGGCAACGTGGCGCTACATCAGCGTTTCGTCCATCCTGGCGGCGGTGGTGCTGCCGATCTTTGTGGCGGGGTGGGCGGCGATCGGCGTCATGCCGCGGGGGGCGGTAGCTGCGGGCCAAGCCGGTGAGCCGATCGTCCGCCTGATGGACGGCCTGCCGTTCATCCTTGTGGCGGGGCTTGTGAGCCTACTGGTGATCTGGACGCACCGCGGCAACATGCGGCGGCTGCGGGCGGGCACGGAGCCCAAAGTCGGGCAGCGCGCTCGCGCGTGAACGTCGGCATCAACGATCGGCGAGGCGGTCCGCACCCAGCGAGGCGAGCACGGTGATCACGATGCCGACGGCGAGGATCCACGCGTGCTCGAGCGGGACGTGCAGCACCCGCGCGCGAGGATTGACGTACACGATGGTGTGGTAGCCGACGAGCGCGATGGAAAGGCCCAGAGCCATGCGCGTGGGGAGCGTGAAGCGGTCGCGCAGGCGCACGAGGGGCGAGGGCGATGTCGGCGGCAGGGGCTGGTCGTCAAGCGGGACGAAGCGTGGACGCCGGCCCGACCACAGAAGCCACAAGCCCAGGGCGAGCAGGAGCGCGCCCGCGCCGCTGCCCACAAGGCGCACCGCGACGCTCATTTGATCAGCGCCAGGCCCACGTTGCTGACCAGCGTGGTGCCCTGCTCATCCATCGATGCGGCAAAGTTGTAGACATCCACGCTCGTGGGCTCGACAACCTTGAGCGCGGCCACGATGTTTCCGATCGAGCACCAGCGGGTGGGATTCTGCTGCCACGACATGGCGGCGATCAGCTCATCGGGCTTGCGGTCGGCGATCAACTGAAGCATGTCGCGATCGTGCGCGAACACCTTGTTGCGCGAGTCCTGCGCTTCCTGTGAATCACCGGCGAGCGAGGCCTGGTCGCCGAAGGCGGGGCCCACATGGCTGAGGTCGGCGGAGGAAACGACGAGCGTCTTGCCGGGAAGCTCGGCCAGCGCCGCCTTCATCGCGGTGATGAACGGGTCGATCGCGAGGCCCTTGCCGTCGTAGGACTCGCCGTTGTTCACGGTGGGGTCGTGGATCAGCACCCCGAACACTTTGCACAGCTTGCCATCGTCGCCTGCACCCAGGCAGTGCTGGATCCAGGGGATCTGCAGTTCGATGGAGTGCTCGCGCTCGTGGTCAAAGCGGTTGGCGAAGAGCTTCTCGGCGTCGGCAGCGCCCAAGTGCTTCTTGAGGGCGGCGATCAGTTCGCCATCGACCTCGCAGGTGCCCAGCGGCGACTCATAGCCCTTGTCGCAGCCGGTGACGCCGGTGCCCTCGCCGAAGTGGTTGGTGCCCATGATCACGACGCGGGCGGGCCGGTCGGCCACGCGCATGCGGCCCCACACGCTTGCGTAGTTGAGCCAGCCGCGGGGGTAGTCGATGTGCGGGGCGATCACGCCGGCGGGGAGCACATCCAGGCTGGGGTTGGGCACGTCCTTCAGTGCCGCGGCAATCCACTGATCGAGCGCTTCCTTGAGTTTCTGGGCGGCGAGCGCGGGACGCTCCTCATCGGTGGGTGGCGTGCCGCCCGACTGCTGGACGGCAGCATCCACCAGTGCATCCGCCAGCGCCGCCGTTGAGGCGGGCGGCAGCACCGGGTTGCTGTCGAAATCCTTGCGCATCTTGGCGAGCATTCCCTCGAACGTGGGGCCGAAGAGCAGGCCGGCCTGATCGAGCTGGGCTACAAGGGACTCAAGGTCCTTGCGGGTCAGGCCGCGGCCAACCTGCTGGACGATCTCATCTACGGACTTCTTGCCGTCCATGAGGGGGAGGATCAGCTGAGCCGCCGGGGTGGTGAAGACCACCCGGTCAGACACCTGACGAGCATCGGCGAGGCCGAGCGCATCCTGCTCTCCAGCCTTGGCATGGAAGCCGCGGACGGGGCGGAGGCGGGGGTGCTCCATGTGCGTTGCGGAGGCGTCAAACACTGGCTGGGCGGCGGGATCGGGAGTGGTCATGGGCCACAAGTCTAGGTTGACCGATGCCGGCAAACGCCTTGCGCGGGCAAAGTTCTGGACCTTGGGGGCTTCCCGCCTACACTTCCCGCCCTGCCGGGAGCACCCCGGCGAGGGTTCATCTTCTTGGAGGCGGTCATGGCAGCGTTCGATACATCCAAGTTCAAGCCGGGTCAGGACCTGACCTGCACCGTCACCAAGAAGCCTCAGACCGATGACCAGGCGGACACGATCGCCCGGCTGATGCGCAAGGACCCCGCGACGAAGAAGTCCCTTCGCCGGGCTCAGCGGATGCGGCGCCAGCGCATGATCGTGTACAACCGCGGTAACCGTGACTGGGTCAGCCGCGAGCCCTCCGCAAAGATTGTGCGCGTGGCCCAGGGCGAGACGTGGACGATGCCCTTCTCGCACGATCTGGTTGGCGACCTCGCGGTTGTCAGCCCCTTCGTGCAGATCAAGAGCGCCTGAACGCGTTGAAGATTGATCGTGATGACGGCCCCATGCGGGGCCGTTTTTATTTTTTGGCCGGAATGCGGGGCGATTGGCTGCTAGGCTGGAAGCGTGGGCTGGAAGCCGATCCGTTGCGTGGTCTTTGACTGGGGCGGGGTGATCCTGAAGCATCACCGCTGCTGGGCGGATGCGTGCGCCAGCGCCGGCATCGAGTCGCGCCCTGGGCATGAGGCGACCGAACTGATCATGCAGCGCCGGCAGTTAAACCAGCGCTTCCAGGCGGGGCAGATTTCCTCGGACGAGTTTTATCCCGCGCTTGCCGCGGCAACGGGTGGGCTGTACACCGCGGCGGAAGTCCGTCGCATCCATGATGCGTGGCTGACGGAGGAGTACCCCGGCGTCGATGCGGTGATCCGTCGGCTGGCGGGCATTGCGTCGGTTGAGACGGGGATGCTCTCGAACACGAACGCGTGCCACTGGAAGCGTCACAGTGACTTCCCCACCGCCGGGCTGTTGAAACACCGGTACGCCAGCCACTTGCTCGGCTTTGCCAAGCCTGCGTTGGAGATCTTCCGCGCCTTTGAACGGGAGACGGGGTTCAGCGGCACGGACATCCTGTTCTTTGACGATCTACCGGACAATATTGCCGCGGCGCGCACGTGCGGCTGGCACGGCGAGGTCATCGATCACACGGGTGACACAGCGGCGCAGATTGCAGCGCACCTGACGCGGTATGAGGTGTGGTGATGCTGGGTGGCCCGCCGCTCCGCGGCGGGGTCTTGGGGCTTTGAGACTGAGAACTGACTTGTGGATGGCGATGCGTGACAAGTGCGGCTGCTGACTTCCGGCGATGATGCTCAGAACCGCCGCGGAGCGGCGGGCCACCCAGAGTCAGGCTCGATCAATTGCGATATCAAGTTCCAGCGTCGCGGGCTTGAGGCACTCGGTGTCGGTACACGCCTGGTAACGCAGGCTCAGGAGCGGCTGCCCGCTCCATGGTCCCTGGCGTTCCAGCGCGATCGTGAGTTCGAAGCTGCCCGTGTATGCGAGAAGGCCATCGGCGTAGGGCTCACCCGGGGGGTAGTCGGCGTAGGCGGCAACGCCGGTGCCGTTGATGATGGCGATGCGCAGGGGAAGGAGCCCTGGGACACCGGGGACTGCCGCGGGTACGTGGTAGCCGTCTGCGATCTTGACAAACAGTGTGAGTTGCGCGGGTTCACCTTCGCGGATGCTGATTCGCTCGGTGGAGGCGTACACCTCCATGGCCTGCGACGAAGCGGGGCCGTGCGGGGCGGGGGTTTCGCGCGGCTCTGGGGCGGGGAACGCGGACATGGCGGCGGCTGCCGCGGGATCGGCCACGAGCAGGCGGAGCAGGGCGCGTGTGGAGTTGATCGCACCGACCGGGTTCTCGGCGATTGCGCCGCTGATGGCCGTGAAGGACAGCGTGGCTTGCTCAACGAAGGCTGGTTCGCCGATGAGTTCGGCAAGGTCGAGCAGGTTGTGCAGCATGACTGAGACGCCACAGGGGATCGCGCCGTCGTGGGTGGTGCGGGTGCGGACGAAGAGTTCGTTGGCACCATCCTGCGGGGCCCGCATGTCGTGCCACGCGCCGGTGTGGTCGTCGTAGAAGGCGGACTGCGCCAGCGTGAGGATGTCGCGCGCCTGAGCGAGGTGTTTGCCGCGCTCCACGCCATTGGAAGCGCGGGCCAGGGCAAGCAGGCCCTTGATGAGGAAGGCGTGGTCTTCCAGGAAGGCGGGGGTAGGAGCCCGTCCCGCGGCCTGTCCGGCGCGCCAGGTGCGGAGGAGTTGGCGTTCGCCGCCGCCGCGCGAACTGATGAGTGTGGTGAGAAGGAACTCCGCAGCGCGGCGGGCGGGCGCGAGGAGCGATGGGTCTTCGAGCTCGCGGGCGGCATCGGCGAAGGCGGCGATCATGAGGCCGTTCCACGCGGTGATGACCTTGTCATCAAGGCGCGGCTGCTTGCGTGCCTGACGGGCGGTGTAGAGCGCGGCGTTGATCGCGGCGAGGCGGTCGGCGAGCGCTTGCGGGGATGTGTTGAGTCGGGGTGCAAGGCGGTCGGGCCGGTCATCGAGGCGCAGCACGTTGAGCGGCGGCTGGGCGCGGTGGTGCGGATCCTGAAAGTTGGGGCCCTTATCAAGGCCATAAATGGAGAGTGCCAGGTCTGCATCATCGGCACCAACCGTGCTGCGCACCTCTTCAGGCGTCCACAGATAGTTCAGGCCCTCACGCCCATCGACCTCGGCATCTTGCGCGGAGTAAAACCCACCCTCGGGGCTGGTCATCTCGCGCGAGACATAGCCGAGTGTGCTGCGCACGACATGCTCGAAAAAGGCGTCGCCATCGCGCCGGGCCGCGCGGGCGTAGACCGCCGCGAGCTGCGCGTTGTCGTAGAGCATTTTCTCAAAGTGGGGCACAAGCCAGATCGCATCGACGCTGTAGCGGTGGAAGCCGCCACCGGCCTGATCGCGCATGCCGCCGCAGGCCATTTTGTCGAGCGTGCGGCGGACGGCGAGATCGATGGCGTCGGCGGTGCTGTCGTCGCCGGCGACGGCGCGGGCGTCAAGCAGGAACTCGAGGAACACCGGCTGCGGAAACTTGGGCGCGGAGCCGAACCCGCCGTTGACGCGATCAAAGATGCGCAGGAGCGAAGCCGCGGCATCGGCGGGCTGCTGGCGGCTGAGGGGGGCGGGCACATCGTTTGCGCGCACCTGCTCGCTGACGGCGGCGGCGAGCTCTGTCGCCTGCTGCTCCACCGCGCCGCCCTGATTGGCGTACGCATCGGCGATGGAAACCAGCACCTGCGTAAGGGTGGGCATGCCGGAGCGGGGCTCTTTAGGAAAATAGGTGCCGCACCAGAAGGGGCGGCGGGACTGGGGCTCGATGAAGACGCTCATGGGCCAGCCGCCGTGGCCGGTCATGATGACCGTGGCGGCCATGTAGACCTCATCAACATCTGGCCGTTCTTCACGGTCTACCTTGATGGCGACGAAGCGGGCGTTGAGCACCTCTGCGGTAGCATGGTCCTCAAAGCTCTCACGCTCCATCACATGGCACCAATAGCAGGTGGAGTAGCCGATCGAGAGGAAGACCGGCACGTTGCGGCGGCGGGCCTCGATGAAGGCCTCATCGCACCAGGGCCACCAGTCCACTGGGTTGTGCGCGTGCTGGAGGAGGTAGGGGCTGGTCTCGTTGGCGAGTCGGTTTGACATGGGTCGGCCCTCGTGATCGAAGTGGTACCGACCCGTTACCGCCGCGGCGCGGGCCGCGCGCCCAACGGCTTGATGAGCAGGGACAGGAACGAGCGGCCCGCGAGGGGATCTCGCAGCGCCGGGAGCGTGCCCTCGATGGCCGGGATCGACGCGGGAGCGCGGCTGAGGTGCTCAACCGCGGCAACGCTGGAGCGGAGCACGGCATTGGTCGGCAGGCGCAGGGCGCTGATGGTGACCGCGCCCTCGACCAGGCGCACCTCATCCGCGGCGGCGTCATCGACGATGTCGTCGTGGCGGTTCTGGAAGGCGATGCCGTACGCGGCGGCAGCGGATTCCAAGGCATCAGTTTCGGCGCCGTCGGAGTCTGCGAGGGCTTCAAACCCCGCCCACAAGGGCTGGAGCACATCGGCAAGCACCTCGCGGGCGTGCAGGATGCGATCCGCATCGGCCTGTATGAGCACCGGGAGCGCGATCGCCGCCAACCGCTCACCCATGCGCGCCTCGGTCTGCTGCACGACCGATGAGGGCTGGGGGCGGGCGACGATGGCACGATGGCGCGTTGCGAAACGATCGATTGCCGCTGCAACCGGCACGTTGATGCCCGGATCAGGGCCACCCTTGAGCAAGTCGGCGGCGACTGCCGAGAGGTACGCGCGCTCGTCCTCGTAAAGTTCGGCGTGCATGAAGCGGCGCAGGGGCGCGAGGTGCTCATCGTGCTCTACCTGGGTGGAGACGGCCTGCATCTCTGCGACCGGAGAGTGACCGTCAAGCTCAGAGAGGATGACACCCGCCTTCCACA
Source organism: Phycisphaerales bacterium (assembly GCA_038260025.1). Taxonomy (GTDB): domain Bacteria; phylum Planctomycetota; class Phycisphaerae; order Phycisphaerales; family UBA1924; genus JAEYTB01. The sequence goes on from JBBSOF010000002.1 coordinate 130,451, forward strand.
GCGGCACCGTCCATGTCCAGGTGTTCATAAAGGCGAGGTACGAGGGGATGCGACCGGCCGCGGCGTGGGCGCTGCGGGCCGTCTCTGAGCCCGAGGGCGTGGGCAGGAGCGTGAGGACGCGCTCGGCCAGCAGCAGCGCCGCCATGGCAGGCGCTTCGCGGGTGGTCAGGTGATAGGGGCTGACAGCAACGAGCATGTGAATTCTACGGGGCTTTGACGGGGTCGTGCGTGGTCTGGGGCGCGGGAACAGCCGTTCGGAGCCAGTCCATCATGCGGGGAAAATAGTCATGTGCGAGCTGCATAAAGAGCTGCTCATGCCCCGCGCCTTCGTTCAGCCACCGCTCCGGCCGACCAAGACGCTCCCAGAGAACATCACCCAGTGGCGATGGGACCGCGAGGTCGGCGGTGCCCTGGATCATGAGGACGGGGGTGCTCTTGAGCACCGCGGCGGTGTGGTAAGAGTCGAGCGGGCTTTGACGCAGGTAGGCAAGGTCGAGCGCGGCCAGCGATTCGTCGCTGGGCTTGCCGCTCGTCCAGTTCTCGTGCACGGCATCAATGAGGTTGCGGTAGTTGCTGCGCTGATTCATGAGCCAGAAATCAGCGCCGCCGCCGACGAGGACTGCCGCGGCGTAGCGGCCCGGGTCGCGGGCGACGATGGTGGGCAGCGTCATGGCCCCGCCGCTGAAGCCCACCGCGATGCGCGGCAGCGATGTGAGGTGAGGCCGCTTGCCCTCGACGTAGGCCATCGCGGCCTGCGTGGCGTAAGCGCACTCGGCGGTGCGGTCGGCCATGACTTTGACCAGTTGCTCCGCTTGTGCAGCGGCGTCTTTCTCGGCATCAAGGTTGAAGGTGACCTGCTCGGTGAAGCGCGATGGCTGGGCCAGCATGCGGACGACAAGCCAGCCATCGTTGCGCAATGTCGTGGTCAGTTCGTTGAGGGCGCCGATGGGGGTGCCCATAAGGCCGGGCGAGACGAGGGCTGTGCCGCGGAGTGTGGGGGCGTCGGCCTGCGGCGTCGGCTCGTACACGGCGAACCAGGTGCGTTCGATGTCGATGTGCTTGCCCAGCTCGTCAGTCACCGCGCGCCCGGAGGTGAACTTGAGCATCATCACCGCGTCGTTGCGCTGGACGCGGGAGAACAGGCCGCCCTTTTCGGGCTTGGAGAAGCGGTAGAGGTGCGCGCCGAAGCCTTCAAAGCGGAAGTCGGTGTCTGCCGGCGGCGTGGCGTCCCCGACGAGGGCCATCTCGTCAGCGCTGCGGCCCATCACCAGGATGTTGCCCGCGGTACGAAAGCCGCTGGGCATGGTGGGCGACACGGGGATTTCGGCGATGACACCCTGAACGGCTTGCCCCTCGCGGCCAAATCGAGCGGGCCAGGCGTTGTCGAACGGGAGGTACGGGAGGTCGGTGGGAACCTTGGGAAAACCATCGAAAATGCGGGGGTCTGAGGAGGCGGGCTGGACTGCGGCATCAGCCTCCTGTGTGGTCTGCGCGGCAAGCGGCTGAACGCAGGCCAGCGGCCCCACGAGAAGTCCCAGGGCCAGCAGGCGTGCGCCGTTTGCGTTGAATCGATTCATGAGCCGTATCCGTGGGGGTGCTTGCTCATCCATTGCCACGCAGAATCAATGATTGCCGCCAGGTCGGTGACTTTCGCCTCCCAGCCGAGTTCGCGACGGATCTTCGTCGGGTCGGCGTATGCCGCGGGCGGGTCGCCCGGGCGACGGGGGGACTCGACCACGGGGATGGCGTGTCCGGTGACGCGCCGGGCGGCCTTGATGATCTCGCGGACGGAGTACCCCCGCCCGATGCCGACGTTGTACGCGCCGCCGCTGCCGGGTTTGAGGCGGCTCATCGCCTGCACGTGCGCATCGATGAGGTCTTCGACGTGGACATAGTCGCGGATGCAGGTGCCGTCGGGGGTGGGGTAGTCGGTGCCGAAGATCGCAACGTGCGGGCGCTTGCTCTGCGCCACCTGCAGCACCACCGGCACCAGATGCGTCTCGGGCGTGTGGTCCTCGCCGATCAGACCGGTTCGGTCGCTGCCGGCGACATTGAAATATCGCAGCAGCACATAGCCGAAGGGCTTGCCGGCGGTGCGGCAGGACTCCGCGAAGTCCTGGATGATGTGTTCGCCGTGGAGCTTGGTGCGCCCGTAGGGGGAGAGGGGCGACTGCGGGCAACCCTCGGGGATGGGGATCATGTCCGCGGGAGGCTGACCGTAGGTGGAGCAACTGGAACTGAACACGAATCGCTGCACGCCCGCGTGAGCGCACGCCTCAAGCACGCTCAGCAGGCCATCGACGTTCCATTTGTAGTATTTCAACGGCTGCTCGACGGACTCGCCGACATAGGCGACGGCGGCGAAGTGCATGACCGTATCCACCTTGTGCGCGGCAACAGCGTTGCGGACTGCCGCGCGATCGGTGATGTCGGCCTCGATGAATGTCAGCCTGCCGGGGGCGGTGGCGGCGAGCAGGTCCATGGCGCGGCGGTGGCCGCGGAAGAGGTTGTCGAGCGCCACGACCGTGTGGCCGTCTTTGAGCAGTCGCTGTACGGCGTGCGAACCGATGTACCCTGCGCCGCCGGTCACCAGCACGTTCATGCGGCGGCCCCCCGTTTAGACGACCTTGAAAATCACGATGGCACCGATGACCAGAACGCCCACGGCGATCGTGAGGTAGTTGAAGTATTTGTCGATGAATGTCCGCACCGGCGCGCCGAACAGCCACAGCAGCAGGGCGATGCCGTAAAACAGGATGCCGCGCCCGATGAGCGAGGCGACGAGGAACCATTCCAGCCGCACATGCACCAGGCCCGCGGCGATGGTGAACAGCTTGTACGGATGGATGGCAATGACGCCGCCGATGAGGAGCCAGGGGTTCTCCGTCCACTGGTGCAGCGACTCGAGCTTGTCGGGGCCGACAAGCTTGGTGGCGGGGCCATGGAAGACCGCGCCGATGAGGTAGCCGACCATTCCCCCCGCCACCGAGCCGAAGGTGGCGACCGTCGCGTACCACCACGCCCGGTGGCGGCGCGCCAGCGTCATGGGCACTTGCAGCACAAAGGGGGGCACGGGGAAAAAGATGGCCTCAATGAAGGAGAACGCGAACAGCGTGGCCGTGGCCTGCTTGGTGTGCGCGTACGACAACATCCAGTCGTACATCCGGCGGTGGAGGTGCCAGCGCGGAGTCTTGGTCGCTACCGGCGCGAGCGGCTCGGCAGGGGTGGGCGTTGCGGGTGAGTTGAGGCCTTCGGTCATGTGGGGCAAGCGTAGGGTGCGGCGCGGGGGTTTTTAGATTTTTGCGGGTTCGGCGCGTCCCCAACCCGGGTAGGGCCACGCCAGGGGACGCATCTTGAGGACAATAAGCGTGACCACCCCCACCACGATCATGCCGACACTCAGCCACTGGCCCATGGAAAGCCCCCAGTCGTGCTTGAACTGCTCGAGGGCGGGGTCGGGCAGGCGGACCATCTCGGTGGCGATCCGCATGACCCCGTACAGGACCATGAACCACGACCCCACCACCCCCGGACGGCGGGGCTTCCACCAGATGAGCCAGAGGGCAAGGCTGAGAATGATCCCATCCGTCGCCGCCTGCATCAGTTGGGATGGGTAGCGGGAGGACAGCAGGGGTGAGAGCTGCTCGGCCACCTCGCGCGATGCCTGGTGGCTGCCGCTCTGGAGGGTGTGCAGGACCCGCTGATAGGCCGAGGCATCGCTCTCCTCGCCCACGCGGGCGTGGTCCAGCAGATTCTGGAGCTGGAACATCTGATCGGGGTTGAGCGCGGGGGCGTGCTCAAGCGCCGCCAGCGGGTTGTCGGTGGCACGCTCCTGTGGGAACTGCACCGTCCACCACGGGCCGATTTTGCCCGGCATCGTGGCGATGTCGCCCAGCAGCTCGCCATTAATAAAGTTCGCGATGCGCCCCAGCCCCAGGCCCGGTGTACACGCCACCGACGTTATGTCCAGAACGTGAAGCCAAGGGACCTTCTGCTGGCGCACGCCGTGCTCATCCTTGAACCCGCGCGACACGACATACGACGCGACGATGACGCCGATGATGCCGCCGTGGCTCGACATCCCGCCCTGGTTGACCCGCAAGACGCCCCAGAAGGGGAGCTGTGATGTGAACTCGGTGATCAGGGCGGGGTCGTAGAAGACGACGTACCCAAGCCGACCCCCCAGCACCACGCCCATGACCAGGATGAGCATGGCGTCGGAGATGCGCTGCACGGAGAGGGGGGTCATGCCGCGGCGCGACATGGACCGCAGCCACAGCCAGCCCACGAGAAAGCCGATGGCATAGGCCAGGCCGTACCAGCGGATCGCGAAGGCGTCGGTAAACTTGTAGATGACCGGGCTGAGGTCGTGCAGCCATGCGGCCAATGTGAGGGTCATGGGGCCCCAGTCTAGGGAACCTCAACCCCGAAAAACCGGCGGGCGTTGTCGTTGATCTGGGCGTGAAAATCGTCCCAGGGTTCGCCGCGGACCGCGGCAATGTGCCGGGCTGTCAGCGAAGACATCCAGGGCTGGCAGGGCCGCGTGCCCCGGTGGGGCTCGGGCGAAAGGAACGGGGCATCGGTCTCGAACATGATGCGGTCGCGGGGCGTCAGCTTCGCGGCTTCCTGCACCTCAGCCGCGTTCTTGTAGGTGGCGACGCCGGTGAAGGAGATCCACGCGCCCAGGTCCAGAACTTTGCGGGCGTCGGCAAGCGTGCCGGTGAAGCAGTGGAAGACGAAGCGGGTGGGGTCCAGCGAACAGGCCTTGAGAACAGGGATCAGTTCATCAAACGCCTCGCGGCAATGGATCACCACCGGCTTGCGCACACCCTCGGTCGCGCAGTTCTCAATAAATGCGAGTTGCTGTGCCAGCACCTCGTGCTGGACGGTCCGATGGTCGCCCGTGTAGTGGTTATCCAGCCCCAGCTCACCCCACGCAACGCAGCGGGGGCTTTCTGCGACTGCCCGCAGGTTGTGCCAGATGTGCGGGGTCTCGTGACTGTGCAGGGGATGGATACCCGAGGAGCACCAGACGTTGGGGAACTTTTCGGCGATGCGGAGGGCGTCGAGGCAGTCAAGGGTGGTCGTAGAGATGGTGATGCACCCGGTGACGCCCGCCTTGGCGGAGTTGGCGAGGACTGCCGCGACGCCGCCGGGGAACTTGGGCTCCTGAAAGTCGGGGAAGGTGAGGTGGCAGTGGGTGTCGATCATCGCGGCAGAGGGTAGGGGTTTGCTACGGGAGGCTCCGGAGGATAGCGAACATGGAGATGCTGATCGCCAGCAGGGCCGCACCCAGGCCGAGAGCGAGGGGGCTCCCAGTTTTCCGGCCCAGGTTCGCGTTCCACGGCTGCTTCCACGACAGGCCGCACTCCGGGCATTGGACGGGGGCCGCACGCCAGGAACCCATTGGATAGTTGCAGCGCCCGCACACGACAAACGCGCCGCGTCTCCATACGAGTCCGAAGCCGATCAAAGCGCCGGCACCCGATGCGGCGAGCGTCCCTGTCGAGATGAGGAACATTGAAACACTGACCGCAGCGGATGCGCCTGCCAGGGCGACGATCACGACAATAAGACTTGCGAAGATCCACGGAGACTTCTGCCGCACTTTGCGCTGACGCCAGACTTGTTCACGCGAGAGACGGAGGATTGATCGATCCCCTGCGAATCGAAATACTCTGGGTAGGACCCACCATATAAATGCGATGGCGCCAAACCCAACGAGCCATGTCTCCACCCCCAGGCCTGTCAGGATCGCAGTCGCCCGACTCTGGTACGACAACACCGACATGGAACTGCGTGTCGCGGCGGCCACAAGCAGGAGGCCGAAGGCCAGGGCCTGCCCAAGCAGGAAACCCACGTGGGTCGCAGGGATGATGGTGATGCTTTTGGAAACGCGCAAGCGCGCACACCGCACCGCTGCCGCGCTCATTGGCGTGGCAGGCGACTTTTTTCCCCACAGATTCCTGGTCCAGATCGACACCAGAAAAGCATACACTCTCGCCATGACACTCATGACACACACACTGATGCGGCAGACGCGGCGGAGTTCGGGCCTGCTGCGCTGCGTTCCGGTGCTCGCCATGCTGCTGCTGACTGCCGCGGCGATGGGGCAGGACAGCGACCTCTGGTACGCCCTCGAGCTGATGGGCAGCCGCTGCGGCGAGACGCACACCACCGTCAAGACCGCCGACGGCAAGGTCACAACGCACTCGACGATGAACCTGGGCATCAAGCGCGGCAACATGGACGCGCTTGAGATCGCCATTGAGAGCACGTTCGTGGAGACCGAGGACGGCAAGCCGGTGATGATGACAACCACCAAGCGCCTTGCCGCGCCGCCGGTCACAGACACGTACATATTCGCGCCCGACGGCAGCGCGGAGCTCACAACCATTCAGGCGGGAAAGAAGAACACGCAGCAGTTGCCCAAGCCCGAGGGTGTCTGGCTGACACCCGCGGCAGCGCAGAAGTTCATTGCGCAGCGCGTGAAGGCCGGCGCGGCGGAGTTCACCCTGCGGACCATCGACCCGACGGAGGGTCTGGAGCCCGTCACCGTCAAATATGACGAGTTTGAGCCGGAGAAGATCACCATCGAGGGCAAGACCTACGACGCGACGAAGCGTCGGGTGACGGTGAACACCAAGGCGATGAAGGGCGTGAAGAGCACCGAGTATGTCGATTCCGAGGGCGAGATCCTGCGGAGCGAGACGAACCTGGGGGGCCTTCGGGTGGTGATGATTGCCACGAGCAAGAAAAACGTCGGCGTGCGCGAGGCTGCCCCGGAACTCATGGTCAGCACGTTCATCCGCCCCGACAAGCCCATTGCCGACCCGCGCCACGCCCGCAAGCTGGTGCTGCTCCTGAGCGTTCCCGAGGATTCGATGCCCGACCTGCCCAACACCGGGTCACAGCAGGCCGAGGTGGTCACGCCCGCATCGACGCGGCTGACCATCACCACCGCCCCGCTCGCGCCCGCGTCCGAGGCGGACATCAAGAACGAGACGTACCTGAAGGCCACCAGCATGGCGGACAGCGGCGATGAAAAGATCAAGGAGCTTGCCGCGCTGGCGGTGAAGGATGTGGGCGAGGATCCCGCGGCAAAGGCGGAGGCGTGCCGTCGCTTTGTGTTCAAGTACATCCGCAAGAAGAACCTCGGTGTCGGGCTTGCAACGGCGTCGCAGGTGGCGGTCAGCCGCGAGGGGGACTGCACGGAGCACGGCGTGCTGCTTGCCGCGCTTTTGCGGGCGAACGGCATTCCCTCGCGTGCGGCGGTGGGGCTGGTGTTCGCGGACCAGTTCATGGGGCAGGAGGGGATCTTCGGGTATCACATGTGGGCGCAGGCGCTTCTGACGGTGGACGGCAAGCCGCGCTGGGTGGATCTTGACGGGGCGATCTCGGAGAGCATCCCGTTCGATGCGACGCACATCACGCTGGACACCACGAACCTCGCTGATGGCGGCGGGTCGGCGGGCCTGGGTGCGGTGGCCGTCATCCTGGGCCGGCTACAGGTGAAGGTTGAGCACGCGGAATGAGCAGCACGAGCGGGGGCGACCAAGCGGCACTTCCCAAGCTTCCGGCACGTCCCGCATCGGGCCACAAGGGCACATTCGGGACGGTGGCCGTTGTCGGCGGCTCGTGCGCCGGCGATGGCCGGATGATCGGGGCACCCGCGCTGACCGCGCTGGGGGCGCTCCGGGCGGGTGCAGGACTGGCACGATTGGTGATGCCCGAGCCCGTTCTTGCCGCGGGGATGGCGCTGGCCCCCTCCACCACCGGCATCGCGCTGCGGGTGGCGGGCAATGGCGACCTCATCGCGCACGAAGCGGCAGAAGTGCTGGACCGCATCATGTCTCAGTCAACGTGCCTGGCGATTGGGCCGGGGCTGGGCATCGGCGAGGGCTCGCGTGCCGCGAGCCTGCGGGCGGTGCAGCAGGAGGACATCCCCGTTGTGGTCGATGCCGACGCGCTGAACAACCTTGCGGAAATTCCTGAGTTGCAGCGGGATTTTCGTGCCGCGGCTGTGATCACCCCGCACCCCGGCGAGTTCAAGCGTCTGGCGGGGGCGCTGCGGATCAAACATGATCCCACCGACGAGCGGTCGCGCCCGCTGGGGGCCGAGGCGCTGGCGCAGCGTCTGGGGTGCATCGTGGTGCTGAAGGGTGCGGGCACGGTCGTCAGCAACGGCATCGACACCTGGGTGTGCCGCCGAGGCCACGCGTGCCTGGGCACCGCGGGGACGGGCGATGTGCTGTGCGGCGTGATCGCGGGGATCATCGCGCAGCACGCCCACGGCGTCCGGCCCGCGCTGTCGCTGTTTGATGCGGCGCGCCTTGGCGTGCAGGCCCACGCCATCGCAGGTGAGCGCTGGGCCATGAGCCGGGGCGTATCCGCGGGAATGCTGGCGATGGAACTGCTCGACGAGGTGCCGGCGGCGCTGGAGGAACTACGCTAGGGCTACTCAAACCGGCGCGGGTTGACCGAGGAAACCAGCCTGATGGTCGGGGCCTCGATGTTGCCGCCGATTCCCGCGGCCTGGAACGAGGTGGGGCGGATGGTCAGGTCCACCGTCGCGCGGCGGAGGTTCTGGCCCACATCAAACTCCATGGTGAATCGGGCATCCTGCACGCCCGAGAGCAGCGGCTTGGCGTAGAGCCCGGTTCGGATGCCGCTCTCATAGTCCGACTGCACGTACCACAGCTCGTGCGGGCCTTCTTCGGGGTCGGCGCGGTCGCGCTGCTCGATGCGGACGATCGTCTTGCGGCCGGTTGCGGCGTCGTCGAGCGTGACAAACTCGATGAAGTTGCTGGTCAGGGGGTTCTGCGCCGAGTCCAGCGGGTCCACGGGGTAGGGGCCGAACTCGGTGCCCGTGCGGACCATGGTCATGATGCGGCTCATGACCATGCGGGCGATGACGTGCGTCGAAGCGCCCTCGGTGGTGACCTTGTAGCTCTTGAAGGACGTGTCCAACGCCGTGATGGCGGCGGTGAGCAGCGTCCCGGTGATGGTGAGGGCCACCAGCACCTCAATCAGGCTGAAGCCGCGGCAGCGGCGTGGTGTGCGGAGTACGGGGCTCATGAGTGGCCCTCCTTGTAGGTGCCGGCCAGCGGGTCCATCTGCATGGGGAGCATGATGCCGCTGGGGATGGCCATTTTGGGATCGAAGCGCAGCTGGATGCGCCCATAGCCATAGAACGGGATGGGCGTGGAGCCCGCGGGCTGTGCCTGATCACCGCCGACATCGATGAGGCCGTCACCGTCGATATCCCACCCCGCGATGCGGACGCCGCCGATGACGGGCAGCATCGCGGGGTCCAAGCCTTCCTGCTCGCCGTCGGAGGGGCCAAAGTAGCCGATGGTGGTGTTGAAGTCGGCCGGGTTGCCCGCGGGCAGCGAGAGCGCATCGCGCAGGGGGCCCTGGCCGAGCACGGGCGAGAAGGTGAGGAGCAGCGCACCGTTGACGGAGGCGTTGCCGCGGATGTCGAGCACGCCTGCGATGATGGCGCCGTTGAGCTGAAGGTCCTGCGTAGGCGGGCTGTTGTACGAGCCCATGTCCACCGAGTAGTTGGGCACCATCATGGAGCTGGTGCGGATGTCGGCCATGTCCTGGGGCTGCGGGTTGAGGAACGAATCATCGGGACTGGTGGGGTGCTGCTGCACGAAGCGGGTAGCGCCCGTGAACTGCAGCTTATTGCGCACCTGCGTGTAGCCCTGGGGTGCATCGCTGGTGATGGAGCCCACGAACAGGCAGTCGTGGAAGCGGAGGTTGTTGGAGTACTTCTTGGTATCCACCACGCGCAGACCGTTGATGATGAGCGGCAGGGGGAGCGTGTTGAAGTCTGTCACCGCGGCCGCCTGATCGGAGGGCAGGTCAGCCTGGTCCAGTGGGTGCGAGGTACACATCAGGATGTTCTGCGACGGCGGGCGCGCCGTTGAGGGCAGCATGGCGGGGTACTGCGTCTCACCCGCGTCGTCGCCGTAGATAATGCGCGGTGAGCGTGGCTGGGGGCGGGTCTGCCCCACGGGGATGACCATCCTGCCGTACTCACCCCAGAGCACGTGCGTGTTGTCCTGCTCACAGCGGACGTATGTGACGCCCACAAACGTGCAGTTCTTGAAGAGCGCGTTGGTGCCCGCGGGGATCTGGATGTCCTTGAAGACCATGTTCTCGTAGACGGGCCGGTAGTAATAGTCGGTGAACGAGGGGGCGTTGTACGGCATCTTCTCGAAGTATGCCGTGGTGTAGTTGTCGGGCAGGCCATCGTAGTTCGCATCGCCATCGACGCGTAGGTAGCGGGGCTGGGTGCTGCCGGCGGGGTTCGACTCGACATACGTCCCCAGTGCCGACACCGAGACGCCAAGCTGCGTCGCCACCTGGTTGGCGAAGGGCGCACCGTCCGCGGCCGCCTGCAGGTTGCTCTGCGCGGGGCCGAAGATCGTGACGTTCAGGTCGGGCAGGTTGACGTCGCTGGCCTCGAAGGTCATGGGCGCACGCCCGTCGGTGGGGGCGATGGGCCCGCGCAGGATGGGCTGGAGGGCACCCTGGGCGCTCGTCCAGGCACTGCGGTCAACCCTGAATGAGACCTGACCCGCGACCTTCGCGTACTGATCCTTCTTGTCGATCACCCCGTCGCGGTAGCCGAGTACCTGGTCGCGGTTCCTGTTGGTGGCGCTGTCGTAATCGAGCATCGTTTCGCCCGCATCCCACCGCCCGTTGCGGTTGGCATCAACGAAGCCGTACACGCCGTTCTTGTTGCGATCAGGGTTCGATGAATCGATCAGCAGGGCCAGGTCCTCGTCAACATCATCGCCGCCGGTGGTGACGAACTCGGGTGTCTCGTTCGCGGCAGGGGTCCCCGCTGTCAACGTGTGCGACAGCACGACGCGCCCGTCTCCGTTGGCGTCATAGTGCCTGATGAACAGGTCGAACTCGTCCACGTAGCCGTCACCGGTGACATCGTCAAAGGCCTGGTCGGGCACGCCGTCGCCGTCGAAGTCCTGCGTCCCCGAGGGGATGCCGACCGACTCGAGCGGGTGGCTGACGCGCAGGCGGTTGTCGCCATCGACGTCGTACGTCGGCAACGACGCCCAGAACGCAGCGAGCTTCTGATCCAGCGTCGCGTTGAGGCCCTTGAAATCGCTCCGCAGCGTCAGCGGGTTGCCGTTGGCGTAGGTCACGCCCATGTAGCGAGAGCCGATGTCGCCGCTGACCATCACGTTCTTGCCGATCATGATGCGGCTGGGCGAGATAATCGCCGACTTCACGCGCTTGGCCATGCGGAAATCCTGCGAGATCGTCCGCTTCACAGGTTGGCCGGCGCGCGAGTAGGCGAAGTCATACCCGGTGGCAATGGCGCGGATGTCCGTGCCGTTGGCGAGGGGGGCATAGGTGATCGAATATGCGAGTGGCGGCGTGGTCGAGCCAAGCGTGCGCGGTTCCACCGCTACGGCGGGCGTGAACACCCAGTACGTCGACTTGAACTCACTGCCCGAGTCCGCCGGGGCGTTGCCGATGGCGGCCGTGGCGACACCGACCTCGGTCACAATGTCCTGGTCCTGGGAATGATCCTCGGCGAGAGCCGCGGCAAGGCCGTCGGGCAGGGCGACGTCCTGGCGGCCGGTGCGGGGGCGGAGCACCGCGCTCTGGCCCAGAGAGGTGAGGTTGCCGCTCCACAGGTTCCAGCCAAAGGAAGAGTCCACGTCGCTGCGCGAGATGACAAACCGCCCCGCGGCGTTGGCGAGGCGGGCGCGAGCGACGGAGAGGCCGGTCTCGGCGGCGCTCTGGGCGCGGGAAACGTGCAGGTGGGTTGCCGCGGTGGTGATGTTGCCCTTGCTGGAGATGGCCATGGCCACCGAGAGAGACCCGAAGAGCATAAGGAACATCATGGCGAGCACGGCGGCCACGCCGCGGCGCTTGCCCCAACGCTTGAAGAGCCTGCGGCGCGCGTTCATGGGCGCACCGCCGGCGACGCCCTGAGTCCGAACTTTGTCTGGATGCACGCTCCGCATGGCACTCCCTCCTGGCCCCTCGGCATCATCAGGGCGAAACGACCCACGTCAGCTTGGTGATCTCGATGGCCTGCGTATCTCCGGCCCCTTGGTAGCGGACGGTGACCGTCACTCGCACCGGAAACTCGTCAACGTTGATGGCGGGGTACGCACCGCCGGCATCCTGCACGTAGTTGGGGTTCCGGATGGTGTTGAAGTTGTACGGGTCCACCTTCTGCACCACCACCGACTGCGTCCAGCCCGGGAGGGCTGCGCCCTCGCCGGTCACAGGGTCGATCACCACCATCCCTTCGGGACTGATCTCCTGCACCAGGTTCCCGAAGCCGTCGATCGGGCCGGCGAACGTGCCGCCCGCGCCAAATGTCATTCCGTCAAGGTCGTCTAGATCGTCGATGTCGGAGATGGCGACCTCCGTGGCTTCGCGGCCCCAGCCCGCGACCACCGCCGAGCCGCCCCCGCCGCTGAGCGTGAGCCCTGTGACAGGGTCGTGGCGCGGCAGGCGCCGGGTCATCTCGCGGATTTCGTTGGCGAGCAGCATGCCGGTGGCGGCCTGGCTCGACCAGCCGTTGCTGCGCGAGAAGGACGCGTGGGCATCGACGAACGCGAGCACCCCCACCCCGATGATGACCAGGGCCATCATCGTCTCCAGCAGGGTGAACGCCCGCCCGCCGGATTGCCGTCGTTGATTGTTCAGCCGCTTCATGCCTGCTCCCGCGGAGTCCCCGCCGGGGAGCATCGGCTATTTGACGATCTGGCTCATCTTGAAGATCGGAAGGATGATGGCCATGGCGATGAAGCCGACGACTGTACCCATCATGAGGATCATGATGGGCTCGATCATGCTGGTAACCGCCTTGATGTTGTCCTTGAGCTGCTTGGCGTAGTAGACCGATATCTCGTCGAGCACCTCGCCGAGCTTACCGGACTCCTCGCCCGCGCTGATCATCTGCGTCACGGCCTTGGGCAGGATGTTGTCCTTGCCCAGCTGCTGCGTGACCTTCTTGCCCTGCTTCACGCTGGCGTGGACGCGCCTCCACAGGCCTTTGAAGATGACGTTGCCGGAGATTTCCCCCGTGATGGAGAGAGCATCGAGCATCGGCACGCCGGCGTTGATGAGCTGCCCCATGGTCTGCAGCGAGCGGCTGATGTACAGCGAACGGAACATGGTCTTGATGACCGGGATCGCGAGCTTGAGCTTGTCGACCCAGAAGGAGCCGACCTCGGTCCGCGTGAAGGCGTAGATCGAGCCGCCCACGGTGCCGATGGCCGCGAACAGGATGTACCAGTTCGCCACCATGAACCGCGACAGCGACATCAGGAACTTGGTCGCCCAGGGCAGGATGTCCTCCTTGCCCTCGAACACCGCGGCAAACTTGGGCAGCACGAACGTCAGCAGGAAGATCGTGACGCACACCGCCAGCGAGCCGATGATGGCCGGGTAGATCGCCGCGCCCACGACCATCTTCTTGGTCTCGAGCTGCTGGCCGATGTACTGCGCGATGCGGTCGAGCATGCGGCTGAAGCTGCCCGACATCTCCGAAGCGCGCACCATGTTGACGTACAGGGGGTTGAAGAGCTTGGGGTGCTTGGCGATGGCGTCGCTGAACTGCTTGCCCGCCTCGACATCCGCCTTGAGCTGGAGGAGGACCCTCTTGAATCCGGGGTGCGTGGTCTGCTCGCCGATGCCGTCGAGGGCCGCTCGCAGGTTGATGCCGGCGCGGATCATCACGGCCAGCTGCGTGGTGAAATCGAGCACGTGCTTCTGGCTGGGGCGGCCCTGGTTGAGCTCTTTGAATCGTGCCGCGAAACCGCCCGCGTTCTCGTTCCCCGCGACCGCGGCAAGCGAGAGGATGTGGGCGCCCTGGTTGCGCAGCAGCGTGGAGGCGGTGCCGGCGTTGTCGGCGGAAATAACGCCGGCCTGGGTCTGCCCGGCGCTGGTGCGGATCTGGTAGCGGTAGTTGCCCATTGGTAAGAGGGTCACGGAGAGACCAGGTCACGCGATCAGGCTGGGATGCCCGCGGCCGCGCTGATGTGTCATCCGTGCCCTGTCCTCCTTCACTCCATCACTTCGTGGCTCTTTGACTCTGTGAATTCCATCCGTCTACGCGGCCAACTGACGCTCAAGCTTGTCGGGGAAGGCCGCCTGCGCGATCGCATCCTCGCGGCTGATAAGCCCGTTGAAATACAGTTCGGCGATCGAGCTGTCCAGGCTGGTCATGCCGATGGCCCGGTTGGTCTCGATCACGTTGGGAATCTCGAAGGTGCGGGCCTCGCGGATCAGGTTCCGCACGGCGGGCGTACATAGCAGCGTCTCCACCGCCGGCACCATGCCCGGGCGGTCGATGCGGCTGAACAGCGTCTGGCTCACGACCGCCTGCAGCGTGTTGGCGAGCATCGAGCGGATCTGGTTCTGCTGGCCGGCGGGGTACATATCAACGATGCGCTCCACCGTCTGGCTGGCGTTCACCGTGTGCAGCGTGGAAAGCACCAGGTGGCCCGTCTCGGCGGCGGAGATGGCCAGGGCCGTGGTCTCCAGGTCGCGCATTTCGCCCACCAGGATGATGTCGGGGTCCTGACGCAGGCAGTGCTTGAGGCCGCTGGCGAACGTGGGCATGTCTTGCCCCAGCTCTCGCTGCTCGATGATGCACTGCTTGCTCTCGAAGGTGTATTCCACGGGGTCTTCGAGCGTGATGATGTGCTTCTTGTAGCGCTGGTTCATCGCCTCGATCATCGCCGCGAGCGTGGTGGACTTGCCCGAGCCCGTGTCGCCGGTGACGAGCACCAGGCCGCGGGGCAGGTACGTCAGGCGCGCGATCACCTCAGGCAGGTTCAGGTTCGCCAGCGGCGGCACCTTGGTCTTGATCATGCGCATGGCCAGGCCGACCTGGCCGCGCTGCATGTGCGCGTTCACGCGGTAGCGGGCGAGCCCCTCCACCTGGAACGAAAAGTCCGAGTCCTTGTTCTTGTTGAACGTGGCGAGCGCCTCGCTGGGCGCCATCTGCTCCACGAACTTCTGCGCGATGGGCCCTGCGATCACCGGGAAATCCATCGGCATCATCACCTGATGCACGCGGATCATCGGCGGCTGCCCCGCGATCAGGTGAATGTCCGACGCGTCGGCCTCGTAGGCCGCCTTGAGAAGTTGAATGAGGTCCACGGCAAGCCTCCTCCCCGTCGCCCGCGCTCTCCAAGCGCGCCGCTGCGGGTCTGCCAGTCCTTATCGACGGCAGAAAGTGCCGGGTTTACTCTGTCTTGCCTTTTCCCTTGCCCAAAACCGCCTTGCATGCCGCCACCGCCAACTCGTCGCACCGCTCGTTTTCGGGGTGCTCGTTGTGGCCGCGGACCCAGTGGAAGGTCACGGTGTGCTGCTCGCGGAGCCCGTCCAAGGCTTGCCACAGGTCCTGGTTTTTGACGGGCTGCTTATTGGCCGTTCGCCACCCCTTGGCCTTCCAGCCGCGGATCCAGTCTTTCAGACCGTTCAGGACGTACTGAGAATCGCTGTATAACTCGACAACGGTCGGCCGCTTCAACGCGGCAAGGCCTTCGATCGCGGCCTGGAGTTCCATGCGGTTATTGGTCGTTTGCGGGTCGCCGCCGCTGGCCTCCCGCACCGACCCGCTCTCGCGGTGCTTCAGGATGTACGCCCAGCCCCCCGGACCGGGGTTGCCCGAGCAGGCGCCATCTGTATAGAGCTCGACCCGCGCCTGCGGCTCGCCCGCGTTTGTCCCATCTGGAGTCATGGCGCCGATGGCCTCGTGCCGGTTTTCTTGTCCGCCTTCGGCCCGGGCTGAGGCTTGGCTCGTTGAGGCTTTTGTGGCGTCGGCGGCGCGACCGGTGCGGGCGGGGGCGGCTCAGCGACCACCGCTGGGGCGATAGCCTCGGGTTTGCGCGGCTCGGCGAGCCCCATGAGCGTGGAGGCGGAAACCATTGCGACAGCCTGGTCGCGGCGGTCTTCCCCATCGGGCTTGCCGCCGGTGCCATCGTTGAAACGGGCCAGCGCCAAATCGTGGGCGGCGTGGTATGCGCGGCCGAGCTTCGACCAGTCAAAATCCCACGATCGCTTATCAACCTCGTTGCGCAGGGCGATGCGGTCGCGGCGCTCCATTTTGCAGAAGTCGATGAGGTAGCGGGAAAGGTCGGTTGCCGCATCGGTATACGAGCGGCCGCGGCGGCGCAGCACCATCAATCCCGATTTTTCCGGCTCGGCGTAGTTCTCATTGACGTAGCGGCCGAAGCCCGCGAGGTCGCTGGTGACGGCGGGGACGCCCATGGCGGCGCATTCCAGCGGCGTGTAGCCCCACGGTTCGTAGAGGCTGGGGAAGAGCCCGAGGTGGCAGCCGCGGACGAACTGGTCGTACTCAACACCCCACAGGCGATTCGTGGGCGTGATGAAGTCGGGGTGGTACACGATCTTGACCGGGTCGTCCTGGTAGTTGAGCAGGCCCAGTTGACGGATCTGATTGAGCACCGGGTCGCCCTGATCGTCCTCAAGGATGTGGGTGACGATCATCGGCAGGCAGGGCTGCTTGAGGGCGTGCTGCGCACGGCGGTAGCGGAGCATCCAGTACTCGTCGATGAGATCGTCAAGCTTGAGCTTGTCGCCGGATGCAGCGCGGGTGAACAACCGTCGGCCCACGCCGTCGGTGATGCGCTCGCACACTTCCTCAAGCTCGTTGAGCACGCCCCGCTTTTCCATCGCCAGGGGGTTGATGCTGCGCGTGATGCGCTTGGAGATGACGAAGCACACGACCGTCTTGTCGGACTTTGCGGCCTTGAGCTCGGCGTTCAGGCGGGCCATCGCCTCAAGGCACAGGTCAAAGCCCTTGTTCTTGGGCTCGTAGCGACCGCTAGTGAAGACGTACAGCGTCTTATCGAGATCGAAGGAATAGCTGGGGAAGAAGTGCCCCATCGTGAACTTGTGGATTTCTTCCTTGTACACGCCGTGGAGTCGCTGCTGCTCGTGGCCGGCGTTATACAGCCCGATGGTCAGGCCATTGGGCGTCACGACATCCACAGGGCGGCCCAGCAGATAGTCGCACTCCTCTGCCGTGACGCTCGACACTGTGGTAAAGACGTGCGCCCCGTGGGCGCACGCCCGCTCGATCTTGTGCTGCGCCACCACGTTGTAGCGGCGGGATTCCCGCTCCTGGTCCAGCCACGGGAGCTGGTCGTAAAAATCATCGCGGCTGCTGGCGATGTAGCGGCCCAGCAGCGTGGCGTGCGTCGTGAACACAGTTGCTACGGGCAGACGCTTCTTGCGCAGCATGGGGATCGCCAGCCCACCCATCCATTCGTGGAAGTGGGCCAGCAGGGGCTGGGGGGCACCGGGTGCATCAAAATTCGCTGGGCGGTGCTCGCCCAGGGTTTCGAGCAGGCGGCGCACGCCATCGGCCAGCGACACCACACCGTCGATCAGCGGGTCTTCGGCCGGGGTCTCGATGCCGTGATCCGCCCAGAGCTGATACTTCACCGCGTTCAGGCGGTCGGCGGGCATGGCATGCTCGATCAGCATGACGCGCGGCCGCCCCGGCACAAGCCAGCGGCCGTACCGCACCACGAGGCCCTGATCCCGCAACTGCTGAAGGGCGCGGCCAACCCACGCGGCAGGCTTGACCTCCTCAAACTCCACCTGCGCCTTGCCCGCATCCCACGGGCCGATCAGGCAGTAGCGGTCGGCCCAGCGCTGCACCATGAGGGGGGCCTTGGACCGCAGCACCTGGTAGATGCCGCCGACCTGATTGCACACCTCCCACGCCACTTCAAAGAGCATGGGACCGGGGGCTGCCCGCCCGATGCCATCCTCCGCGAGCGTGGGCGCGCCATGCACATGGTCGCTGCTGGCGGGATCGGTCTGAAGGTTGCGCTCGGCCATGACTGACCACTGTACCCCAACGACACAGGGTCGTGGTTAGCAGTCTTCTTGCGATACCATGTCCGCGTGCCGACCCCCCCACCGACGACCCCCACCCCACTCCACCGCATCGAAGTCCGCACGCGCCCCCGCGTGACAGACCCGCGGGCCCATGGGGCCCGCCGCCGCGCGGCCTCGCTGGGGTTCGACGTGTCCGAGATCGCGACGGCCAAGGTGTACCTTGTGGAAGGCGACCTTGATGCGGGGTCTCTCAAGCGCGTGCTGGATCGGCTGCTGGCCGACCCGGTGACTGAGGTGGCGTCCATCGGCGCTTCGCCTGCCGCGCCAGGCTCACAGATTATTGAGGTTCACCCCCTCCCCGGCGTGATGGACCCTGCCGCGCAGTCGGTGGCGGAGGCGCTGCGCGACCTGACATCCAAAGACCTGCTCGTCTCCACGGGCGTTCGGTTCGACCTGGCCGGGCTTTCCCAGGAGAATGCTCTCGAACTTGGCCGTCAGGTTCTGGCAAACCCGGTGATACACCAGATCAGCGCGGGCCCGTGGTCCCCCGAGAGCTTGCCCAAGGGCCACACGTACACCCTGAAACTCCGCAGCGTGCCGCTGCTGGACCTTGACGAATCGCAGTTGACACGACTCTCGCGCGATGCCCACCTGTTCCTGAGCCTGGATGAGATGCGGGCCGTGCAGGCCGAGTTCCAGCGCCTGGGGCGCGACCCCACCGATATCGAGCTGGAAACCATTGCCCAGACATGGTCGGAGCACTGCGTCCACAAGACCCTGAAGAGCACGATCCACTACAGCCCCGGCGCGGACGGGCGGGGCGGCGCATGGACCGACCCGATCGACTGGTCAAACCGCCCCGGGCATGAGGTTCACGACGACGGCTCCGTCACCATCAACAACCTCCTCAAGTCCACCGTCGCGGCAGCCACCTTTGAACTGATCGATGATGGCATCGACTGGACGCTCTCGGTCTTCAAGGACAACTCGGGAGTCGTCGCCCTCGATGACACCTACGGCGTGTGCATCAAGGTCGAAACGCACAATCACCCCTCGGCCCTGGAGCCCTATGGCGGCGCGGCCACCGGCGCGGGCGGGTGCATCCGCGATGTCATCGGGACTGGCCTGGGGGCACGGCCTATCGCTAACACCGATGTGTTCTGCGTTGCTCACCCCACGCTGGAAGCGACCCCGCCCGGCACGCTCCACCCCCGCCGCGTGCTCAGCGATGTCGTCGCGGGTGTCCGCGATTACGGCAACCGCATGGGCATCCCCACGCTCAACGGCGCGGTCGCGTTCGACGACCGCTATGTGGGCAATCCCCTCGTCTTCTGCGGCTGCGTCGGGCTCATCCCCCGCCACCTCGTCAAGGGTCAGGCCAAGGCTGGCGACCGCATCATCGCGTTGGGTGGGCGGACGGGGCGCGATGGCATCCATGGGGCCACCTTCTCCTCTGCCGAGTTGGAGCAGGGCCACGCCGATGAGTTCTCTCACGCCGTGCAGATCGGCAACGCCATCGAAGAGAAGCGCGTGCTCGACGCCATCCTCCGCGCTCGCGATGCTAAGGGCGGATCGCCCCTTTTCAACGCCATGACCGACTGCGGCGCGGGCGGCTTCTCCTCGGCCGTCGGTGAGATGGGGGCCGAGCTGGGCGCTGAGGTTCACCTCGATCGCGCACCGCTCAAGTACGCCGGGCTTTCCTACACAGAGATCTGGATCAGCGAAGCGCAGGAGCGGATGGTGCTGGCGGTGCCCATTGAGAAGCTCATTGAGCTTCAGAAGATTTGCGATGAGGAGCATGTTGAGCTGGCCGACCTGGGCCACTTCGGCACGGAAGGCGCGGAGCTGGTGCTGCACTTTGAACACACCGAGGTCGGCCGCCTGTCCATGCACTTCCTGCACGAGGGGCTGCCCACGCCAACGCGCGACGCCGCGTGGAGCCCACCGCGTGGTGCAACCCCGTCGAAGCCCGCGAAGCCCGCGGGGTCTGTGGACGCATCACTGCTTCAACTGCTCGCGCACCCTTCAATCGCGAGCAAGCATTGGATCATCCGCCAGTATGACCACGAGGTGCAGGGCAACACGGTCATCAAGCCGCTCGTGGGGCCGGGCGGGCGCGGCCCGGGGGATGCCGCGGTGCTGGAGCCGATCCCCGGCAGCAGCCGGGGTATCGCCATCGGCTGTGGGTTGCAGACGCCGCTGGGCGACCCGGCCGTGCCGGGCTCGGACCCATACCAGATGGCCCTCGCGGCGATTGACGAGTGCATCCGCAACATCGTGTGCGTCGGCGGCGACCCCGCACGCACCGCCATCCTCGACAACTTCTGCTGGCCCAGTTGCTCCAAGCCGGAAAACCTCGGCTCGCTCGTCCGCGCGGCGGAAGGGTGCTACGACGGTGCAAAGGCCTACCGCACCCCCTTCGTCAGCGGCAAGGATTCGCTCAACAACCAGCTCCGCTACACCGACCCTGCCAGCGGCGCCGAGCGCGTGATTGAGATTCCCCCGACGCTGCTGATCACCGGGCTTGCACAAGTCACGAACATCAACCGCTGCCTCACCATGGATGCCAAGAAGCCCGGCAACCTGCTGGTGCTGATTGGAGACACCCAGCCACACATGGCCGGTTCGCTTCACAATGAACTTTTCCCCAGCGCCGCGGCCGACCGCGTGCCAACCGTGGACCTGAAACTTGGCCCTGCCACAGCCCGCGCCGTCGCGCAGTGCATCCAGGACGGGCTCCTGGATGCGGCGCACGACTGCTCCGAGGGCGGTCTGCTCGTGGCCATCGCGGAGATGCTGATCGCGACGAGCGGCAGCACGACCAGCAAGACCGCCCCCACTTCCGACTCTCCGCTTGCCGCGCTGCTGACCAACGAGGCAGCGCCGCCCCCACTGGGAGCGAAGCTGACCGTGGATGCCGACCTGCTGGACCCGGCGCAGCTGGCATTCGCCGAGTCCCCCAGCCGCTATGTGCTGGAGGTTGCCCCCGCAGACCTGCCCAAGGTGCGCAACGTGCTGCGCGACTTCGGCGGCCCCCGCCTCACCATTCTGGGTGCCCTCACCGACAGCGGCCGCCTGACCTGGCAGCAGGCGGATTTGGACATTGCGGTATCCGACATGGCCGATGCATGGCTGGGTCCGCTGGACTGGTGAAGCGCACAACATCTGTCCACCGTGGGCTGTCTCATCGCCTTGGTTGGACACCCGCTTTGCGCCGATCGGTCCATCCGCATGAAGGCGACGCGGGTCTTCAGCGCATTGAACCGGAGGAAATGCCAGGCGGTACTCTGGTCCCCAAAGCCGTTCCAGTTCACGCTCGCTCCTGTTACCCCAGCCCCCGCTCACGATGTGCCCTCTTCACCATCCCCACCACCCGCGGCAGCACATCCCCGCAGTTCCCCCGCAGCACAAAGTCCACGCTCCTCGAGGCGGGCGTGTCGTCCCGGTTGATTTCCACAGTCACCGCGCCCTGCGACGATGCCGCCCGTAGAAAGCCTGCCGCGGGGTAGACGATGCTGCTGGTCCCCACGCTCAGGAACACGTCGCAGGCCGCCACCGCCCGCTCCGCAGCCGCCAACGCCGCCTCGGGCAGCATCTCACCGAACCACACGACATCCGGGCGTAGCACGCCGCCCCACGCCGATGTCTGCGGAAACTCCGTCATGGCGTCGGGCCCCGGCGTCACCTTTCGCCCCGACTTCGTGCAGCGCCACTCGATGATCGACCCGTGGAGTTCCACCACGTTAATGCTCCCCGCCCGCTGATGCAGACGGTCCACGTTCTGCGTCAACACCGTGAGCCCCGCGGTGCCGCCCTTCCTCGCGGCCATCAGCCGTTCCAGTTCCGCCAGTGCTGTGTGCCCCGCGTTCGGCTCTGCCGCGAGGCACCCCAGCCGACGCGTGTCGTACCAGCGCGACACCAGCCCCGGGTCCGCGGCAAAGGCGCCCGGCGTGGCCAGCTTCTCCGCATCAAACTCCTTCCACAGCCCCTCCATCGTGTCGCGGAAAGTTCGGATGCCCGACTCTGCCGAGGCCCCCGCCCCCGTCAGCACCACCACCGACCGCGCTGTTGCAAGACGCGCGGCGACCTCCCGCTCAAGATCAGATTCCTGTCGGTTTGTTGCTCCCGAACCTGTCAATCTGTCGTCCATGCGCGTTCCACCTCCCCGTCAGCCGCGGGATTGTTCGCACAGGCCGCATGCCGGCCACCGCTCCAGGCCAACGCCCCAAGGAATTCGCAGCGCGGCGGTCCGCAAACCCAACCCCCACTACCCTTGCCCCATGGCCCAAGACCCCATCGCCGCGCAAACCATCGTCCTGCTCCGCTCCACCGACCCTGCCATCGGCGACCTGATCGCCAAGGAGGCGGATCGTCAGGCCAACACTATTGAGCTGATCGCGAGCGAGAACCATGTCTCTGCCGCGGTCATGCACACGATGGGCTCATGCCTCACGAACAAGTACGCCGAGGGCTATCCGGGTGCCCGCTATTACGGCGGCTGCGTTTTTCATGACCAGATTGAAACGATCGCCCGCGACCGCGCCAAGCAAATGTTCGGCTGCGGCTTTGCCAACGTGCAGCCCCACAGCGGCGCGCAGGCCAACCAGGCGGCGATGATGGCGGTGATGGACCCAGGCGATACGTTCGCATCGCTGGTGCTCAAGGACGGCGGTCACCTTTCCCACGGCATGAAGATCAACTTCTCCGGGCGGTTCTTCCGGCCCGTTCACTATCCCCTGCACTACGCGAAGGACCACCCCGACTTCGAGCGCATCGACTATGACGCCGTGCGCCGCGTGTGCGTTGAGTCGCGCCCCAAAGTCCTGATGTGCGGCTACTCCGCGTACCCGCGCACCATCGACTTTGCCCGCTTCCGCGCCATCGCCGACGAAGTCGGCGCGCTGCTCATCGCGGATGTCGCGCACATTGCCGGGCTCATTGTCGGCGGTGCGCACCCCTCGCCCTTCCCCCACGCCCACATTGTCACCACCACCACCCACAAGACCCTTCGCGGCCCGCGCGGCGGACTCATCCTCACCAACGATGAGGAGCTCGCGAAGAAGCTCGACAAGGCCGTGTTCCCCGGGGCTCAGGGCGGGCCACTGATG
The DNA here is from genome assembly GCA_038260025.1 of Phycisphaerales bacterium. Classification (GTDB taxonomy): domain Bacteria; phylum Planctomycetota; class Phycisphaerae; order Phycisphaerales; family UBA1924; genus JAEYTB01. The sequence goes on from JBBSOF010000002.1 coordinate 153,439, forward strand.
CACATCATCGCGGCAAAGGCCGTCGCGTTCGGAGAGTGCCTGCGGCCTGACTTCAAGACCTACGCGGCACAAGTGGTAAGTAATGCCAAAGCGCTGGCATCAGCGCTCCAGAAGCTCAACTACCGCTGCACCACGGGCGGGACCCATAACCACCTGATGCTCGTGGACCTGCGTGCCCGCCACGAGTCGCTCACGGGGGCCGACGCGGAGAAGTGGCTTGAGCAGGCGGGCATCATCTGTAATAAGAACGGCATTCCCGAGGACCCCAGACCGCCGCGCGTGACCAGCGGCATCCGCCTGGGAACCCCTGCAGCGACCACGCGAGGCCTTCGCGAGACAAATATGACCCAAATAGGTGGATGGATCGACGAGGTTTTGACCGCTGGGTTAGCGGGCGAGCAGGCATTGGCGGCCGCCACGTCCAAAGTCAGCGAAAGCGTCCGAGCACTGGGGGCACAGTTCCAACTGCCCTGATTGTCGACCCCTCGCGCCCGATATTTGTTGACACAACTGCTGAAATGTGAGAAACTTAATGTGGGCTGGCGTTGTCAGCCCGCGGCAGTTTTCTTACGCGCCGCGGCATTGCCAAAAGTCGTAGGAAACATCGTTGGAATGTGTTGGAGTGATTCCTTATGACGGCGAAGAACTTGATCGGTCTGATGGTCCTTTCGGGCGGCATGATGGCCGGTGCGACTTGGGCGCAGGAGGGGCCGATGGTCAACGTGCTCGAGGAGCGCACGATTGACGTTATGGGCAACGCGCTCCCCGCGTACCAGTCCCGCGCCATCGGCATCGTCTACGAGAACGGCTTTTCCACCGCGGTGGGTGCCTCGGACAACGGCGTGTCGATCGGCTCCAACCACATCCTCGAGGATTTCGACCTTACCGGTGGCCCGATGGGTGCCCTCGCGGTCAAGCGCATCACCGGCATCGGCTTCACCACGCAGTCCACAGCCGCAAACTGCACCGCCCCCGCGGTGTACCAGGTGATCCTGGAAGTGTTCAACGGCACTGCGTGCAACTACACCTCCACCAACATGCTGTCCCCCGGCGGCGTGGATGCGGTGCCGATCTTTTCCGCCCGCATCAACCTCTCACAGAGCTGTGGCGTGCAGTCCTTGTGGACCGTCAACCTCGCCCCCAACGGCGTGGGCGGCGCGGGCGATACCTCCTTTGTGCTTGCCGCGAATCAGGGATTCCTCCGCATGCGCATCGTTGAGACCGGCACCACGACGCTCCGGCCCTACGCCTCCGCCGGTCTGGGCACGCAGGTGCAGTCTCCCATCTTCGTCCGCGGCCTGGGCGCCAACGCCGTGGGCGTCAATACGTCCAGCTACGGCCGTGATATCGACGGCGATGGCAACAACCTCGTGTTCCCCTACGCTGGCGGCACTTCGGGCCTGCTCGGCGGTTCTCCCGTGATCACGGGCGCGGGCGTCGGGGCTCACGAGCACCGTCAGTCCTCCGCGACGATCGTGACCGGTCTGCGTATGAAGCTCGACGGCGACCTCACCTGCACCGCCCCCGCTGCTACCGCGCTGGGCAACCTCGCCAACGGCACCACCACCTCCAACAGCTCGCTCGCCGTGGGCGAGACCAAGTGGTACTCCTTCAACGTGGGCGCAGTGAACGATGCGGCCCTCACCTTCCTCGATATCGACGCCGAGGGTTCGGGCGTCTCCGACCTCACCTTCGCCCTGTACGACTCGCAGGGCACGCGTCTGAACGTTGACACCGAGGACGGCTCGGGCCTGCTGCCGCAGCTCACCTACGGCGTTGGCCGGCGCGCCCGCGTCGGTGATGGTCGCGACTACGACGGGCGCGATGCGCAGCCCGCCGCGGGCACGTATTACCTGGGCGTCGGCGGCAGCGCCGCGACCTTCCAGTCCTGCTTCGGCGTGAACAACACATCCACCGAGTCGGGCAGCATCTCGATCAAGTTCCGCACCAATGCTTCCCCTTCGGGCAGCGTGGCGCCCTCCGCTTCCGTCGCCCCCACCGCCGAAGATGTCGGCGTGCTGATCGACCCCGGCTTCCAGTCGGCAGAGGTTGCCGCGGGCCCGCTGAACGTGAACTGGTACAAGTTCACGCTCGCTTCGGGCACGAGCGCCACGACCTACGTCGATATCGACACCGGCTTCACGCTCAGTGCCACCTCGGATGATGAGGTCGCGGTGTACGACTCGGCCGGCAACCTCGTCGCCACCGACGATGACGACAGCAACGGCCTCCACGCCGGTATCTCCTTCGGCGCGCCCGGCAGCCCCCGCGCCGCCAACGGAGACGGCCTGCCGTTCGATGGCCGCGATGGCGACCTTGCCGCGGGCACGTACTACGTGGCCGTCGGCCTGATCGACCTTCAGCCCCTGGCGACCCGCTGGCACGTCCGCACCACCTCGGGCTCGAACCTCGGCATCAAGATGTCGATCCTGACCAACAGCGACGGCGCGGGCGGCTGCGGCACGGCCGACTTCGACGGTGACGGCGACGTCGGCACCGATGCCGACATCGAGGCCTTCTTCGCCTGCCTCGGTGGCAACTGCTGCGGCACCTGCTTCCCCGGCGGCGCCGACTTCAACGGCGACGGCGACACCGGCACCGACGCCGATATCGAGGCGTTCTTCCGCGTGCTTTCCGGCGGCAACTGCTAAGCCTGCACGACAGTTCGGTACGTGAAAAAGACAAGGCCCCTGGGACAAGCGTCCCAGGGGCCTTTTGTGTTGGCTGAGGTTCACGCTACAGGCGGTCGGGCATCTTATCGACGACCTTGCCGTCCACTACGCGCACGGTGATGGCCTTGAGCCCCTTCTGCCACTTGTAGACGTTCAGCGGCGTGGTGGCGGTGCTGCCGATGCCCGCGCCAGAGATGCTCGTGCCCGTCACCTCTTCAAGATCACCCTTGCCACCCATGATCGTCTCGACCTCGGAGAGCGGCATGCCGATGGTGATGCGGTCGAAGTTCGCTTTAGTGACATGGTCCTCGCAGCCGGCCAGGCCCAGCAGCGACAGCACCCCGCACACCGCCCACACTTGCATTCGTTTCATGGGAATGGACTCCTTCCCCCCAGCGTACCAGTTTGGCCAATTTGAAGCCGCTCGACGATGATGGTGGCCGGGGCTGGGCGTGTGAACACACGCGAGCCGTTGCTAACTCCGAGCAATCAGTCCATGTCCTCTTCAACCTCTGGCCGCATGTCCGAACCCCCGCCATCTCGATGATTCTCCGCAGGGCCCGTCTTGGGCCTTGCGCCGAACGCGCTGGTGGGCCGCGGCGGGTCGGCATCAAACGGCGGCGGCGTGAACGCCTGCGTCCAGGGCTTGGGCTCGAACGAGGGTTTGCCTGCGCCCACACCGGGGGCTGCCTTGCCCGGGAAGTTTGCCGCAGCCTGGGATGGGGCGCTGTAGTCGTCAAACGGGTAACCACCCGGCGGCGTTGCGTGCATCTCGAGGTTCTTGAAGCGCGTCGTCTTGCTGTCCCACTTGAGTTTCACCACATCCGTCGGACCGTTGCGCTGCTTGGCGACGATGATTTCCGCAACGCCCACCTTGTCGGGGTTTTCCATCTTCCAGTCTTCATCCTGCACGTGGTAGTAGTCCTCGCGGTGCAGCAGCAGGATCACGTCGGCATCCTGCTCGATGGACCCCGACTCGCGCAGGTCGGCCATGCGGGGGCGGTTGCCCTCGCGCTGCTCGCTGGCGCGGTTGAGCTGCGACAGGCATACCACCGGCACGTTCAGCTCACGCGCCAGCGCCTTGACACCGCGTGAGATCGCGGAGACTTCCACCTGGCGGCTCTCTCTAGCGGCGCCGGGCGAGGTCATCAGCTGAAGGTAGTCGATCATCAGCACCTTCACCCCGTGCTGCGCGACCATCCGCCGCGCCCGCGCCCGCAGGTTCAGCACCGTCATGCTGGGCATGTCGTCGATGTAGATTGGCGCCTGCTTGAGGTCGTCCGCCGCCGTGCCCAGCTGCATGAGTTCGTGCTTGCTGATGGGCGTGCCACCGCGCAGGTGCTGGCTGCTGACTCCCGCGCGTGCCGAGAGCAGACGCTGCACGATGGCGTTCTTGGACATTTCGAGACTGAAGAATCCCACCGGCACGGCCTGCGAAGCCGGCGCGCCGTGTACCGCGGTGCCGCCCATCGCGATCTGCTCCGCTAGATTCAGCGCAAACGCCGTCTTGCCCATCGAGGGGCGTGCCGCCAGGATGATCAGTTCCCCCGGCTGCAAGCCGCGGAGCAGCTCGTCAAGGTCGCTGTAGCCTGTCTTGACACCAGAGAGGGTCCAGCCGTCGCGCTCTGCCGCGGCAATCCGCTCCATCTCCACGTTCAGCAGGTCGGCGAGCGACTGGGGGTCGGCGACGCTCGACTCCTGCGCGATTTCAAAGACAGACATCTCCGCCTTGTCCAGCACCTCGCGCGCGCCCTCGGGCCCCAGCTCGCCCGCGTGGTACGAGTCGTACAGGATCTGCCCTGCGGCATCGATCAGCCGGCGCAGCTTCGCCTTTTCCGCCACGATGCGCGCAAAGTGCGGCGCGTTGACGGCAGCCGGCACCGAGTTGGCCAGTTCCACCAGGTAGTTAGGCCCGCCCACCTGCTCCAGCACGCCGCGATCGCGCAACAGGTCCACAATCTGCACCAGGTCGCCCGAGTGCCGCTGGTCGTAGATGTCCAGCACCGCCTTGTAGATGTGCGTGTGCGACTCGCGGTAGAAGTCTTCGGGCCCCTTGATGAGGGGCATGACATCCGGGATAACCCCCGGCTCAAGAATCACCGAGCCCAGCAGCGACATCTCTGCCTCGATGCTCTGCGGAGGCTGGCGGTCGAAAAGGGCGGCTGTTGAGGTCTTTTCAACCGGCCGGTTGAACCGGCGGGAGGGGTGGGTTGCGGCTGCGTCCATGCTCATGCCCCGGAGTGTGATGGGTGACAGGGACGGTACGGAGCAATAATCGCCAGGTGACAGCCTGCAAACAGGCGGTTCAGATTATTTTTGTAATACCAATCCCGGCTTGGACTTAACGAGTCTTACCCGCCGGGAACACGCGAGAATCGAGCCGCGTTTCACGTCGCTGCCCGGAATAATCCGCATGATTTGAAGGGACACCCCTGTCCGGACGACATGACACGCAGATGGATGCACCGTCCAACCCATCCCGCGGCAACATGACCATTCTGCTGTCCCGCGCGCAGAACGGTGACCGGCAGGCCACCGAAGAACTCTTCCCCTTGGTGTATCAGGAGTTACGGACGCTTGCCGAGCGGTTCCTGGCGGGCGAGCGCAAGAACCATACCCTCCAGCCCACTGCCCTCGTCAACGAAGCTTATATAAGGCTTGTGGGGCCCGAGGCCACCTGGGAGAACCGGGCCCATTTTTTCGGTGCTGCGGCAACCGCCATCCGACGAATCCTCACGGATCACGCCCGTACCCGAGACCGCCTGAAAAGGGGAGGAGGCAAACAGCCGGTCCAACTCGAAGAGGCGATGACCGTTGCGCAGGATGTGCGTGATCAGGACCTTGTGGGCCTGGATGACGCCTTGACGGCGCTGACCGCGATCGACCCGCAGAAGGGCCGGATTGTCGAACTGCGGTTCTTTGGCGGTCTGACGGTCGAGCAGACCGCGACCGTACTGGGCATCTCGCCCAGCACCGTCATCCGCGACTGGCAGTTCGCGAAGGTGTGGCTGCACCGTGAACTGGTGAAGAACCTGTAATGGACGAGAGCACCCTCAAGCGGGCCGAGCGCGTGTACTTCGAGGTGTCCCATCTGCACGCCAACGCGCGCAGGGCAGCGCTTGATGCTGCGTGCGCGGGCGATGCCGCGCTGCGGGCCGAGGTCGAGTCGCTCCTTCAGCACAGCGCGGGGGCGCGCGAGTTTCTTGAAGAGCCCGCGCTGGGCACCGACTTTCGCCTGCTGACGGGTGTAGATGCGGGGCCCGACACGATGGCTGGCCGCACCATCGGCAGCTTCCGGGTGGATGAACGCCTCGCTTCGGGAGGGATGGGGACGGTGTACCTGGCCAGCCGCGCCGATGCCGACTTTGACCAGCAGGTCGCGATCAAGATCGTGAAGCGCGGCATGGACACCGAGGAGATCATCCGCCGCTTCCGTGCCGAGCGGCGCACGCTTGCTGCGCTGGACCACCCCAATATCGCCCGCCTGATCGACGGCGGCGTGACTCCCGAGGGCCAGCCCTACCTGGTGATGGAGTATGTGCCGGGGATGGCGATTGATGACTACTGCGACAGCCAGTCCCTCGACACCCACGCGCGACTCAAGCTCTTCAAGAAGGTGTGCGATGCCGTGCAGTACGCCCACCAGAACCTGGTGGTGCACCGGGACCTCAAGCCCGGCAATATCCTCGTGACCCCCGCGGGCGTGCCGAAACTGCTGGACTTCGGCATCGCCAAGCTGCTCACAGAGTCGAGCCCCGCGGATATGACGATGATGGAGGAACGGCGTTTAACGCCCGAGTACGCCAGCCCCGAGCAGATCGCGGGCGTGGGCGTCACGACCTCCAGCGATGTGTACTCCCTGGGGGTCATCCTCTACGAGCTGCTGACAGGCTGCCGTCCCTACGTCCTCAAATCCCGCACCACGGCCGAGATGGAACGCGTCATCTGCGAGGTTGAACCCCCCGCGCCCAGCACCGCGGTGATGCGCCCACAGACCCGGGTCGGTCCCGGGGGCAAGCCCGAGACCGCGGCAACCCCGGAGGCCGTCAGCAGTGTGCGCGAGGGGTCTCCCCAGCGATTGCGCCGCCGCCTGCGCGGAGACCTGGACAACATCGTGATGATGGCGCTGAGGAAAGACCCTGCCCGCCGCTACGCCTCCGTCGAGCAGTTCGCCAGCGACATCCACCGCTACCTGTGCGACCTGCCGGTCATCGCCCGCGCCGAGACGCCCGCGTATGTGCTGGGAAAGTTCATCAAACGCCACGCGTGGGGCACGGCGGCGTTCAGCGTCGCCGTGGGGCTGCTGATCGCCGGCTTGGTGTTTATACGCGCGCAGCGCGATGAGGCGTACGCCGCGCGCGACCAGGCCGAAAGGATCGCCGACTTCATGCAGCAGGTGCTGGGAGCCGCCGATTCGGGCGATACCCGTGCCATGGGCACCAGCGCCAGCATCCCCGATGTGCTCGCGGCAGCCGCGGCACGGGCACAGGTAGACTTGGCCGAATCGCCCCGCGTGCTGGCGGCGGTGCGGAGCGTGCTGGGCCGGGCATACCTGGGTCTGGGGATGTACGACAAGGCGGAGGAGCACATCAGGGCAGGCCTGACGCTGCGCGAGGACATCCTGCCGCGGGGCCACCACGACATCGCCGAGAGCAAGCTCGATCTTGCCCATCTTCACTATGCGAGGGGTGAGTTGAAGGAGGCCGAAGGACTGCTGCGCGAGTCGCTCGCGGTTCATCAGCACCAGCGGGGCGAGAAGAATCAGGACACTGCCCGTGTGTGGAATGACCTGGGGGCGGTGCTGCGGGCCGCCGGGAAGATCGACGAGGCCGAAGTGGCCTGTCGCACCGCCCTGGAGATCCGCCGCGCCATCGCCGATAGCCGGGACACGATTGAGATTGCTGAAAGCCTCAACAACCTTGCGGGCGTGCAGCGTCAGAAGGGCAACACGGCCGCGGCGATCGTTTCGCTGGAGGAGTCGGCACGCATCCGGAAGAAACTGCTGCCGCACGACCACCCGCTGGTGGTGCAGTCGATCGCCAACCTGGCGATCCTGAAGGCCGGGGCGGGTGATCTGGCCGGGGGGATCGAACTGATGCGTGAGGCGCTTCCCATGGAAGCACGCTCGCTGGGCCTCGAACACCCCGACTATGCCCGGTCGCTCTCGAGCTACGGCGTGATGCTGATGCGCATCGGGCGGTTGGACCAGGCGGAAGAACCGATCCGTGAAGCACTCCGCATCAGACGGCTGCGGTTGGAACCGGGCGATCCGGGGCTGCTCGCGGGCGTGGATGCGATGGCGCGGGTCCTCATCAAGCTCCATCGCGATGCGGAAGCCGAGCCGCTGCTGCGCGAAGCACTGGAGCTCGCCCCCCGCGGCACCGAGCGGGCGCAGACGTACAGGGCCTCCATCACCGCTGAACTCAAGGCCCTGTACGCTCGCACGGGCGAAACCGCAAAGGCAGAGCGGCTTGCAGGCGAGGGTGCCGCGCCGGCGGCGGACGAGCGCAACGCCGTTCCACCCAGTGATGGCAACCCATAGCGCCGGCGCGATTCGGTGGGGCCTATTCACACGCCGGCGGGCGGGCGCAGTTCCGCCGGGCCCAGGGTCTGGATAGTGACCCGGCCCATGGTGCGGGTCTTGAGGTACGCGTTGAGTTCATCCAGCGTCACGCGGTCGACACGCTCCGCAAGCTCCGCGAGCGACCGCGCCCGCCCCAGTTTCCGCATGTCTGATGCGAGGCCCACCGCCCGCGAGCCCGTGGACTCTCCGCTGAAGATCAGGCCCGACTTCATACCGATTTTGGCCCGCTGGAACTCTTCGAGCGTCACGCCGCCGCCATCGCTGAGCCGCTGCAGCTCGGCCGTCAGCACATCCAGTGATTCCTGAGCCCGTTCGGGCGTGGTGCCGACATACGCGGTGACCACGCCAAAGTCGCGCTCGGCGCGGTATCCCGCGGAAACGGAGTAGCACAGGCCGCGCTTCTCCCGCACCTCGCTGAACAGTCGGCCAGACATGCCGCCCGACAGCACGGCGATGCCCAGCCGCTCGAGCACGCACTGCGGCGCTGGCTCCGGGGGCGCATCGTGGGCCAGGATGATCTGCACCTGGTTGCTCTCGTCGTGCTCGTGGTGATAGCCGCGGACGGCGGGCGCGGAAGATACCGGCTCGGGGCATGAGCCTTCCCAGCCCTCCAGCAGGTCATCGAGGCCACGCTGGATGGCGGCAGGGTCGATGGCGCCGGCCGCGGCGAAGATGGCGCGGCCCGGGCGTGCGAGCGCCTGCCAGCCGGACACCACATCATCGCGCGTGATGCGGGCAAGCCCCGCCTCGCTGCCCAGCCCGGAACGGTTGAAGGGCGGCGCGTAGTGGTTCCGGCGGGCCGCGATCATCGCCCGCTCCTGCGGGTCATCCTTCAGCGATGCGATGGCCTGCAACGCCAGGTCGCGGCAGGGCTCCAGCGCTTCCGTATCCATCCGCGGGCGGCGGACCATGTCCACGATGAGGGGCAGAACATCCATGAAGCGCTCGCCGAGCATCGTCGAACCCACCCTCAGCGTGTACGACCCAAGCTCCGTCGCGCGGCTCGCTCCGAGCCGATCGGCGGCGTCCGCGTGCTCGCGGCTGCCCCGATCCCCTGCTCCACGCAAAATTATTTCTGACCAGAGGGTGGAGAGACCTTCGAGCGCCGGAGGGTCGCAGGCCGAGCCCGCGGGCAGGAGCCAGCACAGCGCCGCGGAGCGGACACCGGACATGGGCTCGACGATCAGGGGCATGCCGCAGCGAAGAGAAAGCGTGACGATCTGGCTCATAGCGAGGAGTCTAGAGGGTCCGCGAAGTTGCCGGGTGCGAACGCATCGACGGGCTGATCACGCGAGCGCCGATGCGGCGATGGCGGGCCTGACGGCGTCAGCGCGATGTGCGCAACTCTATAACACATCGGATTTTGTGCGCACTGGCACGCCGTTCGTTGTGCGGGTCCGAACACATGCACCGGCGAAGGCAGGGCGCGGCGCACACGCGCATGTGCGATGGAGCGAACGCTCGCGCGACGGATCTGCGCGCAGCGCCAGCGCGCGGGTGATGGCGGCCTTGTGATGGCCTGTTGGCGCGCGGGTGCGCGGTCATCGAGCACGCGCCGAGAGCGGCTCGATGAGCGCGCCGCGCGCTGCGATGTCGCCATCGGCGCGCGGATGGCGCGAGCGCATCCGCCATTTTCTCCACAAAATTTTTCTTTCCTCAAGCGCGCACGCTTGCGTTTCCGATAATCTATTTACATATCGGAGAGGCGCGAGCGATGCTGTGGTGCTCACTCGACAACCTCTCGCATTTGAAGGAGTCTCGCAATGGCTAAGAAGGCTGCAAAGAAGAAGGGCAAGAAGAAGGCCGCAAAGAAGACGGCGAAGAAGAAGGCCCGCCGAAGCGCGATGTGAGTCGCGCCTGACGAGCATCCGTGCCTTCGCGGCACGGAGCCCGATCGAAAACTCGACGATCATGGGGCCGCAAGGCCCCGTGTTCGTTTTTGGCCTGGATTTACAGCCTTGAACGACGAACTCCACACCATCCTCGCCCGCCTGCACCGCTTCCACGAGGGGGTGCTGCTCATCAACGAACGCTTCGAGAAGACGCACTTCGTGCTCGACCCGGCAACGCGCCGGCCCGTCTTCTGCGCGCAGCCCGGCTCGCTCGACGCTCTCAACCTCACGCTGCACATCCCCGAGGATGAGGCGGGCGCGCTGCACATCTTCGGGCGTGCCGAGGCGCTCGACGCTTTTCGCGATGAGGCGTGCGACCGGTACCTCTTCTACTTCGGCCGGGCGCGCTGGCCCCACTTTGCCGCGCTGACCATCGACCACGCCAAAAGCACGGACATGGTGGCCGACGGGTCGGACCTGATGGTGGAGAACCCCTTGCGGGGTATCGAGGCCGCGCTCTGCCGCGAGATGAACAAGGACCCGCGGGCCGTTGCCGCGGTGTGCCGGCGTGCGCTCAACATCACCCCGGTTACGCCCAAGCTGGTCGGCGTCGACCCCTATGGGGTCGATATCCGCGCCGAGTTCGGCCCCGTGCGCGTGGAGTTTGACGCCGCGGATGGCCCCGTGATGGACGAGAAAAACGCCCACAGGACGCTGCAAACGCTGTTTTTTGGCCTGTAGTCCCAGAGCCCCGTCATGACGCGACCACCGCACCCTATCCGCGAGGCCCACGCGCACCTGCCGTGGCATGCCCGCGCCCTTTCGATGCTCAACCTTGAAGGCTGCGAGGGTGTCGGAGAATGCCTGGAGCGACTCCGCAGCGCGCAGGGGGCGCTGTTACCGGGTCAATGGTTGCTCGCGACCGGCGCTCGGGTCGAATCATGGCGGGAACGGCGCTGGCCGACGCTCTCAGAGCTTGATGCGGTTGGCGGGGACCGCCCCCTGGCCATGATGTCGTTCGATCACCACGCCCTCGCTGCGAATGGTGCTGCCCTGACGGCCGCGCGTGTGCTGGATGGGCCCCCGAGCGACAAGGATATCGAGCGCGATGACGCGGGGAGCCCGACGGGGCTCGTGCGCGAGCGTGCGGCGTACGCGGTGTGGGAGTCCGCGCCGCAGCCCACACCAGCGCAGTGGCGGTCGCTGATACCCATGGCCATTGCCGATCTGTCGCGGCACGGCTTCGTCGAGGTACACGACATGTACGCCCCGGATTGGCTGGGGCCGCTGCTGCGCGAGCTTGATGAGACGGGTGAGTTGACCCTTTCGGTGCGGCTTTTTGCCCCTTTCCACGCTCTGAAGGCGGAAATGGAGCGCGCAGAGCGCTACCGCACCGCCCTCGTCGAGTTCGCGGGTGCCAAGCTCTTCGCCGACGGCACCCTCAACAGCCGCACGGCGTGGATGCTGAGCCCCTTTGCAAACCCGATCGACGGCCTGCCCACCGGCAAGGTCGTGACCACACAGGCCGCGATGCGCGATGCGATGGAACACACAGCGCGCCTGGGCGTCGAGCTGGCCATCCACGCCATCGGCGATGGCGCGGTGCGGGCGTGCCTTGATGCGGCTGAGCAGGCCCACCTCTCCACGCGCCTGCCGATGTCGCACGTGCGGATCGAGCACTGCGAACTGATTGACAGCGCTGATGTGCCGCGGTTTGCACCGCTGGGGGTGACTGCCAGCGTTCAGCCCTGCCACCTGCTGGCGGACATCGAGGCGCTGCGCTCTCACCTGCCCCACCGCCTGGATCGTGTGCTGCCCCTGCGCGCGTTGATCGATTCTGGCCTTGAGCCCGGCCGCACCCTGATCTTCGGCTCGGATGTGCCCGTGGTGCGTCCGGACCCGCAGGACAGCATCCAGGCCGCGGTTTATCGGCGGCGCACCGACATGCCCCCGTCCGAAGCCGTGGCACCCGATCAGGCGATCACGCCAGACGAGGCGTGGGCGTGCTTCCGGGCCGCGGCACCCTCAGAAAACGCGTGACACGGCCATTCATCCTCTATAATAGATAGTGGGGCGTTCCGCCCCCTTCCGCGCCATTGGAGGTTTGGTATGCGTCAGGATATCAAGTACAACAACATCATCAGCTCCGACGAGGCGAGCATCGCCCAGGCGGCGGCCGACAACGCGCCCAACCTGCCTGCCGCGGAGATTGACCCCGGGCGGTTCTACATCACCCAGAACTACCACCTCTATACCCCGGAGAACCACGATGTATGGCGGGACCTGTTCGACCGGCGCTGGAGCGTCCTTTCCGAGCAGGTGTCGCAGACCTTCATCGATGGAATGAAGATTCTTCGGCTCTCGCGGGAGCGACTGCCGCTGCTGGATGACATCACGCTTGACCGTGACCTCGAGGTCGCTGGCGGTGTCATCCTGAAGAAAGGCACACACCTGGATGGCATCAATAAGTTCCTGTCCAACCAGGCCGACTGGTCGAGCCATGGGGTGCCGGGGTATCTGCCGGCCAAGAGCTTCTTCGCGTGCCTGGCCGCACGCCAGTTCCCCACCACCGTGCTCATCCGACCGCGGGAGGTGATGGACTATCTGCCCGAGCCGGACATCTTCCACGATGTGTTCGGGCATGTGCCGCTGCACACGCTCAAGGTGTTTGCCGACTTCCTGCAGACGTACGGCCAAGCGGCGCTCGAGTGCGAGGATGAGGACCACATCCGCAGCCTGGGCCGACTCTTCTGGTTCACCGTCGAGTTCGGGCTGATCCGCGAGAACGGCAAGATCCGGGTCTACGGCAGCGGGCTGGTCAGCAGCCACAGCGAAGCGGAATACTCGCTGAAGGGCAAGTGGGAGACCAAGGGCTCCAGCGCCCCAGACTGCAAAGAGCGGGACGTCCCCGAGTACCGCCCGTTTGACCTCGAACGCATCTGCGAGACGGACTTTGAGATCCACCACTTCCAGCCCATCTACTACGTGCTTGAAAGCTTTGAGCAGCTCCGCGATGCTATGAACGAGTATGCCCAGCGTGTGCTGGGTGACCGCTTTGCCGGCGCGGGCCGCTAAGCCCAACCTGTCCCCGGTGTTTGCTCCCGGTGCAGCCATGTCATCAGAGCCGGACCCACAACCCTCGTCCGCGGCAGCCCAGGGCGCTCATCCATCCGTCACACTTCTGCTCCAGGCCGCATCAGAGGGGGACCGCACCGCCTTTGAGCGCCTGCTCGAGGTGGTTTACAACGAACTGCACCACATCGCGCAGGCCCGCATGCGGGGCGAACGCAAGGACCACACGCTGCAGGCCACCGCCCTGATCGGCGAGGCGTACGTCCGCTTGCTGGGGCGCGAGGACATCCAGTGGTCCGGGCGGGCCCACTTCTTCCGGGCCGCCAGCGAGGCCATGCGCAAGATCCTGATCGACCACGCCCGCGCCCGAGGGGCCGACAAGCGGGGCGGGGGCAAGGCCGCCCTGCGGATCTCTAACCTTGCGGACCTCGCTGCGTGCGACGACCCCGCCGGATTCCTGGCCCTCGACGACGCCATGCTGCGCTTAGACAACGTAGACCAGCAGGCCGCGGCGGTGGTGCGCCTGAAGTTCTACGCGGGAGTGAACGATGAAGGCGTCGCGGCAGCACTTGGCATCTCGGAGCGAACGGTGCGGCGGGAGTGGGCGTTTGCCCGCGCGTGGCTCCGCGATGCGCTGGAACAGGACCCGCCGGAGGGCTGATCTGTGAGCAACCCTTCCGGCCTCGATGCCCGGGCGAAGGCCATCTTCGATGAAGCGGTGGATATCTCCGCGGCCGACCGCGGGACCTATCTTGACCGCGTCTGCGCGGGCGACGCCGCCCTGAAATCACGCGTCACAGCCTTGCTCGTCTCGGCCGACAAGGACGACCCGTTTCTTGCGGACCCGACGGTGCTGCACGGGGCGGGTGTCTTCGGGCTGCCGATCAACGATCCCGCGCCGATCGTGGAACGGCCCGGCTCGACGCTCGGCCCCTACCGCATCATCCAGATGCTGGGGGAGGGCGGGTTCGGCTCGGTGTTCCTTTCCGAGCAGGAGCGGCCCGTCAAGCGGCGCGTGGCCCTCAAGATCATCAAGCTGGGCATGGACACCAGGGCCGTGGTCGCCCGCTTCGAGCAGGAGCGCCAGGCCCTTGCAGTGATGGACCATCCCAACATCGCCAAGGTGTTCGATGCCGGGGCGACGCCCACGGGACGCCCGTACTTCGTGATGGAGTATGTCGAAGGCGACAGCATCACCCAGTTCTGCGATGCGCGCCGCCTGGACATCCCCGCGCGGATCGCCCTTTTCATGCAGGTGTGCGCGGCTGTGCAGCACGCCCACACCAAGGGCGTCATCCACCGCGACATCAAGCCCGCCAACGTCCTCGTCTCCGAGTCGGGCGACGGGCTGAGCGTCAAGGTCATCGACTTCGGCATCGCCAAGGCGATGGACCGCACACTGACCGACCGCACCATCTTCACCGAACTGCGGACCATGGTCGGCACGCCCGAGTACATGAGCCCCGAGCAGGCCTCCGGCTCCGCCGACCTGGACACGCGCACCGACGTCTACTCGCTGGGTGTGCTGCTGTATGAGCTGCTCACCGGCACCCCGCCCTTTGACCCCCGGGACCTGCGGTCGGCGGCGTATGACCAGATGCAGCGGATCATCCGCGAAGTGGAGCCGCCGCGGCCATCAACACGCCTGTCGCAGAACGCGACGGTGGAGAGCCTTGCGGCCCAGCGCTCCATCGCGCCCGCGCGGCTCACCACCATCCTCAAGGGTGAGCTCGACTGGATCATCATGCACGCCTTGGACAAGGAACGGGCGCGGCGGTATGAATCGCCCAGCGCCCTCTCCGCCGACCTCTCCCGCTATCTCAGCGGCAAGGCGGTTTCGGCTGCGCCCCCCAGCCGCGTTTACCAGGCACGCAAGTTTGTCACACGCCACCGGCTGCCGGTGGCGGCGGCGGCCCTCCTGGCCCTTTCGCTCACGGCAGGAGCCATCGGGACCACCTACGGGCTTATCCAGGCTCGCGCCCAAGCCTCCCGCGCAGACGCCAACGCTGCTACGGCACTGCGCAGCGCAGCCGCGGCAGACTCTGTCAGTGAACTCATGCGCACCATGGTGAAGCGGGCAGACCGCGGGCGGGAGGGCGGCCGGACTGACATCACCGTGCGGGAAGTGCTGGATGCCGCGGCAGAGGAACTTGCCGCCAACCCGCAGGCCAACGAGCCGCTCATCACGGCACGCCTCGCCCACACCATCGGAGATACCTATCGCGAGCTGAGCCTCTTCAGCGAAGCCGAGCCGATGCTGCGCCTGGCGGTGCAGACGTCGAAGGGGCTTGGCCCCGAGCACATAGACCAGTACATCGCGTCGCTCAATGACCTCGGGGCTCTGCTCAAGGCACGGGGGGACTTTGCAGGGGCAACTCAGGCTTATGACGAGGCGATGCCACTGGCCCAGGCGCAGCGACCACCAGATCTGATCACCATTTCCAATATCCGCAACAACCAGGCGGCGCTGGCAGTCAAGCAGGGGCACGTGCAGGTCGCCGAAGCCATGCTTCAAGAGGACTGCGCCGCACTCGAGAAGGCGGGACTGACATCGGACCCGCAATACACCATGGCGCTGCAAAACCTCGCGGCGGTCTACTTCGAGAAGGGCGACGCCAATTCCGCCGAAAAGGTCTATCAAAGGGTTGTGGAACTCCGGCGCTCTGCGCCACTGTCCCCTGAAACGATCGTGACGCTGCACAACTTCGCGGCCATTCAGTTCCGCCGGGGCCAGACCGCGGCAGCAGAAAAGACTGTCCGAGAGGAAATCCACCTCGCCCGCACGCTTTACGGCGACAACCATCTTGAAGTCGCCACAGCCCTGGATAGCCTCGCGACCGTGCTTGGCCGCGAGGGAAACGTTGATGAGGCGATGACAGCGCGCCGGCAGGCGCTGGAGATCACTCGCACGGTCCGCGGCCCCGCAGCGCCGGAGGTCGCCGTGATGACGGCGGGGCTGGCTACCTCGCTGTTCCTCGACGGCCGCACCGAAGAATCGCGGGCGATGTACGCGGAGGCAGCGCCGGCCCTGCTCAAAAGCCTGGGGCCGGGCGACAGCCAGACCGTGTTTGCCTATTACCGTTTGGGATCGCTCTTGACCCGCGGCGGCAAGGCCGGGGAGGCTGAGTTGCTCCTGCGCCCCGTCGTTGTTGCCGCGGAAGAGACGCTCCCGGAAGGATCGCGCCAGGAATGGATGCGGGTGGCAGCGGCGTGTGCGCTCGGTGATGCGATCGTTTCACAGGTCAAGGACGCGGCAGCAACTGATCGCGACGCCCGTCTGGAAGAGGCCCGCCGACTGATCCTCCCCAACGCCGAGCGGCTGGTTGCGCTGGCTGGGTCGATTGGGCCCAAGACCCGCGTCGAGGTGATCGCCGAAGCGGCAGATTCGGCCGTGCGCTTCTATGAAGCCCTGGCGGATAGTGCGAACGCCGGCGAAGTTGAACGGTGGCGAGGGGTTGCCGCGGCACAGCGGGCCCCGAAGTCGGCACCGAAGTAAGAGGTCGGCTACAACAGGGCCTGCGAGCCTGTGGCGTGTATCCGTGTTGGTTATCAGCCCGGCACATAACAGGTATTTTTCGCACCATCCAATAAAACGGTGCGCGCCGATGCGCCGCGTTCCAGCGTGCATGGCACGCACTCATATCTCTTGCACTTGGGCTCATCATGTCGTATCTCCTTCCGTAGAGAGAGCACCCGCCCGACACAACTACTCCCAAGGAAAGGGACAAGACATGAACGCCCGCACCATCGCTATCGCTGCCGCCGCACTCGCCCTGTCTGCCGCCGTGCCCAGCATGGCCGCGACCATCCGCCTGGACACCACCGCCTATTCGTCCACCGGTGGCGAGTTCAAGGTAACGGTGATGTCGGGGTACGTCGGCGAGATCGGCGGGCCCTCGGCCATTGCCGCGAACACCTTTGAGACGTTCTGCCTTGAGCACGGCGAGTACTTCCGCCCCGGCGACATCTACAACGTGACGCTGAATACCGCCGCCGTCGGCGCTTCGGGCTCCGACCCGCTGGACGCCCGCACCGCATTCCTTTACACGCGCTTCCGCGAGGGGTCGCTCGCCGGCTTCGATTACAACGCCGCGGGCCGCACCGCGTCCACCCTCGCCCTTCAGCAGGCCATCTGGTTCCTTGAGGATGAGGCCGGCGGCTCCAACAACGCCTTCGTAGCGCAGGCCAACGCCGCCGTCGCCATTGGCGGCGAGTGGTTCGGGCGCGGCATCGGCAACGTCCGCGTCATGAACCTCTCCAACGGCGAGTTCCCCAACGCCCAGGACCAGCTCACGATCATTCCGCTGCCGGCGACGGCGGGGATGGGCGCGGCAGGGCTCCTGATCGTGGGGGCGCGGCGTCGGCGCAGCCGCTGAGTCGTCCTTCGCAGCGTATTTGAAGACATACCGCGGACCCTTCACGGGTCCGCGGTTTTTTCATTGGGCGTTGAGGGCGGTGTGGAGAGGTCCGTCCCATTGCGCGCCGCAGTCGCACCGGGTATTACCTCCGCTCAGCCGTACGCCGCAAACAGGGCATGTGCCGTTCTTCACAAGCAGATCGGCGACCTTCTGCGCGGTGCCCTGCCCGCGTCCCTTAAGTGCATTCCACGCATGTAGGCACAACATCATCACGGGGAGTGGAAGCCACACCCACGAGAGGATGTTCATAGTGGAGGATGCACCCCTCGTGACACCATAACGCGAGAGTGGTCCGAAAGCAATGTACGCCAGGTATGGAACCACTAAGACAAGCAGCCCAACCCACCCCCAGGCTTGTCCCCGCGTGGCCGACCGCACCTCCCGCAGGACATCGCTACTGACAAGCTTTTCATCGCGGAGTCGGTCGCGACTGATCAGCGGAAGCGGTATTCCCGCGCTATCGACCACTGTCGGAGCACGGAACATACCGTTCCCGAAAAACCATGAGCGCGGAGAGACAGTCTTAATCGGCCCCTGCCCTGCGCCGGCTGGTTCACCACGACTCGGCAGCTTCACACGCTCTGCCTTCCACGCGCTGCCGCACTCCGGGCATTGGATTACACCTTCGGGGTCAACCTCCATCCCTGCGAGTGCGTACCCGCAAGAGGCGCAGCGGCCGTATGCGAGCATGGCATTGACGACGCGCTGTGCGTTGTTGCTACGGTGCCAGCGGCTAACCCATGTCATACCGATGATCAAGCCAATGGGTATCGGCAGGGATTTCATCCAACCCGGAACCCAGGTCAATCCCGCTATGGAGAGTGCAACCGCCGAAACCAAAATGAACACGGAACCGAAGCGAACCGCATATCCGATGGTGATGTTCTTATGGGCCTGCTGCTGGGCCATCACCGAGACGCGCCACGCCACATCATAAAGCACCGGATCGGATTTCGAGGTAACGGCGGCCTGCCTCAGCTCAAACAGATGCACCCCCCGTCCACGGTCATCGAGCACGGGAATCGGTTTGAGCCACATGTCGGCCATTGTACGGGTGGGGGCGAGTATGCACCGAATATCGCCATGACTTTGCTGGAAAACACTCAACGCCCTCGCGCTTCGCACTCCCCCACTTCCCCACGCGGGTACCCTTCCACCCCTTCCTTTTCCGTGGAGAACGAGCATGCCCCTTGCCGCCGCCAGCCCCCGAACCGCCACCCACGTCACCCTCCCCGCCGACACCAACCAGGCCCTTGGCATCGCCCAGTACGCCATCGCTTTCATGGGCGATGAGGACGGAAAGGGTGGTGAGCCATCCGACGCGGTGCTTGAGCGCACCAGCATGTTCTACACCGATGCGTGCTTGTGCGGTGTGTCGGCCATCGCCCTGGGCACCAACGCGCCCACTATCCTTCGCGAAGAGGCTGAGCGGTACGCATCACCCGCTTCGGGCAGCCGCGGCAGGCCATGGGCCGATGGCACCGTCCGCTCCGGCGTGCCATGCTTCGGCAGCGGGCAGGACGTCGCGGTCGAGAAGGCCATCGTCGCCAACTGCGCCGCCGTCCGCGAGTGGGACAGCAACGGCACCAACTTCGGCTTTAACCCGGGGCTTGGCCACACGGCGGGTGAGTTCGGGCACAATGATTTTTACGCCGTGGCGGTTGCCGCGGCGCAGCTGATGGGGCGTGATGGCGCGTATGCACTGAAGGGCATGGTGTTGCTGGATGAGATCCGCGGACGCCTCGCAGAGGTGTTCAGCCTCAAGACGTACAAGGTCGACCATGTGGTGCACGGGGCCATCGGCTCCGCGGCAACCTTCGGCGCGATGATGGGGGCGACTGCCGCGCAGATCGAATCGGCCATCGGCATGGTGGTGGCGCACTACATCCCGTTCCGCGCCATCCGCGCGGGCAAGCAACTCAGCGACAGCAAGGGTGCTTCCGCGGCAATCTCCACCGAAGCCGCGGTGCTGAGCGTCAAGCGTGCGATGGCGGGATTCCTGGGGCCTAAGGACATCTTCCGCAACCCCGAGGCGATCTTCCGCATCTTCGAGGGCCCGGGGCAGATGTTTGAGAAGGTCAGGAACACAGGCGGGACGCCTGTGCCACCGAACACCGAAAAGCGGGACGCTTCACCCTTCGATCTTGTTCTCGGCCGCGCGGGCGATGACTTCGCGGTCATGGGGATGCACTTCAAGCTGGGCCTGTACGAGCACCAGTCCGCCGGCGCCCTGCAGGGCATGGTGGACCTCATCAATGCCAACCCGCACCTGCTGGAAAACCAGACCGGCGCGGCCATCAGTAGGATGGTGGTGGTGGCGTATGAGCCCGCGTTCGGCATCATCGGCGACCCCGCCAAGCGCGACCCCAAAACTCGCCAGAGCGCGGACCATTCGATGCTGTATCTGGTCTGCACCAAGCTGCGCAAGGCCCTTGAGCTGCGCAGCGCGGGGCACAAGGGCAAGCTGACTTTCAAGGAGGTCATGCTGCTGCCTCATGACTTTGATGCCCACGCCCTGCACCACCCTGTCACCCGCTCGCTTATGGAGAAGATGACCTTCGAGCATGGCGGCCCTGACTACGACGCCAAGTACCCCGATGGCATCCCCACGTCCATCGTCATCACCGACAGCAACGGCCGCACCTTCGACAGCGGGCTGGTGATGTACCCGACGGGCCACGCCCGCAACACCACGGCAGACCTCAAGGGCATTCTGGCGCATAAGTGGGAGCAGCTGGGGAAGCTTGCCGCAGACAAGCCGGCGAAGATGATCAAAGCGTTGTCGAACATCGGGGAGAAAACCTCGCGCGATGTAGCGACGATGTACGACTTCAACATCGCCGACCGCGGCCGGTTTGAATGACGCGGGTGGCCGGCTATTCCGCAACACCGCTCCCACAAAAGCTCGGCCTGAAGGACGCGGGCCGGCTGCGGCTAATCAACGCGCCGCCGGAGTTTGAGGACCTGCTAACACCACTCCCAGAAGACGCGATCATCACCCGCCGCGCGGGCAAAGGGCTGTGCGATGTCATCCTGCTCTTCTGCAAAGACATCGCCGCACTCGAACGTGGCTTCGCCCCCGCAAGGGACCGCATTGAGCAGCACGGCGGCCTGTGGGTGTGCTGGCCGAAGAAGGCCTCGGGCGTGAAGACAGACCTGACCGAGGACGTTGTGCGCGATGTCGGACTTGCCGCCGGGCTGGTGGATAACAAGGTGTGCGCGATCGATGCCGTTTGGTCGGGGCTGCGGCTGGTCATTCGTACAAAGGACCGCGTAAAGCCGCACTGACGAGCCGCGCACGCAGTAAGCGTTGCCGCAGGCAGGTTCGACATGCTGTGCGCGGCTGTCAAGCGGGAGCGCCTACTTCGTGCGTGGCTCGTTGGCGTACATGGCCTCATACTCCTTCACAATCCGGCCCTGGTCCAGCACCTCCAGCGCCCACTTCCGGCCGGCCGCACCCATCTGTGTCCGCTTCGTCGGGTCGGCGTGAAGCGTGGCCAAGGCCAGGCGCAGTTCCGGCTCTTCATCGCTGGGTTCGGGCTCCACGATCACCGCCCCACCGCTGGCCTGAAGCTCGGGCCAGATGTTCACGCCTTTAGCGGTAATAATCGGCGTGCCCGCGGCAAGGCTCTCCACCAGCGAGATGCCGAAGTTCTCATGCACCGACGGCTGCGCATAAACATCCGCGGCCTGATACAGCGACACCTTCTCGGTGCCTCCCACCATGCCCAGCAGGTGCATGTTCTCGCTCAGGCCCAGCGCTCTCGCGCGTTCCGTCAGCACGCCCGCATATTCGGCAGGGTCGGACGGCCCCGCAAAGAGCAGTTGCAGGGCGATGCCCTGGGCCTTGAGCCCCGCCGCGGCATTGAGTACCCGCTCCAGACCCTTCACAGGGTGCAGACGCGAAAGGCACAGCACCTTCAGCCCCTGCAGGTGCAACGCGGGGAACCGCTCCCGTGCGAGCTCTGGACCGGGGAGGGTGCGGAACGGGGCCATGTCCACCAGCAGCGGCACCACCGCGGCACGCCCTCGCGGGAAGTGGACCCGCGACTGGTCCGCCTCGCCCTGCGCTGTGCAGTGGACCGCGCGGGCACCCTCCAGCATGGCGCGGCTGCGAACGGTGAGGTACACCTTCTTTCGCAGCGTGTGCTCGCTCATGCTCCAGTCGTCGAGCATGCCGTGAGATGTCAGGATGTATGGCACGCCCGCGCGCCGGGCGATCTTCGCGAGCTGGTGGTTGGGCGCGGCCCAGGGGCCGTGCAGGTGCAGCACCTGACACCCGCGGATGATCGCCTCCGCCGTCCGCTGGCCCGGGCCCGTGATGTAATGGGTCGGGAAGTCGGGTCCTAACTGATAGTTCTTCTGCCGCCGCAACTCACGGCGCAGGTCCTTTACAGGGATGCGGACACTCGCGGGGCGGCCGGGCTGCGCGAAGTTCCACGCGGCCGCGGGCCCGCCGCCGGGCGGCACCCGCCATGGCGCGGGGACATCTTCATCCTCGCCGGACATCAGCACTACATGGTGGCCGCGGTCGGCCATTCCCGAGCACAGATCGAGCACCGCGCGCGTGACGCCGCCGCCCTTGAGATCGATCGACTTGAGAAAGTGGGCAATCCGCACGCGCAGAGGGTAGGTCCGGCGCACGCACCGCTACCGGGCGATGGCTGCCGCGGCCTCGTCCAGCAGCGCATTGGCCTGGGCCGAAGTGGGCGCTTCGGCGATCAGCCGCATGATGGGCTCGGTGTTGCTGGCCCGAACGTGCAGCCATGCCCGCCCGGCGAGCGGCCCCTCGCGGAAATCGACCCAGGCGCCGTCCTGCCGGTCCACATGCTGACCGCGATAGGCTGCCGCGATTTTCTCGACGGCAGCGACCGCCTCGTCACGGCGGGCCAGTTCCACCTTCCGCTTCTCAATGGCGTACGCGGGCGTCGATGCGATCAGGTCGCTCAGCCGCCGCCTGCCCTTGCCCTGCTGGGACGACAGCAGCAGCACCGTCAGGGCCATGGCACTCAAGGAGTCACGCACATACGCCACGCGCGGCCAGATGACCCCGCCGTTGCCCTCGCCCCCCGCCAGCGCGCCCGTGCGCTTCATCGCCTCCACCACGTTGGCCTCGCCCACGGCGGTGCGGACGACCGATGCACCCTGCCGCGCGGCAACATCATCGAGCATCCGTGATGTGCTGAGGTTGGTAACGAGCGTGGGAGATGCGGCGCCGCTCGCGCCCAGAAGCGCCAGCGCCCCCAGGGCCAGGGTGTACTCCTCGCCGACGTAGTTCCCATGCTCATCGATGATCGCCAGCCGATCGGCGTCGGGGTCCTGCGCAAACCCTACATCCGCCCCCGCCTCGCGGACGGCATCGCACAGCCCCCCGGGCAGCGAGAGGTTCTCGCGCGTGGGCTCGGGCGGGTGGGGGAAGAGCCCGCTGTCGCCGGTGTTCAGGGCCAGGATCTCTGAGCATCCCAACGCCTCAAGCAGCCGCGGCGCGCCGACCGCGCCCGATGCGTTGACGCAGTCCACCGCGACGCGCAGGCCGTCGCCCAGGGTCTCGGGGTCATCGCACAGCCCCGCGTCCTGCATCGCGCCCAGCACGCGCCCGATGTGCTCATCCAGCCCCGAGTCATCGTGAACCACCGTCCCGACTTTGTCCCACGCCACGCCCTGCGAACGGCCCTCGCTCTGCGAGAACAGCGCGATGATCTCGTTGGCGAACGCCGCCGGGGGTGCGCACGCCGCGCTGCCGTGCAGCCCACCCTCTGCCAGCAGACACTTCAATCCGTTCCACTGCTGCGGGTTGTGGCTCGCCGTCAGCACCATCCCCGCGGCAACCCCTCCGCCCTGGCGCGCGTACGAATCCGTCATCACCGCAACCGTTGGCGTCATCGCCACGCCCAGGTCCACCACGCGGCAGCCGGCCCCGACGATCCCAGCGAGCGCGGCCAGACGAACCATCTCGCTGCCCGCGCGACCATCGCGCCCCACCACCACCGTGACCGCCCGCCCCCCTGCACGCTCGCGCAGCCACGATGCATAGGAACCGGCGAATCGAGCCGTGACATCGGCCGTCAGTGTCTCGCCCACGATCCCCCGGCAGCCACTTACACTCAGCATCAAGGCCATCGCGAAAACCC
The DNA here is from genome assembly GCA_038260025.1 of Phycisphaerales bacterium. Lineage (GTDB taxonomy): Bacteria > Planctomycetota > Phycisphaerae > Phycisphaerales > UBA1924 > JAEYTB01. The sequence continues at coordinate 177,148 of JBBSOF010000002.1, forward strand.
TCCAGCCCCGGGCGACATGCGGGGAAGGGGAGAATAGGGGATCGATTGCGTGGCCGCGAACCCGCTTGAGCGGCACTCGCTCCAAAGCCCGTCCCACAATGGCGGCAAAAAAAGACAAAGGCGCGGCAAGCATTGCCGCGCCTTTGCGTCTACATGAGGATTGTTCAGCGGAAGGTGTGCCGCGAACCACCCTACGACCGGCCTATGACCGACATAGAACCGGTGAGAACTCTTAGCGAGCGCCCTTGCCAGCGTTGCCGCCGGTATTGTCGGCGCGGTTCGCGTCGCCGGTGCGACCAGCCTGGTTCTTCGCATCGTCCGGCGTAGCGCCCTCGTCGGTTTTGCCGCCGGCGTTCGCGGCGCGGCTGTCGGAGCCCGCACGGTTCTGCGTGTCGCCCATCGTGCCGGTGCGGCCCTGGCCCGCCGTGCGGTCGTCGTCCTTTTTGCCGAACTGACCCGCCTGAGGCTGCTGGCCCTGCGTGGAGGTCTTCGTGCCTTCATCACGGCCCTGCTGGCCGGACTTGTGCTGACCGGCTTCGGTGCCGCTGTTGGTTGTACCTGAAGTGGGGTTTGTGCTGCCCTGGTTCTGATTCTGTGCCATGGATGATGCTCCTAAAAATTGTTTGGCGCCGTGCCCGCAACGAACGCTGCAGCGGACGGCTTGACAATGAGATGATGGCATCGCCGCGCGAGCAAGCAGTGAGCCGCGAGTGAATCGGCACGAACACGTTCACTCACTGATCGATTGCGTGCCCACTATTCCAATTCACCCGGTGCCATACATCCGATCGCCCGCATCTCCCAGGCCGGGCAAGATGTATCCCCGGTCATTGAGTTCGCGATCGACCGACGCGGTGTAAATATGCAGCTTCGGATCCGAAGCGCACAGCATCGCGATGCCCTCAGGAGACGCGACAAGACAGATCATCCTCAGGTCGACCGCGCCCGCGCGGCGCAGAATGGCCACCGCCTCTGATGCGGAGCCGCCCGTGGCAAGCATCGGGTCTACCAGGAACACGGGGCCGGCACCAAGATCACGCGGCAGCCGCTGCAGATACACGCTCGGGCGCAGCGTGTGCTCATCACGCACAAGACCCAGGTGGCCCACGCGCGCCTCGGGCATCATCTCAAGGATTCCTTCCGCCATCCCCAGCCCGGAGCGCAGCACGGGGACGACGGTGATGGACCCCGCCAGCCGCCGGCCCGTAGTGCGCTCAATCGGTGTCTCGACTTCGATGAGTTCGGTCGGCAGGGTGCGGGTCACTTCGAACACCATCAGCCCCGCGATCTGGTACAGCAGGGCACGGAAGGGCCGGTGGCTGACGGTGCGGTCGCGCAGGTACGTCAGCTTGTGCTGGATGAGCGGGTGATCGAAGACCGTGACGTTCTCAAAGCGCGTCGGGTGCAAGCCGGAGGTTTCGGGCGGCGTGGCCATGGCGCACAGTCTATCGCCATTGTGCCCGCCTCTCACTACCATCGGTGATGCAACCCCCAGCGCAAGTCCCAATCGACCAGTCCGCGCTCGACCGCCTCGCGCTCGAAGCCGCGTATCAGCAGGCCCTCAAGAGCCGGTCGGAGGGGGGGATCCCCATCGGTTCGGCCCTGTTGACGGCCCAGGGGGTGGTGGTGGCGCTCGGGCATAATCTGCGGGTACAGAGCGGGGATTCAACCGCCCACGCCGAGACCGTGTGCATCCGTAACGCCGGGCGGCGGCGGGACTGGCACACGCTCACCCTCGCCAGCACCCTTTCGCCCTGCGCCATGTGCAGCGGCACGGCGGTGCTGCACCGCATCCCGCGGGTCGTGATCGGGGAGAATCAGACGTTTATGGGCCGCGAGGACTGGATGAAGTCGGCAGGCAGCACGGTGGTCGTGCTCAATGACCCACGCTGCGTGGAACTGATGCGCACGTTTATTGCCGCACACCCCGAGCTGTGGAACGAGGACATCGGCGTGCCGCCGGGGGCGGTGTAGAGACGCCCGCCGCGGAAGAGGCTCAGGCCGCCATGCGCCGCGACGCTGCCGCGGACTGCTGCACGTTGTCCTTCGGCAGCGCGGGCCGGATGAGCGTGAACATCACCGCCAGCATGGCGGTGGCGTGCCAGCCCACGGCAAGGGGCATGAGGTCCTGGGGCATGTGGCGGAAGTAGGTCTCAACAACCCAGCCGACACCCCCGGCAAGCAGCAGAACCCCGATGGTGGCGAGCGCCCAGCGGCTGATGCCGTGAACTCCTGAGCAGCTGCGGGACAGGCCGAGCCTGGAACCGGGCCTGGGCGAATCAAACACGAGGCCGAAGATCATGCCGAACAGCGCCGCCCCGCCCGCGAATGACAGAAAGTCCATCAGTGGCGTCAGCGTTCCATCGAACATCGGGCCGTGCAGGCGGGCATCGCCCAGGAACCAGGCGCCCACGATGATGGCGATGCAGCAAACGATTGTCAGTGATTTCATGCCTGTCCTTGGAGCGTTTCGCCCGGTCTTAGTTGCCCGCGTTCGCCTCGCGCCAGCGGGCCACAAACATCTTGGTGACAGAAGTACCGCACAGCCAGTAGGGCTCGGTGTTGCCGCCGCCGCCGATGGCACCTGACAGCGAGAAGGGGAGCTGCGCCACCCCCGACCGCCACGATGTAATGTTCAACTGGCCTCCGGGCGTGATCTGGTCCGAGGGGTCCACATCCCCCGACTGGAACGTCACGTTGTTGCGGGCATACACCAGGCTCACGATGCTGGCGGATGAGCCGAACGTTGCGGAGCCGTTGTACGTCCAGAAGAGCCCTGTCTTCAGGGTGCTGCTGTCACCGATGCTGGTATTGCCCCCCACCACATGCACGAACACAACGCCGGGCTGCTCTTCATCGTTCGGGCCCAGGATGAAGTTACTGCCCGCAGAGAAGCCCGAGAGGGCTACTTGGATCACCACGTTGCCGCCCGTGGTGTCGCATTTGATCTCCGCCCCATTGCCGATCGTCACCTTGCGGAACGTGTACGTCCCGGGGACCAGTCGCAGTTCAGCGTTGTTGCCCATCGACAGGTCCAGATAGGACCCCGGGGCCAGATTACTCGTGGCCCCGTTGCCAACACTGACGTTGGCGAGCCCTGCCACCGCCACAGGGGGCAATGGGGCCAGCACGCCGGTGACACGCTGGCCGACCTCACCCTCGACATCAGTACTGTTCACATTGACGTTGCCGGTGAGCGAGTAGGCGGTGTAGTCGGTCACCAGCCGCACATCTGACTTGCGCACTGTGGCCATGAGGATTTCATCGTTCACAGCCCCCCGCGCCATGGTGAGCATCCGGGTTTCTCCGCCGATGCTGGGGCCAGAGGTCGGAGTTCCCCACACCGAGCCGTTCCAGCGGCTGAACGAAACCGAGGGGCGGCCCGTTGAGTGCCAGGCGATCATCCCCAGCGCACCATCGGGCTGGAAGCACACGCCCACGCGGTGCTGCGATGTCGTGGATGCGTCATTGTCCATCACAGTGGCGTTGGCCCAGTTAGAGCCGTTGTACACGTTGGCCACAACCTGACGGTTGCGGTTGATGCCGCCGATGATGACGGTGTCGGTGCCGGACTTGGGGTTGCCGGCCGCGGAGAGCCAGCGGGTGTTGTTGAACCCTGGGAGCGAGTGAGAGCCGCTCCACGATGATCCATCCCACGTCGCGTACTGCGCGCCGAAGAAAATCCACGTTGACCACACTACGACGGCCTGACCCGACGCCGTGGTGTACGCGCCATCGAAGGGCATCCCGCGCCAGGGAAGCAGGAATGCGAGGGTCCGCGTGTTGCCGAAGCTGCTGCCATTCCACACCGCCGCATACAGGCAGAGCAGCGTGCGCACCACCACCACCGTCTCATCGCTGTTAGCCTTGGAGATCAGCACCACCTGCTGGGGGGCGGTGTCCATCGAAAGATTGAGCGTCTGCTCGGCGCTCAGCCCGCCCGCTGCGCCGTTCACGCCTGCCGTGGCAGTCCGAAAATAAAGCCGGTTGTCCCACCGCTTGCGGTAGCACACCAGCAGATCGCCGGAACGCTGCTCGTACGAGATCGCATAGCTCCGCGTGCTCGGGTAGCCAACATCAGACGCCACGGTCATGGGGGTTCCCCAGGTGGCGCCGTTCCACATCTGGACCGTCAAAATGCGGTCGCTGGTCACCGTCGCCAGGGCCCGCTGGTTTGCTGTCGGGCTCGTCGCCATCATCTCCCACAGCACCGTATTCGTAACCGACGAGCACACCTGCTGCGGTGAAGGGGCGTTGGCGATCCAGTTCCGCACGCGCGGCAGCGACGGCGTCAGGGCATCCACATAGGCCACCCCCGGTGGAGTCTGCTGCCCCACTGCCGCGGGCGCAAGCCCCAGCGCCGTGGCGAGAATGACAAACCCCAGCATCACACGCGTGCGCATCGAGTGCTCCTTGGCATGCCCGTGCATGAACCTGAACATGAGGCTGCATCGGTCTGGCATGGCATGGCCTTGAAGGCGGCTGGCTGCAAGGTCCGTAAACCCGTGACGGCTGCGCGGCTGGCTCCGGCTGTTCCGCAGGTGCGGGCGGTGGATGTTCTGCCAGCCCCCGCATCGCTGGCCCCGCGGAGGATCGTGCTGCATGGTCACACCGTCGGCAGGCATGGTCGCTGCCCCAGGAGTACCGAATCATGAAGAGCCGCACCGCCGCCCTGCTCATCGCCGCCACGTGTCTTGCCGCGGGGGCTTCGGCCGCCCCGTCGTTCACGACCATCAACAACACCAGCGGCGAGGTGAGCCAGGCGCAACTCCTCCATGCGATCTACGGCGGCACCTGGACGGCCATCGGCGGCTCGCTGAACTTCACCAACGGCACGCTCACCGCCACCCGCGCCGCCGACGGCGGCATGAGCACGGGCCTGGATGTGTTCTCCGGCGACCCGGCGCTGGGGCAGGACGACATCTGGAGCGGCGGGCTGACCACCATCACCGCCCGCGCCAAGTACGCGGCAGACACTCACGCATTCGGCTGGATCAACAGCGGCTCCGCACCCTCCTCGGGCTTCCAGTCGCTGCTCTCAACCACCTCGTTCAACAGCCCTGTCACGGTCACGCTCAGTGGGTCGTTCCGCTGGGCGCTCAACGACCTCACGACTGGGCAGATGTCTTCATCCCTGCCCTCGGAAAATATCGGCGGCATTGATCAGATGGCGACCTACCGCATGAGCGGCGCCGCCATCACGCAGCCGACATGGCTGCTGGTGTGGGAGGACCGCTTCTCTGGCGCCGACCGCGACTTCAACGATTCCGCGATCGAACTCGTGGCCGTGCCGACGCCGGGCACCACAGCGCTGGGGGCGATGGGCATGGGCCTCATTGCCGCACGCCGCCGTCGCGCGGCCGTATGACCCAGCAGGCGCACTTACGATGCCCCCGGCTTCTCGTCAGCATCGCGCAGCGACTGCGCGATGCTGACTTCCTGCAGGCGGATGCTTGAGCGGTCCAGATCCTCTTTGGCCCGCTGGAACTCACCGGGCTCGACACTCGTCCACTGCGCTTCAGCCCGAGCCAGCAGCGATCGCAACGCCGCGATCTTTGCCCCAAGGCTCTCGCGGTACGACGCCTCAAGCTGTCCGGCGTAACGCTCGTACCGCTCACCGATCCACTTCAGGTCGAGCCTGCTGTTGGCGATCAGGTCCACCACACGGTGGCGGTCCATATCCTCGCGCGCGTGCGTCAGGCTCTCGCGCTCAATGCGTTCCACTTCCTCCTGCGTCAGGCCGTGGTTGGGCACGACCTGCAGCGCTGCACGCTTGCCCGAGCGCCGCTCGTGCGCTGAGACGTTCAGGATGCCGTTGGCATCCACCAGAAACTGAACTTCAAGCTGTGGAATCCCGGCGGGCATCGGTGGCAGGCCCCGCAAGTGAAACTCGCCCAAACGGCGGCAGTCCGCCGCCATCTCCCGCTCTCCCTGATAGACCGTCAGCCGGATCGACGTCTGGCCATCCACGCTCGTGGAGAACATTTCCGTGGCCCGCGCGGGGATCGCCGAGTTCGCCGTGATGAGCTTCGCCACCGCACCCCCCACCGTCTCGACCCCGAGCGACAGCGGGATGACATCCAGCAGCAGCGTGCCCTTAGTGACGCCATCGAGCACCGCCGCCTGCACGGCCGCGCCCAGCGCTACCACGCGGTCAGGGTCCAGCGCGATGTACGGCTCCAGGCCCAGCAGCTTGCCCACCCTCTGCCGCACCAGCGGGATGCGCGTGGCCCCCCCCACCATGATCACCGCGTCCAACGGGCCCGCGCCCTGCTGCGCGGCACGCTCCACCACCCGCGAGGCGATTGTCAGCGTGCGCTGCACCAGCGGCTCGATCAGCCCCTCAAACTCCTCGCGGCTGATCGTCCGCTCGTAGCGCCGCCCCGCCCCCAGATCGACATCGACCCGGGCCTCGGCCGCGTCGGACAACTTGATTTTTACCGCCTCCGCGAGGCTGAGAAACTGGCGCCGTACGCCAACGGGCAGTTCGGTTACCTCCGTTCCGAGCAGCGCGGCGATCTCTCGCTGGAACACGTTGACGAGCGCATGGTCGGCATCATCGCCCCCCAGGTGCGTGTC
>JBBSOF010000003.1:0-178372 GCA_038260025.1 Phycisphaerales bacterium
ATCCGCCATGCGCTGCGGTTCACGGTGCAGCGCACGCAGCGCGGGTACATCTTGCCGGCGACGCACTGGGCAAGCTCATCGACGGATGTGAATCGCCCGCCGATGGGGCTTCGGCTGCGGCTGCGATCGGGCTTTGATATGACGATGTTCCCGGCTTCTGTGCGGCCGATTCTGCAGGCGTTGAAGACGTATGGGATGATCGTCGCGGATAACGGCAGCAACTGGTACATCTCCGGGGCACCGGACCCGAGGTGGGATGATGATGAGCTGAGCTCGCTGTCGGGGGTGCATGGGTCGGACTTTGAGGTGGTGGATACGGGGCCGATTGTGCGGTAGGTTGGGGGAGGGGCGGGGTGCCGGGGTTCGAAGATGGGAACATGTAGGGCGCGGCGGAGCGTCAAGAGTGCGACGGTGCGAACAGGTGCCGCCGCTCCGCGGCTTGCATACATGCCCGCCGCGTGACCCAGGGCTTACGCCCTGGGCTACCGGCTTGCCGCCGCTCCGCGGCTCAAATGCGTGGTGCCGCTCCGCGGCTTGAAGGCGTGGGGCCGCTCCGGCTTGAAGGCGGGGATCTCGTGCCGCGGCTTGGGGGTGGATATCACCGGTCTACCGCAATAATCACTGCACTCGAACACATATCTCGGGTCGTAGTCGATCTCGTGGCGTTTGAGGAGTTCGAGATATTCCTCCTGGAACGTCATGGTGCGATGGTGTTCTTCCTGTGTGTTGATGTAATGAATCACGGCGTCGAGGCCCGACTTGCTCACGGAGAACGCGCCGTACTTTTTCTGCCACTCGAACGGGGCCTTGATGTCTTCATGTACCCAGCCGGAGCTGTTGGACTTGACCAGACGCATGAGGTCTGCCGGCGCGATGCTCTGGTGCATGCCGATGAGCAGGTGGATGTGGTCGCTCATCCCGCCCGCGTCGATGAGGCGGCAGTCGGCGTTGCGCACGATGCCGCCGATGTACGCGTAAAGTCGCTCCCGCCATTGCTCCGTGATCTGTGGGGCCCGTTCTTTGGTTGAGAACACGAAATGCGTATGGAGTGAGATGTGTGCCATTGGTGTGGTGTAGCGTGGATTGGCACGGAACGCCAGCGGTAGGCTCAGGGCCGCGGAGCGGCCCTAAGGGATCACCACGCTGCGGTGCACGAACTGCGGATACCTGGAGCTGTACGCTCCGGCTCCGAAGAAGGACGAAGGCACGTTGTAGTCGCGGCCCGCGGCTGGGCTTGAAGTGGCGCTGCGATCAGCAGTTTCCTCCTGCGAGCACACGGAAGAAGGCTTCGATATCGGCATCGGTGCCGATGTCGCCATCACCGTTGAAATCGGCGGTGTTGGCGCAGGGCAGCGAGGGGCAGACGCCGGCGAGGCAGGTGAAGAATGCTTCGATGTCGGCATCGGTGCCGATGTCGCCATCGCAGTTGAAGTCTGCGCTGCCGCAGTGGGGGCCTGTTTGGCCTGCACCGGCCCAGAAGCCGCCCGTGAGCGTCAGTGAGCCGCCAACAAGCGTCTGGCCGGCTTCCCACTGGCCGATGGTTCCGGACAGGGTGAAGGTTGCTCCAGTGCTGGTTCCGCCGCCGGCGGCGATGACGTGACGGTCGATTGTCGGCTGAGCAACTGCCGCGGCAGCAAGCAGGAGCGTCGGGACCGTCGCGAAAATGAGGCTGGATGAAGTGGTCATGGATAATCCTCGTGATGGGTTGTTGATCGGAAAGGTTGGTGCAGGTCTTGAGACAGTGTGCTTCGGTGTGTCGGAAGGGAGTAAGACTTAGTGTCCGATGCGTACCACGCCATTCTCGGCGGTGAGCCTGACGCGGCGGGAGATGGTAAGCGGGCCGTTGTATGCGGCGGACTGGATGCGGAGTTCTGAGCCGTCCCATGCGATCGCGGCTGCCGCGGTGACGGTGGTGAATGGGCATGAGGGCCCGCCGCGGGGCAGCCCGGGCGTACACCCGGCGAGCGGGTTGACGCGGATGATGTGAGAGTAGTGTTTGAAGTCGATGTCCCCGGCATCGATTTCGTTGGAGAGGACGGTGGCGTGGAGCTGGCCGCGGATGCCGGGCGCGCGGCCGTCATCAAGGTCCCAGATGGTAAGCCCTTCTGGCTCTTCGGCGCCGGTAAAAGTGCCTGGGTTGTAGTAGTAGTCGAAGTGGCCGTTGATGCCGCGGGTGGAGTGGGCGATGCGCCTCCAGGAGACGGTCCCCTGGGGGCTGGTCTGCTTCTGCATGATGTGGAGGCCTTCACGATCCGCGAGAGCGTTGGAGTCGGTGTAGAAGCCGCTGGCGAGGTAGAGCAGGCCGCCAGGGGCGAACTCGCCGCCTTGCATGGTGACGAGGTCGAGGATCTGGCCAGACTCATTGAACATAGTTTGTGTCGCGCGGGGGGCGAGCAGGATGGCGCCACCGTTGATGAAATGGGGCCAGTCGACGACGTAGGAGGTGAGGCTTGATGCGTGCTGGAGCGAGGAGTAGATGACGCCCTCGGCGTCGATGGCGCACCAGCCCGCATCACCGGCCTGGTTGGGCAGGGAGAAAATAGTTTCGTAAGCGAGCGTCGCGCAGTTGAACATGGCAATGGCGGCGGTGCGGCCGGGGCCTTCGAGCGGCACCATCAGGTAGTTTGGGCCGCCGGGAACGGGGGCGTAGACGACGGGGTCGCCGGTGTGCTCGAAGCCTGCGAGCATGGGGTAGAAGCTCAGGGTGTGGCGGATCACACCGGGAGAACTTGCCGTCACTGTGCGAAGGTTGAGGCCGACGGGGATCTTCCAGATCACGGTTGTCTGGGTGATGAACCAGTTGTTGTCGTCGTGCGCAATGCCCTGGACATCGTTGCTCCAGTTGGTTTCCTGCTGCGGGTAGCCGCCAACGTACATCTGAAACGTATCAGGCTGAGCCGAGGCGAGCGTTGCAACGATGAGTATGGGCAGGCTGGCTGCGATGAATGTTCGGAGCGCGCGCGGGGAGCGTCGGCTGGGGTTCATGGAGCTTTCCTTTCATGACGGTGAGAACTGATGAGTTACTGGCCGGGGGGCACCGGTTACTCTCCGCGTTTCGGTCAGGGTGACGTGATCCGCGCAGTGCCTCCCTCTGAGCGGAGAGTGACCGGGCGGCTGAAGCGGGTCCCGGCGGGCACCTGGTAGAGCCCGGCATTGATTTTGATTGGTACTGCCGGCGACGCCCGCTGCACCGCCAGTATGAGGCCGCTGCCCTGGCGGAAGGGGAATCCCAGTGTCCCGAACGCTGTCCCGCTCCCGGTGCTCGTCACGCGCACGGGCGAGGCTGAGTGCGTTGTGGGCGTCATCGTGTAGTGACGGTCGATGCAGTTGGTGGCGACGAGCGTGTATCCAGCGGCGATCGCATCGTCGAAGTACCCCTCATCATCGAACACATCGCACCTGGGTCCGGGCCAGGCGCGGAACATCCAGCGATCTGGCTGGGCGCCCCGGTTCGGGGTTACACTGCCCAGGCCAATGTTTACCAGCACGCTGTTGTTCTCGAACGCGGCAGGCGGATTGCCCCGGGCCATGCCGAAGAAGAAGTTATCATCGGCGAAGCCGGTTTCCTCTTCATCGAGAATGATGACCCAGCGATACCCCCGCCGCAGCAGCTCCTGGTACGAGGGCCAGCGGAACTGGTCAACGTTCTTGAACTCGCTGGAGGTGTAGACACCTCCGGGCAGCGCCGCGTTCACAGCATTGCGGATGTAGTCGCGGTATACCTGCCGCGCCGGCCAGCTGTTGCAGGCGGGCTTCATCTCCATATACACCACGGTGATGCGGTCGCGGCTCTCGACTGACTGCCCAATCAGCCCCAGTTGCACCGAGAGGAGCCCGGCCGACTCCTGCGACCCGCAGCCGTGCTGGACGCGGATTTGATTGTCGGTGTGCCAGACAAGGTCGAGCTCAAGGCACCAGCAGTTGTAGTCGTCGATCTGCGACGCGAACGTCTCATCGCGTTCACGCGAGTTGTGGCTTGCTTTGTAGATTCCTTCATTGAAACGCTGCTCGTTGGGGCCGACGTTGCCCTGGGCTCGGGCCGCGCCCGCGAGGAACCCGCACGCCACCAGCCCCGCAAGGGCTGTCCCTCGATATGTGCAAGATGTTGCAGCCATGGGAACGATCTCCGTTGTACGGCTCGGAGGCGCGAGTGTGGTTGCCAGTGATTGGCACGCGGACCAAACCCCTGCCTCGATGCTGCCGACCCGCCTTAGTTGCCCAGCCTCGCCCCCGTGGGCGCCATGATGGTCATGCTCGTGGAATACGTCCCGACCGCCGGGTAGTTGGCGAAGTCCCTGATGAAGAGCGTGCCCCCGGCGGGGGTCGCGTTGTACGCGCCGGTAAATGTCGGGTTGTTGATCGGGTTGGGGAGATTTCCCGACTGGCTGCCGCTCGCGCCGGGCTTCCACCAGCGGTCGGAGATGAACCGGTAGATGCCGCGGACGGTGATCTCATCAAGGAAAGAGAAGTGGCTGCGTTGGCCGATGCCGTTCTGCCACTGGGCTGTAAATGGTTGGTTCACGATGATCGTGTCCATGCCGTTGGTGCTGAAGGCGGTGCGGCCGTAGTGCATCAGTGAGTCGAAGTCGTAAAAGCCGTAGGTGGAAGCGCCACCCTGGATCAGGAAGTTCGAGTTGCACGAGCTGCCGCTGCAGCAGTCCTGGCAGACGTTCGCCAGGTTGATGGTGATGAACGTGGCGCGGTCGGGGCGGCTCTGCTCGTGCCAGAAGCCCAGCGAGTGGAACAGTTCGTGGACGATCACGATCTGGTTGGACCAGCTGACGATATTGATTGTCTGCTGCCCGCCCTGGCGGCCCACCGGCGAGTTGTTGCCGGTGCTGTCGTTGAACCGGATGAAGTCCGATTGGTTCGTGCGTGCCACGAAGGTGATCCCGGCGCGCTGGCTGATCTGTGCCATCGCGTTGATCGCCCGCTGCTGGTTGGCAGCGTCGACGTTGGCGCTGAAACTGAACGGTACTATCGAGCTCCAGAAGTTCACTGTCCCGAAGGTGCTCTCCTCACCGTTGATGTACGCCGCGTACTCCTCAAGGGGTACCTGGATGTCCCCTTCGATCAGGATGTACCCTTCGGGAACGTCGCGGTGAGCTGCCGCGCCGGGCACCCCCGGCACGCCAACGGAGCCCGGCGGGTAGGCCTCGTGGAACCAGGGCTCGGCTTGTGGGCGCGCCTCTGCGTGCTGCGCTGGCCCGGGCTGTGCCATGGCGGGTGTCGCCATCATTCCAATACCCGCTATCGCCAATGTCATGAACCATCTCATGGTGCAGCTCCTTTCTGTGCCTGGCGAGCCCTATTGCAGGTTGACCAGCACCAGGACCAGCCCGCGCTCGCCCTTCTCCAGCCGCTCCATGGACTTGCCGATGACCGCGCCGTGCGCCCGGTCGTTTTCCCCAGCCCGCATCGCGTGCCCTGGCGTGTCAGAGGTTGTCAGCAGGTCGCCCGGCTCGATCGCCGCCAGCGTCGCATCGCAGTACACGTACACGCGGCCTGACAGGGCCACGGCCGGCGCCGCTTCCTGCCCCGGCAGGTTGCCGAGCACCGCGCCCACCGAGAAGTTGTTTGCCCCGCTGACCACGCCCGCGACGCACCGGTTGTACGCGCCGCGCGAAAGGCAGAGCTTGCCGGCGTGGTCCTTGTCGATCGCGACCACCATCCCGGGCTCAAGCTTCTCACTCGCGGGGAACTTCTCCGCGAGGTCCGCGCCCGTGATCTCGAGCACGGGCACCTGCACCACGCCGCCAGCGCCGGGGCGGAGCACGAGGTTCCCGCCCGCGCGGGCATTGATCACTGTAAAGTGCGGGCTGCCGGGCGTGCCATATCCCATCCACGCCGTCTCGACACCGCTGCTGTTCCAAAACCCGACATAGCCGGACTGTGTGGTGTTGCTGCCCGAATCCTGAAGGATGAGGACAGGTTGGTCGTGCCTCACCTGGAGGGGCACGGTGGGCGTGGCGGTGCCGATGCCGACGTTGCCGCCGTTGCCGCAGAGCACGACGTCGCCCGAGAAGGGCGTCAGGAAGATGTCGCCGCCCGATCGGGCGTTGATCATCGAAAAGTGTGGGCTGCCGACGGTGCCATAACCGACCCAGGCACGCTCGACATTGCCGCTATCCCGGTAGCTGATGTACCCGACCTGCTGCGTCGTAGAATCTGTGTCCTGAAGAGCGATTGTCGGCGCGGTGTTGGCGATGTGCACGGAGTGCGTGGGCGCGGCGGTGCCGATGCCGACGTTCCCGTTATTGTCCACGATCACCGCATTCGCCGGTGAGCCATCGGCGGCGTCCAGGGCGAACGCGCTCTTCGCATGGGTTGCGATGGGCGTGGCGTTCACCGTCTGGCGGGGCGAGAGGGCCGTGAAGCCCGTGGTGTTGGCGCAGGCCAGGCCGGTGTCGGCACGGGCCTCGATGAGCAGGAACTTCGCGCCCGGCGTCACGAACTGGGACCCGAAGTCGATGGTCACCGTGAAGAGGCCATCGGCGACGGCGACGTTGTCCACGCACTGCGTTGTTCCGAGCTGCGTCCCCCCCGTTGCCGCGGTGAAGAGGCTGAAACGCATGTCCTGGGTGCCGGTGACAGGCTGGCCGCTCACCTTGAGCTGGCCCTGGTAGGTGAAGGCGGTGCTCTGCGCGAGCCCGCACGCGGCGGACAGGGCGAGGGCGGACAGGGCTGCGAGCGAGTGACGGTTTGTCATGGTGGAATCTCCAGAAAATGTGGTGTGGTGAGTGATCGAACGGGCGAACTGCTTATGGGTATGGGGTGTTGGTCTGGTAGCCCACGCGGGCCGCGAGGATGCGCATGGCGTTGCCCGTCTCGCGCGGGAGGCCGGACATGTGAACGCGAAGGACATAGGCGTACAGGAAGTTGTCGATGGTGGCGGTGGATATGTTGGACGAAGTGATGACGCGCACCGTGGCGCCGTTGACATCGCTGAAGGGGAACGACGCCATCACGTTGAGCTGCCCGGTGAACATATTCATGCGGTACATCTCTCCGTAGGTGCCGCACGCGCTGTTATCGATAAGCGAGAACTGGACGTGTGTGACGACGCAGCCGTCGGGCAGTTCGATGGGGACGTAGTAGTAGTTTTTTGTACACAGGCCGTCGGTCACGCGGCGGCCGACGATGCCATCGGCGTAGCGCACCGTCTCGGGGTTGGCGTTGACATTCTCCTGCGAGGGGAGGAACGACGAGCCGTGGATGCTCTTGTATCGCTGCACCATCGTGCCGCCGTAATACCGGCCTGTCGTGCGGACATCGCCGTGGACGTCCAGAGTCGAGGTGGGCGTAGAGGTGCCGATGCCGACCCTGCCCCCGCTGCCGCAGAGCACAACATCGTCGCCCGCCACGGGCGTGACGTAGATGTTGCCGCCGGGCCGAGCGTTGACAATCGAGAAGTCGGGGCTGCCCGGCGTGCCGTAGCCGACCCATGCGCGCTCGATATTCGCGTTGTCTCGGTAGCTGACGTAGCCTGCCTGCTGCGAGGCAGCGCTGGTATCCTGCAACGCAATGGTGGGCCCGTTGGTGGCCACATGCACGCTGTGCGTAGGTGCGGTGGTGCCGATACCGACCTTGCCCGCGTTATCTACGAACACGGCATTGACCGGCGAGCCGTCCGCGGCGTCGAGCGCAAAGGAGCTCTTCGCATGGCTGGCCAGCGGCGCGGCCGTAAGCGGCTGCCGCGGCGAGAGCGTCACATACGCGGAACTGTCCGAGCAGGGCTGCCCAACTTCAGGGCGGACACTGATCTCGAGGTGACGCCCTGCTGGTGAGTTGAACTGCGGGCCGAAATCAAGTTGCAGCGAGAAGATGCCGTCGATCACGCTGACGTTGTCCATGCAGACCGTCGCGCCAACCTGTGCGCCGCCAGTCACAGCGTCAAAGAGACGGAACCGCATGTCATAGGGGCCCGATGCGGCTTGACCGGAGTTTTTCAGGCTGCCTTGATACGTAAAGGCAGTCGACTGTGCGCGGGCCGTCGTGACAAACAGGATCACCGCGAGAAGGCAGAAGGCACGAAATTGCATGGGCCATACTCCTGAGCCGGCATTGCCCGGACTATGCCCTATAAGCGAGAAGCGTCGGAGCGAGCGCCACGATTGCATGAGGCGCTGCGGACGCGGCTCGCCGCCACGGGTTTACATCGACGGGCCGTGTGGCTATTTCCGGTCCGGGTTCTCTGCGAGGAACTGCGCGCGCCGCGCACGCCACTCCACCGCCAGCGATTCCCGCTCCGGGCCTGGCACTACGCGCGTCGCTGCCTCACATGCCGCGATCACATGGTCAAAGCACTGGCGCACCGCCAGCTTGCCCGGCCGGCTTCTCGTCGTCCGCTCTGGCCCCAGCATCCGCTCCGCGTAGGTGCTCACCAGTTGCGTCGCTTCGACCATGCGACGCACCCGCTCTTCCGGATCAGCCGACTTTTCCGCGAGCTCTGCCACAACCCGTGCGAGCACGCAGCCGGAAGCCCCGCGCATCCACCAGTACTTGGCGGTTGCCGGCATGGTTGCTTCCGTGTCGGCCAGCACGCGTCGGAGGATGGACTCGGCCTCCGCAAGGTTCCCCAGATGCGCGACCACGACCGCCAGCTCATAGCGGGTGTATACAACGCCGGGCCCGCCGGGGTCTTGTGGTCCATCTTTCGCGGCAAACTCCTCGCGCAGGAGCGGCTCCGCCGCGGTGTATTCTCCGGCGTCGAACATTGTCGCAGCGAGTTTCCCAATGCTGTCACTGATCGAGCGATGGCCCGGTTTGAGCAGCGCCCGCTTGATGGCGACCGACTCGCGCCCGGCGTTGATCGCCTCAGCCGGCTTATCGCGCGACTGCAAGATCATCATGTACGTATCGAGGGCCGTTGCCATCTGCAGGTGGCGGTCGCCGTACAGCCGCCGAGTTACCGCCACCGCCTCCTCCGCTGATTTCTCCGCCTCAGCAAAGTCATGATTCGCGGTCTGGATCACCGCCAGGTTCGTCAGCATCTCCAGCCGGTCGGGCTCCTCACCCCGCGCGCGGATCAGCCCCAGCGACCGCTGATAAACCGCCTGCGCCTCGGCATACTTCTGAAGCCTGAACAGCGTTGCCGCGAGGTTGTGGGTGGCCACTACCGCAGCCTGGCTTGCCCCGAGCCCCTTGCCCTCGAGCAGCGACAGCACGCCCCTCAAGTTCTCGATCGCGATTTCCTCGTGTCCCCCGTAGGCGTCGATCAGCGCATCCCCCATGATGGACCACGCCGTCATCTCAACACCCGCATCACCCAGATCTGCGGTGATGGCCCGCGCCGAGGCGTAGAGCTTCTTGGCCTCCGGCT
Source organism: Phycisphaerales bacterium (assembly GCA_038260025.1). GTDB lineage: Bacteria > Planctomycetota > Phycisphaerae > Phycisphaerales > UBA1924 > JAEYTB01. Next base: position 9,323 of record JBBSOF010000003.1, read on the forward strand.
CGCTGCCGCGCTTTCGCACGATGTCGCCCAGCGCGACCATGCTTGAGGCGTGCTCGAGGCTTTTCTCCCCAAACAGTTCGCGTGTCATCCGGTGGTGCAGCCGCCGCATCTGCTCTGCCTGTTCTAACAGGCTGAGCTGGTCGTATGTATCGCCGATGGTCCTGGCCAGCATTGCCACCACGCGCGGCTCGCGCATTCCCACGCCCGCCTCCAGGTCCGCCGCTGCCGCGTCCATGACTTCCCGCACCGTTACATCTGTCCGTCCTTCTTCTTTGGCGCGGTCGGCACGCCCGATCATTGAGGTCATCAGTTGATTCACGCCCTCCGCCACGCGGGCGCTTGCGCTGGCTTCTTCGGCCTGCGCATCAGCGCGTTTGGCTTCCCTGCCCGCGTGCTCTGCATTCGCGGTCGCCTGGTCCGCGGCATCGACGGCGTCCGCCCGCGCGGCCCTTGCCTGCACCAGCCCGACCGATGTGCCCGCCACCCCCAGCACCAGCGTGGCGGCAACGATCCCGCCCGCCACCGTCGCGAGCCGGTGGCGCGCGATGAACTTCCGCACCCGATAAGCTTTGCTGGGCGGGGCGGCCACCACTGGCTCACCCGTCAGGTGCCGCCCCACATCTGCCGCGAGCGCCTCGACGGTGTCGTAGCGGCGCGAGCGGTCCTTCTCCAGGCACCGCATCACGATCCAGTCAAGGTCTCCGCGCACCAGGGAACACAGACGCGATGACTCGGCGCGTCGCTGGTGTGCCACTTCCGCCAGCATCCCGGAGTGCGATAGACGGGTCGAGGGCTTCGGCGGCTCCACTTCGCGGATGATCCGCTGCACCTCCCCGAATGCCGCGGAACGCAGTGCTTTCGGGTCAAAGGGCGTCGCCCCCGTCAGCAGCTCATACAGCAGCACACCCAGGCTGTACACGTCCGTTCGAGTGTCGGCGCTCAGCGAGCCTTCCGCCTGCTCGGGCGACATGTACTCGGGCGTGCCGATGAACTGGCGAAACTCCGTAAAGACGGTCTTTTCTGTCAGCCTCCGCTCAGTCGCTTTCGCGATGCCGAAATCGATCACTTTCGCGTGCGGCCGCCCGTCCTCCGTGGCTACCAGCACGTTTCCGGGCTTGATATCCCGGTGTATGACCCCCTTGGAGTGGGCATGCTGCACCGCGCGACAGACCTGCACAAACACATCCAGCCGCTCGGCGATGCTCAGGTTCTTGCGGTCGCAGTAGGTCGTGATCGGTTCGCCACGCACCAGCTCCATCACGAAGTACGGCCGCCCCGACTCCGTCGCGCCGGCATCGAACACCCGGGCGATGTTTGCGTGGTCCATCATCGCCAGGGCCTGACGCTCTGCCTCAAACCGCGCGATCACCGCCCGCGTGTCCATGCCGAGTTTGATGATCTTCACCGCGACCCGCCGCCGCACCGGCTCGAGCTGCTCAGCCGCATACACAGAGCCAAACCCACCCTGGCCGATCTCTTCCAGCAGGCGATAGTGACCGATGGTCATCCCCGCGGCTTCGCCACCTGCGGCTGTGGGTGACCCTGAAGCTGAGGCCGTGGGCGCACCGAGAAATGCCGGCCGGCGCAGGGCAGCGGCGAGCAGCGATTCAACTTCTTCACGCAACGCCGCATCTGATCCGCATTCTCGGTCAAGGAATGCCGCTACCTGATCGCCGGGGAGTTCCACGGCTTCCGCAAAGACCTGCCGAACTCTCGCGCGATCGAGCATAGATCATTCCGTTGAAGGCACTTCGCGGGACAACCACGCACGGGCGTACGCCCACAACCGATCGACCTGACGCGGCGAAATCTCCAGCGCCGTTGCGGTGTCATCGCCGCTCAGGCCCGCGAAAAAACGCAGGCGCACGACAGCCGCGACCTCGGGCTCGACCTCTTCTAAGCGTCGAAGCGCGTGGTCGAGCGCCAGGATTTGCTCAGAGTCCCGATATTCCGCAAGGTCTACAACGGAGAGCAGATCCGCTCCCGGCGGGCGCCGCTTGGCCGCACCTTTGGCCCGCGCATGGTCGATCAGAATTCGCCGCATCGCCTCCGCGGCGGTGGCAAAGAAGTGGGCCTGGTTCCTGAACGGCGTCTGCCGATCTTTGCCAATGCGCAGGTAAGCCTCGTGGACCAGCGCCGTCGCCTGCAATGTGTGCCCGACATTCTCGCTGCTCATCCGCTGCTGCGCGATCGCTCGCAGCGTCTCGTATACAAGTGGAAGGAGTTGCGGGGAACCAGCTTCGTCGCTAGATGTCGATCCCGCGTTAGGCGGGGCGGAGTCCTCTGGGTTTGGAGACGTAGCAGCCATAGCAGATATTAGTCAAGTCAGGCAAAACACCGAGCGTTCGCACTTGCCCCGCTGCCGGGTTGGGCAGGTTCCTGATGGTCGTACTGCCGCGCAGTGGAGAAACTTCCGCGTGGCGCGCCGCGCCAGGCTCAGCACCACGGCCAAAGACTGAGCGGCACCACGATGCAAAGCACCGAGGCGGCAGAACGCCCCGCGTCGGGAAGGTCGCGTCGCTCGCCGGTGTGCGGGATGTTGCCGCCTGGTGCGACAACGTGCGAAATAGCCCCGCCCGGATTCGAACCGGGGACCAAGCGATTATGAGTCGCCTGCTCTAACCGCTGAGCTACGGGGCCGCGGTTGGGAAGGGTAGGGGGGAGTCGGGAAGTCACGGAGTGGGGAAGTCACGAAGTCGGGAAGTCACGAAGTGAGGAAGTCACGAAGTCACGGAGTGAGAAAGTCACGGAGTCACGAAGTGGAAGGCGAAGAAAAAAGGCCCGCGCTTTTGGGAGCGCGGGCCTTTGCACTTCGTGACTTTGTGACTTCTTGACTTCGTGACTCACCGACTTCGTGACTCGCTGACTCGCTGACTCAACGCCTGCGCGACTATTTGATGCTCAGCATCTCGCGGTAGGTGGGGAGGGGCCAGAGGTCGCGGGGGACTCTTGTTTCGAGGTCGTCGACGATGGCGCGGAGGTCGGCCATGGTGGGGCGGACTTCGTCGCGGACCTGTTCGGCGTGCTTGATGATGTCGTGGGTTTCGTGGTCGGTGGCGGAGTCGAGGGCGACGATGGCGCGGCGGAGGGTGGTGACGAGGCCCGCAAACTCTTCGAGCGACGTGCGGGAGTCGGAGGCGTCTACGTCGGCGGCCTCGGTGGCGGCGACGAGTTCGGCGAGCTGGGTCTGGCGGGCCTCGGCGGCGGGGAGGACCTGGGTCTTGGCCATGACCACGGCGGTCTCGGCCTCGATGAGGACCTGCTTGACGTACTTCTCGATAAAGATGTGGGCGCGGCTGTCGACCTCGACCTTGCCGAGCACCTTGTACTTCTTGAAGAGGTCGGTGTTCTTCTTCTTCGAGATCTGCTGGAGGGCGACGACGGACTCGCGGAAGTTGGGCAGGCCACGCTTGGCGGCTTCCTTGTGCCAGTCCTGCGTGTAACCATCGCCATCGAAGAGCACGCGGCCGTGCTGCTTGACGATCTTCTGGAGCAGTGCCGCGCCGACAGTCTTGATCTTCTCGCGGTCCTTGGAAGGGTCGTAGGTTTTGCCGAGACTCTTCTCGAGCTGGGTGGCAACGAAGTCGAGGCTCTCGGCGACGATGGTGTTGAGGACGGTGGCGGGCCACGCTGCCGCGCCGCTGCTGCCCACGGCGCGGAACTCAAACTTGTTGCCGGTGAAGGCGAAGGGGCTGGTGCGGTTGCGGTCGCCGGTGTGGCGGGGGATATGCGGGAGGGTGCGGGCACCCAGGTCGAGCTTGCCGCCTTTCATGGTGCTTTTGGCCTTGCCGGTGGCGAGCTGGCGGACGATGTCGGTGAGCATGTCGCCGAGGAAGATGGAGATGATGGCGGGCGGGGCCTCGTTGGCTCCCAAGCGGTGGTCGTTGGCCGCGCTGGCGACGGAGGCACGGAGCAGGTCGGCGTGGAGGTCCACCGCGCGGATCACGGCGCACATAAAGGTGAGGAACTGCACGTTGGTGTGGGTGTTGTCACGCGGGTCGAGCAGGTTGACGCCGGTGTTGGTGGACATGGACCAGTTGCAGTGCTTGCCGCTGCCGTTGATGCCGGCGAAGGGCTTCTCGTGCAGGATGCACTGGAGGCCGTAGCGCGGCGCGACGCGCTTGAGGGTCTCCATGACGAGCATCTGGTGGTCGCAGGCGATGTTGGCGGTTTCGAAGATGGGCGCGAGCTCGAACTGGCCGGGAGCGACCTCGTTGTGGCGGGTCTTGACGGGCACGCCGAGCTTGTAAAGCTCCTGCTCGGCCTCGGCCATGAAGCCCAGGACGCGGGTAGGGATGGAGCCGAAGTAGTGGTCTTCCAACTGCTGGCCCTTGGGGGGCTTGGCGCCGAAGACGGTGCGGTCGCAGGCTTTGAGGTCATCGCGTTCGAAGTAGTAGTTGCGGTCGATCAGGAAGTACTCCTGCTCGCAGCCCAGGGTTGCCGTGACGCGGGTGACATCATCGGCGGCGCCGAAGACCTTGAGGATGCGCATCGCCTGCTCGCTGAGGGCTTCCATCGAGCGGAGCAGGGGCGTCTTCTTGTCGAGGGCTTCGCCGGTCCAGGAAACGAAGGCGGTGGGGATGCAGAGGGTGGCGGTGCCGGCGGAGCGGATGAGGAAGACGGGGCTGGTGCAATCCCAGGCGGTGTAGCCGCGGGCCTCGAAGGTGCCGCGGATTCCGCCACTGGGGAAGCTGCTGGCGTCGGGCTCACCCTGAACAAGTGCGGAGCCGGTGAACTCGGAGACCGCCCCGCCGTGGCCGTCGGGTGTGAGGAAGGCGTCGTGCTTCTCGGCGGTGAGGCCGGTGAGGGGCTGGAACCAGTGGGTGTAGTGGGTGGCGCCGCGCTCCATCGCCCACTCCTTCATGGCGGAGGAGACGACGTCGGCGAGGGCGGGGTCGAGGGGTTCGCCGTGGAGGATGGTGCGCTGGAGGCGCTTGAACACCTCCTTGGGGAGGCGCTGCTGCATCACACGCTCTGTGAAGACATCTGAAGCGAAGAGTTCGTCAACGCGGGTGTCGTTCACATGCTGCTCCAGACGGCTGGTACCGGTGGCGTGACTGTGGCCGTTGAGGGTTCCGTTGGGGTAAGACTTCCCGTTGAAGCTGGTGATGCTCAAGACCGGACTCCTCCATGAGGGGCTGCGCGCGTAGGAAAACGGATAAAATGCGGCTGGACCAGGGATGGTACTAGCAGCGGGTCCGGGCCACCATGCCCGGTGTTTTGAGGAGACGGAAAGGCGACAGGTTGTACGGAGCCCGATGATAGGCGGGGAGGGGAGTGGGTTGGCGAAGCACGGGGGATGACAGGCGGGCACCCTTTGTCACAAGCCGGTGGGACGAGGTTTGGGACGCCTGCGGGTGGGGCTGGTGATGACGGGAGGAAGGCACCAAGGCATGGGGCATCAAGGCATCGAGGGGAAAAGGGGCTTTTGAATGTGGCTTGCCCGGGGGAAGGGGGCCGCTACTATTGCCTCCTGCGCGCCCGCTGGGCGTGCGGCGGTCGGTTTTCGGTCGTAAGACACCTTTGAGCTTTTTGGACCCTCTATGCCCACGATCAATCAGCTTGTCCGCAAGCCCCGCACGCCTGTCGCCGTCAAGTCGAAGGTGAGGGACCTCAATCAGTCTCCACAGAAGCGCGGCGTGTGCCTGGTGGTGAAGACCGTCACCCCCAAGAAGCCCAACTCGGCGCTCCGCAAGATCGCCCGCGTGCGGCTGTCGAACGGGAAGAACGTGAACGCGTACATCGGCGGCGAAGGTCACAACCTGCAGGAGCACTCGATTGTGCTGGTGCGCGGCGGCCGCGTGCGGGATCTGCCGGGCGTTCGCTACCACATTGTTCGCGGCGCGCTTGACTGTCTGGGCGTTGAGGGCCGCAAGCAGGGTCGCTCGAAGTATGGCGCGAAGAAGGGCAAGTAAGACCGGTTCGCGGTTTCTCGCTGATCAAGACAGATACAAATCAGAAGGCTCGGGCGCTGTGCCGGGGCCGGGCAGTAATCGCGGGTTGCCGACCCAGGCAAACGCGGTGAACAGTGCAGGGGACCTTGCGGTCCCCCCAGCCGAAGGAGTTTGAGGTATGGGTCGCAAGAGTTTTACAGCCGCGGAACAGCAGCTTCGTCCGGACCCGCGCTATGGCGATCGGGTTCTGTCGCGGTTCATCAACTGCATCATGTACGACGGAAAGAAGGCGACGGCGCAGCGCTGCATTTATGACGCCATGGACATCATCCAGGGGCGTCTGGCGAAGGAAACGGTTCCGGAGGCTCCGAAGGAGGCTCTTGAAGTTTTCCAGCGGGCGATTGAGAATGTGAAGCCGTTCGTCGAGGTGCGCAGCAAGCGGATCGGCGGCGCCAACTATCAGGTGCCCATGCAGGTGAACCGCAAGCGTCAGCAGAGCCTTGCGTTCCGCTGGATCATCGATTCGACGCGGGCCGAGAAGGGCCGGCCCTATGCCCAGCGGCTCGCCGATGAGCTTTACAACGCCGCCAAGGGCGAGGGCAAGGCGATGCAGACACGCGATCAGACGCACCGCATGGCCGAGGCCAACCGCGCGTTTGCGCACTTTGCGTAAGCGTGGCGAAGTAGATCAGGAACTTCAACGTGCGGTCCCATCGTGGGGCCGCACGTTTTTTCTTGTGCTTCCTATGCTGTGGCGTGGCTGATGTATCGCGGTATCACCGGCAGATGCTGCTCCCTGAGATTGGGGCTGAGGGGCAGCGGCGGATTGAATCGGGACGGGTACTGATGGTCGGGATCGGTGCGCTGGGGTGCGTTGCGGCGGACCTGCTGGCACGCGCGGGCGTGGGTGATATCACACTGCTGGACCGCGATCTGGTGGACTGGACGAACCTGCAGCGCCAGACGCTGTTTGTTGAGGCCGATGCGCGGGAGGGAGTTCCGAAGGCGGAGGCCGCTGCCGCGCGCCTGCAAGCGGTGAATAGCGGCATCAAGGTGCGGGCCATCGTGCGCGACATGACGGCGGCGAACGCCGGCGCAACGGTGGAGCAGGTGCGGCCGGAGGTGCTGGTTGATGGCACTGACAACTTTGAGACGCGGTATCTGCTGAATGATGTTGCCGTGCAGCACGGGCTTGCGTACGCGTACGCGGGGGTGGTGGGCGTGGCGGGGATGTCGGCGGTGTTTGATGCGAAATCGGGCCCGTGCCTGCGGTGCATCTTCGAGACGCCCGCAGCGCCGGGTTCTTCGCCGACGTGTGATACGGCGGGGGTGCTGGGTCCGGCGGTCGCGCTGGTGGCGGGGATGCAGGCGGCGGCGATCTTGAGGTGGCTTGTGGGGCGGGGCGAGGGAACGCAGCCACGAGAGACTGTGTTGCGGGAGGTGAATGCGTGGGATGGGTCGTCGCGCACGGTGGATCTGACGGGGGCGAAGCGGGCGGAGTGTCCGTGCTGCGGGCTGCGGCGGTTTGAGTTTCTGGAGGGGGGTGAGGAGCCTGCCGCGGTGTTGTGCGGGCAGCGGGCGGTGCAGGTGACGCCGCAGGTGGTGGGCCAGGCGATGGACATGGCGGCGCTGGCGGCGCGGCTGATTTCGCACGGCAGCGTGTCAAGATCGCGCTTATTTGTGCGGTGCGTGCTCGATGGGGGGATGGACTTGACGGTGTTCCCCGATGGCAGGGCGATCGTGCGGGGGACGACGAGCGTTGAGGTGGCGCGGTCGATCTATGCGCGGCTCATCGGGTCGTGAAGCGTCAGGCGGGTGCGGGTGCGGGTGCGGCGAAGGTGTTGCCACGCCAGAGGCGGGCGTCTTTGAGCGCGGGAAACTTTTCGCGCCAGCGGCGGACTTCGCGCGGATCGATGTCAACGGAGGCTACGGCCGGTTGATCGCCGAGCTCGGTGAGGATATCTCCCTTGGGAGAGACGGCGATGCTGCCACCGGCGTATTGCAGCGTGGGGTCGCGGCCGGTGCGGTTGACGGCAAGCATGTAGGACTGATTCTCGATGGCGCGGGCGATCGCAAGTGCTCGCCAGTGGTGCTGACGCGAGATGGGCCAGCATGCGCCCAAGGCAAAGACATCGGCGCGGTGTTCGAGCGTTGCGGTGCGGAAGAGTTCGGGGAAGCGCAGGTCGTAGCAGATGGCGGGGCACACGCGCAGCGGTGCGAAACCGGGGGTATGCGAATCCGAAAGAGTATCAGAACGATGTGCGGAGGCGGCGCGATCGCCCCAGAGCCATGTCGTGACGTCCGCGCCTGGGGCGAAGGTCTCGTGCTCTCCGCCGATGGAGAAGGGGTGCAGCTTTGTGTACTCGCAGGCGATATCGCCGCGGGGCGTGATGGTTGTCATGACGTTGGAGGCGGAGCATGCTGCTTTGTGGCAGGCGGCGACGGTCCTGCCGCCTTGAACGTAGCAGGAGAAGTCCTGCGCGAGCTCAATCATGAAGGAAAGGGTTGCGCCGGATTTGTCGTTGGTGTGCTGGATGTTGAAGGAAAAGCCGGTGGCGAACATCTCTGGGAGAAGGATGAGGTCGCCGGGGCGGACATCCACGGGGTCGAGAAGCTGGCGGATCCGCTCGTGGTTTTCCGGCGGGTTTTCCCAGGAAATATCCGGCTGCACCAGGTGTGCGCGGCGAACCGCGGGCTGCTGAGAACCGTCCGGAGTGCTTGTGTCGGAAGGAGTCGTCATGATGAAGACCTTAGACCGTTGTGGCGGGCGGGGCATGGATGCCGGGGCTCGCTGCGTTGGGGCCGGCGGAACTGGCAGGCGCAGTGGTCTGGCACACGGGCCGGCACACTTGATTGAAACTTCTTCGCGCCGGGTTGCGAGCGCCGAATACAGTTCTTGCGTGGGTGCCGCTTCCATCATTCTGGCCTCGCGATCGCCGCGTCGGCGTCAGCTGCTGTGCGAGTTCGGTTTCGCCGGGCATGAGGCGGTACACCCGGGGTTTGAGGATGCCGGGCTCAAGAACTGGACGAGCAGCGCGGCGGCTTGGGTTGCCAGTTTGGCGTACCTGAAGGCGTGGGCGCGGGCCCGCGATGCGGGCAGCGCGGGGCGCGTGGTGATCGGCGCTGATACGGCGTGCCTGATGGATGGGCAGTTGATCGGCACGCCCACGACCCCGGACGAGGCACGCGCGATGATTCGGGCGTTCATGGGGCGGGAGCACGAGGTGCTGACAGGGGTAGCGATTATTGATCTGAGGGGTGGCGGGGGCCTTGGGAGTGACAGTCCGGTGAGCCGCGTGATGTTCACGGACAGGGCCCGCGTCCAGATGGGCGTGCTGAGCGAAGAGCAGATTGAGGGGTATGTCTCGGGCGGCGGGTGGGAGGGGAAGGCGGGCGGTTACAACTATCGTGAAGCCGCGGCAGCCGGATGGCCGATCTCTCACAGCGGCGATGTGACGACGATCATGGGGCTGCCGATGCGGCGGCTAGTGACGGCGCTGGCCCGGTTGAATCTGCACCCGACGGGTGCGCCGGGTGGGGCGGTTGCGGGAGCGGCGGAAGGGGCATTGGCCTGATGCAGACACCAGGATTTGGTTTGGGCTGGGGGACGGGTTGGGGCCTTGCAGAGGGTGCGCTCGCACCTGCGTGGGTCGTAGTTCCCGTGGCGGCGTTGGCGCTGCTGGTGGTGGCGGCCCATGTTCTGCTGATTGACCGGGCAGCGATGCCGGCAGCACGCAAGCGCATCCGCTCAGTGAACGGGCTGCTGATGATGTTCGCCATTCCGCTGACGACGGCGGCGTTCTGCGTGGTTTCGCCGGAGCAGTCGCGGCTGTTTGTCATGCTGTGGATGCTGGTGGTGGGGCTGATCGTGATGATCCTGCTGGTGGCGATCGTGGATGTGGCGAACACCTACCGCATGCACCGGGCGGAGCGGCGCGAACTGCGCAGGCAGCTGGCGGAGACGCGTGCGATGCTGCAGGCAGCGGCGTACCACAAAGGTGGTGGGGTGTCGGAAGGAACGGGGAAGACGCCGGGTTGAACTCGACGGGATAGCCCTTCCGTAAAACCGAAGGCGGACGCCGAGTTGAGGACAACTCGGTGGCACGGTTTTGGGAGAATCTAAAAAAGACTCCGAGTTGAGAGCCACTTGATGGCACGGCGCGATATGGTGCCTGACATGGGTGAGGGCACGCCTGAACAGGTTGACAGACGCGGGGCACATGCTGGCGCTCGCCGGCCTCCGATGGGGGGGCTGCTGGGGGCGGTGGCCTCGTCGGTGTATCGGCGGATCATGGCGCGGCGGAACCGGAAGTATGACGCCGGGCGGGGCGTGCTGACGTTTGACCGGCCGGTGGTGAGCGTGGGGAATCTGTCGGTGGGGGGCACGGGCAAGACGCCGATGGTGCTGCACCTGGCGAGGCTGCTGCGTGAAGAGGGGCACTGGCCGTGCATCGCGATGCGCGGGTATGGGGCGGCGCCCGGGGCGGGGAACGAATCTGATGAGGCGGGGACGTACCTGCGCGCGCTGCCGGATGTGCCGCTTGTAGCGCAGCCGGATCGGGCGGCGGGGCTGATTGATTTGTTCGGTCGTGAAGAGGGCGAGCGGGTTGACTGCATCATTCTTGATGATGGCTTTCAGCACCGTCGCATTGCGCGGCAGTTTGACCTGGTGCTGATCGATGCGACGCGTCCGCCTTTTGGTGACAAGCTGCTCCCGGCAGGGTGGCTGCGGGAGCCGGTTTCGAGCTTGTCCCGGGCGGATGGCGCGGTGGTGACGCACGCCGAGGCGGTGACGAAGACGGATGGGATTGAGTTGGAGACGAAGCTGTGGAACTTCCTGCCGCGGGGCGTGGTGGCAGTGTGCCGTCACGCCTGGGAGGGACTTGTTGTGGTGGATGGCGCGGGAGGGGAGGCGGTGGAAACGGAGCAGTCGGTGCAGTGGCTGGCGGGGGGTCGGGTGGCGGTCGCGTGCGCTATCGGGAACCCGGGGCCGTTTCTGGCTGAGGCAGAGAAAGCGGTGGGGCCGGGGGGCGAGGTGTGCTATTCAATGGTGCTGAGGGACCACGACCCATTTGAGGCCGCGACGATTCAGCGGCTGCTGGAGGGCGTGAAGGCTGCGGGGGCGGCTGCGCTGCTGGTGACGGAGAAGGACTGGTCGAAGCTGCGGCGGGTGCGGCCGGAGGCGTGGCCCTGCCCGGTGGTGCGGCCGCGGCTGGAGCTGCGGTTCGATCGGCAGCAGGCGGAACTGGAGGCGTCGGTGATTGCGGCGGTCGAAGGGTTTGAGGCGGACGCTTAACCTGTGTTGCCCCCCGGATTTCGTGATTTCGACGGGGGCCTTGCAACTTTCAGAGAATCAGCCGGTACCATCCCTCTCTCATGCCCCTTCGCATTAAGCTGACTCCAATCCGCGGCAACGCCAAGACCGTTCAGATCACCGAGGGCAAGATCACGGTGGGGCGCGGCCCCGATAATGTGATCCCGATTATCGATGAGCGGGCCAGCCGTCGGCACTGCGTGGTGGAGCTTGACCCGCAGGGGTGCTGGATTGTTCGCGATCTGAACAGCCGCAACGGCACGAAGGTAAATGATGAGAAGGTGAACGCGGCGATCCTGAAGCCGGGGGATGTGCTGAAGGTGGGTTCGCACGAGTTCCTGGTGGAGGGCGACCGGCCGGATATCCCGGAGCTGCGGGCAAGGGAGTTGAATATTGATTCGGCGTACGAGCACGCGCCGGAGGCGAAGGCGACGGGGCTGAAAGCCAGCCGCGAGGTGGGGTGGATGTTTGAGCTGGCGGAGGTGATGGGTGCGCTGCCGCCGAAGGAAGCTCTGCCGGAAGAGATACGGATTGTGGATGCGAACGGCAACCCGACGGATGTGCTGACCGGGACGACGGACGGGCCGAACGCGCTGCGGATGCTGCTGCAACTGGCGAGCAAGTCGCGGGCAACTGACATCCATGTGGAGACGAAGCCCGACGCGTGCAATATCCGCATGCGGGTGGACGGCGACATGGTGCCGATCATGGAGCTGCCCAAGCGGGCGGGCGAGCTGGTGTTCGGCGTGGTGAAGGCGGCGTGCCATATGCACGTTGCAGGGCGGGACGCGGTGCAGGATGGGCACTTCTCGGTGGTGTTCCCGGATCGGCGGGTGGAGTACCGGATCAGCTTTACGCCTTCGATGCACGGGCAGAAGCTAGTGGTGCGGATTCTGGATCAACGCGGCAGCCCGGAGTCGCTGTCGGACATTGGCCTGCTGAACTACATGCACGATCGCATCCGGCAGGTGTGCAACCAGGACAGCGGGCTGATCCTGGCGTGCGGGCCGACGGGGAGCGGGAAGACCACGACGCTGTACAACGCGATCCGTGAGATTGATCGCACAGCGCGGAATGTGATCACGATTGAGGACCCGGTGGAGTATCAGCTGCCGGGGGTGACGCAAATACCCATCGATGAGCAGAAGGGCAATACGTTCGGCACGCTGCTGCGCAGTGTGCTGCGGCAGGACCCGGATGTGATTCTCGTCGGTGAGATTCGCGATGAGGAGACCGCGCGGGTAGCGATGCAGGCGGCCCTGACGGGGCACCTGGTGTTCTCGAGCATCCATGCGAAGGAGACGATTACGAGCGTGTTCCGGCTGTTGGATTTGAAGGTGGAGCCGTACTTGGTGGCGAACTCGCTCGATTTGATCCTGGCGCAGCGGCTGGTGCGGATTCTGTGCGACAACTGCAAGCACGCGGTGCCGGTATCGCCCGGGCAGGCGAGCCGGCTTGGGAAGTACCTGGGCGGGAAGTCGCAGATTTATTCTGCGACCGGGTGCGCTCGGTGTTTGCGGACGGGGTATCGGGGGCGGCGGGCTCTGTTTGAGCTGCTGGACTTCAACGATGAGCTGCGGGACATTGTGCTGCGGGAGCCGTCGATCACGGCGATGAAGCGGATTATCGATCAGGGGCTGTTCAGCACATTGCAGCAGTTCGGGTGGAGGCTGGTGTCGGAGGGGGTGACGAGTCTGGATGAGGTGGATCGGGTGGCGGGGATGAGTTGAGGGGGTGTGGTTGAGTTCGGGGGCGCGGATAGATATGTGAGTGTGGGGGTGTGTGCGTCCGGAGCTTGCGCTCCGGGCTCGTTTCGGGGGGGGCGCTTACATCATGGGCACATCGGCATCGCGATCGCGGGCGCAGTCGATGGCTTCTTCGTAGCCTGCATCGGCATGCCTGAAGACGCCCATGGCGGGGTCGTTGGTTAGCACGCGTTCGAGGCGTGACGCGGCTTCGGGGGTGCCGTCGGCGACGATGACCTGGCCGGCGTGCTGAGAGAAACCGATGCCGACGCCGCCGCCGTGGTGGAAGCTGACCCAGCTTGCGCCGCTGGCGATGTTGACCATCGCGTTGAGGATGGCCCAGTCGGAGACGGCGTCGGTGCCGTCCTTCATGGCTTCGGTCTCGCGGTTGGGGCTGGCGACGCTGCCGCAGTCGAGGTGGTCTCGGCCGATGACGATGGGGGCGGAGACCTTGCCTTCGGCGACGAGGCGGTTGAAGAGCAGGCCGGCTTTGTCGCGCTGGCGGTAGCCGAGCCAGCAGATGCGGGCGGGGAGGCCTTGGAAGGCGATGCGCTCTCCGGCCATGGTGAGCCAGCGGTGCAAGCCTTTGTCATCAGGGAATAGCTTCATCAGCTCGCGGTCGGTGGTGGCGATGTCCGCGGCCTCGCCTGAGAGCGCGACCCAACGGAAGGGGCCGCGGCCTTCGCAGAACTGCGGGCGGATGAAGGCCGGGACGAAGCCGGGGAAGGCGAAGGCGTCTTTGAAGCCGTGGTCGAGGGCGCGTTGGCGGATGTTGTTGCCGTAGTCGAAGGTGATGCTGCCCAATGACTGAAGGCTGACCATGGCGCGGACATGGCGCTCGATGGAAGCCAGGGAGAGCGAGAGGTATTGGTCGGGGTTTTCCGCGCGGAGCGTGTCGGCCTGTGAGAGCGTGAAGCCGACGGGGACGTAGCCGTTGAGCGGGTCGTGAGCGCTGGTCTGGTCGGTGAGGGCATCGGGGGTGATGTTTCTGGCGAGCAGGTCTTCGAGCAGTTCGACCGCGTTGCAGACGACGCCGATGGAGCGGGCGGTGCCGGATGATTTGTATTTGAGCGCCGCGGCAAGGGCGGTGGCGATGTCGGTGTAGACCTCGTCGAGGTAGCGGTTTTTGCGGCGGCGTTCGAGGTTGGCGAGGCTGACATCGGCGATGAGGCAGACACCGCCGGCCATGGTGACGGCGAGGGGTTGCGCGCCGCCCATGCCGCCACAGCCGGCGGTGACGCAGAGGCGGCCGGAAAGGTCGCCTCCGAAGTGGCGGCGGCCGCACTCGGCGAAGGTTTCGTACGTGCCTTGCAGGATGCCCTGCGTTCCGATGTAGATCCACGACCCCGCGGTCATCTGGCCGTACATCATCAGGCCCTTGGCGGCAAGGTCGTCGAAGTGCTCCTGCGTGGCCCAGTGGGGGACAAGGTTGGAGTTGGCGATCAGCACGCGGGGGGAATCAGCGTGTGTGCGTACGACGCCGACGGGCTTGCCGGACTGGACAAGCAGGGTTTCGTCGGGCTTGAGGCGCTGGAGGGTCGCGATGATGGCGTCGTAGCAGGCCCAGTTGCGGGCGGCCTGGCCGCGGCCGCCATAGACGACGAGGTCTTCGGGACGCTCGGCAACCTCGGGGTCGAGGTTGTTCATGAGCATGCGCATGGCGGCTTCGGCGGCCCAGGTGGAGCAGGTGCGGGTGTTGCCGCGGGGGGCGCGGATGGGGGGGCGGCGCGTGGCGGTGGTCATAGGGAGAGTTTAGGGAATCTGCTGAAGCGTGCGGAGGCCTTGCGTCCAACCGGGGAGCAGACTTGAACGCGGAGGCCGCAGAGGGGTGCGGAGAGAGCGGAGATGCTTAGTGGGCTGTGGCTGGAAGCGTCAGCACCAGCAGTGACCCACCCGCCGGGTTCTCTTCGACGTGGACCGTGCCGCGGTGGCCTTCGATGATCTTTTTGACGATGGCGAGGCCGATGCCGGTTCCCGGGCCGAACTCGTTGTCGCGGTGGAGGCGGCGGAAAACGCGGAAGACATCTGTGCGGCGGTTGGCCGGGATGCCGATGCCATTGTCCGAGACGACAATCTCGACGGTCCCAGGGGCAGCCGCGGGGCGGGAGGTGATGCGTACCTGCTTTGGGGTAGCGGTGTTGTAGCGTGCGGCGTTGGCGATGAGGTTGGAAAACGCCGTGGAGAGGGCGGCGGAGTCGCAGGGCACGGCGGGCAGGTCGGTTGAAATCTTGAGGTCAACGCCGTCGTCGGCGAGCTCGGTGCCTATCGCGGCTGCCGCGTTGGTTGCCACATTGAAAAGCGGGATCGGTTCGCGGGAGCAGTGGACTTCACCGGACCGCGCGAAGCGGGTCAGGTCATCAACGAGGCACATGCCACGCTGCGCGACGCGCTGCATGTTTTCGAGGCGGGCGACTGCCTCCGCGGGAAGGGCGTCCTTGTGGTCTTCCAGGACAAAGCTGGTCTGGAAACTGATGGTGCGAAAGGGTTCTTTGAGGTCGTGCGCGGCGATGTGCACAAACTCGTTGAGGTCGCGAGTGACGCGGGCCAGGTCCGAGAGGGCAGTTCGAAGGGCGCGTGCGTCCGCGGTCTCTGGGTCGTGTGAGGAGAGGGGGGCGTCGGGAGCGGGTGGGACGGGGGGGTTCACCCAATCAGTGTACGGCCAGCCGGGGGCGTGCCGATGGGGCGGCGGGGACGTGGCCGGGGTCGTATGGTCTTGTATGGAGAACAAGGCCGAGGAAACGGGGGGGCGGCAGTTGGCGCTGCGGATCGCGACGCTGCCGCGGGATACGAACCACTATGGAACGATCTTTGGCGGCGTGGTGCTGAGCTATATCGACCAGGCGGGGTTCGTGGAGGCGCGGCGGCATGGGAACCACCGGTGGGTGACTGCCGCGATGGATCGGGTGGATTTCAAGGCGCCGATCCATCTGGGGGACGTGGTGAACCTTTACGCGACGCCGACGCGGTTTGGAACGAAGTCGATCACGATACTGATTGAGGTGGAGGCGGAGCGGCTGACGGGCGGGAGCCCGGTGGAAGTGACTGCCGCGACGCTGACGATGGTGTCGGTGGATTCGGAAGGCAGGCCGATACCCTTCCGTGAGGCGGGGGAAGCGTTGTAGGTTTTGGAGGCTCACACAACGGGAGTAGCAGATGAACACATCGAATACGAATGCACCGCAGGCCGGCACGCCGGGGAATAAGGAGCAGGTGGCGGATGGGGGCGGGTGCTGCAAGGGGCAAGCCGCGGAGGCGTGCTGCAAGACTCAGGCGAAGGCGAGCGCTGCGTACGACTCGAAGCCCGAGTTCGCGAAGATTCGGGCGATGGACCCGCTGACGCTGGTGATGCGGTATCGGCGGGGGATTGAGGTGATTGATCGGCGCGTGTTTGAGCTGAGCGAGCGGCAGGTGGATGATGCTTTTTTGCCCGAGGCTGGTGTCGGGCAGTGGCCGGTGCGGGTGGTGGTGGGGCACATCGCGGATGCGGAACTGGTGTTTGTGGAGAGGATGCGGAGGGCAGTGGGGGAAATGAACCCCGTGGTGGCGGCGTGGGATGAGAACGCGTATGTCGACTCGCGGATTTATGGCGATGGGCCCAAAAAGTATGCGGAGGAGCCGCAAGGGGACCATGCACGGGTGATGGCGGCGATCGGCGGTCCGATGGCGGTGATCCACACGCTGCGGCAGTGGACAGGGCAGTGGCTGCTAACGCTGGGGGAGGGCGCGTGGTCGCGGAAGATCATGCACCCGGAGCGCGGGGAGCAGACGCTGAAGAACATCCTGGAATACGCGACGTGGCACCTCGAGCACCACGCGGCGTTCATCGGGAAAAAGCTGGACCTGATGCTGGGGCCGGCGGCTGAGGAGGCCGGTGGGTGTGGGGCGGGGTGTGGGTGTTCGAGGGGGTGAGGGGGAAGAAGTCACGGAGTCACGAAGTCAGGGGGAGGAAGTCACGGAGTCACGCGGGATGTGACTGCCAACTAGTTGGCTGGCGTGTTCAGTATGCCAGGCACTGGGTGACGGCTTCGCTGATCTTTGAGGCATCGGGGAGGTAGTCGAGCTCGAGCTTGTAGTAGGGCATGATGGTGTCGAAGCCTGCCACGCGCTGGACGGGCGCCTTGAGGTGCAGGAAGCAGTTTTCCTGGATGAGGGAAGAGAGCTCGGCGCCCAGGCCGCAGGTCTTGGGGGCTTCGTGCACGATGACCGCGCGGCCCGTCTTGGTGACGCTTTCGACGATGGTGTCGAGGTCGATGGGGAAGAGCGTGCGGAGGTCGATCAGTTCGATGGACATGTCCTCGGGCAGGTTGTCCATCGCCTCCAGGCACTGGAAGAGCATCGAGCCCCATGTGATGACGGTGAGGTCGGTGCCCTCGCTGACGACCTTGGCCTTGCCGATTTCAACCGTGTACTCATCCTCGGGCACTTCCTCGCGGAAGGAGCGGTAGACGCGCTTGGGCTCAAAGAAGACGACGGGGTCGGGGTCGCGGATTGCCGCGATAAGGAGGCCTTTGGCGTCGTAGGGCGTGGCGGGGCAGACGACCTTGAGGCCGGCCTGGTGGACGTAGATTGTTTCGGGCGAATCGCTGTGGAGCTCGGGGGCGTGGATGCCGCCGCCCCAGGGAACGCGAACGGTGAGAGGGATGGTGATCGCTCCGCGGCTGCGGGTGCGGTAGCGGGCGGCGTGGTTGCAGAGTTGGTCGTACGCGGGCCCGAGGAAACCCTCGAACTGGATTTCCGGCACCGGCCGCATGCCGGCCATGGCCAGACCGATGGCGGAGCCCATGATGCCGGATTCGGCGAGGGGCGTGTCGATGACACGGTCGGCGCCGAAATGCTTCTGGAGGCCCTCGGTGACGCGGAAGACGCCGCCGTTGAGGCCGACATCCTCACCGAGGATGCAGACGCGGGGGTCTTTGGTCATCTCCTGCTGGAGGGCGAGGTTGATGGCTTGGACGAGGGTGAGGTTGGCCATGGTTCTCAATTCCGTCAAAATCAGCGTGAGTGATTGTCCTGGTACAGGCGAACCCTGCCAGGCTCCACAATCCACAGGTGTTGTTCGGGACTCTTCAGCGGGATCATGCTTTCGTTTGGCTCATCCTTCGTGAGCAGGGCCTGGCACAGCGTCTCCATGAGCAAAAGGATCATCTGGCTCGTACAGCGGCCGGGCGCTCGCAAGACAACAATTCCACCGTGAAGGTGGGGCGGGTACAGAACGGGGTTCGCAAACTCGACATCCATCGTCACGAGTATCCGGCTTTCGTTGCGGCAAACGGCCGCAACGTGGTTGTCGTCGGCGCCCGACAACGACTGCTGGGGCACTGTCATCGCGTCGAAGCCGTGCTTGTGCAAAATCTCAAGCGCTTCCAGGCCGACGTTCTCATCGAGCTTGAACTTCAAGCCGGCTTCCTCAAAGGGATGTCAACGAAGCGCTCGCGGCTCATCTCGGAGCCGTACGCGATGCACGCGAGGATGTCTTGTGCCTCGAGACCGGGGTAGTTTTCAATAATTGATTCGATGCTCTCACCAGCGGCCAGCATGTCGAGGATGAGCGACACCCAGATTCGGTGGCCTCGGACGCACGGCTTCCCGAAGCACACGTTGGGAGTAATTGTTATTCGCTTCAGAAGTTCTTCGTGTGTCATGAAATGTGCTCACGCGGTCGAATGCAGGTTGCTCAGGCCTGCCTGATCTGGGTCCTGTCCGAGCGAAGAAGTCCGCAGCGTCCGCTTCTGGCGTTCGAGTTCGGGCGGCAGGGGTGCTGCGTAGGTGTAATCGAAGATGTCATCGATGGATGGCGCCTGGATTCCTTCGGCGGCCGCGACAACTTCGGAAACCATGGGCTTGGCGGCTTCTTCGGCCTCGGTCTGCTTGGCATCGCTCCAGAGGCCCTTGGCGGTGAGGTATTTACGGAGGCGGATGACGGGGTCCTTGCCACGCCAGGCCTCGACTTCTTTCTCGTCGCGGTAGCGGCGGGCATCATCGGCGGTGGTGTGATCGGCGAGGCGGTAGGTGACGGCTTCGATGAAGGTGGGGCCACCGCCATCGCGGGCGCGGTCCACGGCTTCTTTGCTCGCCTTGTAGACGGCGAAGAGGTCGTTGCCATCGACCTGCTGCGTGGGCATGTCGTAGGCGAGGGCCTTCTGGGCGACCGTTGCGGAGTTCATCTGCTGTTCGCGGGGGACCGAGATTGCCCACTGGTTGTTCTGGCAGAAGAAAACGCAGGGGACCTGGAAGGTGCTGGCGAAGTTCATCGCCTCGTGGAAGTCGCCTTCGCTGGTCGCGCCGTCGCCGAAGTAGGTGATGGCGACCTTGGGCTCCTTGCGCATCTTGAAGGCCCACGCGATGCCGGTGGCGTGGAGCATCTGGGTGCCGATGGGGATAGAAAGGGGCGTCATGTTGATGCCGTCGGGGATCTGGTTGCCGCGCTCATCGCCCATCCAGTGGAGGAGGACGTAGTGCATGGGCAGGCCGTGCATGAAGAGGGCGGCGTTCTCGCGGTAACACGGGACGAGCCAGTCCTCGCCGCGTTTGGCGGCGTAGCCCGAGCCGATTGCCGCGGCTTCCTGGCCTTTGTTCTGCGGGTACGTGCCCATGCGGCCGGAGCGCTGGAGCTTAAAGGCCACTTCATCAAGGGCGCGGCACTTGATCATGAACTGGTAGAGCTCGAGCACTTCCTCATCGGCGAGGACGGGGCGGCCGTCGGGCCACTTGCTGAGCTTCTCATCGAGCCGACCTTCTTCGTCGAGGATCTGGAGGAACTCGATTTTCGCGGTGTAGACAGTTCGCTGTGACATCAGGCGGTGGCTCCGTTCGCGGGGCTGGGTGCGGGACGCTCAAAGGGTAGCCGGAATGGGGCGGAATGGAAATGGCGATGGGGGTTTGGCGGGGTGCGCCAGGAGCAGGTAAAGGCGGTATGCTGGCTGTGGAATTGTGCGGTGTGAAGCTTTGAGATTGGCTGAGACCGGAAATCGTTTCTGCTGAGTGGGCGGCACGCTCCGAACTGTGACCAAACGTGTACCGTCTTTACTCTCCGCGCCACTTCAGTAAAGTTCTACCCTCATGCTGACGGCAGAAAGTCGCCCACGGGAGTTGTCATGGCGGCATGCCGGGCCGCTGCTGTTCGGCGATTGGGGCACAAGCCGTTTGTATGTGCTGGGGTTGGCGTTCTATGCCACCGGGCACGCATCCATCTACTACCTGATCGCCATGGCGTTCATCATGGCGTCGGTAGCGTGGGCGTACACCGTGGTGTGCCGCTGCTTCCCTGATGGCGGGGGGGTGTATACGGCCGCACGCCCGGTGAGCAAGTCGCTCTCGGTGATCGGCGCGACGCTGCTGCTGTGCGACTTCATCGTGACAGCGGCGCTTTCGGCGGTTGAAGGATTCCACTATTTCGGGCTGGCGCGGGAGTGGACTGTGTACGCGGTGATCGGCACGCTGATCCTGCTGGGGTTTGTCAATGCGCTGGGGGCGAAGAGCGCGGGGCGGCTGGCGCTGGTCATTGCCGTCCTGGCGATTGTCAGTTCGGCGGTGATCGGCGTGCTGTGCGTGCCGTACCTGCGGGAGGGGCTGTCGCGGGCCGTGACGACCGTGCCGGGGGTGGGGAGCGGCTGGGACCGGTGGCAGTCGCTCGTGCGCATCGTGCTCGCGCTGTCGGGCGTTGAGGCGGTGGCGAACATGACCGGCATGATGAAGCTGCCGGTGGCGAAGACCGCCAAACGGACGATCTGGCCGGTGCTGATTGAGGTCATCATCCTCAATACGGTGTTTGCGGTGGCGCTGAACGCCGTGCAGGACCCGGCGCACGCCAGCCGCGTGGTGGACACGATTCCTGACCCGGTTACGGGCCGGGAGGTGCTCGCCAAGCCGAGCGTCGCGGCAACGCCCGACCATGTGCACTATGAGATCAACAACGGGATCGCATCTGAGGATGTGCCCGAAGAGGTCAAGGCGTACCGCGATACGGCCGTGAAGCTGTTGGCGCTGGACTCGGCCAAAAACGCGTTCGGGCCCCGGGTGGGTCATGCGTTCGGCATCGGCACGGCGATCGTGTTCGGGCTTCTGCTGATCTCGGCGGTGAACACGGCGATCCTGGCGATGGTCTCGGTGATGTATGCGCTGGCGCGCGATGGTGAGCTGCCGCGGGTGCTGACGCGCCTGAACTATTCGGGTGTGCCATGGGTGGGGCTGGTGATCGCGTGCGGGCTTCCGGTGGGGGTGCTGCTGATCACGAGTGATGTGAACTCGCTGGGGGAGCTGTACGCCATTGGCGTGGTCGGGGCGATCACGATCAACTTCTTCAGTTGCGCGTGGAACAAGGAACTCCCGATCAAGCGGTGGGAGCGTGGGACGCTGTGGACGCTCGCGGGGCTGATGACGTGCATCGAGCTGACCATCATCGTGGCCAAGCCGCACGCGACCATCTTCGCGGGCTTTTCACTCGCGGCGGTGCTGGGGGCGCGGTTCGCGTTGCGGAAGCTCCGGCCGCCGACGGAAGTGATCCACGCGCCGCAGGAGGGGTGGCTGGCGGAGCTGGCACAGGCGCCGCTGAAGGTGCCGCCGGATGGTGAACGCATCATGCTGGCCGTGCGCGGCACGGAGAACATCCGCTATGCGGTGGATCGGGCACGCAAGCGCGGGGCGGTGCTATTTGGCATCTACGTGCGCGTGCTGCGCGTGCTGGACGCACAGCCGGGCACCGTGCCGAAGATTGAGGATGATCCGCAGGCGCAGCAATCACTGGGGATGACGGCCATGCTGGCGCGGCAGGCGGGCGTGCCGTTCTTCCCGATCTATATCAACTCGACCGACATCGTGGCTGAGGTGCTGGATTACACGGTGACCTTCGGCTGCGATGAACTGATTATGGGTAAGAGTCGGCGGAGCGTCTTCAGCCGCGCACTCGCGGGGGATGTGGTGGCTCAGATCTCACGGCACCTGCCGGAAGAGGTTTCGCTCATCACCCGGGCGGGGCGGCCGACCAAGATCTTGCGTCAGCCGATCGCGGGAGACGGCAAGGCGACGTCGGCGGCTGACGAGCAGGAGGTGGAGGATGAGGACCCGCCGCCGAGTTGAGTGAGCAGATTGTGCACGGCATGTGCGTGTGGAGGTTGCTTGCACGTCGTCAACCTCACGACCGACCGGCGGGTGACGTTAGTGGCAGTCTTTGAGCGGCGACTCTTTCAGTGCAAACTGGCACGGTGCGTGACGAGAGCCATCCTGCAACCCGCCGCCGTTAAATGAAAAGAGCCTGCAAACGCAGGCTCAGTCCGAAATGCCCCCCGAAGGACTCGAACCTTCGACCCGCTGATTAAGAGTCAGCTGCTCTACCAACTGAGCTAGGGAGGCCAGTGGGACGACTATACGCGCGTGCCGCGCGATCTTCCAAGCTTCCTTGGGGCGAGAGTTGAAGGAAGGCGGCGGGGGTTGAAGGAGGCCGGGCCTGTGGGAGTGAGGGCGGTTGAAGGTGAGGGGAGCGGGCGAGCGGAAGAGAGAGAGGATTGAGTGAGGGAAGGCGGGGGGCTCCTAAAGTTGTTTGGGCGGCATTCCCCGGTATGGGGCTGCGATTTTTGGGAATGAGTGCCCGGTGGAGTGGGTGGGCTGGAAGCGGGTGTGGGCATTGACACGTCCGGGCGTGTCCCCTACGGTTACCGACCTTCGAGCGGCCTTGTTCTCAGCCGCTTTTTTCGTATCGGCTTTCCGCACCGGCCCGGAGTTTTTCCGCAATGCAACCAGCCTTTCGTCAGAGCTATGGCCGCACCCGCCGCCGCCGCAGCCACCACGCCCTCACCCCGATTGTGCCTTCCGTGGACCCGCTGACCGGTCTTGCCAAGCTGCACCACCGCGCTGCCAAGGAATCCGGTTACGTCCGTGCGGGCCTGCAGATCAAGGTTCCCAAGCTGGGGATCGGTGTCTCGAAGTCCTGACCCGCTAGAACCGATCGGCTTCTGACGCGTGCCAGCGTGCTGATGCGCGCTCGCACGCTCTCCATTTGGTTACCGCGGCAACTGCACCCCGGCACGCAGGATGCGTCCCCGGTACACTTCCGAGAGAACCATGCATCGCACTCACTCATCGGAGCGGACAAGTTCGGGTAAGCCTGTCCGCGTTGGCGTGGACATCATGGGCGGCGATCACGCCCCCGACGCCATCCTCAAAGGGTGCATGATGGCCCTGGATGAGCTGCCGGAGGGCGACCAGCTTGTGCTGGTCGGGCCCGCGAGCCTCATCCGCGAGATGCTTGCGGAACGGAACATCAAAGACGGCGACCCGCGTGTTGAAGTTGTTGACGCGACGCAGGTTATCGAAATGGCCGACCACGCGGTCGAGGCCGTTAAGAGCAAGCCAGAATCTTCCATTGTCAAAATGACCGAGATGGGCTCGGCACGCCACCCGCGCCACTGCGACGTGGTGCTGTCTGCCGGCAATACGGGGGCGTGTGTTGCCGCGGCTGCGCTGTATATGCGGCGGATGCGTCACGTCATCCGTCCTGGCATCGCCGTGACCGTGCCGGCCTTCCACGGCCCCGTCGTGCTGACCGATGCGGGCGCCAACCCGCAGCCCAAGCCGGAGCACCTGTGGCAGTACGGCATCATGGCCGACATCTACGCCCGTCAGGTGCTGAAGATTGAGAACCCACGCGTGGCGCTCATGAACATCGGCTCTGAGGAGGCCAAGGGGACCGGGCTCATCAAGCAGACCAGGGACCTGCTGAAGGCGACGCCTGGGATGAACTACATCGGATACATCGAAGGCCGTGACTTCTTCGACGGCGTGGCGGATGTGGTGGTGACTGATGGCCTGGTGGGCAACACGCTGCTGAAGGCGGCCGAGGGCATGGCGAAAAGCCTGTTCAAGGCGATCGGCGCGGAGATCATGAATCAGGACCCGGGGTTGTTCGCGAAGTTCGAGCCGATCGTCAAGGCCATCTACGCGAAGAACGATTATCACGAGCACGGAGGCGCGCCGCTGCTGGGCGTGAACGGCGCGTGCTTCATCGCGCACGGCAGCAGCGAGGCCCGGACGATCCGTGCCGCGATCCGCAACTGCCGCAACTTTGTCCGCTCGCAGACGAACGAGGTTATCCTGCAACGGCTTGCGGATATTGAGAAGGTGATGCCTCGCGCGCAGGTGGTGCGGAATGAGGCGGTGGACGAGGGTGTCAAGGTATGACGGCCCCTGCCGCGCCACAGCCGCGGGTTGGTCGGTTCGGCGTACGAATCGCGGGGACAGGCTCGCAGTTGCCGGACAGGCGGCTGAGCAATGCCGATCTTGAAAAGGTGATGGAGACCAACGACGAGTGGATCCTGCAGCGCACGGGGATCCGCGAGCGTCGCATCATCGACAAGGACAAAGGCGAGTCGACGGCCACGCTGAGCGCGGCGGCGTTGAGCCGGGCGCTGCACGCTGCCCGCCTTAACGCCACTGATCTCGACATGATCATGTGCGCCACGATGACGCCGGAAATGCCGTGCCCGGCGGCTGCGTGCCTGGTGTCGGAGAAGCTTGGCGCAGGCCGGGCGGGCGCGATGGACCTCAACGCGGCGTGCAGCGGCTTTGTGTTCGGGCTGAACATCTGCCACGACCTGATCAAGGGCGGGGCGTACAAGACCATCGGGCTGGTCGGGGCGGACACGCTCTCGGAGCACATGTCGTATTGCACCGCCGGGCGGAGCACCGCCATTATCTTTGGAGATGGCGCGGGCGCTGTCGTGCTGCGGGCCACTGATGACCCCGGCATGGGGCTGCTGGCCCAGGCCATGCACGCCGACGGCAAGGGATGGAAGGACATTTACATCCCGATTCTGGACCGCGATTTTCCGCCGGGCGTCGTCCCTGATGAGAGCCATAAGAACTTCGTGCAGATGAACGGCGCGGCTGTGTTCAAGTTCGCAGTCGGCACGTTTTCAAACCTCATCGCGGAGACCCTCGATAAGGCCAGCTTGAAGCCCGAGCAGGTGGACATGTATGTGTGCCACCAGAGCAACGCCCGCATCCTCAACTCAGCGCGGGAGCGGTTCGGGCTTCCCATTGACAAGCTTTACATCAATATCGACCGCGTGGGCAACACGGTGGGGGCTTCGGTGCCGCTGTGCCTTGATGAGCTAGTGACTGAGGGCCGGATCCGGCCGGGCATGAAGGTGATGTTCGTGGCCTTTGGCGGCGGGCTGACTTGGGGCAGCAGCCTCTGGCAGATGTAGGCCTTCTCGCCGGCCGTTCGGGCACACCTGATTATCGGGTGGGCAAGGGCAAAGACCGGCGTGTGCGATGTTTCGTCGTTCTCCCTACGCTACCTCCATGGCCTCTGTCACGTTCGATTCTGTCGCCAAGTCTTACGATGGCAAGCTCCCTGCTGTGGAGTCATTCTCGCTGGACGTGCGAGATGGCGAGTTCATTGTGCTGGTGGGGCCCTCGGGCTGCGGCAAATCCACAGTGCTGCGGATGCTGGCAGGGCTCGAAGAGATCACCCGGGGCACCATTGCCATCGGCGGCCGGATCGTGAACGAGGTACACCCGAAGGACCGCGATATTGCGATGGTCTTTCAGAACTATGCCCTTTACCCGCACATGACGGTGTACAAGAACATGGGCTTCGCCCTGAAGATGCGGCGGATCGCGAAGACCGAGATCGACCGCCGCGTGCGGCAGACCGCTAAGACTCTCGGCATCGACGAGTTGCTCGAGCGGCGGCCGCGGGAACTGTCGGGCGGGCAGCGCCAGCGCGTGGCGCTCGGGCGGGCGATTGTCCGAGAGCCGAAGGCGTTTCTGTTCGATGAGCCGCTGTCCAACCTCGACGCAAAGCTGCGCGTGGGGATGCGGGGAGAACTCAAGGCCCTGCACCAGCGTCTGCGGACCACGAGCATCTATGTGACGCACGACCAGGAGGAAGCGATGACGCTCGCCGACCGCGTGGTCGTGATGAGCAAGGGGAACGTTCAGCAGATTGGGGGCCCGCTCGAGGTGTACCGGCGGCCTGCGAACCGCTTTGTGGCAGGCTTTGTGGGCAACCCGCCGATGAACTTTCTGGAGGGCAAGCTGGTGCTGGTGCCCGGGGCGATGCTGTTTGATGATGGCTCAACTGATTCAGAGGGCAGAGCGTACCGGCTCAAGGTTCATGCGTCTCACGTCGAGCGGCTGACTCCGCACGTCGGCAAGCCGGTTGTGCTGGGGCTGCGGCCTCAGTCGCTGCGGGAGGCGACGCCGATTTCCGCCGGCGAGCCGACCGGGGCGTGGCACGCCTGGAGGCTGCCGGTGCGAACGGTGGAACCGCTGGGCGAAGCCATGGATGTGACGTGCGGAACGCCGCGGCACACGCTCGTCGCACGCGTGGCGTCCCACTCGGGCCTGAGCGCGGGGTCTGCCGCCATTATCGCGCCAGCGATGGAAGAGGCCCACTGGTTTGAGCCCGGGGAGTTTGGCGCGAGCCTGCTGAGGCCATGACCGCTTCACGATTTGCAACTTTTCCGTCGGCGCTGACGCCGCTGTCGCGTACCGACCTCTTCGGGGCGGTGCCGGTGCTGCTGTGCCACCCCGACCCCGAGTTAGCGACGCCCGCACCGACGGTGTTGTGGCTTCACGGCAGGACCGCCAACAAGGAACTGGACCCCGGCAGGTACCTCCGCTGGGTCCGTTCGGGAATTGCGGCGTGCGCTATCGATCTTCCCTTTCATGGCAGCCGCACGGGTGAGAAGCGCCAGGCTGCGTCAGATGTGCTCGATATCCTCGGGCAATCGCTGGGGGAGATCGACGGCATTGTGCGGGCGTTGAGTGACCCGCGGTTCAACGGCGCGTTCGACACCCGTCGTCTTGCGATCGGCGGGATGTCGCTGGGTGGAATGGTCGCGCTGCGACGGCTGTGCGAGCCGCACCCATTTCTAGCAGCGGCGGTGGAGGGGACAACCGGCGATATCGCGGCCTTGTTTGAGGATGCCGCATATTCCCGCGCCAACCCGCCGCCGGACCAGCTCGAGCGATTGAACCCGATTCAGCACCTGGACTCTTGGCGGCCGGTCCCCCTGCTCGCGTTGCACAGCGAGGCCGATGCGATGGTGCCGGTCGCGTTCCAGCGCCGGTTTATTGAGGCGCTCCGGGCCCGCTACCTGAGCGCGGGCGCCGACCCGGCGATCATTGACTTTCACACGTGGCCCACGACCGGTGCCCCCCGGGAGCACGTCGGCTTCGGGCAGGTGAGCAACGAAGCGAAGAACATGCAGGTCGAGTTTCTCCGTCGGGCGATCGCGGAACCCGGCCCCGGCAGTTCTTAACAGACGCGGGCAGGCACCACAATCCGCTCGCTCCTCACGTCTGCTCACACGGATTCAGGTACCCTTTGCGCCATGTCTGCCGACAGGCCCATTCCGCTCCGCTCCGCACGCATCGCCGTCGCGCTGCTGCTGTTCATCAATCTCATCAACTATCTGGACCGCTACGTCCTGTCGGCTGTTGAGCCGCTGGTCCGTGATGCGCTGCTGACGGGAGAAGGGTCGCAGGCACGCATGGGGCTGCTGGCCACCGCGTTCCTCGTGACCTACATGCTTGCGGCACCCCTTTTCGGCTGGATGGGGGACCGGTTCCGACGGTGGTCGATCATCGGCGCTGGTGTCATTTTGTGGTCGCTTGCTACGGGGGCGTGCGGCCTGGCGCAGTCTTTTACGATGCTGCTTGTGTGCCGCGTGCTGGTGGGCGTGGGCGAGGCCGCGTGGGGGCCGATCGCGCCGACCATCCTCGCCGACATGTACCCGGTCTCAAAGCGTGGCACGGTTCTCGCATGGTTTAACGTGGCTCTGCCTGTGGGGTCGGCGCTGGGGTACCTCGTCGGCGGGCAGGTCGCACACCACATGAACGGCGCGTTTGACGTTGCGGGGTGGCGGTGGGCGTTTCTGGTGGTGGTGCCCCCCGGCCTCATCCTGGGAACGCTGAGCTTCTTTCGCAAGGATCCGCCGCGGGCACTGGTGGGCAGTCGACGGTTCAGGTTTGCCGACGCGAAACAACTGCTCCGCATCCCCTCCTACATCTTCAATAACCTCGGTATGACTGCCATGACGTTCGCAGTCGGCGGCATGTCGTTCTGGATGCCCACCTACATCCACGAGTTCCGCATGGGCGGCGGGTCTGACGAGGCGGGGCGCGAGCAGCTTGCCCATATCACCTTTGTGTTCGGGATCATCATCGTGGTGGCGGGGCTGGCGGGGACGCTGACGGGCGGGTACCTGGGCGACTGGCTGCGGCCGCGGATCAAGAACGGCGGGGCCTACCTGTACCTGTCGGGGATCTCCATGCTTTTGGCGTTCCCCATGTTCATCATGATTCTCATCGCACCCTTCCCCACGGCGTGGGTGTTCATGGGGCTGGCGCTATTCCTCATCTTTATCAATACCGGGCCGACGAACACGGTCATTGCAAACGTTTCGCCCTCTCCACTCCGAGCGACCGCGTATGCGCTGAACATTCTGGTGATCCATTCTCTTGGAGACGCCATCTCGCCGCCGCTGATCGGTGCTGTTTCGGACCACTTCAATCACAACATGAACATTGGTTTCGCCGTTGTCGGCGCGTTCATGCTGTTGTCGGGGCTGGCCTGGCTGCGGGGGGCAAGGCACCTGGAGCGAGACACGGCCCGTGCGAACGATCCAGTGACAACGGCCACCTCCGTGGGCTGAACAGCTTTCCACCCCTTCAGGCCGTCTACCGTCCACATATGCCCCCTCCCAACCGTTCCCAGCGTGCACCCATGGCGGGAGTGCCCCCAAAGGCCCCCCTGCCGCCGAAGCTGTCAGAATCGCCCTCGCCGGACGGCATGTTCGGGGCGTTTGGCGGTTCCTCAGTCCCAGAGGCTGCCACAGCATCGCTGCAGCAGATCAGTGAGGCCTTTGCGCGGGCGGAGTCAGACTCCGGCTTTTGGGATGACCTGCTCAGCCACCTTCGAACATTTGCCGGGCGGGCGACGCCCATGTTTGCCGCGGAGGGCCTGACGGCCCATGCACGGGAGCGCCTGCCCCGTGGCGATGGGGCCCGTTTGTGGCTCAAGCGGGAAGACCTGGCCCACACCGGCTCCCTGGCGATCAACCACGCCCTTGGCTTTGCCCTGCTGGCGGTGAAGTCGGGGCAGCGGCGGCTCATCGCGCCGGCCACCGGCGGCGCGCACGCCGTGGCGGTCGCGGCAGCGGCAGCGCACTTCGGGCTCGGGTGCGACATCTTCGCTTCTGCCGCGGACCTTCAGCACGCCGCGAACCACCTTGCAAAAGCACGGCATTTCGGGGCGCAGGTCATTGACGATGCTGCCAGCGGTAGCAACATTGACACACTTTTGAGCGCGTTGCAGGCGTGGGCGCAGTCGGAGGGACAGGCCATGATGATCCCGGCCGCGGCGGTCGGACCGCACCCGTTCCCAATCCTCGTCCGCGAGTTTCAGTCGATCATCGGGCGAGAGACGATGGCGCAGTCGCTGCGGCAGATGACCAAACTCCCCGATGTCATCGTCTCATGCGTCGGCATGAGCGCGGAAGCCGCGGGCATCTTTTATCCGTTCATCGATGATGCCAAGGTGAAACTCGTGGGGGTTGAGGCGGGGGGACGGTCTGGCGCACCGGGCGAGCACGCGGCGCCTCTGTCGATGGGGCATCCCGGTGCGATGCTGGGGCACCACACCTACACGCTCCGAAGCGAAGACGGTGAAGCAATCCCGACGCTTTCCGCGGCACCCGGCCTCGGGTATCCCCTTGCAGGCCCCGAGCACGCATTCTGGAAAGATGCCGGGCGAGTGCGGTACACGGTTGCGGGTGATTCCGAAGCGATGCATGCGGTGGGCCTGCTCGCGCGAACCGAGGGCATCCTGGCGTCGTTGGAGGCTGGGCATGCGGTGGCGGAGGCTCTGAAGCTTGCGGCAGAGTTGAAGGCCGATCAGAACATTGTCATCAACCTCTCGGGACGCGGAGAAACAGCCTCGGTCTGATGCGGGGCAGGGTCTAGGATCGATAAGAGTCTTGATGTATGGAGGTGTTCGGCGGATGGTCCAGGCTTGCCGCATCACCAGAAGCAACACGTGGCGCTTGTGGTCTGCGCTGGCGGCGGTGCTGCTGCTCTCGGCTGCGGCGGTGGGGCAGCCCCAGGCGGGGCTTGCGGTTCGCGCCGAATCCGCGGCACGCACGCTGAAGTCTTCACAGGCGACACCGGCACAGAGGGATGATGCCGCCCGGGCGCTGCTTGCAATGGCCGATCAGGAGTCGGTCCGGTCCGCGCTCCAGGGCTACATCGCCGGACCCCTTACGCCAGAATCACGGGCGATCTTTGCGGCGCTCGCTGCCGGCGGAACCTCTCCGCCGCGGCTGTTCCCCTTCCTGGCGCAGCGGCTGGCGGTGGCAACACCTGAGGAGTTGCCGGTCATTCTCCCGGTCTTTGCGGGGTATCGATCCCGCGATTC
Organism: Phycisphaerales bacterium; assembly: GCA_038260025.1. Taxonomy (GTDB): domain Bacteria; phylum Planctomycetota; class Phycisphaerae; order Phycisphaerales; family UBA1924; genus JAEYTB01. The sequence continues at coordinate 39,695 of JBBSOF010000003.1, forward strand.
GGTGCTGCTGCTTGGCCGATACCTCCTGCCCGCATCGCCCGATCCCGCGGCCCAAGCAGCCATCACTGCGTTGACGCGGCTGTCGGCCCGTGACGACATTCCTCCCACACGCGAGGCTTGGCTCGCTTTCACGCGAGACGTCGCGAGCCTGAGCGACAACCAGTGGCGACAGTCGCTGGTGTCAGCGATCAGCCTGCGTGAGCGCCGGCTTGAGAGCCAGCGTCAGCGGGCGGTGACGGAGCTCATCGAGGCATTGCGTAAACTTCACTTGGCAAGCAAGGTGGAAGATCGGCCGGAGTTTCTGGCGTCGCTACTCCACAGCGGCCTGCCGGAAGTTCGTGATCTGGGCTTTGAACTGGTCAGCCGCGAACTCTCTGCAAATGGTGTGGTCGACGGCCCCGTGGGCCTTGTTGCCCTTGAGTTGCTGCACGATCCGGAACCCGCGGTACGGGCCAACGCGGCGGTGCTGGTCCGCCAGCTTGCCCCGCCGGGTGCCGCACAGGCGGTAGCCGATGCGCTCTCCGCCGAGACCGATGCGGCGGCAGCAAAGGACCTTTTGCTTGCCGCGGCACGGTGGCCATCGTCTGCGACGGCTGCCGCAGTGGTGCGGTGGCTCCAGCCTGAGCGGCCTGTATTCAACGCCGCCATCGAGGCCGCGTGGTGGGTCTTCCGCGCTGGGCAGTTGCCGGCTGCCCAAGCCGCGGAGATTATCGACGCGCTGCGTGCAACACCGGGAGAAAGGCTGAGCGGGCCGGGCATCTGGCTGCTCGCCAACCTCGGACAGGATGAAGACCGGGATCGCCTTGTGCCGCTCTTGCAATCGGAATCGGGTGTCGCTCGCCAGGCTGTAAGCGAAGCGCTGCTGTGGTACCCCGAATATACAGACGCCATCCTGCAGGGCGCGGAGCACGACCCGGACCTCTTCAACTATGCCGCGCAGGCCGTACTTGTGAATGAGCCCACGGAAGAAGGGGTGGCCAGGCTGCTCGATCTGCCGCATGCCCCGGGGGCCTTGCCGCCGACATTTTTTCAGGCCGCGAATGGGCTGCCGGCGGACCAGTTGTTCGACATCGCCAGACAGGCCACCGATGTACCGACGCGGCGGTCGTTGCTGGAACTGCTGACCGAGCCGACCCGGTTGATGTCGGAAAAGGCGAATCCGAAGTTGCTTGGCGCAATCTCGCAGGGCGTGCTGGAACTGGCGGATATGGACCTGACCGACCGCCAGCCGGAAGCGGCTCTCACGCTGCTCGATGCAGCGCCCTTCGCCGAGACGCTTGCAGAACCGCAGCGACTTGCATCGCTGCGCTGTGCCGCGCTGCTTGGGCTTGGCCGGCTTGAAGCCGCGGCAGGAATCCGTGCTCCGGTCGATGCCTGGATGCGGGGTCTCCAGATCGGGCGGAAGCTATCGGTCGCTCCGCAGATTGTCAAAGAGATCGAGCAGCGCTTTGCGACGGACATGACCCCCGAGCAGCAGGCAGCGCTGGCTGAAATCAAGTCGGCGCTGCCGCCGATTGCGGAGACGCCGAAGGCAGACCTCGCGCCGGCCGGGCCGGGCTGAATCTACAACGAAAGCATTGCCGCGCGCACGCGAGTAACGACCGTGCGAACGACGTTGGCGCCAAGTTCCTTAGCGACAGCCTGGCCAGAGGGAAGATCGGCGAGCGCCTCCGCGGCAGTCGCAAAGCCGTCAATGGGGTCCAGGCCCCGGCGGAGCCAGGCTTCCCAGCGGCGATCGATCTCACCCCCGGGGCCGGTGCCATGCTCGACCCCTGTGAGCATGCGGTAGGCCATGGCGGCGACGGCACGAACATCGTCGCGGGCGACGACCATGGCGACATCCCCGCCGCGCCACATTTCTCGCCACAGGCCGAGAAGTTCAATGAGGAGGCTGCCGCGGGGATCGACGTGGACGCGGTCGAGCCACAGGTTGCCGTCGGCGACGCCCTGGGCATGGGCGTGGGCGATCCCACCGAGGAGTTGGGTGACCGCCCGCTGCACCTCCAGAGGGCCGAGCCGCCCTCCCTTGGCATCGAGGAGTTCCTCGAGGGTGACCACGCCCCCGGGGTCGCCCAGGTAGGGAGTGACCACACACCCACCGAGTTCATCATCAAGGGAGTACGCCTCAACAGGCAGGAGGTGCTGCTGATGCACCCGCGAGATTCTTTCAAGCGCCGCCACAAATCTGCGTGCGTTGAGACGGTGCTTGGCGAGTTCGAGCGTGTACACAAGGTGCCCGCTCGCCTGCGCATCGTTGACGGCCGCCCAGCGCCGGGCGGTGGGGGAGCGGGCGGGGTCGGACTCGCGCGGCCCGATGCGGGTTGGGTCCAGGGCGCGGACAAGCCTGTATTGGCCGAAAGAACGACGATCCATCGTGGGTAAGGATATGCGATACAGGGGTGAGGCTCGTCCCGCGGGCCGACTACCTGGGGATCACCGCCACCGTGCAAACGCGATTCCCGATGCGATCTGGGATATCGAAGCTCTCGGTGATGGGAGAGCGGAATGAATACCCCCGGTCCAGGGAGCGGTGCAGCGCGACCGGCAGGTCGTGGGCCGCCGTTGCCTCGGTGTCGGAAAAGAGAACAAGCAGCAACGCCGACCACTTCAACGCGGCATCGGCGGAGATCTTGGCAAGGTCAACATAAAGGCTGTTGGTCAGCTCGGACGAGTAGGCCCTGTTGGGACCGGGAACACCCTGCGTGTAGCAGTACTGGCCTACCAGCTTGACCTCCAGCCAGAAAGCGTCCTCGGGGCGAACGCCGGCGATGCTGGCGACGGTCGCCGCGCCGGCCTCGAAGAGCGTCCCGGCCGCCTTGTCGCGCTGCATCAACTCGGCGACGGGGTCGATGAGGTGCTGGCCGGCCTGCGGCAGGAGCACTACATCGCAGCGGCGGCGGGCAGAATACTTGGCCCGCGTCCCCGGCTCGCCGGGATAGTGACGCTCCCGCATCGCGGTGAACCCGCCACTGCGGAATGTGTCCGCGATGATGGGGTGCAGGTCCACTTCACACAGGGCGTCGATGCCGTACACCGCCTGCTCTTCAACGGAAGCGAGGCTCGCGCGCTCGAGGCCTGCTCGCGCGGTGCGGAGAATGTGATGAAGGTCCCACATCACCAGCCCTCATACGTCTGTCGTTGTATCGGGCCAACCGGTGCTCGCGTCGAGTTCCTTCGCCAGCCGCTCGATCTGGCTCAGCGCATCGGCGTGCGCTTCATCGCGAGACTTCTTCAGCGACTTGAGCACGTACCAGGGCAGTGGGACCACGGTGAGGGGCAGGTACCAGGCCCATGTGATCCACTCTTTTGAAGGGTACCACGAGAACCATGTGACAAGCATGGAGTGCGTCATCCACACGCCGGGCCAGATCGACAGGATGATCACAACGGCAAAGATCGCCGGGACTCTCGGCAGCATGACCGCGCGAAAATCCAGGCGTGTCGCCGTGCCGGTTGCAGAAGCGGTGGCTAGAAGCTTGTGCTCAAAGGGAGTCGCAAAGGCTTCCACCGAGAAGAGCGCCGGTGCCGGCTCTTCCTGAAAGCCTGCCATCCGGCCGCGTCGTGCGGCAAGGTTCAGGCGGCGAAGAATTTCAGCCGGCGGGTATTGCGACGTGATTGAGGGCAATACGCGGGGGCTATCGGGGGCGCGGGACATGCTTGGCAACGTTTCCACCGGTTCGGCAGCAGTTCGGGCTTCGACCGACATATGTGGGGGGAGCGTAGCGTCTTTCGGGCAAGGAAACGGGACGGATTATCCCCAAACGGCATAAACGCACGCTCGGCGGGGCCAATCTCTCGCAATCAGTTGCCCGGCACACGGATGGCTGTACCCTCTGCTTGTGAATCTTCAGAGAGGTACAAACGCGGGCGGGATGTCGCCACGTATGCGGCTGGTGGATGCGGTGGCATCATCGCTGCCGGAGGCTTCGCTCGACCGCGCTGCACGCCAGGACATCTCCCGCGAGAACCACGCCGCCCGGATCATGGGCCCTGAAGATGCACGGGTGCTGCTCGCACGTGAAGTCGAAGCGTCGATTGAAGGTGGCCGCGCCGCGATTATCCGTCCGGAGGTCCGCCGCCGCCTCGTGTCGCGGGCGCAGGATGAAGGGCTTCGGCCCTTTGACGCGAACCTGATCATCGCGATTGTTCAGGACGCGGCCCGCGAAGGTGAATCACTGGCAGCGGCACCATCGCAGCGGTTGGCCCTCGTGCCCGCCGCAACTGACGAGCGCATCAGGCCGCTGGCCATGTTGGCAGCATCGGTGTGCCTTGGCACCGCGTTGCTGCTGGGCGCGATCGCCTGGCTCAGCGCGTAAGCCTGACCCATTTCAGCCGCGTGCCGGCCCCAGCAGGCCATCGGGCTCTTGCAGCAGGCGGATGATCTCCGCCAGCGCCAGCGCAGCGGTTGCACCGTCAACAACACGATGGTCGCAGGCGAGGGACAGTGGCAGCAGCAGGCCCACACGGAAAGATCCCTTGTTGACCACCATGCCCTCGCGGCCGCGGCCGACAGCCAGGATGCCAACCTCCGGGTAGTTCAGGATCGGCGTTGCGAACCTGCCCGCGTGGCTGCCCACGTTGCTGATCGTGAAGGTGCTGCCCATCAACTGATCGCGCGGGATGCTGCGTGAACGCGCGGCTTCGGCTATGGCCGCGATCGAGCGGCCCACTTCCAGCACGCCGAGCCGATCTGTGTCGCGGATGACCGGGACCATGAGCCCGGTGTCGGTGTCGGTCGCGATGCCCAGGTGAACGCTGCGGTGCTGAATGATCTCTTCGGACTTGTCGTCGGTGGTGCTGTTGAGAACCCGGAACCGCTTGTCCTGCAGAACGCGGCAGACTGCCGCGGCAACGAACGGGAGGAAGCTGACCTTCTCGCCGCTGGCTGCCGCGAGCTTCTTGCGCAGGCTGTCCAGCGTCGTGACGTCCGCCTCGTCCATCACGGTGAAGTGAACGGTCTGGGCGATGGACTCTTTCAGACGGTTTGCGATGGTCCTGCGAACGCCGCGGAAGGGGATGCGCGTTGTTTCTTCGTCGGGCCCGCCGGAACGACGGGACGGGGCCGGTTCGGCCTTGTGCGCTGCCGCGGGGGCAGAGATACGCGGGGCACCACGATCCTCCACAACGCTGCTGTGCGGGTCGGTAGAGTCGAGGGGCGCGACGGCGTGGTGGGGGCCCTTCGCCACAGGCGAAGCCTCGCGCCTGGGCGCGGCGCCACCGCTGGCCGATCGGACATCCTTCTCAACGACACGGCCACCAATGCCAGTGCCGACACAGGTATCGATATCGACGCCCAAATCGCGTGCAAGCCTCCGCACGGCGGGCGTGGCAAGGGCCTTCCCTGGGGCGGCGGAGACTCCTGCAAGCTCTCCGCCCATCGACCCGACCACCGTGCCTGCGTCCTCCCGTTCGGCGGGGGGCTCACCTACTTCGGCACCCGGCTTGGGTGCATCTTGGCGTGATGTGCGGGGGGCAGGGTCTGCGGACTTGGAACGCCCATTCTGGGTGGGGGCTGCAGGCGCGGCCGCCCGGGCACCCGCGGCACCCTCGTATGACACCAGTGGGTTACCGACAAACAGGGTCTCGCCTTCCTTGCCGTGCAACTCGGCGATCACGCCGGTGCGGGGGCTGGGCACCTCAACAAGGGCTTTATCCGTCTCCATTTCCGCAAGGATGTCGTGCTCGTTGACTTTCTGCCCGACCGAGACTCGCCACTTTATGAGTTCAGCCTCGTGGACGCCCTCTCCCAGGTCGGGGAGGATGAAGTCGTTGGGATTGCCGCCGGTCTTGCCTGGATGAGCCATGACATTCCTCGAAGGATCGCGCTGGTTGCCCGGAACCCTAGACGGTCGCGGGGCGGCCCCAAGTCTAGCGTCGATTGCCCGAGTTAGGGTCGGGATCACCGGGTGACCCGCGCCGGTTTAGGGGTGGACCCCTCTCTCCTACCCTGTGGGCATGGCACGAACCCCCTCCACCATGCTGCTTTCCCTCGGCTCCCCGCCGCCAGCGTTCACGCTTGCAGATTTCGGCAAGGTGGGGGCAAAGCCTTTTTCGCTTGCCAGCGCTGCGCCGGGACGGCCCATCGTCGTCATGTTCATCTGCAACCACTGCCCGTTTGTGAAACACATCCGCGCAGAGTTGGCGAAACTGGGCAAGGACTACATGGGCAAGGCGACCGTTGTGGCCATCAATCCCAATGACGTCGAGAACTATCCGGACGACCGGCCCGAACTAATGACCGCCGAGGCAGCAGCCGCGGGGTACTCCTTCCCATACCTCTACGACGAGACGCAGGAGACGGCGAAGGCCTACAGCGCGGCCTGCACGCCCGACTTCTTTGTTTTCGACAGCACGCACAAGCTGAGCTATCGCGGGCAGCTTGATGCCAGCCGTCCGGGCAATGGAGTTCCGGTCACCGGCGCGGACCTGCGTGCCGCCATCGATGCCGCAATCGGCGGCAAGCCCGCGAATATAGAGCAGCAGCCAAGTATGGGCTGCAACATCAAGTGGAAAGAGGGCAATGAGCCCACATACCACAGCGCCTGAACGCGAAGGGTTTCTCAGGCTTTGCCGTAAACGGGAATGAGCCCGCCGCGGGTGACCGTGTTTTCAGGCGATGCTAGAAAACAGATTGTTTTCGCCACATCCGCGACCGTGGGCCAGGTTGCGAAGTCGGCCTTCGGCATGGCGGCACGGTTAGCGGGCGTATCCATGATTGAAGGCGCGACCGCGTTCACAAGAATGCCTTCTGCGGCAACCTCGGCGGCCAGCGCCACCGTGAGCCCGGAAACCGCGGCCTTGGCGGCGGTGTAGGCCGTCATGCTGGCACCGTTCTCGGGCGACACGCCAGGGCGGGATGTGACATTGACGATCCGTCCGCCGCGGCCGCCCGTTCGCATGGTTTTCACTGCCGCGCGGCAGCACAGCCAGCATGTCAAGGCGTTCATGCGCCACTGCGACTCAAACTGTGCGGGCGTGGTGTCAGCGATTGGACCCCACATGAAGCCGCCGGCAATGTGCATCGATGCCCATAGGACGCCTGCCGCACTGGCCTGGTTGTAGAAAGCGCCGACGGCATTATCATCCGTCAGGTCCACACCCGTCGCCAGTTTCACCTGTGGTGAGGATGCGTGAGCAAACCGGGATCGCTCGGCCTCGTGGAAGCACGGGATGTGGCATACCGCGCCCTTCTCGATGAGTTGGCCCACGAGCGCGGTGCCCAATGCGCCGGTGCCGCCGGTCACGACGACGTGGAGCCCATCAAAGCCTGTTGCCATCGTCTAGCTCCGATATTCACCCTTGGGTGTGCTTGGTGCGCGACCCTTTTGACGGGGTTGCCACACGCTCTGAGAGTTCCTTCTTCATGATGAAGAGGTAGTTGAAGCCGCGCATGAAGAAGTTGCCTTCTTCCGCGGCTTTTCGCCAGTTGCCCTTGTCGAGCTTCTGGTTGTGCCGCACGACCGAGATAATGTCGACGGGCTTGAAGTGCTCGCGGAGGATGGCGAAGAGCTCGAAGCCGATAGGCATGAACACACCGCCCGTCTTGCGCTTGCGGAACGAATCGCTCACATAGAGGGCCATGTAGCGCCGGTCCTTGAGTACCCGGGCGATCTCCGAGATGACGCTGCGCATGGCGCGGTAGTACGCCTCGCCGCCGTCATCACCGGATGCGTCGAGCCTGCCGATGCAGCGGGGGTCATCGGAGTACTCAACGTGCGTTGAGTACGGTGGGTCGATGAACACAAAGTCGGCTGAGGCATCTGCCGCGGGGATGTGCCTCGCATCCGCCTGACGGATATCCGGGCGCGAGGGGGCGAGGTCGAACCCGACGCCCCGGCGGCCCGTGTCGGTTGCGACGTCGAGGGTGGTGCCGCTGCCGCACATCGGGTCGATAACCACGTCGTTCTCGCGTGTGTACCGCTGGAGCACCTGCCAGACCACCCAGCTCGGTGTGGCCCCCACATAGGCCTTGTCGCCCTGCATCGAGCGGGCGTGCGGCGTTGATGCGGCAGCCGCGCCCTTGCCCGGCGGGCTGGTCCGAGTGTAGTGCTGGCTGGGAAACTCCCACAGCGTCGTGGGAAACACACGCAGCGTGGGCCGCTCCTGCCGCGCCGGCATCGGCCCGCGGTGCGGCGTGTCCTTTCGGCGTTGGCTGCCTGGGTCGGTCACGCGCGGGTCTGCTCCTGCACCAGGCGCACGATCGCCGCCTTGGTGTCCTCGATGTTCATGGTCGTTCGTGCCCCCGCAGCGCGGATGTGACCGCCGCCGCCAAGGGATTTCGCAACCCTGTTGACGTCAACCGCGTGGTCGCCGGACTTGCTGCGCAGGCTGATCTTGGTCACGAGCCCCCCAGCGCTCTGGCCGAAGTCCGTTCCGCTGGCCTCGGTCAGCACGCAGGTGACCTGCACGGTGGGGATCGACTGGCCGAAATCGACAAATCCGCCGCTCTCACCGGGCTGTGCCCCGCTAGCGGCAAAATCCTGCTTGGTCAGCGCCATCATGGCGACGCGGTCATTGTCGTGCAGCTCCAGTGTCGCCAGGGCGCGCGACAGCAGCCTGAGCCTTGACACTGTCTCCCGCTGCTCCACCGCCTGGAAGAGTCGCACATGGTTCGCCCCCGCCGCCAGCAGATCGCCCGCGGCAACCAGGACCTCGCGCGACACATTGCTATGGCGGAACCAGCCGGTATCGGTACACATGCCGAGGTAGAGGGCTTCCGCGACATCGGGCGGTAAATCGGTGCGACCGGCAACCCCGAGCAGCAGACGGCACAGTTCCGCGACGGGCTGGCAGACTGCCGCTGCGGATTGATCGATGAAGCGCGACGCGGCAACCTCATCGCTGCCCTGGATGTGATGATCGACAAGAAACGCCATATCGCGGCGGGGCCCCAGCCACTCGCGGACGGCTTCCATCTGCGTCCACGAGCCCGTATCCACGATGACCACGGCGTCGACACCTTCCACCTCCGGCGGCCCGCCCTCGCCCAGCGAGCGGTGGGGGGTGTCGCCCGCCACGTCGGAAAGCCAGGGTGGTGTGGGGCCAAAGTACCAGGCCTCTGCACGGCCAGCGCGAACCCACTCGCGCGGCTTGTTCAGGGCCCGCACCAGCCCCAGGGAGGAGCCAACGGCGTCACCATCGGGCTTTACGTGCGTGAGCACGATGACCCGCTGCTTGCCGCGGAGTTGGTCGGCCATGCTTTGCAGCGTTGTGTTCGTCGTCCAGGTGCTCACGCGTGGGCATCCTCTCTTGTGTGTTCGGCCCGGCGTCCCATGACCGCCCGGGTGCGGGCGCAGTCGCGCTCGATCTGCGCAACCAATGACTCGACACCGTCAAACTTCAGATCATCCCTCAGCCACGAAACCAGCCGGACGCGGATCGCCCAGTTGTAGACGGGATCTTCGCCAAACTTGGTCGCATCCAGCAGGTGGGCTTCGAGGCGCCGCTCGACGCCGTCAAACGTGGGCCGCGTACCCACATTGATTGCCGCGGCAAACCACCGGCCATCGGGAGTCATCGCCTCCCCCGCGTACACCCCATCGGCGGGCAGCACGCATTCGGTGCTCAGGTTGGCGGTCGGGTACCCGATCGTGCGGCCGCGGCGGTCGCCGTACACAACCACACCGGCAAGTTCGTACGGCCTGCCGAGCAAGCGCGACGCGTCTGCGACCCGGCCCTGCGAAAGGAGCCACCGCACCATGCTACTGCTCGCTCTCACGATCGAGTGGTCGCTCAACGATACTTCAACGGGCGGAACAACTTCGACCCTGAAGCCCAGGCGTGGTCCCTCGGCCTTCAGCGTGGCGATGTTGCCGCGGCGGGCCTTGCCGAAGTGGAAATCATCGCCCTCAATCACGAACCCGGGCGCATACGTCGCCGCCAGCCACGCGAGAAAGTCCTCCGCAGTCTTGCCCAGAAGCTCAGCATCGGGGGTCAGCCTGATGACCTCGTCCGCACCCGCGGCCTTCAGCCATTCGGCCCGCTGCTCAAAGGTGGAAATACGGGGCGGGGCGGCGACCGGCTTCAGCTGCGTCATCGGGTGGGGGTCAAAGGCGAGGACACACACGCGCCCCTGTCGCCCGGCCACCTCGCGGCAGCGGCGCACCAGTGCGGCGTGGCCGACATGGACCCCATCAAAGTTCCCGATTGTGACGGCCGTTCTCGACATGCAAGGCAGAGCGTAGGTTCCCTACCGTTGACCATGCCCAAACCTGCCGCACTTGTCATCCGTGCCGCCGGCACCAACTGTGATGCGGAGATGGTCCGCGCCTTTGAGATGGCGGGGGCAACCGCGACGCTGTTGCACCTGGATCGCCTGATCGAGCGGCCCGGCATCGTGGCCGAGTACGACCTCATCGGCTTTCCGGGGGGCTTTTCCTATGGGGATGACATTGCCAGCGGGCGCATCTTTGCGATGAAGGCCCGCGAGAGGCTTTATCCCGCCCTGCGTGCCGCGGTGGCCCGAGGTTGCCCGATCATCGGGGCATGTAACGGGTTTCAGGTGCTGGTGCAGATCGGGCTGCTGCCCGGCCCCCGTGCCGGGGAGGAGTGGCCGGCCGACCAGGCACCGCCCCAGCAGATTGCGCTGACGGACAACCAGAACGCCCGGTTCTGCGACCGTTGGGTAGGCATGGAGTTTAACCCAGATTCGGTCTGCATCTGGACGAAGGGGCTCGGCGAGGTACCGGAGACCATGAGCCCGGCGGATGCGCGTGCCATCAATCAACTGCCAGTTGCCCATGGTGAGGGGCGGCTCGTGCCCTCGGAAGCCGGGCTGTTGGAAGGGCTCGACGCCCGCGGACAGATCGCCGTTCGCTACACCGACAACTACAACGGTTCGACGAACGCCGTTGCCGGCATCTGCGATGCAACTGGGCGTGTGTTTGGGCTGATGCCCCACCCCGAGCGGTATCTCGACTGGACGCGACACCCCACCTGGACGCGGCTAGCCCCGGGCGTGCGCAAGGGCCCGACCCCGGGCCTGCGGATGTTCATGAACGCCGTTGAAGCGGCGCGGCCGGTCGCCATCGCCTGATACCTACAGCGCCACCTCGGCACCGTGGGCGATGACGTGCTTGAGCTTGTCCTTGCGAAGCGCAAGCTCTTCGGCGGAGGTTGCCGTCCGCCCCGAGATTTCCAGCACGCAGTCCAACTCACCACCCTCGGCCTTCCGCGGGACTTTGACGCCCACACTCTCCAGCCAGCGAGCGGCCCGCATCGTCTGGATCATGCGGCTGCTGTTCGGGCTATCCACGCCTGATGCGTTCTTGATCGGCGCAAACTCCTCAATCCGGTCGGTCTCGTAGAGGATTGAACTGCGGCACAGCGCCAGCGCATCGAACACGAAACGCTCCAGCTTGACGCCGTTGTTGGACTTGGGCGTGACGACCTCTCCGCTTTGCATATCCGCGGCGGCGATCTTCTTCTCGGCCCGGTGGTAGGGGAGGGCAAAGGCATCATCCGTCGCCAGGCGATGGACAAACTCGACGCTCATGATGTGGATGGCAACCGACCCTGCGATGAACCGCAGTGAGCCGTCTTCCAGCAGTTGAGACTGGTACTCGGGAGGCAGGTCGGAGTACTCGATCACCACGACTTTTCCATCAACCTCGCAGAAGACGCCCACCTTCTCCTCCGGCCCTGTCTTTTTGATCATCTTGCTGGACATTTCGCCCGAGCTCTCCAGACCGCCGCCACCGGCGTTCACGTGGAGCCCAAGGAACACAGGGTCGATGCAACGCACGATCGGGTTGTCCACCTGAAAGTAGCTGATCTGTTCGATGCCTCGCTTCTGCATGTCGGCGATGGCTCCGCTGCGCTGCAGCGCGGTGACCGATCCGCCGTGGCCGTCGGGGTTGGTCGCGACCTCGCCCTTGGCGGCAAGCAGGATCTTTCCCGTCGCGATGTCGAAGCTGGGCAGCACGCCCTGCGGGAAGAAGAGCACGTTGCGGGCGTTGAGCCCGAAATACGAATGCTCTTCAAAGAACGCGATCGTGGCATCGTGATTCAGCGGGCTGGTCATGATGTACCACGGGGCGGCCACGCCATAACGGTCCTGGGTGCCCAGCAACTGCTCGGCGAACATCTGAAAGAGAGGCTTCCCGGTCACGGCCCCGGCGGGGTAGCAGCCCTTGGGACCTTCAAAGCCCAGGCGCGACCCCTGCCCGCCCGCCACCGTGAACGCCGCGACCTTTCCCCGCCGAATGAGGTCTTCCCCCGCCCGCCCCGCGGCGTGCTTGTCCCACCCCAGCGACTTGGCGGCCTGGTCGTAGGGGTAGTACCGCGCCGGCCTCACTTCCGAGGGAAGGGCGAATGTCGGCTTCTGGCGTACGTAACCATCGACGAGCGCAGGGATAGCCTCCAGTTCGAGAGCGTCTATCTGCTGAAGGAGCGCATCCTGCGCGTGCGCGTTGAGATCGCCATAAAACTTCAGTAGGTGCGGCTGGCCGATGCGGTCGAGCCGCTGGGTTACTTGGGCGAATGTGGGCATATCCCAACGGTATGCGTAGGCAAACCGTCGCAGGCTCTGCGGCCGCGCAGCTTCCTTTTGTGCCTGTTTTCATTCCCCGCCCATCCACCTACGATGGGGCTTGCAGCACCCTGTCAACCATATCTTTGAGCACACCCCCGAAACCCTTGCCGCGTGGTGCGAACAGCGCCAGATGGCCCCATTCCGGGCCCAGCAGATCCTGGAGTGGGTCTATCAGAAGGGCATCGCGGACCCGGCGTTGATGTCGAACCTGTCGCGCCTGGACCGGGAGACATTGGGCCGTGAGATGGCATTTTTGTCGGGAAGCACGCTCCTGCATCAGCAGGCGACGGACGGCGTGCAGAAACTGCTCATCGAGTGGGACAACTCAACCACACCCCGTCCATCGCAGCCCGGTGACCAGCCACAGTTCGACAGGCCGATTGCGCTTCCGGTGCTCAACGCCGCGGGGCCGCTCGGTGATTCATCGCGTCAGACCGAGTGCGTGATGATTCCTTCGGCGGGTGTCGGACACAAACGACCCACACGCGATGATGCCGCGGACTCCGACGGCTTCGAGACTGTGGACACCGACGAGGAGCAGGGCAGCCATGCGCGGCGGCGTAGCGGGCCGCAGGCAGACACGCGTCCGTCCGCACCGCGCTTCACCGCGTGCATCAGTTCGCAGGTGGGTTGCCCCGTGGGCTGCAAGTTCTGTGCGTCGGGCCTGGGCGGGCTTGATGCGTCACTCTCCGCAGGAAGGATCGTCGAGCAGGTGTGGCGGATGGGACGGCTGCCGGGCGTCCGTCGCATTTCCAATGTCGTGTTCATGGGCATGGGCGAGCCGCTGGCGAACCTGTCGAGCGTGGTTCCGGCGATCCGCACCATGAGCAGCCTTTGGGCGCTCGGCATTTCCGCACGCAAGATCACCGTTTCAACCGTCGGGCTGCCCAAAGCGATCGACAAGCTGTCGGAGCAGCTCGACCTGCCAATCACGCTCGCGCTTTCATTGCACGCCCCGAACGATGAGCTGCGCCGCAAGCTGATCCCCTGGGCCGAGTACACCACAATCAAGGAACTGCTTGCCGCGTGCCAGCGGTGGTTTGACAAGACCGGGCGCGAGATCACGCTCGAATACACGCTTTTGCGGAACGTCAACGATCGGCCCGAACACGCGGAGCAGCTCGCGCAGGTCGCACGCACCCTGCGCGCCAACGTGAACCTCATTCGTTACAACGAGGTGAAGGGGATGCCCTTCGAGCGGCCTATTACCGACGATGTCCGGAAGTTTCAGGACTTTCTCCGGGTCCGCCGGATCAACGCACACATCCGCGCCAGCCGCGGGCGTGATATCGCGGCAGCGTGCGGCCAGCTCCGCCATGAGGCGTCAACCCCGGCAGCCGCAACACCATCGTGAGCCCTGCGCATGTTGATCGCCCAGGATGCCATCACGCAGCCCTCAGCAGGCCCGTTCGACCGCTTTGACGCCTTCACGCTGACGCACCTCATCACGGTTCTGGTGTGCCTTGCGTTTTTCGCGGGCCTTGGCTTCCTGGGTCACCGGCTGCGGCAGCACCATCACGAGCAGACGCTACGACGAATCTGGTTCTGGATGATCGTGGCGACGCAGGTGGCCAGCCTTGTGTTCCACGCAAACCCATGGCGATGGACCCGGAGCCTGCCGCTACACATCTGCGACTTGGCGGGTCTGGTTGCCGCGGCGGCCCTACTCACGAACAACCGTGTTCTGCGTGTAATGCTGTACTACTGGGGGATTGGCCTGAGCACGCAGGCGCTGTTCACGCCGGTGCTGAGCGAGGGGCCGGCGCACTTCGGTTTCTGGATGTTCTTTGCGGGCCACTCTGTGATCATCGGGGCGGCGGTGTATGACATCACCGCGCAGCGGTTCCGCCCACGGTGGCGAGATTTTTTCACCATCTCAGGCGTCACGCTCGCGTATGGCGCTGTGATGATCCCGCTGGATTACGCGCTTCACTGGAACTACGGCTATGTCGGGGTCGAGCCGTCGCTGGGCACGGCCACAATTCTTGATGTGCTGGGCCCCTGGCCGCTGCGCCTGGTCTGGATGTTCCTGATCATCGAGTCAGTCTACCTGTTTCTCACCCTTATCTGGCGTCCTTGGCGTCCGGTTCCGGCGGAGTCGCTGGAAGCTCCCGCGCAAAGCGCTGGAGCATGAGGCTCGCGGCGTCATCGCACGCTTTCGCAGCTGGGTTCCCGCCCCGATTGCTCGCCACAACCACCGCCAGCGACTTTTCTGGCGCGACCCATGTCGCGCACATCCACATGGTGTTGCTCCCGTTGTGAGTGAGAACCCGCCCCTGCCCACCCGCGCCCTTTGCCCAGGGTCGCTGCGTGACGATCCACCCCAAAGCGTAGTTCTCCGGCCCTTTACCCACGGGTGTGTGCAGCCTCACAAACGTCTCGGGCTTGAGCAGCCACGCGCCGCCGTCCCGATTTTCGCGCTCGCCGCGGGCGTGCTGATCGACGTACATCGCCCAGTCGGTGATCGATGCGTGTACCGTCCCCGCGGGCCCGATGGCAGCAGGGTTGTCGCTGCCCGGCCCCGGCTCCTGAAAGGTGCCGAGCACGGTGTGCCCTCGGGGCTGGTCGACAACACCCTTTGTTCCTGGCGCGCCAAAGCCCGCGCTCTTCATCTTCAGCGGGCGAAATATCCGCTGCTCCATGAGTTCTTCCCATGGGGTGTCTGTAGTCTTTTCTGCCATCGCCCCGGCCATGGCCACACCGGCGTTGGAGTAGAGGAACTTGCCGCCCGGTGGGTGAACGGACGGATGCTTGATCACGCCATCGAGCAGGCGCTGCCGCTGCTCGCGCGGTGTCCCCTTGCCCTTCATTAACTCGGCCCAAAGGCCATCGCGCGAGAGTTCTCCGGGCGCGCCGGCGTGATGGGACAACAGCTGCTCAACGGTGACATCCGCCCATCCTTCCGCCATGGCGTCTACCCTGGTCGGGAATACCTCCCCAAGGGTCGTGGTCCACGACATCCGGCCTTCTTCAACGAGCGTCCCGATCATCGTCGCCGTCATCGACTTGGTACACGAGCCGAGGTGGAATCGGTCGCCGATCTCCACCGGTGTTTCATCACCAACTTTGCGAACGCCCGCAGCACCCCTGGCGATGACCACACCATCCTTCACGACGGCAATCACCATGCCAGGCACATCGTACTTGGCGCACAACGGCTGAATGACCTGCGACACATCCTCGGGCACGATGTTCGCGGCAGGCTGGGCATCGCCCTGGCCAGGTGTGGCATGAGCAGTGGGGGAGTTTCCCATCAAGGTAACGAGTGCGACCAGTACCAACCATCGCTTCTTCATTCCGTACTCCTTTTTTCCGTTTGCAGTCTACCCGACTACCCTCCCGCAATGTCCGACATCGGCTCCCCGCTTGCCCCTGCTATCCCCGCCCGAGTCTTTGAGAAGCTGCGCGCGCTGGCCGCGGAGGATCGTGACCTTGAAACGCAGTTGAACGACCCGGCGTTTGCAGCGGACCATAAGAAGGTTCGTGAGGTGTCGATCAAGCGGGCCGCCCTCGCCCCTGTCGTCAACGGATACCGCGAGTTCGCGGCAATGGAGCGTGAAATCACCGGGCTGGAAGCCGCGATCGCTGCACCGGACGACCCAGAGTTTGTCGCGCTCGCAAAGGCAGAACTCCCCGCGCTCCGCACCAGGGCGGCCACATTGATCGACGATGTGCTCTCACGCCTTGTCACGACCGACGACCGCCGGGTGGGCTCTGTCATGCTCGAGGTGCGGGCCGGAACGGGCGGCGACGAGGCGTCCCTGTGGGCGAGAGACCTGCTCGAGATATACCAGCGGTATGCCGCGAAGCGAGGGTGGACCGTTGAACTGCTCGAACTGACGACCGAAGACTCGGCCGGCGGCGTGCGGGCCGCTGTTGCGAATATCAGGGGTGAGGGTGTGTGGAGTGAACTCTCCTTTGAAGCCGGGGTTCACAGCGTGAAGCGGGTTCCGGCGACAGAGGCCCAGGGCCGCATTCACACCAGCACCGCGACGGTGGCCACGCTGCCTGAGCCGGAGGAAGTCGATCTGAAGATCGACTGGGCCAACGAAGTTGAGGAGTTCGCCACCAGGGCGCAGGGGCCGGGCGGGCAGAACGTGAACAAAGTTGAGACGGCGTGGCAGATCCACCACAAGCCCTCCGGCATCATCATCAAGATGATGGAGGCCAAGAGTCAGCAGCAGAACCGCGAGCGTGCCCGGCGGCTGCTCATGGCCCGCCTCTATGAAGCCGAGCAGCGGCGTCAGGCCGCGGAGCGTTCTGCCGCGCGTAAGACGCAGATCGGCACCGGCGACCGCTCAGAAAAAATCCGGACGTACCGCTACAAGGACGGCATCGTCGCCGATGAGCGGCTGCCGGGCCAGTACACTCTTCGGGACATCATCGCGGGGGACATGGAGCAGTTGTTTCACGACCTGCTGGCCCAGGAAACGCAGCGGCGGCTAGCGGAGTTGTGACTTGAGGCGCAACGCAGGTCGGAATCGATTGTTCGTGTGATTGAACAAGGTTGAGAGTGATGTTCTGAAGGAGCACTTTGATGCGAGTCTGGCTGCACTCCCTCACCCTGCTGCTTTCCATTACGATCTCGGCCTGCACCGCCCCGCGGAGCACCGTGCACGTTTCGGCGTCCCCCTTGCGTCAGCCATCTCGGGCTGAGCGGGCGGCTCCTCCCTCCGCGGCACCATCAGCGCCAGTGATGGATGCGGGCATCTCCTGCATTCATGTGTTCCAGTCGTTGCCGCGGAGTCTGAGGCCCGACGCTGCATACGCCTTCCTCGAAAACGACTCGTACGCAGTCGGGTTTTCGCTCACCCGCAAAGAACCCCTGTGGGCCGCGTACTGCCTCAAGAGCGGCGTCGTGCCCCATTCCGTCACTCGCCCGAAGAACAAACGCTTCGATGCGGACGCTCGCGTGGCCGTGCCGCTGACCCATGATGACTACACCAACAGCGGCTTTGACCGCGGGCACATGGCCCCCAGCGATGCCATCGGTCAGTGGTACGGCGATGACGCACAGATCAGCACCTTTATTGTCACC
The DNA here is from genome assembly GCA_038260025.1 of Phycisphaerales bacterium. Classification (GTDB taxonomy): domain Bacteria; phylum Planctomycetota; class Phycisphaerae; order Phycisphaerales; family UBA1924; genus JAEYTB01. The sequence goes on from JBBSOF010000003.1 coordinate 57,265, forward strand.
AACATCTGCCCGCAGGCCCCCTCGTTGAATCAGCAGACGTGGGCCGGTCTGGAGACGGCGGAGACCGCGGTCTTTGCACGCATGGACGGGCAGACGTATGTCATTTGCGGGCCGATCTTTGGTCCCACGCCGCAGGTGATTGGGACCAACCACGTGGCCGTGCCGGACGCTTTTTACAGGGTCATCGTCCATAGCAATGTGGGCCACACCGATGTGTTGGCCCTTGTGCTGCCGCAGTCTGTCGGTGGGCAGGGGCACACACTCTCCGAGTTCGTGGTCACGGTTGATCAGATCGAGGCGAGCACGGGCCTGGACTTTTTTGCGGCCCTGCCTGACGACCTGGAGGAGCGACTCGAATCAACCAAGGCCGATGCTGGGGCATGGCCACTGAACCTTGTCCTCAGCCGTGCCAAGATCCTCGCCGGCGTGCGGGACGTGGAGCAGTAGTCCGACCGGCGAGATCGCACATACGCTCCGCCGTGCCGAGCCCTGCCGACGATCAAGGTCTATTCGATGTAGCCGTCATTGGCGCCGGTGCCGCGGGCCTCATGGCCGCCATCAGCGCCGCGCGGACGAATCCCGCGGCACGCATCATCGCCCTGGACGGTGCCACGCGGCTGGGCGCAAAGATCCTGGTCGCCGGGGGTGGTCGCTGCAACGTGACGCACTACGAGGTTGATGAGCGCCAGTACGCTGGTTCCAGCCCCACGGCCATCAAGCGGGTGCTCCGCCGGTTCGATGTGCCGCAGACCATCGCGTTCTTCGAGTCGCACGGCGTCACTCTTAAGCGCGAGGAAACAGGAAAGCTATTCCCAACCACGGACGATGCCCACACCGTTCTCAACGCACTGCTGCAAGCCGCTCGTATCGGGAATGTCCACGTGCGACACCCGTGGCGTGCGGGCGCGATCACCCGGGAGAATGGCTGCTTTCAGATCTGCCCGCACCAAGCCCCTGAAGCAGTGGGGGAGTCCCCGAAAGACGTGCCGCACGCCGCCATTGCCGCCCGTCGCGTCATTCTCGCCACCGGCGGAAAGTCCTTGCCGCGGACAGGCTCCGATGGTCAGGGGTACACGCTCGCTACCGCGTTTGGGCACACCATCACGCCGCGCACGACGCCTGCGCTGGTACCCCTGACGTTGCCACGGGATCACCCGCTATGCTCGCTGTCGGGCCTCACACTGCAGGCGACCCTTGAAGTGCGATCGGGAACAAGCAAAAAGATAAAAGCCTTCACCAACTCAACGCTGTTCACGCACTTTGGCCTCTCCGGCCCTGCGGTTCTCGACATCAGCCGCTGCTACACCCACGCGAAGGCGGACGATCCACAAACACGCCTGACACTCAACGTGCTGCCGGGAATCGCTCCCGATGCGCTCGAAACATTGCTGATTGATGCGCGCACCTCACGGATCACGATCGCCCGCTTCCTGACCGAACTGCCAAGCCCGCTCGCGGAGCGCCTTGCCCGCGTCCTTTGCATGCTTGCGGGCCTCGACCCCGCGACCCCGACCCCAACGCTGACGCGGGAGCAGCGGCGCTCGCTCGTTGACGCGGCCACTCAATACACCCTCCCAATCACCGGCGACCGCGGCTATATCTACGCCGAAGTGACGGCGGGGGGCGTGCCGCTTTCAGAACTGCACCTCGACACCATGGAGAGTCGGGCCTGCCCCGGCCTTCACCTGTGCGGTGAGATATGCGATGTCGATGGCCGCATCGGCGGCTTTAATTTCCAGTGGGCGTGGGCCAGCGGCTATGTCGCGGGCGTTGCCGCGGCAAAGCCGGCTGCAGGTCTGGACGCCGCCGCCCCCACCTGAGACCCGCACCTGGGACCCGCTAAGACAAGACCGGCTTTGTGCGAGCAACGTGGATTGCGATATCCTTCGGCCATGCCGATCAACACCAAGACCTGCCCACACCGCGGGCATCGCTACAACGATATCAGCGCACTCCGCGCCGATGCGGCAAGCCTCGCGGCAGCCGAGCAGTCAGGGACGCTGAAGCAGCACGGCAACTGGGGCTTGGGTCAATCGCTGAATCACCTCGCGACATGGGTGAACTTCGCCAACGACGGCAGCCCGATGAAGCCGCCATTCTTCGTCCGCTGGATCGTCAAACCGCGCAAGCAGCGGTACATCCGCGAAGGTCTGCCTCGAGGCGTGCGAATACCCGGCATCAAGGATGGGACTCTCGGAACGGCGAGGATGCCGACCGCGGAGGCGATGCCGATCTTCATGCGTGCCTGGGGCAGGCTTGAAGCGACGCCGCCCACGCTGCCCAACCCGCTCTTCGGTCCCCTGAACCATGATGAATGGATCAACCTCAACCTGCGCCATGCCGAGTTGCACTTGGGCTTGTTCAGTGTTGTCTGATCGAGATTCCGGCCGAATGTAGCCAACTACGAAAACGTGTGAGCACGAATGCACCTCGCCCCCGCCCAACCCCACGACACACCTTCGCTGACTCGCCTGCTATCGCTCGCATTCGCCACGCCCCCGGACAAGGTGCAGGAATGGCTGACGAATACCGGGCTTGGCAACTTCCGAATGTACACCGAAGACGGCGTGCAACTGGCCTGCTGCCTCAGGGTCCCGCTGGGCCACTATTTTCAGGGCTCGCCCGTGAAGACGGTGGGGGTTGCCGGCGTGGGAGTTGCGCCCGAGGCACGCGGGCGCGGCGTCGCCTCACGAATGATGGCCGCACTGCTCCGCGAGGTCTACGCCGAAGGCGTTGCGCTGTCGTCGCTCTACCCGGCAACGCTGCCGTTGTACCGTCGCGCCGGGTATGAACAGGCCGGCAGTTGGTTTGAGCACCGGATCGCGCTGCGCGAAATCCAGCTTGATCCGACCATCGCGAAATCGTCAACGCACCGCGTGCGGCCGTTCTATCCATCAACAGACCTGCCGGCAATCAAAGCCTGCTATGCGCGCCATGCTGCAACAACGGGCGGATACCTGGACCGGGGCGACTACATCTGGGGACGCATTTTTCACCCGCGGGCGGGCGAGGCGAACGGCTTTATCGTGGAGCATCAGTCGTCAGATGAAGGCAGCGCCGCCGTCGAGGGCTATGTGTTCCTCCGCCAGGAGCGGCTTCCTAATAACCGGAACGACGTCTACCTCACCGACATCGTCGCCAACACCCCCGCGGCTGCCCATCGCATCGTCGCGTTTCTCCGAGACTTCCAGTCCGTAGGGCAGGACCTCGTCTTCTTCGGCGGTGTGTCCCACCCTCTCAGCCACATCCTGCACGAGCAGCATTACAGAATCTCATTCAAAGAATACTGGATGCTGCGCCTTGTCAATGTGCCCCTGGCGATCACCTCCCGCACGTACAACCCGCACATTACGGCAGAGTTTGTCATGCGTGTTTCCGACACCGCGCTGCCTGAGAACACCGGCAGTTGGCACATCAAAGTCACCAACGGGCGTGCGACTGCCTCGGCAGTCGCAACCAACGACGCCCCCTCAAAGCTCCCGAGCCTCACGACCGATGTTCGCACACTCGGGGCTCTGTACACGGGTTTCCTTTCCCCGCAGCAGCTGCACACCCTGGGTCGGCTCACGGGTGATCCGCAGGCATTGGTGGCAGCGCAGGCAGTCTTCGCCGGTCCAGCGCCCTCGCTTCCAGATATGTTCTAAGACACGAACAGGCGATACCGCTTTCAGCTAAAGCCCGCCAACGCCCCAGTCTTCGAAGCGGGCGACGTCGGTCAGCCTTGTGGGAACTTCATCCCGCTGCTCGCGGCTGAGGACTTGATCCACCTGCGTTCTCAACTCCTTGTCCGCTTCGTACCGATCTTTCCGGCCCTTCACAAGCGGGTGGCTCTCCGGCAACCACGCTCCGTTGTACCTTTTGCCGCTGCGCACACCCTCGGATCGTTCTGAATCTGAGCCCGGCCGCGCCAGTTCTTCATAATCGCGCCACCCTGCCGCGAGCCCCTTGAGCATGGTGGCCCGTCGTTTCTGATACTGCTGATCGATGGTGACCAGCTGTTGCCGCTGCTCGGGAGACAGCGACTTGAGGGCCAACGCATCTTTGAGGTATGTTTCAGCCCGTGTCTCCTTGCACACGGCGCGATAGCACAGGGCGAAGTACTTCTGCTCGAACGGTTCACGCGCAGAGTCGGGCATCTGGCCCAGCAGCAGCCGCGCGTACCGGTCGTTCACGCCCTGCACACTCAACCGGGCCTTGTGCACATCCTCCCAGATCGCGAGCGTCCTGGCGACATCGCCGGCTTTGCGCGCGCCTTCGTACGCGGGCTTTTGTTCGTCCAGCAATGCCTTTCGGGCGAGCAGCGACCGATCGAGCTCTTCCCGGTAGCGGATCAGCATCGCGCTCAGTTCGGGTGTTTCCGCGACGCCAACCTCGTCCACGAGTCTCACAAGGTCAACATCCTCGCCGCTCAGGATTCCTTGCGGCAGCAGCTTGAACCGCCGAATCTCCCGCTCCGCAAGCGGCCACCGCGCTTCTTCCTCTTGGGAGAGCAGGCTCTTGAGGTCCTCCAGAAAGGCCTTCTTCACCTGTTCGGATCGCTCGTTCCACTTGGCGACGCGTGCACTTGCCGCAGACAGCAAGGTGCTGTCCTGCAGTGCCTCGGCCCGCTCGATCTCTCCCGCCAGGAACTCCTTGACCGCACGCCCCTCGCTCGACAGCGTGCCCGCGTAGCCGTCGTACAGCGCCTGGAGGGCCTGCTGAGAATCTGCCGGTAGCTCCAGCACGCGGCTGATGATCTTCAGGTCACGCTCCGAAATGTCCGGCCGGAAGGAATCCGCGCTCACCAAGCCCATGGACATGGAGCCCATCTGGCCTGCCGCCAGGGAAGACAACCCCGCGACCACGCCTGTCAGGATCCACAAGAGCCGCTTCATGCAGGCACCTCCTCAACATCGCACCGTTGTTCCAAGCGACGAGTGTGGCAAGTCCTGCATGCAGATGCCGCCTGAGTGAAATACCGTCGTAGGCCACCGCCACGACGCCTTCAGAACGGCCTCATATATGGCAGTTTTACATAACCTATCTTATAGGACCTTGAAGAGGGCGCTGAATCTTTCCCTCGCCTTGCCACAGTCGCCCCTTTCCGCAACACTCCAGCCCATGCCCGACCCCCTCGTTCTCACCACTGGTCCGCTCCGCCTTGCCGACATCATCGCCGTCGCCCGCCAGGGGCGCAAGGTCCGGATCGGCGACGACGCCCGCAGCGCAATGCAGCGGTCGCGGAGCGTGGTGGAATCGGCACTGAGCGACGGCCTGCCGCATTATGGCATCAACACCGGCTTTGGTTCCCTATCGCGACAGAGCATCCCTCCTGCCGATCTGGCGAGGCTCCAGCAAAACCTTATCCGTTCCCATGCCTGCGGCGTGGGTGAGCCGCTGCCCGAGGAAACCGTCCGGGCGATGATGCTCCTGCTCGCGGCTTCGCTCTGCCGCGGCATGTCCGGGGTCCGGCCCGTGCTGGTTGAAACGGTTCTGGGTGCCCTCAATGCCGGCATTACACCGGTTGTTCCATCAATCGGGTCCGTCGGGGCATCGGGCGACCTCGCGCCTCTGGCCCACCTGGCGCTCGCCTTGATGGGCGAAGCACCGGTCATGCACCACGGCTCACGCCGAACCGGGAAGGACGCCCTTGCCGCGGCAAGCGTTCAACCCCTGTCGCTACAGGCCAAAGAAGGTCTTGCGTTGATCAATGGCACCCACCTGATGGCCGCCCAGGGGGCACTCCTGATCCACGATGCGGAAGCAATGTTCGGGGCATCCCTGGTCGCAGCGGCGATGTCGATCGATGCCTGCCGCGCTACGGATGCCTTCCTCGATCCACGCGTTCACGCGGCACGAAACCAGCCCGGCCAGCAGCATGTCGCGGCCCGGCTCCGCGAACTGCTCCGCAACAGCCAGATCATCCCCAGCCACCGGGAAGACGACCCCCGGGTTCAAGACCCCTATTCGCTACGTTGCCTGCCTCAGGTGCTTGGCGCGGCTTGGGACTGTCTGGGTTATGTAAAACTCGCAATCTCCCATGAGTTTGCCGCGGTGACCGACAACCCTTTGGTCTTCGCGCCAGAAACTTCTTCGACTCCAGAACAATCGAACGCGGTGGTGTCAGCCGGCAACTTCCACGGCATGCCGCTGGCGATTCCCCTCGACACCCTCACCATCGCCTTGGCGCATATCGCCGGAATCTCCGAGCGCCGCACGTTCTGGATGCTGAGCAACTTTGACGCCGAATCACACCTGAGGCCCTACCTCACGCCAAGCCCGGGCCTGAACAGCGGGCTGATGATTGCCCAGTACACGGCTGCCGCGTGCTGCAATGAGATCATTTCGCTCAGCGCCCCAGCCAGTGTCGCCAATGTCGGCACCAGTGCAGGCATTGAAGACTACAACAGCTTCGGCCCCCGTTCAGCCGCGAAGGCCCGACGGGCTCTGGAGTTGACCCAGACGGTGGTGGCCATTGAGCTGTTGTGCGCGGCCCAGGCGATGGAGTTCCACCGCCCGCTCCGCAGCGGCGACGCGGTGGAGCGGGCCCATGAGGCTATCCGCGCCCAGGTGCCGGCTTTGGTCGATGATCGCCCGTTGGCCCCAGATATCGAGGCCCTTCTGAGATTAGTGCGAAACGCCACTTTCGCGGCTGATTAGGCCCCCCCACCGCTTCCGGCGCTGGGCTGCTGCCGGCAGCGGCGGTTGGTTTTTCCCGCTATCAACCTACAGTCTGGCGTGCCCATCCTGACAGCCACCAACATCTCCCATAACTACGGCGACCGCCCGATCCTCCAGGGCGTCTCGCTTTCAATTGAAAACACTGACCGCATCGGTATCGTCGGGCGCAATGGTGCCGGCAAGACCACGCTGATGAAGATCCTGACGGGGGAGCTGAAGCCCGACTTGGGTCAGGTGGTGATGCAGCGCGGGGCCCGCGTCGGCTACCTTCACCAGGACCACAACCTGGACCCGACGGAAACCCTCCGTGAAGCGGCGGAAGGGGCCTTTGAGCAGCTGCATCAGCTCCACAAAGACCTGAACCACATTTATGAAGAGATGGCCACGGCCAAGGGTGAAGCCCTGGACCGCCTGATGAAGCAGCAGATGGAGGTCGAGACGGCGATGGAGGCCGCGGGCGGGTACACCGTGGAGCACAAGATTGAGGAAGTGCTGCACGGGCTGGGCTTCACAGACTCTCAGTTCGACATCAAAGTCGCCAACCTCTCTGGCGGGCAGAAAGGCCGGCTCGCCCTGGGCCGCCTGCTGCTTGAGAGCCCCGACGTCATGCTGCTCGACGAGCCCACCAACCACCTCGACATCGACGGCCGCCTCTGGCTGGAAGACTACCTGACCAAGGATTTCAAGGGCGCTGTCGTCATGGTCAGCCACGACCGCTACCTGCTCGACGCCGTTGTGAACCGCATCATCGAGACGGAGCAGTGCCGGCTCATCGATTACCCCGGCAACTACATGACCTTCCGCCAGCTGCGTGCAGAGCGTCGCCTGGTCATGCACCGCGCCTACGAGGCTCAGCAGGGCAAGATCAAGAAGGAAGAGGAGTACATCCGCCGCTTCAAGGCGGGCCAGCGTGCCAGGCAGGCCGCGGGCCGTGAGAAGCGACTCGACCGCGAGAAGGAGCAGAAGCTGCTCGAACGCCCGATGGAGATGGCTGAGCTACGCCTCAACCTCCCCAAGGCCGAACGCAGCGGCGACATGGTCGCCTCTGCACGCGGCGCATCGAAGAAGTACATCAACGCCGAGGGCGTCGAAAAAGTGCTCTTTCACGAGCTGGACATCTCAATCTCCCGCGGCGAGCGCTGGGGCATCATCGGCCCCAACGGCGCCGGCAAGTCCACGCTCATCCGTTGCCTGCTCGGCGACACCCCAGTTGACAGCGGCATTGTCCGCATCGGCAGCAACGTCAAGATCGGCCACTACCGCCAGACACACGAGCACGTTCCGACCGACGAAAAGGTGTACCGCTACCTCCAGGGTGTCATCCTGAAGGAAGCCCCGCAGGCCGCGATGAGCGAGCAGGCGGCCCGCAACCTTGCCGGCGCGTTCCTCTTCAGCGGTGAGGAGCAGGAAAAGGACATGGGGATGCTCAGCGGCGGCGAGCGCAGCCGCGCGGTGCTGGCGGGCCTGCTCGCCAGCGCGAAGAACCTGCTCATCCTCGACGAACCCACCAACCACCTCGACATCTCCAGCGCGGAGCGTCTGGAAGACGCTCTCTCTGTGCCGGATGATGACCACGATGGCTATTCCGGCACGCTCATCCTGATCTCCCACGACCGCGCCCTCATCGACGCCACCTGCGAGAACCTGTTGATCCTGGATGGTCAGGGCAACGCCGAGATCTTCAGTGGCAGCTACACCGAGTGGCACGAAAAAGAGGTGCAGCGCAAGCGGTCTGCCGCGCAGCGCGAAGCGCAGGATAAGGAGCGCCGCGAGCAGGCAGAGCGCCACCGCCAGTCGCAGGCCGCGGCAAAGCCAAAGCCAAAGGCCCACAACGCCCCCACCGCCGCGCCAAGCGCGAACGGGCTGGCGCGCCTCAAGACAGACCAGCTTGAGCAGAAGATCGAGAAGATCCAGATGCGCATCAAGGCGATCGATCAGGACTTGGGCAACCCCGACGTCTGGCGAGACACGCGCAAGGCTTCATCGCTCAGTGAAGAGCGCACCCGCCTGAACGCCGAGCTTGAGCCGATGGAGTTTGAGTGGGCCCGCCGCGCTGAGGATCACTAGGCCGCCATCACGTGCGGGGCCCGCGCACCGGCGACCGCCGCGGTGCCGGCTTTCCTCCACCATACCCCCACAGGATCATGACGATCGCGATAATGAGGATGGGGATCGCGGCCTGCGTGTTGTTCGAGTTCGCCGCGCCTGCCGCAAGAAACGCCGCTCCAATCAGAATGAACCCGATCCGCCGCACACCGATCCGCCATGAGGGCCGGCGTGTCGCCCGCGCACGGTTCTGCGCAACCCCCGCGTAGCCGCACTCCGGGCAGGGCTGCCCCGCGGGAATGTCCCCCCGGTCGTAGCCGCACGCAGGGCAGATGGGGAATGCATCGGGCGGATCGACACGGTCGCCCACATCGACCTGAGACCAGTCAATATCAACCGAGTCCTGGCGGACTTCTGCCAGCACTGCCGCAGCACGCTCAACATCCGCCCGCCGCACCATGACCTTGATTGGGTCGGTGTAGCCACCCTCCCACTGCAGCGTGTTCGAGGCACCGCCGAACATCCGGGCCGGAATGCCCGCGGCTTCAAGCGCAACAACCTTCGCGCTACCTTCAAACTCCGTGCGAGTGGAGGTCAGCACGACGAGGGTGTCGGGGTCGCCTTGTGATGAACGGCCGGTCATAGCCGGGAACGATAGGCCGCGTTTGACTTCCCGCAAACGAGTGTCTAAAACATTTGTTTGAATGTTTGATGGAGGTTGCCGGTTGGCCAAAGGACGCAAGAAAACACAGAGTCCTCGCGAAACGCGCCCGCGTCATCCGGGCCTGCGTTCACGCACTGCCGCGCCCCGCCCCAAACAGAAAGAACCGCGACGCCAGGATTGCCCGGACAGGGATTGCCCGGACGGGCCCGCGCCCTGCCTGCCCCCTTCCACCCGCCAGCGCCTGCTGGAAGCGGCGGGACATGTCTTTGCCGATTGCGGCCTGAAAGACGCGACGGTGCGCGACATCTGCACCCGGGCGGATGCCAACATCGCCGCCATTAACTATCACTTCAAGGGTAAGGAATCTCTGTACCTCCATGTCGTGGACTATGCCCACGAGCAGATGTCCCACGGCAAGCCGATGGTGCTCGACGCCGATGCCCCGGCGATCCAGCGGCTCCAGCAGTTCATCCAGGCGTTCATCGCCCGCGTGCTTGATCCAAACTCGCCCTCATGGCACGCCCGCCTGATGCTGAGAGAAATGGTTGAGCCCAGCGCCGCCCTCGACCGCCTTATCGAGAACACGATCCGGCCCACCTTCGGGATTCTGCGCGGCATCCTGCTCGAGCTGAATCCCGACCTTGATGCCGACGGCCTCCGCCTGTGCACCATCAGTATCATCGGACAGTGCCTGATGCACCGGCACTGCGAGCCGGTGCTCGCCCGCCTCTTCCCATGCTGCGAGCGCACGCCCGAAGAGCTCACCCGAATCGCCGCTCATGTCTACTGCTTCTCTACGGGTGGGCTTGCCGCCATTCAAGAGTGCCGGGCCGGCGCCGCGACCTCCCCCTCACGCCGCAAGGGCAAAGGAGGGCGGACGCGATGAACGCCCTTGCTCTCGCCATGCTCTTCCGCGACAAGGCCAAGTTCTTCGGCATCATCATGGGCGTCACGCTCGCATCGCTGGTGATCACGCAGCAGGGCGCGATCTTTCTTGGTCTGATGTCGCGTACGTTCGCGACCATCACCGACATGGGCGACCCCGACATCTGGGTGATGGACCCCAAGGTTCAGTTCATCGACGATATCAAGCCCCTTCAGGACACCGCCCTGTACCGTGTCCGTGGCGTCGGCGGTGTCGCCTTTGCCGCGCCGCTCTACAAGGGCCTCATCCGCGCCCGTCTTGATAACGGTCAGTTCCAGAACTGCGTGGTCATCGGCCTGGATGACTCGACGCTGACCGGCGGCCCACCCAGCATGGCGGCAGGAAACCTCGCCGACCTGCGTCAATCCGATGCGGTCATCGTTGACAGCGTGGGCGCGATCGAAAAACTGGGACGGATCAACCCGGATGGCTCCGGCCGCCTCCCGCTGGCAGTCGGCGACACTATGGAACTGAACGACCGGCGCGGCGTGGTCGTGGGGATCTCCAACAACACGCGGTCGTTCCAGAGCCAGCCGACCATCTATACGACGTACAGCCGCGCCAAGAGCTTCGCCCCCGCGGAGCGCAAGCTGCTCTCGTTCGTGCTCGTGAAGGCCGCGAAAGGAGCGGACATCGCCGACCTCTGCGGACGCATCAGCGCCGCCACTGGCCTTGCGGCCTACACACGCGATGAGTTCAAGGCCAACACCGTCAGCTATTTCGTCAACAACACAGGCATCCCTATCAACTTCGGCATCGCCGTCGGCCTGGGGTTCGTTATCGGCACCGTGATCACAGGCTTCATGTTCTACAGCTTCACGCTCGACAACCTGCGCTACTTCGGCACGCTCAAGGCGATGGGCACGCCCGATGCCACCCTGCTGCGGATGATCCTGCTCCAGTCCCTGTCCGTCGGTGCCATTGGCTATGGCATCGGTGTGGGTGCCGCTTCACTCTTCGGTAGAGCGGTCTCACAGAACACACCCCTGGCATTCCTCATGCCCTGGCAACTGCTGGTGATCTCAGCCAGCGCGGTCCTGATCATCTGCATCCTTTCAGCAACACTCAGCATCCGCCGCGTCATCCGCCTGGAGCCGGCCATCGTCTTCAAATGAATAGTGAAACCATGAGCACAGCAACCGCTCCCAATCTGGAGATCACCCCCACGCTCGCGACCGAGGTTGTCGTTCGCTGCCGCGGTGTCACGAAAACCTACGGCAAGGGCACCTCCGCCGTGCGCGCGCTGCGCGGCATCGACCTGGACGTTGGCAAGGGTGAGCTGCTGATGCTGGTAGGCCCCTCAGGTTGCGGCAAGACGACGCTCATTTCAGTCATAGCTGCGGTGCTCGACCGCGACGGCGGGGAATGCATCGCCCTGGGCGAGGACTACGCCACGATGAGCAACGCAGCCCGAACCCAGTTCCGGGCGCGCAACGTCGGCTTTGTGTTCCAGGCATTCAACCTCATCCCCACGCTTTCAATCGCGGAGAATGTCGCGGTACCTCTGCTCATCAACGGCGTCCGGCGAGGCGAGGCGGTCAAGGCTGCACGCGAGCTGCTCGGCCAGGTTGGCCTGGGAGACCGCACCAACGACCTCCCCAGCCGGCTTTCCGGCGGGCAGCAGCAGCGCGTGGCCATCGCCCGCGCACTCGTTCATAAGCCCAAGCTGCTGGTGTGCGATGAGCCCACGAGCGCGCTTGACCACGCCACCGGCCAGAGAGTGATGGAGCTGCTGCGAAACATCGCGGAGGGTCACGACCTGTCCCTGGTGGTGGTGACCCACGACGCCCGCATCTTTGAGTTTGCCGACCGTATCGCCGAGATGGACGATGGGCGGATCGTTCGTATGTCGACCGGAGAAGGACACCGGCTTGCCGCGGCACACGCGTCGGGCCCGCTCAGCACAGGGTCGTCAGCCACGGTAATCAATGGTGACGACCCCGCAACGCCGCCGCAGCAAGGAAACCGCGCATGATCCGCATCTACCTGATCCCGCTCATTGCGATCGCGGGCATCCTCTTCGGCGTTGTGACAGTGGTGAAGGGATCAAAGCCGCCGGTTGCGCAGCCGCCGGTGATCGAGCCTCCCCGCGCACCGTTCAAGTCGTTTGTGGCTGGCTCGGGCCTGGTTGAGGCGGCCTCACGCAACATCGCCATCGGCGCGCCTGTCGGCGCGGTGGTGACCAGCGTGCTCGTCAGTGTGGGCGACGAAGTGACGGCAGGTCAGGCGTTGTTTGAGCTCGACAGCCGCGAGCAGGCCGCGGAACTGGCCGATCGAGAAGCCGCCGTCGCGGTTGCCGCGATGCAGGTGGCACGCCTGGAAGCGGGCACCCGACCCGAGTCCCTGCCTCCCGCCCAGGCGCGTGTTGCCGAAGCCGAATCGACGCTCGCGGATGTACAGGACCAACTGGGGATGTGGGAGAAGCTGAGCAACACCAGTGCGGTCAGCGCGCAGGAGTTCTCCCGCCGCAGGTTCGCGGTGCGAACCGCGCAGACGCGCCTGCAACAGTCGCAGGCCGATCTCGCGCTGCTCGAGGCGGGCTCGTGGCAGCCCGATATTGCGGTCGCACAGTCTCAATGGCGGCAGGCACAATCGCACGCCGCGGCCATGCGCACCGAGATCGAGCGGCGGACGGTTCGCTCCCCCATCGGTGGCCGCGTGCTCCAGGTCAATACCCGCGCCGGAGAGTTCGCCCCCGCCGGTGTGCTCTCCACGCCGCTCATGCTGATCGGCACCGTTACATCCCTCCACGTCCGCATCGATATCGACGAGAACGAGGCTTGGCGCATGCGCAGCGGCAGCAAGGCCGTCGCCTTCGTCCGCGGCAACAAAGACCTTACCGCCCCCCTCACATTTGTGCGCTTCGAGCCCTACGTCGTGCCGAAGCGATCACTCACGGGCGACAGCACCGAGCGCGTGGATACCCGCGTGCTCCAGGTCATCTACAGTTTCGACCCCGCGACACTGCCCGTGTTCGTGGGCCAGCAAATGGATGTGTACATCGAGGCGCCGCCGCTGCCCGGTGCGAGGTCCCACACCCCGATTTCAGGCGACGACGCATCTCAGGAGAGTCCGAAGTGACCATGCCAAACATGTCAACCCAGCCAACACAATCATCTCAGACGAGTGACTCCAACGCCATGCGCGTATTCAATAGGGTTCGTGGCCCCCGTCTTCGCGCCGGCCTCCTTTCCCCGCTGGTGTTGGTCGCGCTGGCGGGCTGCTCCGTCGGGCCTGACTACACCCCCCCCGAGCGCCATCTATCGGCCAACTACTCGGCCTTGTCGCAGATCGACGTCGCCGGGCAGCAGGACCCCCTTGTTTCGCTCCCCACGACCGCTCAGCCGCTATCGGAGGAGGCGCTCGCCACATGGTGGCAGTCCTTTAACGACCCCACGCTCAACTCGCTGGTGGACCGCGCCATTTCCGCGAACCTGACATTGGCGACCGCGGAGGCCCGCGTGCGTGAGGCCCGCGCACTCCTGGGTGTTGCGAAGTCGGCACGCTTCCCGGAAGTCGTCGCCAATGGTGGCGCCTCGCGCTTCCGCAATAGCGAGAACACGTTCAACGGCGGCTTTGCCGGTGGCGGACAGGACCGCAGCTTGTTTGATGTCGGCCTCGATGCAAGCTATGAGATCGACGTGTTCGGCGGCGTGCGGCGCAATGTCGAGGCGTCCTACGCCGATCTCGACGCCCTGATGGAAGACCACCGCGACGTGATGATCTCGGTCATCGCCGAAGTCGGCCGTGCTTATGTAGACCTCCGCGGCTTTCAACGCCGCGTGAACCTGAGCCAGCAGATCATCCGCGCTTCGGCCGAAACGGTCGAACTGACCAAGGCGCGGTTCGATGCGGGCCTTGCCGCGGACCTTGAAGTCGCGCAGGCCGAGTCGCAGCTCGCCACACGCCGCGCACAGCTACCGACGTATCGCGTCGGCCTTCGTACCGCGGCACACCGCCTGGGCGTCCTGCTGGGTCAGGAACCCGGCAGCCTGATGGCAGAGCTCAACCCCCCCACCATCAACCAGCCCGACGTGCCCCCGCCCTCCTTCCCCACGCCCCCTTCCGAGGTGCCGGTGGGCCTGCCTTCCGAACTGCTGCGTCGCCGACCTGACATCCGCCGGGCGGAGCGGGGCCTTGCCGCCGCAACGGCCCGCATCGGCGTCGCCACCGCCGATCTCTACCCACGCTTCTCGCTCACCGGCTCGTTCGGGCTTCAGTCTGGGCAGATCGGCGACCTTCCCGAGTCGGACAGCCGATTCTTCTCCATCGGCCCTGCCGTGCGGTGGAACCTCTTCACCGGCGGGCGGGTGCGGGCACAGATCGAGGCGGCAGGCGCACGCCAAGAGCAGTCGCTGCACGCCTTCGACCAGACCATCCTGCAAAGCGTGGAAGAGGTGGAAAACTCTCTTACCAGCTTCATACAGGAGCAGTCGCGCCGGTCGGCCCTTCAGATGGCAGTGGCCGCCAACGAGCGGGCGGTCAATCTTTCACTGGACCGCTACCGCAGCGGCGTGGGCGATTTCCTCAACGTGCTGGACACGCAGCGTGAGCTCTATGATTCGCAGGATGCCCTGGTGCAGAGTGAGACCGCCGTCACGCGCAGCCTCGTGGGGCTGTACAAGGCCCTGGGCGGCGGCTGGTCTGAGGAATCTGAGGCGATGGCCGATGGAAACCCCGGAACACAGCCCCGTCTTTAGCGAATAGGCTTATCCAGCCGCATGATGAACCGGTCCCACGCGTTGGGCAGGTAGCCGTCAGCGTCGTACCCTTCCACAAACACCTGCGAGGAGCACCCGCCATGGCGTTCTGGCACACCAAGCGTGATATTGCTGACAGCCCGGTAACGCCGTTTGAAGCCCTGGAGGGCCGGACGCTGCTCTCGGTGGCCACGGGCGCGATCACCGACATGTTCTCCGACGCCACCACGCTGACCGTGGTCGTGGACTGGGGAAACACCGACACTTCCACGCTCGGCAACGGCGACATCCAGGTCTCCGCGAACTCTCGCACACCGATCCCCGGCGTTGTCGTGGGGTCTCCGGTCATCGTGAACGGCAAGCAACGCGTGGCCTACCGCTTCACCGCGTACGACAATGCCTGGGGAAGCTCCGACACCGGGCTGTACACGATCACTTCCCCCGCAGGCCAGATCCGCAGCCCCCAAGGCGATCCACTCTCGTCGCCGACCGTCGGCACGCGAACACTGTGGTTCGCCGTCCCCAAGGCGCGCCTGATCAGCACGACCGTCCGCCCGTTCGACTGGCTGGTGGTGGTGCAGTACGACAGTCTCAACGGCATCAACCAGTCCACGATTGACGGCACCGACCTCACCGATTCGGGCCCCAACAACGGCATCGTCGTCAGCTCGATCATCCCACTGAGCTCAACGTCTATCAAGGTGGTCTACCAGATCAATGCCCAGGACGGCGCGTGGAGCTACACCGCCAATGGGATCACACGCCTTTCAATCGGCGCCGGCAAAGTTCAGGATGCTTCCGGGCGTGCCGTCACCGCGCACACCTACCAGGATTTCGGCCTGTGGTTCGCCACGCCGAAGGCCCAGGTGCTCTCCACCATCGTGGGCGAGAACGACTGGATCATCCCCGTGCGGTTCTCGGCCATCTCCGGCAGTGCGATCAACCCCGCAACGCTGGTGAGCGACGGCGCGATCGTTGTCACCGGCCCCGGCGGCTACAGCGAGATGGGCCACCTTGCCCAGCTCCTGCACAACCCCGATGGCTCATACACCGCGCAGTACCGCGTGGACGCCAAGGGCGGGTCATGGGACTTCCGCGACAACGGTCAGTACACGGCAACCATGCAGGCCAACCGCGTGTCCGACGCCAGCGGCCGCTTCATCCCCGGCTACGGGCTGAAGACCTACGGCCTGTGGTTCACGACGCCAGCCGCGGAGGTTGTCACGCCGCTCAGCCCCGGCTCCACATCGTGGACCATCGGCATCCGCTTCCGGGACGATGTGCAGCTCGACCGCAGCACCATCAACGTCAACAGCATCCGCGTCGTCGGTCCCGACGGCCTTGAGCACTTCCTGACGCTGCTTTCCATCTCGGGCCCCAACCCTGGCAACACGGCCACCGCAACCTATCGCCTGCTGGCGCCCTCGGGCTTCCTGCAGGGCACGTACAACATCTACCTCAACCGCGATGGCGTGCGTGATTCCGGCGGGCGACTCGCAGCCGAGAACCTCATCGGCTCATACACGTTTGCATAATTCTGCAAGGTGAAGCCGTCGGCTTCCGCCAGCGACATCACGATGCTCCTCCCTCCCCCACCACTCCCGCCGCCGCCCCCATTCCGCACCTACGAGTGCCGGCGGACGACGGCCCCGATTGTTGTGGACGGTGACATCAACAAGCCCGCATGGCAGGCATTTGCCTGGTCGCAGGACTTTGTCGACATAGAAGGAGACCTTCGCCCGTTGCCGCGATTGCGGACCCGCATCAAGATGTGCTGGGACGACACCTATTTCTACATCGCCGCCGAGATGGATGAGCCCCATGTGTGGGCGACCCTCACACAGCGCGACTCGGTGATCTTCCACGACAACGATTTCGAGGTGTTCCTCAACCCGTCGAAAGACTCGAAGAACTACTACGAGCTGGAGGTCAACGCCCTCAACACCGTGTGGGACCTCCTGCTCCGTGAAACCTACCGCGCCGGAGGAAAGGCGGACAACTCATTCACCATTGTCGGGCTCCAGACCGCCGTCAAAGTCCGCGGCACGCTCAACAACCCGTCCGACATCGACCAGGGCTGGGACGTCGAGATCGCGCTGCCCTGGGCCGCCTTCACAGCGCACGACCCGCCGTTAGAGCCCGGTATGGTGCGCCCCGCCCCCGCCGAGAACGACGTGTGGAAGGTCAACTTCTCTCGCGTCCAGTGGGAAACTGTCACCGAAGGCGACAAATACACGAAGGTGCCGGGCAAACGCGAGGACAACTGGGTCTGGTCCCCCATGGGCCTTGTCGACATGCACCTGCCCGACCGCTGGGGAGAAGTCGTCTTCAAGCCCGCACCCGCTCCCACCAGCGATGACGCCCAGCGCCACGGCGAGATGGAGCCCCAGAAGCCGCGTCAGGAGTGAACCGGGTCCGCCTTCAGGCTGCTGCCCCCCGGGAACTGCTTGATCCCTTCCTGACGTGCCGGCCGCCCCGTGCCCTTCGCCGTCGGGCTGCGCTCGGGCACCACGAACTGGTCGTTGGGCAGCGTGTCGCTGTGCTTGACCGCCGCTGCCGCGGCAGCCAGCATCGTGTCGTCCGGGTTCTCGTACAGCTCCCGATAGCACTGGTGCATCGTCATTTCGGCAAGATCAAAGAAGTGCAAGGCGGCGGCCTTGTCACGCTCAAACTCCGGCGAGCCTTCGGCCCCTCCCGCGACCAGCGTCCCCCGCTTCTGCATGTCGGAATCGAGCTTGCTCAGCGTGCAGCACCAGGCGTGGAGCATGATGGCCGCGTCCGCGAGCCGTGCCTGCACCGCCTGACGGTTGACCATCGCCTCGCGGTACCTCTTACAGGCCTGCTTGTACTGATGGCTGAACTCCCGGATGACCCCGGTCAAACGATCCGCCTGCCCCCGCAACTGTGGGCTGATCTTCGTGAGCGACGGCGCCTTGCGCCGCAGGCCCAGGAACAGTTCCAAACCCAGCGGGATCGCCGCCTTGGCGATCGTGGGGTTGAGCCCGTTCTTCATAATGCGGCCGATGTTGCCGCCAAAGGACTGCCCAGAATCCCAGCCCACCGCGCCCTGCACGCTGAGCATGGATTCCAACAGACGTTTGCCGCCGTAGGCCCACACGAACGACTGCATCACCTCGTTCGCGCCCTCGACGATCAGGTTGATGCGCGAGTCGCGGAACACCCGCTCGACCTCGTTTTCCGACATGTACCCTTCGCCGCCCATGATCTGGAGGCCATCGTTGACCACCCGCCAGCCATACTCCGAGCAGAACACCTTGCAGATCGCCGTTTCCACCATGATGTCCTCATCGTGGCGGTCGAGCATGCCGGTCGTCGCATACAGCATCGCGTCCATCGCGTAGTCGTACGCAGCCATGCGGGCGATCCGCTGCTGCACCAGCTCAAAGTCGGCCAGGGGCCGACCGAACTGGAACCGTGTCCGCGCCCATTTCGTCGACTGATCCCGCACCCGCCGCGCCCCGCCCAGCATCCCAGCGCTCAGCGTGCAGCGCCCATAGTTGAGGCAAGTGAGCGCGACGTTCAGCCCGCGACCCTCATGGTGCAGCAGGTTGGCCTTGGGCACCTTGACGTTGGTAAACCTGATGCGCGCCTGCCATGTGCCGCGGATGCCGCACTTGCTGCGGTTCTTCTGAAAGATGTCAATGCCCGGCATATCGGGCATGCACACCAAGGCAGTCACTTTGTCCTTGCCGTCGGCCATCTTCTGCTTGGCCATGACGGTGAACATGCCAGACAGTGCGCCGGAGGTGGCCCACTTCTTCTCGCCGTTGATGATATAAAACTCGCCGTCGGGTGTCTTCTCGCAGCGAGTCTCCTGCCCGCCCGCATCACACCCTACATTCGGCTCGCTCAGGCAGAACGCGCTGAGCCAATCCTGCGCCAGGTGCGGCAGCCACCGCCGCTTCTGCTCCTCGGTGCCGTACAGCATGACCGCTTTGCACCCGATCGACTGGTGCGCCGAGACCATGACCGCCGTCGACCCGCACGAAGCGCCGATCCGCTCCAGCACGCGGTTATAGCTGGTGATCCCCAGCCCCAGCCCGCCGTGGTCCTTGGGGATGGTCATGCCCAGCACACCGAGTTCGAACAGCCGCTTGATCACCCAGTCGGGGATCTCCTGCTCCTGATCGATAAACGTGGCGGGGTGCTCTGTCCGCAGGTAGTGGTCCAGGCGGGAGAGCAGCTTGTCGCATTCCTCACGTTCCGCCGCCGACTGCAGGGGGTACGGGAATACAAGGTCCTCGCGGAGGTTGCCCCAGAAGAGGTTTTTGACGAACCCCATCGATGTCGGCTCGGGCCCGAGAAGCGATTCCGCATCCTCGATCATCTTCTTGTCGGTGTCGGATACGCCCTTGAGATTCTTGAGGTCGGCCATAGGTGTGCTTCTCGAGAAGAGTCAGGAAAGATTGAGAACTTGTTTGCCCCGCGTGCCGCGCCCGACCGGAATCACTTCTTCGCCGACCTGGCGAAGAACCCGGCGATCGCTTCACGACCCTCAGGAAGATTCCGCAGATAGATCAACTGCCGCCGCTCGACGCCCAACGCCGCTTCGTACCCATGCAGCAGACCCGCATTAACCGCCTCCAGCACCGCCCGCCCTGGGCTGGCAATGTCGAGGTCGCCCTTCACACTGTCCACCGCCTTGATCACGCCCTTTGCAAACCGCGGCCGCCCCACCCAGCGGGAGGGTGCTCCATCACGATCCATCGGGCCCTGGGCCGCCCGGTGCATCACCCACTCCTTCGCTGCCGCGAGCAGGCCGGACGCGTCGGGCGAGACCGCATCGAACAACCCTGCCGCCTTTGCGTCCTCGAACATCATCGTGGTGCCGGTCGCCGTCCTGCGCAGCGCATCCGCAGGATCCATGCGAGCGGGCAGCAGGTTGGTGCCCCCCCAGCCGGGGCAGATCTTCAGGCCCGCCTCGGGCAGGCCGATGGGGTAAGGCTTGCCGCTCGCCGATGGCGCGGCAACCAGCGCATCGCAGTGCATCGCGAGCTCCAAGCCGCCACCGAGGGCCGCGCCGTTGATGGCCGCGGCCGTGGGGAAGGGCAGGTCGGCGATCATCCCGAACACGCGGCTGCCGTACTGCAAATACCGGTCGAGCTGGTCGTTGTCCATCTCCATGATGGACTTCAAATCTGCGCCGGCAACAAACACCCGTTCGGACGCCGACGCGATGACGCAGCCCTTCAGGTTCTTTGGTAACGACGAGAGAGCCGCCTCAAGCCGCTGAAAAACCTCAAGTTCCAGCACCACAACGGGCTTGCCGGGCTGCTCCAGCGTCAGCGTGGCGATACCCATGAAGGGGCCGTCCTGCTCGATATGGACCGGTAGCGGTATGGCGTTCATGGTCAAAATCGATACCCCTCGCGGCAGAACCCGCCGCGGTCTGCATCGTAGGACACCCGGACCCGTTTTGCGGCCTAGAAGTGGGGTGGAAAACGGCCTACGGTTCCCGACGCCGCGGGCGTGGCGAAATTGGCAGACGCGCTAGATTCAGGTTCTAGTGGAGTAACATCCTTGGAGGTTCAAGTCCTCTCGCCCGCACTTTGAATGAGCCTGTGGAAAGCCTGTCCCTTGGGACAGGCTTTTTCTTTTTTGCCTTTTTACGATTTCTCCCCGCCTGTTCCTGTCACCCCGTGCGGGAATCCTGCTTGAAGGCTCGTAAACTCGCCACGTGCCACTGCTGCTCGCGGGAATTGATGAAGCCGGCTACGGCCCCATGCTGGGCCCGTTGTGCGTTGGGCTTGCCGTGTTCCGGGTCGCCGACGAGCCGGATGCGACGAAGGTGCCGGACCTGTGGACGGTCTTGAACAAAGGCGTCTGCCGCCAGCCAGCGCGGGGCGGCGCCCACGATAAACGCCGCCGCGTGGCTGTGGCGGACAGCAAAGAACTGAAGCTCGCCAACAGCACGAAGACCTCGCACCCGCTCATTCACCTGGAGCGTGGGGTGCTGGCGTTCCTGCGGTGCCTGGCGGACCCGTCGTGCGCAGAGTCGCTGAACGATCTCGCCTACTTCACCGCGCTCGGGGGTGCGCTTGCCGACCACACCTGCTACCACGGCACGCCCCGCGTGCTCCCGGTGTCGCTGACGCAGGGCGAAGTGGCCATCGCCCACAACGTGCTGTCAAAAGCGATGGACACCGCGGGTGTCAAACTCCACGATCTTCGCTGCGAAGTCATCTGCGAGCACCGCTACCAGCGCATCGTGAAAGAAACCAGCAACAAGGCCGAGACCACCGCCGCCGCCTTCGGCCTGCACCTGCGCCGACTCTGGGACACCCTTGGCAATGAGCCCGAGGATGTGCGCCTGGGCCTGGTCTGCGACCGCCTTGGCGGCAGGGCGCAGTACGCGGGGCTGATCGAGCGTGAACTGCCCGGGGCGGATGTTGCGATTGTCGAAGAGACCTCTGAAAAAAGCCGCTATCTGGTGACGGGCCGTGATTCCCAGGGGCGAGATCGCCGCTGCGGCATCGCGTTCCTCGTAGAAGGCGAGCGTGCCCACCTGCCCGTTGCGCTGGCGTCCATGGTTGCCAAGCTCACCCGCGAGCTCGCCATGATGCGATTCAACCAGCACTGGGGGGATGCCCACCGCACGGCGCTGGGGGCGGAAATCAAACCCACCGCCGGCTATCGCAACGATGCCCACCGCTGGCTCGCCGATATTGGTGAGATCATGGGCGAGGAAGACCGCCGTCAACTGGTGCGGTGGGTGTGATGACGCCGCCCCCAGACATGCACGCCAAACGGATGCTCGACCGGGCGGCGCGTCACGCCCTCCGCGGCTTCGGCTACGTCGAGCCCAACCCCATGGTCGGCGCCGTCATCGTTCAGGGTGATCGCATCATCGGCGAAGGACACCACCGCCGTTTCGGCGGAATCCACGCCGAGGTCGACGCACTCCAGGATTGTGTGCGCCGCGGCAACGACCCCCGCGGAGCAACCCTCTTCTGCACCCTTGAGCCCTGCGCCCACACCGGGAAGCAGCCGCCCTGCACACAGGCCATCCAGGCGGCGGGCATCGCCAAAGTCGTGTTTGCCCGGCGTGATCCCAACACGGTGTCCAGCGGGGGGCAGGAAGTCCTTGCGGCCGCGGGCATCACCTGCACGCAGTCAAATGCCAGCGCTCTCGCCTACGGCACCTCCGAGCCTTTCATCAAACGCATCACGACCGGCCTGCCCTGGGTCATCGCCAAATGGGCGCAGACGATTGATGGGCGTGTTGCGACCCGCACCGGAGAGAGCAAATGGATCAGCTGCGAACCAGCAAGGCTCCGTGTTCATCGCCTCCGCGGCAGGGTTGACGCGATCCTGACGGGGATCGGCACGGTGCTCGCCGACGACCCGATGCTCACCGCGCGCGGCGTCGCCGTCCGCCGCACCGCCCGGCGCGTGATCGCCGACACCGACCTTGACCTTCCGCCTTCTTCAGCCCTCGCACAGAGTGCGCGCAGCGTGACAACCCTTGCCGCGTGCGATGCGACGCTCCTGAACGCGCAGATCAACCACGCCCGGCGGATGGCGTTGATCGCCAAAGGTGTGCAGTTGCTCGGCGTCCCCGAACGACCGCGGGCGGGCGGGGGTTCAGGCATCGACCTCCGCGCACTGCTCAAGACGCTGTCGCAGGAGCACGATGTCAGCACCGTGCTTGTGGAAGCAGGGCCGGGCATGCTGGGGTCGCTGATCGAAGACGACCTGGTCGACGAGGCGATCATCTACATCGCGCCGATGCTGCTTGGCGATGAGCTTGCAAAGTCGGTCGCAGTTGGTCGTGTCGCGGAGCAGCTCCGCTCGGCCCGCCGTTATCGTTTGTGGCGGGTCAAGCCTGTCGGAGGCGATGTTGAGCTGTCCTACCGGCGGGAGGCTGTTGGCTGAGGCGTTGAACTGGGGGTCGCGATCAGCGTGATCACAAAGTCCGTACCGCGCCCTGCCTCTGTGTGGACGTCGATCTTGCCGTGGTGTGCCTCAATGAGCCGCCGCGTCGTCGGCAGCCCCAGCCCCGTGCCGCCGCTCTTGGTCGTGAAGTAGGGCGTAAACAGCTTGCTCATCACCGTCGCCTGAATGCCCGGGCCGGTGTCGATCACATGCAGCTGGTTGAATGCCCCCCCACCAGGCACGGCCTCGCTGCATGTCCGAAGGATCAGCTCTTTGGGCGTCCCGGGCGCGTTCTGAGACATCGCCTGCACCGCGTTGAGCATCAGGTTGAGAACCGCCTGCTTGAGGTGCGCCGCATCCACCATGCCCATCAGCGGCTCGGCCGAGAGTTCGGTTCGCAGGTGAACACCCTGCTGCTGCGCCTGCGGCAGGAAAAAATCTGACAACTCCTCGATCACCCGATTGAGATCGGCGGGTGCAAGGTCGAGCCGTATCTCCCCGGCGAAGTTCAAAAAATCGGTCAGGATGCCGCGCAGCCGCTCCGCTTCTCGCCGTAGCGACGACAGCCGCCGCGATAGCCGTTGGCGGGCATCCGGGTCGACGCCCTGCAGGTCATCGAGCCCCTCCGCCAGAAGCTGGGCGTTGAGCCCAATTGTGGACAATGGGTTCTTGATCTCGTGGGCCAGCCCGCCCGTCATCGCGCCCACTTCCGCCAGTCGCTCGGCGCTGCGGGCCCGCCGCTCCGCCTCCCGAAGCCGCTCCATAGCACGCCGCATCTGCCACCGCCACGCCAACGAGGCCAGCGAGGCCCCGATGAGCAGGCTTGCCGCGGCAACTAGTGCGACGAAGATGGGAACGCTTGAAGGCACTCGGGGGAGTATGTGCGGGGCAGCGTCGCTTTGCCAACAGCCTCGTAAGCCAGTCAGGCTGGCCCACCACGCGGTTCGGGGGGGGGCTGGGTTGTCGGGGGCTGCCCTGCCGCACGGGTATAGCCACTTCTGAGGGCCGCACCAATCTCCACCTCATGCCCTTGCGTCACGCGGGTGGCCTTCCAGCCGCGATCCGTACGCTCGGCGTCGTAGGTCACGGTGGAGTTGTCTTTGAGCGACTTGAAGCCGTCACATTCAATGACGGTGAAGTGCGTGAAGATGTCCTCTCCTCCAGGTCCGACGATGAAGCCATAGCCCTTACGCGAGTCAAACCACTTCACCAAACCTTCGCCACCTAGAATCACATCGGTGCGATCTTCCATGCTTCACCTCTTCACCGCGGGCAGGCCTGCGAACGGGTCGGCGACTGCGGAACGGGCAAAAAACAAAGCCGACCGGAACGCTGCCGCGTAGAAGCGGTGCTTTCCGGTCGCAGGTGTTCGGCCCGACGATCGCATCACGGGGACCTCGCAGCACGCGGAGGGCTTTGAACAAAGCACGCCCGCGATGCCGGTTTACCCAGATTACCGAAAGTCCCTACCGGCGGTCAAGTGCGTTCCCGGAATCACAAATGAAAACCCCGGGGCCTCGCGACCCCGGGGTCTGTTCAGTTGTAGTTGTTCACCGTCCGCCCACCGATTCAGGCGGGCGTGCCCTGCGCCTGCTTCGGGCGATTCTCGTCCATCAGCACCGCCTTGCGGCTGAGCTTGATGCGGCCCTGGTCATCAACGTTGATCACCTTGACCTTCACGACGTCGCCGAGCTTGACGACCTCGCTCACGCTCTTGACGTAGCCCTCGGCCAGCTCCGAAATGTGGCACATGCCATCGGTGCCCGGCGCGAGCTCGATGAAGGCGCCGAAGTCCTTCATGCTCACCACCTTGCCCGTGTACACGGTGCCGACCTTGATCTCTTCGCACAGCGCCTCGATCTCGCCCCGGGCGCCCTCAATGCTCTCGGCGTTGAGGCCGGCGAGCTGGACCGTGCCGTCGTCATCGACGTCGATGGTGACGCTGTAGCGGTCCTGCAGGCCGCGGATCATCTTGCCGCCGGGCCCGATCAGCTTGCCGATCTTCTCCGGGTCAATGTGCAGCGTGATGAGGCGAGGAGCCAGCGAGCTGATCTTCTCGCGCGGGGCGGGGATGATCTGCTCCATGATCTCGATGATCTCGATGCGGCCGACCTTCGCCTGCTCCAGAATTCGCTCGATCTGCTCGAGGTTCAGGCCGCGGGCCTTGAGGTCGAGCTGGATGCCGGTGATGCCGTCACGCGTGCCCGACACCTTGAAGTCCATATCGCCGAAGAAGTCTTCCTCGCCGATGATGTCGGTCACAAAGAGCTCGTTCTGGTCGTTATCGTCAGCGAAGCGGCCGACGGAGATGCCCGCGCACGTCGCGCGGATGGGGACGCCGGCGTCCATCAGCGCCAGGCAGCCGCCGCACACGCTCGCCATTGAGGACGAGCCGTTGCTCTCGGTGATGTCGCTGACCACGCGGATGGTGTAGGGGAAATCCTCCGGGCTGGGCAGGATCGCCATGAGCGACCGCTCCGCCAGCGCCCCGTGCCCGATCTCGCGACGGCCCGGGCCGGTGATCCGCTTGACCTCGCCAGTCGAGAAGGGGGGGAAGTTGTAGTGCAGCGTGAACTTCTTGCTGTATTCAGGGATCAGGCCATCGATAATTTGCTCATCCTTGCCGGTGCCGAGCGTGACGCTGACAAGGCTCTGAGTCTCACCCCGCTGGAAGAGCGCCGAGCCGTGGGTGCGCTCAAAGATGCCCACCTGCCCTGAGATCGGGCGGATCTGCGTGGCCCCGCGCCCGTCGGCCCGTGTGCGCTCCTGCACGATCAGGCGACGGGTCAGCTTCTCTTCCAGCCGCTTGAAGGCTTCCTTGGCCTGCGTGCGGTTCTTGAGGCTGCTCGCATAATCGCCGTACGTCGCGTCCTGCTTGAGGGCGTAGTGCGCGTCGAGCAGCTCCTTGCGGAGCTTGTCGACCCCCGCGCTCCGCTCGGCCTTCTTGTTGACCTGCCGGGCCTTGGTCAGCGTCTGCTCAACGATCTTCGTGACGTGCGCCGTAATCTCGGCGGAGGGCAGGTGCAGCTCGCCCTGAACCTTGGGCTTGCCCGCCTTGCTCGCCAGCTCATCAATCAGCGCCAGCGTGTCCTTGATGTTCGCAAACGCGAACTCGAGCGCGCCGTGCACGCCCTTCTCATCAACCTCGGCCGCGCCAACCTCAATCATGTTCAGGCCGTCTTTGTGCCCCGCCACCACCACGTCCATGTCGGAGAAATCCATCTGCGACACGGTCGGGTTGATCACGTACTGCGGGCCGTCATCGGTATGGATCCGCCCGACGCGCACCGTCGCCGTCGGTCCCTCGAAGGGGATGTCCGACAGGGCCAGAGCCGCAGAGGCCGCCGTGCCGGCAAGCACATCGCTGTCGTTCTCACCATCGTGGCTCAGGACGAAAACCTGCACCTGCACCTCGTCCAGGAAGCCATCGGGGAACAGCGGACGGATCGGGCGATCGATCATCCGCATCGTCAGAATTTCCTTTTCGTTGGGCGCACCCTCGCGCTTGCGGAAGCCGCCGGGGAACTTGCCCGCCGCAGACGTCTTCTCCCGGTAGTCCACCGTCAGCGGGAAAAAGTCGATCCCCTCGCGCGGGTTTGCACGCACGCACGCGGCAAGCACCGTCGTGCCGCCGTACGTCGCCATGATGCAGGCGTTTGCCTGCTTGCCGACGACGCCGGTCTCGAAGATCAGTTTGCGGCCGCCGATCTCACGCTCAACGCGGATCAGGCCTTGAAGGGGAGCGAGGTTTGCCATATGTGTTGTTCCTTGGTATCGACGACGCCCGCTCTTCGCGGGCCTCGCTGCGGCTTCGGCTACATGCCTGCCGCGTTGCCTGGGGGATAACCGCTCGGGCAAACTCCAAGGACCTCTGAGAGGCAGAGGCAGGGGTCAGGCTTCGGCCGCGCCGATCATGCCGGCGACCCTGCCGCGAGACTGAACGCTGCCCACTGCCACTCTGTACCTGGAGCCGCCAGAGTGCGGCTGACTTAGAACGAAAACGGCCCGAGACCGTCAGGTCCCGGGCCGTATGTATTACTTGCGGAGGCCAAGCTTCGAGATCAGCCCCTGATAGCTGGCGGGGTTTGTCCGCGCCAGATACCTCAGGAGGCGGTTACGCTGCCCCACCATGAGGAGCAGCCCGCGCCGGCTGTGGTGGTCCTTGTCGTGCCCGCGCAGGTGGTCGGCGACTGCTGCGATCTTGGCGGTCAGCATGGCAACCTGAACCTCGGGAGAGCCCGAGTCCTTGTCGTGGCGGCGGTGCGTGGTGGCGATCGATTTGCGGTGTTCTGCGAGAAGAGCCATCGGGGTGTGATTCCTGCCTGTAAAGGTGTTGTCAAGGGTAGACGGGGGGTCGGGTTGGATCAACCCGCAAAACTCAGAAGCGAGCGTTCCATTCGCCACGCCCCGGGCAGGAAACGTATCCTCCACCCCCACGCCTGTGTCGATGAAAGCACCTCTATGGCTGCAAATGCAACCGAAACCACCGGCCCCACCATCGCTAACCGTGTCCGAACCCTGAAAGCGTCGGTGACCGTCGCCTTTATGAATCGGGCCAAGGCCATGCAGCGGGAAGGTCTAGATGTACTTTCCTTTGCCGCGGGCGAGCCGGACTTTGACACCCCCCAGGTCGTCAAAGATGCCGCCGAGAAAGCACTCGAAGCGGGGATGACTAAATATACCCCCACCTTTGGCGACCCCGAGACTCGTAAGGCCATTGCCGACAAACTTATACGCGAGAACAAGATTCCCACCTCCGCCGACCTGATCGCCATCTCCCCCGGCGGGAAGGCCGCCCTGTTTGTCGCCCTGCACTGCCTCTTCGACCCTCCTGCGCCCGGCCAGGAACCCATGGAGTGCCTGCTCCCCGTTCCCGCATGGGTCAGCTACGCCCCGATCGCACAGCTGGCCGGCGCCAAGGTGGTCGAACTCCCCACTGGCCCGGAATCCGACTTCAAGATCACCCCAGACCAACTCCGCCGCGCGATCACTCCGCGCTCTCGCCTTTTCATCATCAACTCCCCCAGCAACCCCTGTGGCACGATGTACACCCCCGAGGAAATCCACGCCCTTGCGGAGGTCATCGCCGAAGCGGCGGCCTCCATCGCACCGGGGCTTGTCGTGCTCAGCGACGAGTTGTATGAAAAGATCACCTACGGCGGCATCCCCCACTGCTCCATCGGCAGCATCCCCAGCATCGCGGGGCGCACCCTAACCATCAACGGCCTGTCGAAGGCCTACGCCATGACAGGCTGGAGGATTGGGTACCTCGCCGGCGTCGGCGCCTTCGGCAAGCAGTTCATCGCCGCAATGCAGACCCTCCAGGGACAGATCACCACCAACATCACCAGCTTCACCTACCCCGCGATCCGCGCGGCGCTCACGAAGACCGATGCTGACGTCGAGCGCATGCGTCAGGCCTTTGCCAGCCGCGCAGCGGTCATCGCCCGCCGCATCGCGGCCGTTCCCGGCATGCGCTGCCCCACACCCACCGGTGCCTTCTACGTCTTTCCCGATGTCTCTTCATACTTCGGCAAGACCAGCCACGGCGGCCGCCCAATCAACTCCGCCATGGATTTCTGCGAAGCGCTGCTCGAAGAAGCGCATGTCGCCTTTGTGCCCGGCGACGACTTTGGCGGCTGCGGCAGCCGGCACGTCCGCATCAGCTTTGCGTGTAGCGAGGCGCAGATAGAGCAGGGCATCGACCGGCTCGAGCAGTTCCTTTCCAAACTGCACTGATCCCAAGACTCAAAAAGCTCGCCGCCCGCTTTCGCGGGCGGCGCTGTGCATGACAGGATTGTCATTCGCCAAATCGCTTACGGCGTTGGCTGACGAAGCGCCCGGCCGAGAGCATCCGGGGGCAGGGTTTCCGATGACAGGCTGGCGATCAGCCGGACGCGGGCCTGCGCCGCTTCTCCCGGCGGCAGTCCCAGGTTCCGCATGTCCGCCAGCATGTTCTCCAGCCGCTGAATCTGGGCAAGGGTCGCGCCTTCTTCGGGCGTGTTTTCAAGGTACGAACGGAACTCCGCAGGGTCGACGCTGGAAGCCTGCGAAAGAGTCATGTAGCGGGAAGCCGCCGCACCCAGGCTCTCCGACGTCGCCGGCGCCTGTGCCGCGCTGCCGACGCCGCCCATGTAGGCATTAGCAACGCGCCGCACCGCATCGATATCGATGCGAGTGGCAGAGAAGGTGCCGCCCTCCGCGTACCGCTCCAGGGCCCCGGGCATGTCGTCGTAGACATACCGGCCCGTGAGAGCCGCACGCGACTCGGCCGAGGTCACACCGCGCGATGCGATGCCCAAGCTGCCGAGCAGCGCGAGGTTGTACACCTTCGGCTGCACCGTGTCGGTGAACCTCGGCGGGGGCGGGATGGCCCCGGCCAACTCTGCCGAGTCCACCGGCGTGGTAGGCGGCGGGGGAGGGGGAGGAGGGGGCGGCGGAGGAGGAGGGGGCGGAGGAGGCGGTGGCGGAGGAGGCGGTGGCGGAGGAGGCGGTGGCGGAGGAGGCGGTGGCGGAGGCGGAGGAGGCGGAGGTGGAGGAGGCGGAGGTGGTGGCGGAGGAGCAACCGGCGTGGTCTTCTGGTCAAGCACCCGACCATTCAGCATCAACGCCGCCGCGCTGGTTTCCGAGGCCAGGCTCTGCGTGAACTCGTACGCAGCAAGGTTGCTGTTGCCGATTCCGGCGTTCTGATCCGCAAACGTCGCGGCAGGGCCGCTTGCAAGACCGCCGTCAATGATGACGCCCTGGAACACCAGATCGCCGCCGGCTACAAAGTCGAGTCCGCGGTCCGAGACCACCGACCCGCCATCATTGAGAAGGGTCGCTGCCGCACGACGCAGCAGTGTAATCGTGTTTGCGGAAACGGTCATGTCGCCGACGGTCGTGAGGTCGCCCAGCGCCGCATCACGCGACGCCGCGATCAGCAGGTCTCCGAACGTCGTGAACTTCTCGTGCTGGCCCATCCGGAAGTCGCGGGCACGGATGGAAACCGACCGCTCTCCGACAATCGTGGCCGCCTGCGGGATGCCGCGAACGCCCCCGGGGCCAGCGGTGCTGAGGAAGATATCCACGAGCTGTGTCGAACCACCGACATCGCCGTTGAAGGCGATCAGACCGTCTTCCGTGGTCTGCACGTTCAGGCTGTGCGCGCCATCCACAGTGCTCCCGAAGCGGATCGTGCCATCGTTATCGCTGACCAGGAACTGGTCCGCCCCAAGCGTGACCGCGCCGTCGTAAGCCTGGCCGCCCAGGGTGTGAACCATGTCGCCGCCGAGCAGTGATGTGCCGCTCACACGCAGGCTCGCCAGCCGGCGTGCGTCGCCGATGTCGGCATTGGAAACCAGGTTGCCCTGAACAAGCAGTGCTGCATCTGCCGCTGAAGAACCATCGGTGTTGACCGCGCCATCGAAGGTCATCACAGACCCCGTGAGCACGCGATCGTTCACCAGTCGCGTCGCGGCGTGATAGTGCTGGGTCGTGGCCGCTGTAATATTCGCCGACAGGATCGCGTCGCCAAACACATCCAGCGTTGACACATTCAATGCGTCCTGCACCGCAGACCCAGTCTCGCTGGCGAGCGTCAGAAGCGTTCCGCCGAAATAAGCCCCGTTCGACACGCCAACCCCAGCATCGGAAGACTCAACGCGGTACGCCATCCCACTCAGCCCCGCGCCGAACTGAGATGTCAGCGGCAGGTCGCCATTGCCAACCGCGGCATCTTGCTGAAACGTGAACGAAGCCGGGCGCGTGGCACCCCCGCCCGTGGCCGCGAACGCCGGAGCATTCGTCAGTGCATCGACGCGGGCGGAAGTCACGCCCGAGTTGCTCCCCGCCCGCAGCGCGATCGAATCAGCCCAGAGGCTCAGGCCCGAAACCTCGAACGACACGTTGCCAGAGCCATCCTGACCAGCGTGCAGGTCGATGCCCTGCCCGGCATGGATGTAACCGACGATCTCAACCGCGTTGTTGCTCCGCAGATTGGCCGTGGTGCCGATATCAAGGTTGTCCTCGACGCGGAGGAAGTCGCTGGAATGCGCATCGAGGCTGAGGATGCTCTGGTGCCCGCTCACGCCGCCGAAGTCGCCGCCGATGACCAGGAACCCGTTCGTGATCCGCACGCGAATGTTCGTGTTCTGAGGGTTGGCGATGAACCCGAACGGCCCCGCGCCCACAAACTTGCTGTCCGCCTGCGTGATCGAAACGGTGTTGCCGGTGGGCACGCTCGCGAGCCCAAACTGCACACCGCCCGTCGCACCCAGCGTCGTGATATCCCCCACTGTCGCGGTCAGGAGAGTCGAGAGCAGCATGTTGTCGTTGATGCTGTGCCCAGCCTGCAAATCCACAAAGTTCGCGCTCAGCGACAGGCCCGCGATAACGATCGGCCCGCCCGACAGCCCGAAGTTGATGTCGTTGCCCGCCACCAGCGTGAGACCGCCGTTGGTCTTGTTGATGTCATCCAGGATGTTGATATCGTGCGTCGCTTCCAGCCGCACGTCACCGGAAAACCCTTCGATCGCCGCCGGTGAAATGGTAAAGTTCGACGCCCCGCCATCGGCGCTGCCGACCAGACCATCAATCACCTCGCCATCATCCGCGCCAGGAGCATCGATGATGATGTCGTAAGGATCAAACAACACCGAAGCGGCCTTGTAACCCGCCACGGTGTCGCCCTTGACCTGCCCGTGGATCGAAAACGTCGCGCCGCTCACCTCGGCAAACCCGCCGTCGCCGCCTGCCGCACCGCCAGACACATCCACGAGTGCGCCCGAAGCAAGCGTTGTCACGCCTTGATAGCTGTGGATCAGCACTTCGCCGCCGCTGGCATTCCCCGCCCCGCCCGCGGCAGAAACCACACTTCCCGAACCCAATGTGGTTTCGTACGCGCTCGTGACTTCGACCGAGCCGGCGCGCCCGGACCCTGCATCAGCAGTCACCGCACCCTGATTGATAACCCGCGGCCCCTGCACCGTGACGCTGCCCGCCCGACCCGACGCAACGCTCGCAGAGATCGTGCCGTCGTTACGAATGCTGCCGCCCGCGGCAGTGGCCGTGATTGACCCGCCCGCCGCCTGAATCGTTCCCGTGTTGTGGATGGCCAGCGACAGCGCATCGCCCGCGCCCAGCGTGATGATGCCCCGGTTGGCGCGGATCGTCCCCGTGTTCTCGATGCCCGCCGTTCCAACCGCCCCCGCACCGCTGGCACGCGAAGGGCCTGCCGCGGTGTTGAGCGTCTTGCCATTGATGCGGACCATGATCTGCGACCCGCTCTCGCGGATCATCACGTCATTGCCCACCAGCGTGGTGACCATGCCCCTGTCGGCAACGATGGTGCCGTGGTTGGCAACCCGCTCCCCGATCAACGCAACGGTCGCGGCGCTGATCGTGCCGTCATTGACGATGGGGCCGGAAATGTTCGTGAAGTGGTTGATGCCGGCAAGGAAGTCGCGGTCCGAGATGCGGCCCGCGCCCGCGTACAACCCGGCAGTGTCAACCACCGCGTTGCGGCCGAAGAACACACCGGCAGGGTTGACCAGGTACACCTGACCATTGGCGGTCAGCGAGCCATCGATGCGGGTCGGTGCGCTGGAGTTGATCCGGTTCAGCACCCGCGACCCGGCGCTGGGCTGCACGAAGCGGACCGCCTCGTTGCTCCCGATGTCGAAGCTTCGATAGTTGATAATCGTGTTGTTCGCGGCCGTAATTGTCGTCATGTTGCCGCTGCGGGCGAAGCTGGCGCGGCCCCGCGCGACGTTCGCCCCTTCGGGCCCGGCCACGGCGCTGCTCGTCAGGCCAGCGAGGGAGCCGGCGACAAGCGCCAGCAGGGCAGCGTGGGGGATCGGAAAACCGTTCATAGGCCGATTCTTCATTTGTTCCCTCCTTGGGGAGTACGCGGCAGCGGGGTCCGCGGCTTCACCAAAGTCTCACCCGGGGCGCAGGGCGGTGCCAGCATTCTGTCAATAGATCAGCGTCAGGACGAACGAGAGCTCGCTATCACCCGCATTAACGTCATCACCGGAACCCGCATCGTTCAAATCACGCAGAGCAAAGCCCCAGTCAACACGCAAGTTGAAGTGGCGACTGACTGATAACTCGGCGCCGATGCCCGCCCCAATCAGGGTGTTGTCCGACTCGAAGCTCTGACGATCCGAGTTAGTCACACGCCCCGCATCCACAAACGCCTTCAGGATCAGGTCCCAGTCTGTGGGTCCATACTGGTACTGCGGACGCCAGCGGAAATCATGCCCGAACAGCGACCCGGGCATGGGGTTGGGGTCGAGGTTTTTCGCAAGGTGGTAGCGATACTCGGCCGTTCCCACGATCACCGTATCGCCCGCCGTCGCAGACTCCGGGTAGCCGCGAACGGTGTAAAGCCCGCCCGCAACCTGCTCCTCGTTCGGGATCAAGCGGTTGTCGAACGCGTACTGCCCGCGGGTCGAAAGAAAAATCTCGTGGGCCAGCCCGCCCGTGCTCTCCGCGTTGCGATCGAAGAACGGCTCCAGGTAGAACGAGTGCGTGGCCTCGCCGCGCAGCACGACAAAGTCAGAGTCCGCGCCCGTGCGTCCCAGCGCATCGAGGTTGTCGTTTGTCCCCGCGATCCCCGACG
Organism: Phycisphaerales bacterium; assembly: GCA_038260025.1. Lineage (GTDB taxonomy): Bacteria > Planctomycetota > Phycisphaerae > Phycisphaerales > UBA1924 > JAEYTB01. The sequence continues at coordinate 90,759 of JBBSOF010000003.1, forward strand.
CGTTGAACTCGATCCCGATGGTCGCGTTGGTGCGCATGGCGGTGATGTTGCGCTCCAGCCTCAGCGCGAGCGAGGGCATGAAGAAGTCGTCGTCGCCCTCCAGCGCGGCCGCCTCGTTGTTCACTTCCACATGCTTGAACTGCACGCCCCCCACCAGGTCCAGGAAGAGCGCCCGGCGCTGGTAGAAGTTCCACGCGATCGAACCGCCCAGGGAATACCCCTCGCCCTTGAAGTCCGCATCTGGCAGCCCCACGTCCGAAGCGAGGTAGTGGTAGTACGAGCCATCAACGCGCCAGCGAAGGCGGTCGTTGCAGCAGAAGGGCCGCTCGTACGAGCCGTTCACCGCGTGCGTGTCCTGAAAACTCGCGGTCTGATACCCCAGGCTCAGGATGTCATCGTGGTTCGTCAGGTTGTTGTTGATGAACCCGAAGTTCTCCCGCAGACGCGATGTAGACTCGGTGCCCGTCGAAGAAATCTGCGCGAACAGCAGCCACGGGCGGTTCTCGGTGATGATGTAATCAAGCGAAACAGCGCCGGGCTGCGTCCCCGCCGCCGCGACCGCCACATCCGCCCGTCGTCCGGGGAGCCTGTTCAGGAAGAACAAATAATCATCGATGGCGCGCTGCTGCACCAGGTTGTTCGCCTGGGGCTGATCGTTGTAAGCCGGCTGCACCGGCGAGTTGTCCCTGATGCGCTGGTGCAGGGGGCTGTTGATCGTGTCGTCTTTGGGCAGCCGCTCGCCAATCCCGCGCGTATTGACCTCCGTGATGATGCCCAGGGTGACATCCATGGTAATCGTGGTCACCCCGTCACCGCGCAGGTCAATGACGCGCCCATCTTCCACACGAAACTGCGCCGGGTCGGGCGTGGCATACACACCCACCAGCCCCAGTTCCCTCAGACGACGCACGACCGCCGGTGCCAGCAGCGTCAACCCCGCATCGGTGAACCGCTGCTGCTTCAGGCCTGGAATTTCGTCCAGCCGGATCCGCTCTGCCGACTCCCGCGGCTGCGGCGCCGTCCATCCGTCCTGTGTCGCAACCGCTTCGAAGCTTGCTTTCAGCAGAGCCTCGGCAGGGGGCAGACCCCCGCTCTCCGTTGAGTACCGGATAATCACGCCTGTAATGAGGTGGCTGGGCACCGCCATCGGTGCCGGAACCTGCGGCACCGGTTGAGCCCACGCTTGAGCCATTGGCAATGCAAGGGCGAAACCGGCGATGAGGACGAGCGAGCGAACCATGCTCTCTGGCTCCAGACTAAGGGAGGGGCTTCCTGCGCGATCAACACCGCCGAGTGCAGCATCCTCGCTCCAATCGGTTATCGGAAGCGAATGGTAACTAGTTTTCATAACCCATGTGCAGCCCGCCACAAGTGCGACTTGTGAGAGCGCCTCCCCTCTTCCGGCGTGGTTCCCGCCCGTCGCCATTGAAGTACCACGCCAGACCCGCCGATGCGTTCCCTACCGGGGTTTTCGCCCCGCCGAGGAGAGACGTATGGCACGCCGAGTTCTCATGGGGCTGACTTTCGCCGCAGTTGCGTTGAGCCTGACGGCCTGTGGGACTTCCCACACCGCCGCCCATCCCACCAACATGGGAATGATGAGCCCCGAAGGGCAGGTTCTCACCCTCGGCGCGGGGGATTCACTCGGCCGGGCGGTCTATGTCAACGATCTGATCTTGGCAGCTGCTGCGTACGAGCCCACCACGGCGTACACGAACGTCGATCCGCAATCTCTGTGGTTTTCCCCCCAGGATTGATCGGGGCTGAAACCTAAACCAATACGCACGCGGACGTTACAGCGTCCAAGCGTGTGTTTTTTACGTTTTTGGCCCCGTGGCGGGGTTTCGCTGTGGCGTTCTTATGGCAGTTGTGCGGTCTATTGGGTCTGTAACGAGGGATTGTGAAGTTGGGCGACCTGCTTTCATGGCATCTGGGCCGAACTGGGGGCAATCTGGAGGTAGCCGCGAAGCCAGAAAGGCTGGCGCGGAAACTGAATACCTGGAGGCTTCTCGATGTGCGTTTCCCGTCACGGTGCGTCAAGGTTGGTGTTCGCGGCAGCCCTCGCCGCCGCGGCCTCAGTCGCCCCGGCAGGGCTCATCAACGACGTCTCCTTCTTCGCCTCGATGCCCACCGCCCTGATCAACTTTGAAACCAACGGCGCGGGCAACCCTGTCACGCTGATCCAGGGCCAGACGCTCGTGCTGCCCCCCACCGAATATGCCGCGATGGGTGTCACACTCACCGGCACCACAGGCCCCGTCTATTGGGTCAACGATGGCAACGCTGCGTTTGATGCGGCACAGGCCATTGGCGCCACCCCCAACAACTCCATCCCGTCATCGCTGAACAACTCCTTCACGATCACCTTCTCTGTCAACGTGAAGGCGTTCGGGTTCTTCGTCGCCAACAACCGTCTGGTCGATCCGAACGGCCCCGTGTTCGTCGCCCGCGATGCCGGCGGCAACATCCTTGAGACCGCCAGCTTCGGCGCGCCCTTCATCGACGGCACGATCAGTACCCCCAACACACTCGCCGATTACGGCTTCATGGGGATCTTTTCAAGCACGAACATCGCCAGCGTCACGGTGACCAAGCAGCATGCGCTTCTGGACGATCTGCGCTTCAGCAGCGTGCCCGCCCCCGCGGGCGCATCGCTGGCGTTCATGGCGTTGTCGCTCGCAGCGCGGCGCCGGCGGTCATAGTCGCACGCGAGTGCTGCCATTCACGCTTACCGCTTAGGCTTTACATCCACGATGATCGGCAGGTGGTCGCTGGCCTGGCTGTCCGTGCGGTCCAGCCCCAGTCGAGCCAGCGACGCATCCGTCAGGCGCGTGGTGTCAAGCACCAGCGACGTCACAATCTCGGCATTGGCATCGCTGTACAGCAGGTAGTCCAGCCGCCCGGGCCCGAAGTTCGAGGGTGTGTCGCGCCATGTCACAAGCGTTCGATCACCCAGCACCAGCGGCGTGGCAACCGTGAGGTCGCTCTTGTCGCTGTCGAGCCCCGCGCGGAGCAGGTCCAGCGGCGGGCGTGAACCGACAAGGTTCAGGTCGCCAGACAGAATGCGGATGGTTGATTGCGGCGCAGCAGCCAGAGCCCCCGAAAGAAACTGGTTAATCGCCCGCGCCTCTGCAAGGCGTGTGCGGTCCTCCGGGCTGTCTTTGGTGCCGCAGCACTTCAGGTGCGTGGAGGCGACCAGAAAATCTCCCACGGGTGTGCTGATTGTTGAACTGATGAAGCGGACCGCGTGCGGGCGCGGGTTCTGACTGCTGGATGCCCCTGCCGCGGGAGTTGTCGAGAGGGTGTCACCGGTCACGGGCGACATCGGGTACCGCGAGATGATCGCCACCCCGCCGCCGGTCGAGTTGTCGCCCTGCGCTTTGCGCACGCTCCACACCGCATCAGCATCGACCATCGCCGTGAACCACGACTGCACCGCCGCGGCATCGCCCTTCTCCCACTCCTGCACGAGGATGATGTCGGGCTTGGCCGCCTGGAACATCCGCTTGAACAAGTCGCCCTTTTCCATCGGCCCGCTCTTCTCCACGTTGTAGCTCATGATGCGGATGGCGCCCTCGGGTTTCGCGGGCAGGTCCGCCGTCCCCAGCAGCGTGGACTTGGCCGCCTCGGGCGCCGCGGTCGTGAAGAGATCGGAATAACCGGAAATCCGCCCCGATGTGTCACGCGTGGCAAAGATGCCCGTGATCTCCCCCCGCGACCGCAGCCCGCGGAGCGGCAGTAGATCCCCCACCGACGGCACCCGCGAGATCCGCACTTCATACCAGCTCGACGCGTACGTTGGCGAGCACACGAGGTCCATATCCGCGGTCGAAAGCGGCGTCCGCTTGCCCGCCGAATCAACCGCGTTGATGAATACGCCGTTCTTGACAGCCGCGCCCTGACGCGGCGAAAAGTTCACCTCCAGGTCGACGCCCAGCCGGTCGAACGGCGCGAGCCCGCTAGTCTCCCCGGTGTTCGTATCTGAGTCCAGATCCAGCAGGATGCTGGTCGTCGTCGGAGAGGATTGCAGCGTGTACTGCGTGTTCTCTACGGCGAACCGCAGGTAGAGGTAGTGATCATCAGCCAGGATCGGGGTATCACCCGGCCAGTCCGCCGTGTCGCCATCCACGGTGATGGCCCCCGCGGGCGCCGCACCCGAGAGCATCGCCTCCGTTGTGAAGTGCCCCTCCGATCGCCGGCTTCCGGGCTGCGCGCACGAAACAAGAGGAAGGGCCATCAGGATGATGCTGGGCAGAAATACGACGGCAGAGTGCTTCATGAGTTGCTCGCAAAGGCAGGGCCACGGCAGCGACGGGCGGTAGAGACCAGCGAAAATCACGCGCGATCAGGGAGCCTTTTAGGCGCATTTCAGACGCCCTGGCGGCCCGCGGTACACAGTATCGACGGGGCATTGCCCTCTATGAGAGCCTGACGCAGCGTTTCTCGCGGTGTGAAACAAGGGAGTCCTATGAAATCCAGTGGCATGTCCTGCAAGTCTCAACGGGTCAACGTCGGAACCGTTGAGCGGGTGGTATCCGCCCTCGGCGGAATGGCCTTGGCGTACGCAGGATACCGAAAGGGCGGCGTCGCAGGTGTGGCGCTCGGGGTGGCGGGTGCCGGACTCGCCACCCGTGGCGCGACCGGGCACTGCCCCATGTACAAGCAACTGCACATTTCAACCACCGCCGATCCGGTCGGGGTCACGCCGCACGACTACTACAAGCACGGCGTCCGGGTGGAAGAGAGCGTGACCATCCAGCAGCCGATCGGTCAGGTCTTCGCTTTCTGGCGCAACTTCGAGAACCTCGCACGGTTCATGCGCCACCTTAAGTCAGTGACCGTTGGCGCGGACGAGCAATCTCACTGGGTTGTGGAGGGTCCCGCGGGCAAGGACATCGAGTGGGATGCCGTCGTCATCAACGAGGAGCCTGACCGTCTGATCGCGTGGCAGTCTCTTCCCGGGGCGATGGTCAATCACACCGGCTCTGTGCGCTTTAAGCAAGCCGCCGCAGGGCGCGGCACGGAAGTTCATGTCATCTTCGAGTACCTGCCCCCGGCGGGCAAGGTTGGCGTCGCGATTGCGCGTATTTTGGGCAAAACGCCGGGCATGGAAGTTCGTAGTGACCTCCGCCGCCTCCGCCAGCTGCTTGAAACCGGCGAAGTGCCCACCGTCAAAGGCCAATCCTCCGGCCGCGGCAAGAAACTCCGCACCAAAGGCATGCTCAAGACTGCCGCGGTTGCAGGGGCCACCCGCATGATGGGCACGACCGACCACACCTCCAAGTTTGCCCGCGATCACGGGCGCGAAGAAGACCCCGACGCCGAGGTGGCTGACGGTGCCGCCGGCACCACCCGAGCGACTGCTACCACGTCTCAGACAGCCCACGAATAACTGTTGCATCCGCGGCCTGTTCCGCGTGCGTTCACGATCATTTTCTTGCGGACCTGCCAGCGTCCGTCATCCACCCAGGAGTTTCGCGAATGAAGGCTTTGTGCTGGAACGGTCCCAGGGATATGCGCCTGGAAGAAGTGCCTGATCCCACCATCCTCAACCCGCGCGATGCCATCCTGCGCGTCTCGTCCACCACCATTTGCGGCTCCGATCTGCACCTGTACGACGGCTACATCCCCACGATGATGTCCGGCGACATCCTCGGCCATGAGTTCATGGGCGAGATCGTGGAGGTAGGTAGCGGCGTGACGAATGTTGCCGTCGGCGACCGCGTCGCAGTGCCTTTCTGCATTTCCTGCGGCGGGTGCTACTACTGCAAACGCACGCTCTTCTCTCTGTGCGACAACACCAACCCCAACGCCGAGTGGGCGGAGAAGCTCTACGGATTCAGCACTGCCGCGCTCTTCGGCTACTCCCACATGTTTGGCGGATACGCGGGCGGTCAGGCCGAGTATGTCCGCGTGCCGATGGCCGACATCGGGCCGATCAAGATCCCCAGCGCCGTCCCCGATGAGCAGGCCTTGTTCCTCACCGACATCCTCCCAACCGGCTACATGGCGGCAGAGAACTGCCACATCCAGCCCGGCGACACCATCGCGGTGTGGGGCGCCGGCCCGGTTGGGCAGTTCGCGATCAAAAGCGCATTCCTCCTAGGCGCAGAGCGTGTCATTGCCATCGACCGCATCCCCGACCGCCTGATGACCGCGGCAACCGCCAGCGGCGCGGAAACGCTCAACTTTGAGGACGTCGACATCTACGAGGCGCTGCGAGAGATGACCGGCGGCCGCGGGCCCGACGCCTGCATTGACGCTGTCGGCATGGAAGCCCACGGAATGGGAGTCATGGGCGTTTACGACAAGGTCAAGCAGTCGCTCATGCTCGAGAGCGACCGCCCCCATGTGCTGCGCCAGATGATCCGTTGCTGCCGCAAGGGCGGCACGCTCTCGGTGGCCGGCGTCTACGCGGGCCTCATCGACAAGTTCCCCTTCGGGGCAGCATTCGGCAAGGGCCTCACCATCAAGGGTGGTCAGACGCATGTGCAACGCTACACGCCCATGCTGCTGGACATGATCGTCGAGGGCAAGATCGACCCCAGCTTTGTCGTGTCACACCACCTTCCGCTTGAGGATGGCCCTGACGCGTACGACATGTTTCTGCACAAGAACGAGGGCTGCATGAAGATCATGCTCAAGCCGGGGATGAAGTCTTCGCGGAGCAGCGGGCTTGCAGCACAAGCCGCGGCAACCGCGCCGTAAGGCTTCCGACCTGCACTCACCGCAACCCGGCCGGCACCGACGGCCGCGGAACTGCCCCGAGCAGAGCCCGGGTGTATTCATGCGCAGGCTGCGTCAGCACCTGATCGCGCGATCCCATCTCCACAATCCGCCCCTGCTTCATTACCGCGATCCGCCCGCACACGTGCTGAATCACGTTCATGTCGTGGCTGATGAACAGGTACGCGAGACCCCGCTCCGACTGAAGGTCCATCAGCAGGTTGATGATCTGGGCCTGGATCGACACGTCCAGCGCGCTGGTGGGCTCATCGCACACGATCAGGCGGGGCTCCAGAGCCAGCGCCCGCGCGATGCCCACCCGCTGCCGCTGCCCCCCCGAAAACTCATGCGGGTACCGCTCCGCCGCTGCCGCCGTCAGGCCGCAACGCTCCAGCAACTCCCCCACTCGTTTCCGCAGCGTTGTCCCCGCCATCCCATGCACGATGAGCGGCTCCGCCACGATGTCATGAATGCGCATCCGCGGGTTCAGGCTGCTGGCGGGGTCCTGAAACACAATCTGCATGTGCCGCCGCAGCGCCCGCAACTCGCCCCGCCGCGCCCGCAGCACGTCCGCCCCCTCGAACACGATGCTGCCGCCGGTGGGCTGCACCAGCCGCAGAATCGCCCGGCCGACCGTGGTCTTCCCAGACCCCGACTCCCCCACCAGCCCCAGCGTCTCGCCCTCGCCGATCTCAAACGAGACATCATCCACCGCGCGGAACGACCCCGCCCGGCGGCGCAACGGCCCGGCATACAGCGGAAACTCAACTTGAAGGTTGCTCACACAGAGCAGTGGCGGTTTCGCGGGCGGTGTTACCGAACTCGGCGAAACCATGTAAATGGGCAGAGCCGGACTTGAACCGGCGACACCCGCATTTTCAATGCGGTGCTCTACCAACTGAGCTACCTGCCCGACAACCCCGCCCCAACTGCGGCAGGGGGCACAACGATATGAGGCTGGCAGGGCCGGTCAAGGCCGCCAACGTCCCTGTCTGCCCGCCCCCAGACCCATCGCCTGCCAACCTACCCTTCTCTCCCTATCGGGCTGGCACCACCGCCCGATGACAAAGGACTCCATATGCAACGATTCGCCCACCTGTTCCTCGCGGCAACCCTGCTCCTCTGCGGCCCCGCCCTCGCGCAGGACGTCAAGTTCGAGAAGTACACCCTCGACAACGGCATGACCGTCATCCTCCACGAGGACCACGCCCTCCCCGTTGTCACGATCAACACGTGGTACGCCGTGGGCTCAAAGGATGAGCCTGCCGGTCGCAGCGGCTTCGCCCACCTCTTTGAGCACCTGATGTTCATGGGAACTCAGCGGGTCCCCAACGGCCAGTTCGACATCCTTATGGAGAACGGCGGCGGCAGCAACAACGCCAGCACCGCCTTCGACCGCACCAACTACTTCTCCAACGGTCCCGCCAGCCTCCTCCCCACCCTTCTCTGGCTTGATGCCGACCGCCTCGAAGACCTCGGCCGCACCATGACCCAGGAGAAGCTCGACCTGCAGCGCGATGTCGTCCGCAACGAGCGCCGCCAGTCCATCGAGAACGCGCCCTACGGCAAGGCCGACCTCATTATCACCGCCATCATGTTCCCCGAAGGGCACCCCTACCACAACGAGGTCATCGGCACCCATGCAGACCTTGAGGCCGCCCAGGTCGTGGATGTCAAAGACTTCTTTGCCAACTTCTACGTCCCCAACAACGCCTCGCTCGTGGTCGCCGGTGACTTCAACTCCAAGGACATCAAGCCCCTCATCGCGGGCCTTTTCGGCACTATCGCCCGCGGAGCCGACCCCATCCACATCACCGCGCCCCCGGTCAAGCTTGGCCGCGTCATCACCACCACCACGCTCGACCAGGTCCAGCTCCCCAAGCTCTCGATCGTCTACCACAGCCCGCCCATCTTTGCCGAGGGCGACGCCGAAATGGACCTCGTCGCCGCGGTGCTGACCCGCGGCAAGTCCAGCAGGCTCTACAAGCGCCTCATCCTCGACAACAAGCTCGCGGCCGACGTCTCGGCCTATCAGGGCAGCAACAAGGTGCAGAGCACCTTCCGCATCGATGTGACCATGCCCCCCAACGGCGACATCGAGGCCGTGCAGAAGGCGGTTGATGAGGAGGTCATGCGTCTGATCCGCGAGGGCGTGACCAAGCCCGAGCTCGACCGCCAGGTCGCCACCATCGAAATGGCCAAGCTTGCGCAGCTCCAGAGCGTGCAGGCCAAAGCCGACAAACTCAACGAGTACGAGTTCTACTTTGGCGACCCCAACGGCTTCAAACGCGACCTCGACCGCTACCGCAACGCCACCCCCGCCGCCGTGCAGAACTGGGCAAAGAACGTCTTGACCCCCGATTCCCGCCTCATCGTCAGAATCCTGTCCGACCAGCCCTCCCGCGGCACCACGCCCCGCGATACACGCCCGCAGGACGCCGCGATGCCCAGCTTCGCCCCGGCGAAGCCCGAGGAGTTCACGCTTAGCAACGGGATGAAGGTCCTGTTCTGGCCCCGCCGCGAGCTTCCGCTCGTCTCCGCGCAGGTGCTGTTCGTCCCCGGCGGCCCGCTGGACGATGCCGCCCACCCCGGGCGCAGCAGCATGACCGCGGACATGCTCGAGGAAGGCGCAGGCGACCTCAACGCCGTTGAGTTTGGCGATGTCATGCAGTCCCTGGGCGCAGCCTTCTACAGCGGGGCCTCCCGCGAGAGCGCGAGCGTCGGCGTTACCGTGCTGCAGCGCAACTTCGACAAGGCGTGCGGGCTGATGGCCGACGCCATTATCCGCCCCCACTTCGAGCAGTCAGACTTTGATCGTGTCGAGCGCCTCCGTCTCGACTCGATCCGCGAGATGTACGACAGCCCCCAGGCGGTCGCCGCCATCGTGGGCGCGCGGGTGCTGTACGGCAAGAAGAGCCCCTTCGCATGGCCGACCATCGGCACGCAAGAGTCCATCAAGGCACTCACGCTCAATGAAGTCAAGGCCCAGCACAAGGCCGTGTACCACCCCGCCGTCGCCACCGTGCTGCTCGCCGGGGACCTTTCTGCCGCGGATGCCAAGTCGATCCTCGAGAAGCACCTGGGCGCATGGAAGTCCGGCGGAAAGCCACGCCAGGCTTTCGCCTCTGCCGTCCCCAAGGGCTTTGACTCGATGAAGGTGGTCCTGATCGACCGCCCGGGCGCGGTACAGACCGTGGTCCGCTACGTCGCGCCCGGCGAGACCTTCGACAGCAGCAATCGGGTCCAGCTCCGCCTGCTCAACGAGCTGTTCGGCGGCGGCTTCACCAGCCGCATCAACCAGAACCTCCGCGAAACCAACGGCTACACCTACGGCGCTCGTTCCCAGTTCAGCATGGAGCCCAGCACCGGCAGCCTCACGGTCGGCGCATCGGTCCGGGCCGATGTCACCGGCCCCGCCATTCAGGAGTTCATCAACGAGTTCAAGCGCATCCGCGCTGGTGATATCTCCGTCGAAGAAGCCGCGAAGGCCGCCGAATCGCAGAGGACCGAAGCGATCCAGGGCTTCTCAGGGCTCAACGGCCTGCTCGGCTCTGCCGCGGAACTTGTCGCAGCAGGCATGCCCCTGGACACCATCGCCAAGGACATGCAGAAGATGCGCACCATCGACGCCGCTCAGTTGAACAGGCTCGCGATGCCCGCGATGGCGATCGACCGCGGCGTGCTCGTCCTCGTCGGCGACCGGTCAACCGTGCTCGAGCAGATCAAGGGCCTCGGCCTGCCCGAGCCGGTTGAGTACGACACCAACGGCGAGCCGAAAGCTTCGGAATGAGCGAAACGCTGTTGATCGGGCTGGGTGCTGTCTGCGTGCTGTTGATCCTGCTGGCGACGGTCAAGCCGCGCGGGGGCTCCAACCCACGCCCAGCGGCCACACCGCCCGCGGAATCGCAGGATTCGTCCAACGGCGAAAATGAAATAACTCCGCCCGTCCCCACGACCCACAGCCCCGATCGCACTGCCGTCACTCAATGAACGACCACTCCATACCGGTGGTCGTCATCAGGTCGCCCGCTTCTTCCTCATTGAGAAACGTCACAATCTTGTGGCCCTCGTAGTCGGCCCACACAAACCGAGCCCCGCCCCCCCGCTCCGCGGCAACCGCTGCAAGCGTGCTCAGCACATCCCCTGAAACCATGCCGCCTTCGGCGGCCGCTGCCAGTTCGACCGCTTCGCCATCCAGCGTCGCGCTGATGATGAATGCGCCCTGCTCTTCGTTATGCGCATCGCTGATCTCCTCCAGCGGCAGAGCGCCCTTGGCCAGCCGCGCCAGGTGCGAGATCGCCTGCGCATAGTTCCCCTCTTCAGAGAACGCGGTGGGATCAAACAGCCACACATCATCCGACAACGGCTCCCCGCTGCCGTCAAAACCGCCCATCACCGCCAGCATGTGCGCATACGGCGCGGCATCAAAGCTCGCAGGATCCTGCCTTTCCACCAACGCGGCAAATGTCACCTTGGGGCGCGGCGTAACGCCGCACCCCCGGATGGCATTGAACTGCTCCTCCGCGCCTTCAAACGGGTTCACCTTTGCCGGCTGCGCATGGCCCGAGGGAGGCTTCTTGAACGAGAAGGAAAAATCCATCGGCGGCTCCTTTGCGTGAACTCGCGACAAGTCTACCCAGTGCGGGTCCGCGGCAGTCTCGCCCACCTTACTTGTTTCCCGCGAGCCTCCGCACCGTCACATCAAACGTCCGCACCATGTTCGCATGAATGCCGTAGCAGATCACCGCGTTCAGCCCCGCCCCGGCAGCACACCCGATGAACAGCCACACCCGCAGCGCGCCAATCCCCCCGCTTTCCATGGTCTTGTTCGCCGCGTCGATCGGCCTGACCAGTGTGTAAAGCAGCGATGCCGGGCTGAGCGCCGCGAGAAACGGCCCGAAGTTGGGAACTTCGCCGCCCGCATTCCACCCGCACACGCCAATGGGTCCCGCCACGATGCACACCACGCCCACCGTCCAGATGACCGACGAAAGCGTGCCGCGGCTCTTGAGGCTCCATTGCAGCCCCACCATCACACAGAAGGCCATGAACGGGATGATCGCCACCGCCGCAAGCAACCCCGCCTCGGGCAGCACCATCGGTACATCGACGTAAACACTCCCCGTTCCTGTCGGCGCTGCAACAGACATCTTCAGGTTCACCCCGCCCGAGCGCGACAGCCCCCCCGCCGCCGTGTACAGCCCCGCCAGAAGCAATGTCCCCAGCGGTATCGCCAGCAGCGGCAGCAAATACGCGATCAGCCCCCGCAGCTTTCCAGTCAGGTACGCCGAAGCCGTAATCGGCGTCGTGAGCAGCAGGTCCAGCGTCCCATCCTCCCGTTCCTTGCTGATCGCCGTTGCTGCCACGTTGATCGCCACCAGCGCAATCACCGCCACCTCGGCCCACACCGTCGCGAGAAGCACGAACTGGAACCGCTCGATGGTCGCAATGCCGCCAAAGTGAAATGCGCCAGTAATTCCCGCCCCCAGCAGGCCCCCCATCGCCAGAAACACGTACCGCGCTGCGATCTTCGCAGGGGTGGAGTTGCGGCTGGCCGCTTCCCGCCACGCGATCGGGTTCGTCCACACGCTCCGCGGAGCCCTGTGGCCACTGCTGCGTGCCGCCATTCCAAACATCCGCCGCCACCACGCCACGCCTGAACTGTCCACGCCCAGCATCGCCAGCCCGCCCAGTCGCACCGTCAGTGTCGAGGCGGCGACAAACAGCACGCTCAGCAGGGTTGCCGCGATGCACCAGGCCTGAACCGGCGTTTCCAGCAGCCACGCCATTGGTCCACGGTGGCTCCCCTCCACAGCGCGCGGGTAACTCGATGGATTCAGCAGCGCGTGCAGCGATAAAAACGGATTGACCGCGGTCATCGGCGTCACGCCGTGCCCCATCGGCCCTGCGCCCAAGCCCTGCTGGCGCATCCCGACGTCTACCGCGAGCGTCACGCCCAAATAAGTGATGATCGCGACATAAAACACGAAGAACGCCCGCTTGCCAACCAACCGCGACACCGACAGCGCAATGGCAATCGCCCCCACCAGCAGCGCGGTGGAGCCCGCGATCAGATAGCTCGCCAAGATCGCAGACCCCGGCACACCCCCAAAGTACTGCGTCAATGCAAACAGAGGCATGCTGCACGTCAGCAGCGCGATCACAAAGAGCAGCCGCCCCAGCAGGTTCCCCAGCACGATCTCCGCCGCCGACATCGGCGTCGTCAGCAGCACCTCCCACGTCCGCGGGTTCGCTTCCTGCGCGATTGCTCCCCCCATGAACACCGGCGAAAGCACACAGATCAGGAAGATCTGCAGGTACGCAACCTTCGTGAAACTTCCCGCGGCAGCCGACGCCAGATCGCGGATCGACATCGCGTCCCGTGCGCTCATCGTCAGGATCAGCCACAGCAGCACCACGATCAGCACCGCCAAGTACGTCCCCCGGATATAGAGGTGCCGCGTCCGACGCGAGCCGTTCTGCACGAGTCGTACGGCAATCGGATTGATCGGCCCCAGTCGAAGGAGCCAGCGGAGGATCAGCGGCATGGCCGGGATGGTACCGGCTTCAGCCTGCAACAGTCGCACGATTCTCAACCCCAGCCGCCTCCACCGCCAGCCGCCGCTGCACTTCCTCCTCCAGCCAGATCGGCTTCCACCGCATCGGCTGCCGGAGCCTGTCCAGCACCCGCGCCAGCCCCGTCCGGTGCGTCAGCTCCTGCGCCACCCGCACGCCCCAGGGCGACAGGTGCCCCAAATCCATCACCCGCGGCAGCTCCTCCCCGTGCCCCCACCACGCCAGCCGCGGGTCCGCATCATCCGCCACCCATTCCATCCAGTCCTCCCGCGCCCAGTGCACCCCGTGATATGCCTGCTTCACCATGAACCCTCGCAGCTTGCACCGGTGCATCATCTGGGGTGGATCGCGCCACCGGTAGTGACGGACGGGTATTCGCTCACGCGCCGTCAGCCCGACATTGAAAGGCTGCGCCATCGCAGCGTTCCACTGCATGCGCTTGCGATACTTAAACAGCCGCATCTCAATCACGGGCTCAATGATGTACGCCCGCCGCCGCTCAATGATCGGGCGTGCGCGATCCGCCCGCGTCTCCGATCCCGCCTCCCACGCCAACAACTCCCGCCGTGTCATGGAGAACTCGTACAGCTGCGCAAAGACCCGCGACTCCCCCCGCTTCAGATGCGCTTCGGCCCACCGCGGCGGGGGCGCGTGATAGAACTCATCCGCATCCACCCTTGCGACCCAGTCCCCCTCCTCAAAAGTGTGCCGCACCCGCTCAAACAGCGTCCCCCGCACGTTGCTGTCAAAAACGAGCGGCCGCGACTCCACCGCATGAATCGCCCCATCCTTCTCCGCGGCTTCCTTCACCAGCTCCCACGTCCCGTCTGTTGAGCCAGTATCCATCACGTGCACGGCGTCCGCCCACGTCCGCAGGTGCGCCAGGCTCTCGCGGATGATGTCCGCCTCATCGCGCAGCACAAGAATCGCATGAAACCGCATTCCCCCAGCCTACTCCATCCACCCTTATCACACCCCCAACGCCAGCCCCGCACGCCCCGCGACTAGAATCGCCCCCACTTCTGGAGCCCCGCATGCGCGCCATCGTCACCGGTCAGGTTGGAATGGACAAAAAGCCGTACCTCGACGGGGCGGCACGCTTCGCCGGAGCTCAGGGCGACAGCATCTCCCTCTACAACGTGGGCGACATCATGTACAAGGAAGCCCGGGACATCCGCCCCGGCCGCATCCTTGACCTTCCGCTGTCCCGGCTCGATTCCCTTCGTCGCGCCGCGTTCAAGGACATCATCGCCGACAGCCGCGACCAGAAGAACATCATGGTCAACACCCATGCCACCTTCCGGTGGCGGCACGGGCTGTTCTCCGCCTTTGATTACGACCAGACCGCCAAGCTCAACCCCGACCTGTTCATCTGCCTGGTTGACAACATCGAGGTTGTCCACCACCGCCTGCACGCCGAGCACGAGATCGACGCCACCCTCAAAGACTGCATGGTCTGGCGCGAAGAGGAAATCCTCGCCACAGAGCTGATGAGCAAGGCGATCCCCAGCAGCAAGTTCTACATCCTCTCCCGCGGCCGCCACCAGGCCACCACCCAGCAGCTCTTCCGCCTCATCTGCCGCCCCAACATGCGGAAGGTCTACCCCAGCTTCCCCATGAGCCACGTGGTGGACATGCCAGATGTGCTTGCTGAAATCGATGCCTTCCGCGCCACCCTCGCGGATCACTTCATCACGTTCGACCCGGGCGATGTGGACGAGAAGCTGCTGCTCGATCGCTCTATCGCCGCCGCCCGAGATGGCAAGGAGTTCCTGGAGGTCGCCCCCCACATCTTCGGCGGCGCGAAGGGCTCTCCCCCCATCAAGGTCCGCATCCGCGAAGTGCTCGATATCGCCGGCGACATCGACGGCCAGATCTACATGCGCGACTTCCGCCTCGTCGATCAGTCAGACATGATCGTCAGCTACATTCCCGAGTTGCCCGGCGGCATCCCCGGCCTGTCCAGCGGTGTTGAGCGTGAGCTCCACCACGCCTTCGAGCACACGAAGGAGGTGTTTGTGGTGTGGAAACCCAAGAAGAGCCCGAGCCCCTTCATCACCGAGACAGCCACCAAAATCTTCTCAAGCGTTGAAGAAGCCATGCGCCACTTCGAGAGCAACGGCTACTTCGCCGACAAAAACCTATTCGGTGAATAGCGCCCCGGACCCCTTTCGAGGCCCGAGACCTGCGTGCCACGGACTTTCCGAAGGTCCGTGTCTTCAAGTGCCACGGACCTTTCTGAAGGTCCGTGTCTTAGGCGAGTGTCTTTCTCAGCACGTCCCCCCGGCCAGCACGCGGAAGAACGCCTCGATATCAAAGTCCGTGCCCGTATCACCATCGCCATCGAAGTCCGCCGTGCCGCAAGTGGCGCAGCAGCTCCCCGCCAGACACGAAAAGAAGGCCTCGATATCCGCATCCGTGCCCGTATCGCCATCGCCATCGAAGTCCGCCGAGCCGCAGGTGCTGCCACCGCCGAACGTCAGGTTGTCAATGATCAGCCGCGGTGCCGAGAACTCCGCGCCGAACGTCGCGTAGATGTGCACCGAATCAAACTCGACGCCTTCCACCGACATCGCGTCCACCACGATGTTGTCGCGCCCGCCGCCGTTGGCGATGGTGACGGTGTCGCTGCCCACGACGACGCCATTGCGCACGGCATCAAGGTGGAACACGATCCCTCCCCAGGGCCCATTCTCATAGAACGCCATGTCGAACGACACCGCGTTCGACGGCGTGGCCAGGTCCATCCACGCGTTCGCAAACGCCCCCAGCGACAGGTTATCGCCATTCACGAACG
Source organism: Phycisphaerales bacterium (assembly GCA_038260025.1). Lineage (GTDB taxonomy): Bacteria > Planctomycetota > Phycisphaerae > Phycisphaerales > UBA1924 > JAEYTB01. The sequence goes on from JBBSOF010000003.1 coordinate 106,858, forward strand.
CAGTCCCGAACGTCAGCGTGTTGATGGGGCTGCCCCATGTGGGGAAGTCATTGAAGAAAATCGTCGAGTTCTCGATGATGAAGTTGTCCCCGATGTCCGCGGGCACGAACGTGCTGCCGTCGGGAAACACACCGCCCACGTTGTTGCAGTCGCGGTACTGCACCCCATCGAGCGTGAACGACTGGCCCAGGAAGCCTTCGCTCAGGGTCTCGTACGTCGTCACGCCGACGTTCGCCAGAACAGGACCGCCCACAAGCAGGGCACACAAAGCAGCCATGGAAGTCTTCAAGCTTTCAATCTCCCTTACGAACTCTGCCCATTTCCGTCCCGGCACGTGCCAGTCGGCCGACGGGCCTGTCGAGGTATAGGCATCCGCACCGGGGGTAGCTACAGGTTCCACCCAACTCCTGAAAAACGCCGCGTGAATCACGCGCGACGTCATTCAAGCCACGTTCCTGCACCGTGCGGAGACCCTCCTCGGTATCCTCCACCGATGAGCATTTCTTTACTTCTGCTTTCCCTTGCCGCGGCACTGTTCGAACCTCCCACCCTGCGTCCATCCGACGCTCACTGGCGTGCGGAGATGGGCTTCGGCGCGCCCCGCGAGGCAGAGCGCATTCTCGTGGAATATGACGCCCTTCCGCCTGAAAGCACTGCACGCCCCTTAACGCCGGAAGACTTCCGAGCATGGAGGACCGCTCGCCACGAGCGTGCGGTGCAGCGCGTCAATCTCATCTCAGAGCTGCAAGAAGCCAGGTACGTCGGCGACCGCCTTCTGCCGCTGCTTCAGCACAAACTGCAGTGCGCCTCTCAGCTTGCCTACGAGGGCTACGCGCCCATGAATGGCGCGCTGGGATTAATGTGGGACGTGCGGGACACCCACCAGGGCGAGCCCATCGGCGCTGCCGCGGAACTCGCATCGATTTCCGCGGCTTTGACCGTCATGAACCACACGCACCTGCGTGTCGCCGAAGCGGACCTTGAGAAAATCGCGGCTGCTGAAATCCTGGCAGCAAAGGCGCCAGGCGGCCGCGCCCCCGGCAGCACCCTCCTCACCGCACTATCGGGTCAAACGCCAGCGGTGCGCGATCACTGGTATGCGTGGTCCGCGGAGCATCTTCCGGAGTCTTCTCCTCTCAACCGCGCGGCGTTCCGGGCCCGCGCCTTTGAGAGCCCTGTGCGGCTGACAGGCCCGTCTCTCGACGGCCCGGCGATCGACACCCACGAATGGCTCGGCTCCGTGATCCTCGTGGACTTCTGGGGGACGTGGTGCGGGCCCTGCAAGGCCGAGATGCCCAACATCCAGCGCCTGCTCAGCACCTATCAACCCCGCGACTTCAGAGTTCTCGGCGTGCTGGTCGACAAGCCCTCGCTCGCCCGCCCCTACCTCGCCGAGAAGCAATACGAGTGGCCCCAACTAGTCGACCCCAGCGCCGATGCCAGCCCCGACATGGTCCCGGACCACATCCTTGCGACCCGGTACGGCGTCGATTCGTTCCCGACGTTCTGGCTGATCGACCGCGCAGGCGTGCTGCACTCCGCCCCACGAGACCCGGAAAAGCTCGAAGCCCGGATCGTTGAACTGCTCGAAGCTCGGAACGCGACCCCGCAAACCGGCAAGGCCAACTGACCCCGAGACCCGTCCCGCAATCACTTCTTCTTGGACCGCTTCTTCGTGGACGACTTCTTCCGCGTGGAACCTTTCTTGCGGGACGATGACTTCTTCCGGGATGAGGTCTTTTTACGACCACCCTTCTTCTTGGGCACCTTCGCGCCCTCCTTCCGCGCCTCCGACAGCCCAATCGCAATCGCCTGCTTGCGGCTGGTCACCTTTTTGCCAGAGCCGCTCTTGAGCGTGCCGCGCTTGCGTTCGTGCATCGCCCGCTCGACCTTCTTCGACGCCTTCTTGCCATACTTCGCCATCTGCAAGACTCCAGTGGCGCTCGGTGGGCAATGTCAATGCGCCCACCGCGCTGCGCCGCCCACATCATGCATCAAGATTTGATCCCCTGCCACCAGCCCGTTGGGGCGGATACCTGTCTCGCGACCGACGACTGCGATGCGCCGGCGAACGTCCATCGAACCCCAGACGCGCATGATCCGCATCTCAACACATGCGCTCACCACGCCGCCACATCTCAGGCGGCACCAACACAGAGGACACAGAGACACTCACAAAGCCAATTCAACCAAACTCCCCTCCGCTCCCCTCCGCGCCTCCGCGTTCTCTTTTCGCCTTCAAGGCTTCGGCCACCCCTCCCCCATCACAAACAGCCCATCGCGATGGAACACCTCTCCATCCGCCTCGATCGTTCCGCCCTTGCGCAGGTCGCAGATCATGTCCCAGTGCAGCCCGCTCTCGTTGCTGCTCCCGCTTTCCGGATACCCCGCCCCCACCGCCGCGTGGAAGGTCCCGCCGATCTTCTCATCAAACAGAATGTTCTTCGTGTGCCCGGTGATCGCGTAGTTAGTCCCGATGGCGATCTCGCCCAGCACCCGAGCCCCCGCATCCTGATCGAGCATCTTGATCAAAAACTCTTCATTCTTCGTTGCCGATGCCTCAACCACCTTCCCCCCCTTGAAGACCAGCCGCACGCCCTCCACCTCGCGCCCGCTGTACACCGCCGGGTAGGTATAGTTGACGTGACCCTCCACGCCCTTGGGCCCGGCGAACACCTCGCCGTCAGGAAAGTTCGCCTCGCCATAGCAGTTGATCCACGTCGACCCATCCACATTCACATTCAGGTCCGTTCCGTCATGGCCATCCGCCGCCGGAACGCGGAACCGCACCGACTTCTTCTTCTGCAGATACTCCCGCACCCGCTCCTGCGTCTCATAGATGCTCCGCCACTTCGCCGCCGGGTCCGGCAGGTGCAGATAGCACGCCCGGAACACAAAGTCCTCATACTGCGTCAGGCTCATGTCGGCGTCCTGCGCGCTGGCGTTCGTCGGGAACGCCGTCCCCACCCACCGTAACTCCTTCTTCGCCGACCGCTCCATGAACGCCTTGAACCACGGCTTGCGGGCTTGCTGCAGCAGCGCCGACTTCCGCGGCTCAACCTTCCCCAGATACTTCGTATTCAGCTGGCACCAGAAGCCGATCTGCACGTCTATACGCTGGTATGTCTCGACCATCAGCGGAGAGCAGTACTTGATCTGGTCATCACTGCCGTGGGTCAGCAGCACCTCCGTCAGTTGCTCGCTCCGCGGCAGCCAGAACGGGTTGCCCCCCGCCTTGATCACCGCCTCCGCCACTGCTTCGATGCCCGGCATCGCCGTCGGCTCTGCCGCAATCGCGACCAGGTCCCCCGGCTTCACCTTGGTCGAGAAGTTCACGAGCACATCAGCCAGCTTGTCGAGACGGGGGTCGCGCATGAGGGTCCTCTCAGAACACAGATGAAGGAACACGATCCATAGCGGGAACGAACCAGACAGCCTAGCACACGCCCGCGCTTCACTACAATCGGGCCGACCGCCACCCCGTCGGCCCACAGGAGTTTTTTCCATGACCGTCAACAGCGTCAAGAAGACAATCGTTCTGCTGGCAGCCGCGGGAGTAACGGGCGTGGCCTCCCTGGCCGCGCTCGGCCTGGCGCCGCTCGCACAGCCCCAGCCGCAGGCCGCCCCTGCCCTTCGCATCGGCACCGCCGACGTCCTGGGCATCGTCGAGCACATGCTCGCAAGCGACCGCTACCGCCCCGCGCAAGAGGCGTTCCTCAAGCAGGAGAACGACAAGCTGCGCCCGCTCGCCGACGAACTTGTCGCACTCGAAAACCGCGGCAACAACCTCGCCCCCAACAGCCCCGACATCGAGCGCCTCGGCAAAGAGTTTGACGATAAGCAGCAAGCCTTCCAGAAGGCCCGCCAGGACGCGTTCTCCCGCATCGACCAGTACAACACCGACCAAGTCCGCGAGGCCTACCGCCTCACGCTTGAGGCCGTCAACGACCTTGCCGCGAAGCAGGGCTACTCGCACGTCATCGCGACCCGCACCGGCGATGCCGCCATCCGCTCGCAGAACGTCCCCGGCGCACTCCAGGAAATCCTGGCCCGCCCCGTGGTCAAGTCAAACCCCGCCGACGACCTCACGGATCGAATCGTGCGCCAGTTCAAGCTTGAAAATGTGAAGGTTGACGATGCGGACGCTTCAGCCCCGAACCAGCCGCAGACGCCCCAACGGGCACCACTGCCGCCGGGGCGTTGATCGCATCGTTCAAGAGGGAAATGCCGAGAGGCGGACTCGAACCGCCGACCTCCGGGTTATGAATCCAGCGCTCTAAACCAGCTGAGCTACCTCGGCAAGGCCCAACTATAGACCCCCCTGCACCCGGCGAAAAGTCAATCCGCCCGCTCAATATCGAGCTTCAGCACCGCAAACCCGTCGATCTGAAAGTATTCAACCCGCAGACCCACGGGGCCCGCCTCGGCCACCTCAAGCACCCCCATATCCGTGGTCGGGCCGTGCCAAGTCCAGTTCTCGATGATTGCCTGCGCTTCCTTTCCCTGCGGCGTTGCCGTCACCCGCACGCCGTCATCACTGTGCGTCGTGAAGCGCCACTTCCCCGGCGGCAAATCCAGCACTGTTCCCGCAATCAGTCCATAGTGGTCCGCGCCGGCGGGCATCCCTGCCTCACTCGCCCAGCCCTTGATGGCTCTCGGCCCCTTCTGCCCGAATGCAAAGCCGAGGTCACCGGTCCATTTGAGTTGCGCCCCGCTCTCCGCCTGCCCCCGCCACCCCGCCAGATCTTCGCGCGGGTCGATGCTCCACGGGAAGATCCGGACCTCCCATGTGGCGATCACCCGGCTCGCCACGAGCTCACGCCGCAGACTGCCCGTGCTTACCACGACGTCGTAGCGCTTGACGCTGTCACCTTCGCCGCTCAGCACGAAGGCGTGCGAAGCGCGCGCTTCCGCAGCGCGTTTTTCCATAGTCCCCGCCCTCACCTCAAGCGAGAGCGGGGCGTTCCCAAACACCTCGTACAGGTCACCATCCGCGCCCCGTGAGCGCAGCCGCACCATCGGCTCCTCATGGTCCCACGGCCCCCACTCGCCCATGATGATGTTCTGTCGCTCGCTCAGATCCGCTCGTGCTCCCACCGGGCGCTTCACGCCCGGCAACCTGATCACGGGAACTTCCGGCTGTTCCCATCCACCGTCCTCATCAACCTCGCACCCTTTCTGCAGCACAAACTCCTTCGCCCGCGCTTCATCCAGTAAAACCGTGTTGCCCACAAATGTGTTGTCTTGCAGGTGGCCCGCTCCCGTATCGCGCATCTGCAGCACGATCAGCGGCCGATCCTTTTCGCTATCGCCCACGAACGGATGGTGACCATTGATTTCAAACACGTTGCCCGCAATGACATTCCCCGTCACGCCCTGATCATGCGCCTTGACGCCCGGCAGCGCGAGCAGTTTGCCATCATCGTCCCACCACAGGTGTACCCCGCACCGGTTGTTGATGAATCGGTTGTTCACGATGAAGTTGTACGATCCGTGCTCAATGTTTACACCGCCCCGCTCCAGCCCCAAAGACATCCCGCCGTTGCCCTCCATGAGATTGCCATCAATCATCATGCCGCGGCTGTACCCGCCCCACACCGCACACCCGCCGTTTTCCACAAGCCGATTGCCCGTGAATCGGTTCCCAGACGAAAACGTCATTTCGATGCCGTGCGCCGGCGCATAAGACAAATCGTTCATGATCAGCACGTTGTTGCTGCACCCCTCATCGACGCCATCGCCCGAGCCGTCCCTTACGGGCACCTCGCCAATGGCCTCCTTGCCCGCAAATCCGAAGAAGCAGTCGCCCCCGTGCGTCGCTGAGTTCTCGGCGATCACATTCCGCGAGCACTGCTCAAACATCAGGATCCCCGCCGAATCCTGGCCCCGGTTGTACACCCCTTCACTGTGCCCACGGACGCAGAAGTCAAAGGCGTTATGCGCAACCATGTTGTCGCTGCTGCGCCACATTGCCAGCCCCCACCCCGACAGGAACGAGCAGTCGCTGTCATACACCTGCGCGTGCGCAACGCGGTCCAGGATGATCCCATTCTGTCCCCGCCGCACGCTGCACTCCAACACCCGCGCCCCTTCGCTCCGCTCCACCACCACCGCCGCACCATAGTTCGTCATCCACTGGCGGGCATCGTTGCTGTGGGGCCACAACCAATCGCCCGCGTCCTCCCGCTCGGGCGTGGACCGCAGATGCTGGCGGTAGTTGTCGTGGAAGCTCAACCCGTCGAGCGTCAGTCCGTCCGCGCCGCTCGCGTACAAACCCACCTTGTAACCCGTTACCTCCGCGCCCCGCACGGTCACGCCAGAGTGATCCGCGATCCGGATTCCCGTCCCCCGCATCGCATCCCACAACGTCTCCGGCTTAGCCCCGCGCAGCACCGACCCCGCCTCAAACTCAACAGTCACGGCATCGGCTTTGATATGGATAACGCCGTCGCCGTCGGCATCCTCAATCACCGCCCCGGGCGCGATGCGGATGATGCAACTTTCCGTAATCGTCGTGTTATCGCGGCTGACCTCAACAACCGGCGGCTGCGCCGCAGCAATCACCGCCAATAGCGCAGGTATCACCATCAACACAGCATACAGGCGAGCAACAGCCCCGGCTCAGCGCTCGCGCGTCTCGTAGGGATCACGCGGGTCTCGAGGGTCACGGCCCACGTTCGGGTCCCGCGGCTGCTGGCGATACTCCTCCCCGCGATAATCCTGCGGGGGGGCCTGGCGATAGTCCTGCGCAGGCGGCTGCTGCGTGCGATACTCACCCGCCTGAGGCTGGCGGAACTCATCCGTCCGTTCCGCCCGCGCGTCATACGGCACGCGCCGATCATCCACCGGCGGCAAGGGCGCCCGATAGTCCCGCTCTGGCGGAGGAAGATCACGCCGATACGGCGTCGCCTCCCCCGCGCCCGTCACATCGTCATCAACGCTTTTGAGCCCTTTCTTGAACTCGACGATGCCTTTGCCCAGGCTCTTGCCCACCTCGGGCAGCCGCTTGCCGAAGAGCAGCAAGGCGATGCCCATGATGATGACCATGTCCATCGTGCCGAAACTGCCAAAGCCAAAGGCGAGCGTGTTCATGAAGGCTCCTGGGGGCTGCCGTACCGGCTGGCCTCCGGGGGAATCAAAGGGGTCCCATTGACATGAGTCAATGCAGCCTCGCAGGCTGGGGCAACCAACGGCCGCCCCTCGGACAAACGCGGCTCAGCGACTTCTATAACACGCGTTTGTGAACAATCGCTCAGGAAGCTGCCGCCCGGGTCCGCCCGACACGTCGCTCCGCAGCCTCCACCACGTTCAGCAGCAGCATCGACACCGTCACCGGCCCTACCCCCCCAGGTACGGGGCTGACCCAGCCCGCCACCTGCGAAACATCCTGATACATGACATCCCCCACCGTCCGCGTCTTGCCATCCGCTCCCACCACGCGGCTGACCCCCACATCAATCACGGTCGCCCCCGGCCGGACCATCTCCTTCGAGATCAGCCCGGGAACCCCCGCCGCCGCGACCAGCACATCCGCCCCCCGCGTCAACTCCGGCAGCATCGGCGTGTGCTTGTTGCACGAAATGACCGTCGCCTCCTGACGCATCAGCAGCACCGCGATGGGTTTGCCGACCACATCGCCCGCGCCCACCACCACGGCAACCTTGCCGCGGAGGAACGGGCTCCCGTCCCCAGTCGAGTGAATCGACTCAAGCATCTTCACCACGGCCAGCGCGGTGCACGGTGCAAGCGACGATCGGCCGTACACGATGTTGCCGATATTCGCGGGGTTCACCCCCTCGACATCCTTGTCCGGGTCAATAAGGCCTTGGATGCGGTGGGTATCAACACCCTCCGGCAGTGGCAGGTGCAGCATCATCGCCGAGACAGAGTCTTCATTCGAGAGCAGCAGAATGCGCCCGGCGATATCGTCGTACACCGCGCCCTGCGCCAGCCGGTGGAGTTTGTACTCGATGCCCATCGCGCTACAGGTCTTCGCCTGGTTCTCCGCGTAGACCCGGGCCCCGTTGTCCCCTGACTCCACCAGCACGGCATCAAGCCGCACGTGCCCACCGATCTCCCGGACGGCCGCAACGCGCGCCCTGATCTGCTCGCGGAAGGAGTTAGACAACTGAACACCATCGATGACGCGGGCAGGCATGAGAAGATGGTACCAGCCGTCAAACGCCGCCGCGCGAGAGTCCCGGGCCCTCTAAATCCCCGCCTCAGCCACGCCGCGGGACGGTACCATCCCGCCGTGTCCAAAACGCCCAAACCTCAACAATCGCTTGCCGCGGCAAGGGTCAAGGAACTCCGCGATCTGCTCGCCCGCGCCAACCGCGCCTACTACGTCGACGCGTCACCCCTCATGTCCGATGCGGAGTTTGACCGCCTGCTCGCCGAACTCGCGCAGCTCGAAACCGACCACCCAAACCTTGACGATCCTGAGAGCCCGACACACCGCGTCGGCGGGGAGCCCATCGAAGGGTTCGAGACGTTCACGCACGCCCTCCCCATGCTGTCGATCGACAACACCTACGAAGAAGCCACGCTGCGTGAGTGGTACGGGCGCGTGCTGCGCGGCTTGAACATCGAAGAACCCGACGCCGATGGGCTGTTCCCCGAAGGCGAAGCGCTCCCCACCCTCGCCTGCGATCCCAAGATCGACGGCCTCGCGCTCTCACTGCGATATGAGCAAGGACGGCTTGTCCAAGCCCTGACACGCGGCGATGGTGTCCGCGGCGATGATGTGACGCACGCGGCCCGCACCATCCGCGCCATCCCCCTGCGGCTTGACGCGCCGGCCGCCGATATACCTGAAGTGCTGGAAATCCGCGGCGAGGTCTACCTGCCGTTGGCGGAGTTCGACCGCATCAACGCCCAGCGCGAGGCCGAGGGTCTCGAGCTGTACATGAACCCCCGCAACGCCGCGGGTGGCACCATGAAGCAGCTCGACGCCCGGGCAATCGCGCAGCGCAGGCTCGGGTTCCTCGCCCACGGCCGTGGCCTCCTGAGCGATCCCGCCTTCGCCCCTTCCCATTCATCGTTCATTGAGAAGGTCCGCCGCATGGGCGTGGCAACCAGCGCCACCGCCGTCGCCGCGACAATCGACGACGCCATCGCCCAAGTCCGCGCCTTCGACTCGCACCGCCACACCCTCCAGTTCGGCACCGACGGGATGGTGGTGCGTGTCGACCGCTTCGACCTCCAGGAAAGCCTCGGCACGACCGCGAAGAGCCCCCGCTGGGTGATCGCGTACAAGTACCCCGCCGAACGCAAGACCACCACTCTCCTGCGTGTTGAAGCGCAGGTCGGCAAGACCGGCAAAATCACCCCCCGGGCCGTGATGGAGCCCGTCGTGCTCGCAGGCACCAAGGTGCAGCACGCGACGCTGCACAACTACGGCCGCATCCGCGATGCCGCGACCGAGCACGAAGGCAAGCGAACCGACATCCGCATCGGCGACACCGTGTTCGTAGAGAAAGCGGGCGAGGTCATCCCGCAGGTCGTAGGCGTGGTGCTGAAGGATCGACCCCGCACCGTGAAGCCGGTCGTCGCCCCCACCCAGTGCCCACAGTGCGCCGGCCCCGTGGAGATCGAGCCCCCCGAAGCCATCGACGCCCCCTCGCTCGAAACCGCCCGTCGCTGCGTCAACCCGGAATGTCCAGCCCAGATCTTCGAGCGCCTCGTCTGGTTCGCGGGCCGCAAGCAGATGGATATCGAGGGGCTTGGCGAAAAGACCATCGCGCAGGTGCGCGGCGAAACAGACATCCCGCTCAACACCTTCGCCGACATCTTCCGCCTCGCCGAACACCGCGAAAAGCTTCTATCCCTCGATCGCATGGGCGAGAAGAAAGTCGACAACCTGCTCACAGGAATCGAGGATGCCAAAGGCCGCGGGCTTTCCCGCGTCCTCGCGGGCATGGGTATCCGCCACCTCGGCGACGTCACCGCGAAAATGCTCGCCCGCCGATTCTCAGACATGAACGCCCTTCTCGCGGCAGACGAACGCGAGTTGCGCCCCAAAAACCTCACCAAGGAGGAAGCCCGCACCCTCGGATTCCCGGAAGACCCCGCCGCGCGGCCCGAGACCGGGCTTGGCAAAGAAACCGCCCCGATCGTGTACGCATATCTTCACAGCGCGGTCGCCCGTCATACATTCGACGAACTTGCCCGCGCTGGGGTCAACCTCACCTCCCGCGAATACCAGCCGCCCGACTCGCAGCCCGCCGCATCCGGCCCGTTTGCCGGAAAAACCGTGGTCCTGACAGGGTCGCTGGAAAACTTCGAGCGCACCGAACTTACAAAGCGGCTGGAAGCCCTGGGGGCCAAGGTCACGGGCTCGGTTTCCAAAAAGACCGATCTGGTCATCGCGGGGTCAGAAGCTGGATCAAAGCTCGAAAAGGCTCAGCAGTTGGGTATCGAGGTGTGGGATGAGAAGCAACTGCTCACCGCGCTCAAAGAAGCACACCCGGCAAGCCGATAATGGGTAGGACGCACATGATGTACGCGTCCCAGGGGGCAGTCCTACAGCGGGCATGACGAACGTAGAACTCAAAGCCGAGCTCCGCGATATTGCCGTGGCCCGCGCCATCTGCAAGAGCATCCGCGCCACCTACGTGCTCACGTTCGGGCAGATCGACACGTACTACCGTGTGCCCAGCGGCAAGCTCAAAAAGCGCGAAACTGATGGCGAGCCTACCGAATACATCTTTTATGAGCGGCCCATCCGCGCCTCCGCCAAGCTCAGCCAGTTCACGATCTACAGCGAAGAGCAGGCCCGCGAGCGATTCGGCTCCGAGCCGCTCCCCATATGGCTCACCGTGAAGAAGATGCGCGAGCTGTACATGCACTCGAACGTCCGCATCCACCTCGACATCGTCGACACCTTGGGCCACTTCATAGAGTTTGAAGCCCTCGTCTCCCGCGACCACCCCATCGAGCAGTGCCGTTACAGCGTGGCCAGCCTCCGCCAGCAGTTTCAGCCGGTGCTGGGCGAACAGATCGACTGCGGTTACGCCGACCTGATGGCGCAGGAAGTCGACGGCACACCCCTGCCGCGCCAAGAGCCCGGCCTCTAAAAACCCCTCCCCGAGGGAGGGGTTGGGGGTAGGTTCGCTTTGCGATCATCCGGGATGCAGCGATCCGCCTGGATGCCTTGATGCCTCCTGCCCCGATGCCTCCTTCTCATTCACCCAACCCGCTGCTTGAAGCACCAATCCCAGCGACCCTTCTTTCGCTCCCGCCTTGCCTGGTGCCTAAAAAACGAATAATGCGCTTGCCCTGAACACACGCGGCAGACAAGCGTCAAAAGAGAAGTGAGCCGCTATCATGCTCCCCCGCCCGCGTCGCTTGGCGGTCTAACTGGCTTGTGCCAACCGACCCGTGTCGGTTCTCCAGCTATCCACCCCGAAGGAACGATCCCCATGAAGACCCCGCTTCTCATTCTGATGCTTGCCGCGTCGTGCTCCATCTCACTCGCCCAGAGCACTACCGCCCCCGCCCCCGTCCAGCCCAAGCCCACCGAGCCCGCGACGACCAAGACGCCGCCCGCGACCTCCACGGCCCCTGCGGCAACAACGCCCGCAGCGCCCACCGAGCAGGCCAAGCTCCAGTACGCCGAGTTCAAGACCTCCGCCGGCACGTTCGTTCTTGAGCTCAACTACGAGAAGGCCCCCATCAGCACTGTCAACTTCATGAAGTACGTTGACAAGGGCTTTTACGACGGCACCGTCTTCCACCGCGTGATCCCTGACTTCATGATCCAGGGCGGCGGTTTCGACGCCTCCGGCGCTCAGAAGACCACCGACGCGCCCATCCAGAACGAGCACAGCAACGGCCTCAAGAACGTCCGCGGCAGCATCTCCATGGCCCGCACCAACGACCCCAACTCCGGCACCAGCCAGTTCTTCATCAACGTCGCCAACAACGACGGCACACTCAAGTACAACCTCGACATGGGCCCCGGCTACGCAGTCTTCGGCAAGGTCGTTTCCGGCATGGAAGTGGTCGATGCCATCAAGAACGCCCCGACCATCAAAGACGGTCGCGAGAACAGCCGCCCCGAGAAGCCCGTCATCGTCGAGAAGGCAACCCGCCTGAATGCCCAGGACGCCGCCAAGTACACGGACAAGTCCGACGCCAAGAAATAACCCCTGATAAACGCTTCATCCCCAAGGCCCCGCGCGGGGCCTTTTTCATTGGTACGCTTCGCTGATCACCGTCCCCACCTCATCAGGATCAACAACCATGACGAACGTAACGCTCTCCACCAGCCTCGGCGACATCACCCTCGCGCTCGACGAGGAGAAGGCCCCCGTCTCAGTCGCGAACTTCCTTTCGTACGTGGACAAAGGGCACTACGACCACACGATCTTCCACCGCGTGATCAGCAACTTCATGATCCAGGGCGGCGGCTTCACCGCCGACATGAAGCAGAAGTCCACCGACGCCCCGATCGACAACGAGTGGCAGAACGGCCTCATCAACAAGCGCGGCACGGTTGCTATGGCCCGCACCAGCGACCCCGGCTCCGCCACCGCTCAGTTCTTCATCAACGTTTCAGATAACGACTTCCTCAGCCAGGCACGCGACGGCGCCGGCTACGCCGTGTTCGGCAAGGTCACCGACGGCCTGGATGTCGTTGAGAAAATCCGCCAGGTGCCCACAGGCTCCAAAAGCGGAATGGGCGATGTCCCCAAGACCCCCGTCACCATCATCAAGGCCTCCCGAGCCTGATCGCTCCGGCCTCTCAATCAGGTCAGCCCGTCTTCGCGGGCGCGGCGTCCTTTGCGGGCGGTGGCGGCGCGCTGTGCGCCGGCACCCGGATGTTCGTCCCGCAGTTCCGACAGCGGACAGTCTTGCCGCGGCAGTCCGAGGGGACCGCCAGAACCTTGCGACAGGTCAGGCTAGGGCACATAATTCGTACGTTGTCTGCCGGCATGAACATTGAACTCCCTTACATGCAGATTCGGCGGAAAACCTCCCCTCCATGAGCCTCCAGCCCTGAAAGCGCAACCTCCCCGCCGGACCAGACGCCCGAACCGGCCGACCGGAAAACGGCTATTGTGCCTCAGCCCACGCGATTCATTGATGAACCCCCAATGACCACCACCACGACCCAACCGTCCAGGCTCACCGAAACACGCCCCGCCGCGGCAGCGTGCAGCGCCGTGGTCGGCCTGCAATGGGGTGATGAGGGCAAGGGCAAAGCCGTAGACATCCTCGCCGCCGACCACGACGCCGTGGTCCGATATAACGGCGGCGCCAACGCCGGCCACTCGGTCGTCGTGAACGGTGAACGTTTCAGCCTCCACCTCATCCCCTCAGGAATTCTCTACCCCGGCAAGATGGCGGTCATCGGCAACGGCGTCGTCGTGGACCCGTGGAAGCTCGTCGAAGAGCTCGATGGCCTCGCAAAGCGCGGCGTCGATACCTCCGGCCTCGTCTGCTCCAGCCGCGCCCACGCCGTGCTCCCCTACCACAAGACCGAAGACGCCCTCCGCGAGGACATCCTCAAACGCCACGCAGCCGGGCTTGCCGTCGATGAGCGGGGCGTCTCCGAAATCGGCACCACCCGCCGCGGCATCGGCCCCGCCTACGCCGACAAAGCGCAGCGCGCCTGCGCCATCCGGATGGGCGACCTGGTCCGCCCCGATGTGCTCAAAGAAAAACTCAGCGTCGCGCTCGCGATGAAGACCCCGGCCCTCAGCGGGCTCGCAAACACGCTGGGCATCCCCTACGAGAACACCCCCCTCACCGACCTGCTCGATCAGTGCATCGCTGTGGGCCATCGGCTCTCGCCAATGATCCGCGAGACCACGCACCTGCTCCACGGAGAGCTTGCCCGCGGCAGCCGCATCCTCTTCGAGGGTGCCAACGGCTCGCTGCTGGATGTTGACCACGGCACCTACCCGTACGTGACTGGTTCCACCTGCGTCTCGTCAGGCATCGGCGCGGGTACTGGCGTGCCGTCAGCGCGCGTCTCCCGCGTGCTGGGGATCATGAAGGCATACTCCACCCGCGTCGGCGCCGGCCCATTCCCGACAGAGCTCAAAGACGCCGTTGGCGATGGCATCCGCACCCGCGGCCGTGAGTTCGGCACCACTACCGGCCGCCCCCGTCGCGTCGGCTGGCTGGATGTTGTCGCCGTCAGATACGCCGCGATGATCAACGGCGCAACGGGCTTCTGTCTCACGATGCTCGATGTGCTGGCGGGCGTTGACGAAGTCAAGGTCTGCACCGCCTATCGCGTGAATGGCGAGCAGACCAGCGAGTTCCCCCCCGATTCCCACGACCTGTTCCGCGCCGAACCCATCTACACCACCCTGCCGGGCTTCCAGCAGGACATTTCCAAAGCCCGCCGCATCGCCGACCTGCCGCCCACGGCCCGCGCCTACATCGACTTCATCATCAAGCACGTTGGTATCCCGGCCGACCTCATCAGCGTCGGGCCCGGGCGTGAACAGACCATGGCCGCATGATGCACGATTGCGCAGGGAAGGACCCCGCCTTGTCCAGCGGAATGACATCCCGGCCACGTGCCGAGCCACGACCCTTCACCGATGGCGCGGCAGCAGCCGCGCTCGCCGCCATCAAGGCGAGAAACCCCGACGCCGATCCGGCGGGCCGCATCCCCGATGTCCACCCCGCCCGCATCCCCCGCCACGTCGCGATCATCATGGACGGCAACGGCCGCTGGGCCAAGGGCCGCGGCCTGCCCCGCGTGCTGGGTCACCGCGAGGGCGCGAAGAATGTCCGCACCATCGTCGAAGAATGCGGCGATGTTGGCGTCGAGGTGGTGACGCTCTATTCCTTCTCGCTTGAGAACTGGAAGCGGCCGAAGGAAGAGGTCGATGCCCTCATGGACCTCTGCATCGCCTACCTTGACAGCGAAGAGCCAGAACTCCGCCGCCGCGGCATCCGCTTCCGCGTGCTGGGCCGCCGCGATGGTCTGCCCGCGAAGGTGCTTAGCGCGATTGACCGCGTGACCGAAGTCACAGCCCCCGGCACCCGCGGCACGCTCTGCCTCGCCATCAACTACGGCAGCCGTGCCGAGATCACCGACGCGGCCCGATGGCTCGCACGCGAGGTTGCCGCGGGCCGCTTGACGCCGGAGCAAATCGACGAGGCAGCAATCAACAGCTGCCTGTACACGGCGGGCTTGCCCGACCCGGACCTATTAATCCGAACCGCGGGCGAATACCGCATCAGCAACTACCTCCTGTGGCAGATCAGTTATGCCGAACTCCACATCACCGAGACCCTCTGGCCCGACTTCACCATCGCCGACCTCCATACCGCCATCCGCGACTACGCCGGCCGTAACCGACGATTCGGCGCAGTTGAAGAAGCGCCGCGAATACCGTAACCGCCTGATTCTGGGCCCCATCCTGATCGTTACGGTGGGCGGCGCGTTCTATCTGGATGAGATGCTCGAGGGCCGCGCAATGCCCTCGGTCTTCTCCTGGACAGGGCTCGACCACATCCCCCCAGGCATCTTGATGTTCCCGGTCATCGCGGGCATCACCATCCTCGCATCGCGCGAGCTCGCCGGCATCCTCGCCTCCCGCGGCGTTGCAGGCAGCAAACGCGTGGTCACCGTCGCAGCCCTTGCGGGCCTTGTGTGCTCCACATTCATCCCTAAAGGCTTCACAGGCACCGACGGCGCGGCCATCGTCGCCATCGTCGCCGTCCTGGTGCTGGCCCTGTCGATGGTGTTCTACGCACGCCACCGCAGCGTGGAGTGGATCATCGCCGCCACCGGCGGCGCGCTCCTCTCGTTCGTCTACCTCGGCCTCATGTTCGGTTCGATGCTCACGATCCGCCACGACCACTCGGCCCTGGTCGTCCTCTGGATCATCCTCGTCACCAAGTCCTGCGATATGGGCGCGTACTTCACAGGCCGGGCCATCGGCAAGCACAAGCTCATCCCCTGGCTCAGCCCCGGCAAGACGTGGGAAGGGCTGTGGGGCGGCCTGGCCGTTTCCACGCTGATGGGGTACCTCGGCCTGCTGCTCCTGCACAAGGTGATTGAGATCTCGATGCCCCCGGTGCTCCTCGCGCTCATACCCGGCGCGGTCTTCGGGTTCGTCGGCCAGGTGGGCGACCTCATGGAGTCCGCCTTCAAGCGAGATGCCGGGCGCAAAGATTCCGGCTCAACCCTGCCCGGCATGGGCGGAGTGCTTGATGTGCTCGACTCCGTGCTGCTGGTGTGCCCGCTCGCCTACTGGTGGCTCACGCTCATGCACGCACACGGCTACATGGTGAAGCAATAAGGGATTGGCAATGCTGCGCCTGTTCGTTGCAGCATACCCGCCCGCGCCCGTCGCAGAACAACTCACCCGCCACACCGCATCGCTGGAACTGGCTGGCCTGCGCCCCGTCCCGCCATCGCACATCCACCTCACGGTTCAGTTCCTGGGTGACACAGCCGCCCGCGACCTGGCACGAATTGAAGAGTCCATCGCCCGCTCCGTCGCAGGGCTCACCACGCCAACGCTGCGAATCGTGGGCCTCCGCTCGCTCCCTGACAAGCAGCCGCACCTCATCGCCGCGATCGTCGAGACCGACCCGACGATCAGTGAGATTCACCGGCGTCTGGTATCGCGCTGCGCCCGGCCCAGCCCCAAGGGACGCCCGTTCCTTCCCCACCTCACCACCGCACGCTTCACTCCCGGAACCCACCACGCTGCCGACCGTGCGTTCCCCACGCCTCTGATGATGGACATCGCATCGCTATCGCTCGTCCACAGCATCCTCAAGCCCACCGGAGCGGTACACGCTGTAGTGAGCACCTTTCCGATCCGATAATAAGCACGGGGTTGACACGCCACCCCGAAAGGGTTATTGTTAGTGCGCACTAGGTTGTCTTCCACCGGGGGCTTGATTGCGCGGCGAAACACTCCACCACGAGTTCAGCGAACTAGAGCGCAGGCTCCGCGCAGCCGAATCGCTGCTCGGCATCGCCCCCGACCCCGCAACCCCGCCGACCCTGATGAAGGGCCCCGCCACCAGCGCCGAAGCCCTGCTGATGAGCCGGCAGATCCGTTCACTGGCCATCCGATTGCAGGTTGTCGAAGCCATGCTCAGCGCGCGAGGGGCGGACCTGCCGCCCGTTTCCGAAATCCCGACTACCCCCGACGAATCCGAACTCGAAACCGCCCCCGCTGCGGAATCCGGTGACGGCCCCGCCGAATCGCAAATCGACGCCCCCAAGCCGCCACTCATCGCGTCTGTTCACTTTGTCCTGCCCACCGATGGGCAGTCCACCACCCCGCCGCAAGGTGCTCCCGCGCCGACCGCCCCCACCCCACCATTCCGTCCATTCGCCCGACCGCTGCCGCCGCGAGAGCCGATCAACCTCGAACGCCTGATCGGCGGCCGCTGGTTCGCATGGATCGGCGCCCTCGCCGTCGTCATTGGCGTCGGCCTGCTTCTCAAGCTCGCCTATGACCAGCACTGGTTCCGCGTCTCGCCCGCCATGCGCTGCATGACCGTTGCCGCCTTCGGGCTGCTCCTCGTCGGCGTAGGCGAGTACACCCGCAAGAAGGTCAATGTCGCCGCAGCCGCGGGCATCCTCGCGGCAGGCATCGGCACCATCTACGCCTCAGCCCTCGGCGCCTACCGCCTCTACGACCTCGTGAGCGACCCTGTCGGCATGGCGATGCTCGCTGCGGCAGCCGTCTTCGGCATCGCCGTCGGCGTGCGCGCGCGCCTCGTCTCCGTCACGGCCGTCTCGCTCCTGGGCGGGTACCTCGCGCCCTTCCTGATCCCCGGCCAATCCAACCCCATCGTCCTCCCCGCGTTCCTGATCATGCTCATGACCGTCGGCCTCACGGTCGGCACGATCCTCGGCCGCAAGTTCGGGGCGCTGCGGACGCTGGTGTGGTGGGCCACGATCCTCATCGGCTGGGCCTGGGTCAAAGGCACGGGCCTGTCCCACCCCGGTCTGAGCCTGCCATTCCTGGGGCTGTGCTGGGCAGTGTTCCACGTGGAACTTGGCATCCGCGCACGCCGCGCCACGCCCAACCCGTTGCCAACCCCTCCCCTGGAACGCCTTCACGACGGGCGCATCATCTCCACCAGCCTCTCGACCGCCACCTGGGTAGTCGTGCTGGGGGTGCAGGTTCTCGATCGCCTGGATGCACCCAGTTGGTATGTCCCGGCCACGCTCGCACTCTTGTGCCTCGGGTGCTTCACCCTATTCTGCGGCAGCTTGCGCAGCCTTGCACGCCAGCCGCGCACCGAAACCACCGTCTTCGGCATCGGCCTGATCACACAGTCCGCGGCACTGGTCGCCGTTGCCCTGGCCCTCGCCCTCACCGGTCGTGCGGAGGTCCTTGCCGGAACTGTCCTCGCCCTGGCCGCCCTTGTGCTGGGACGCACCCTGAAGGCGCGCCCTGTCATCATCTACGGCCTCTGCGTGCTCGCGTTCACATCGCTGCGTGTATTGGTGTACGACTCCTGGAACGGCGGCATGGCCGACGGCGGCACCCTGTTCCACGGCTTCATGCTGACCCAATGGGCCGCCATCACCGCTTGGGTCGGCATTTGCTGGCTCATTGGTTCGCGACTGCTCCACCCCTTCATCACGCGCGTGTGGCAGTTGACCTCAGACACCATGGTCGCCATCGGCATCATGCTGTTGGGCCTCAGCCTCATGCATGTGGATTCCTCCGACTGGACCTACGCCGCAGTTACCGCTACCACCGCGCTCGGCCTTGCTGCGGCAGGCACAGTGCGTCGCTCCGGCGGCCTGTCATCCGTCGCCATGCTCGTGGAATACGTCGGCATCATCCTGCTCATCGCCACCCGCTGGTGCTTCGTCACGACGCCGCGCGGCATCGAACTCCTGGGCCTGCACCTGGAGCCCGTGGCCTTCTGCCTGCCTTATGTCGGCCTGATGGCATTCGGCGTGTCCCGACTGTGGCCCATTTCCTCCAAGCACTCGGCAGTGATGCGAGACCTCGGCATCCTCGCGCTGGTCACGCTGACCGCTGCCGCCCTCCTCCACACGCAAGCCGTGGACTCATCCGTCGCGTGCGTCGTGCTGGCCACCGGCTTGGTGCTGGCGCTTCCCAATGGCAAGCGAAGGTCGCCATTGCTTGTGGGCGCGGGCGCCGTAACGCTGACTTTCGGCACGGTCGCCCTCATCACGTGCATGTGGTGGCACGATGCTCCGCTGACCACCCTCGCATCGGTCCGGGTCACGCCCGCGGCCCTCGTGGCACTGTTTGGCGCGGTGTGCTGGGCCTTGTGGGCGACCCTTGCCCTGGGCACGCCGTTGCAACGCCAGTTGGCAACGGCGCGGTTCGGCGTTGCCGCCGCGATCATCCTCGCGATGGCGTCGTTCTATCACGAAGATACCCCGCAGAGCGCCCTCTGCCTCGCGTGGTTGTGCATCGCAATGATCCCCGGCGCGCTGCGCACCAGAAAGCCCGCGCTCGCCCTGGACTTCTTCACCATCGCAGCGCTCATCCCCGTCACGCTCTTGTGGGTCCCCGCGTACGCGCAGCGGTGGACGCCCAACGCAGCCCCGTTTGTTCTCCATCCCGGCCTGGGGACTGCCGCGCTCATCGCCGCCGCGTGGTGGGTCGCCATGCGCTGGTACGACGTCATGCCGGACCGCCGTCCCGATGAGCGTCGCACCGTCCGCGTCCTTGCCGCGGCAGGCATCGGCCTGCTCGCCTTTGCCTCCACCAGCCTCGAGGTCGCCCGCATCGCATCCGGCATCACCGCCGAGCCCACCGTGCGCGGCGCTGCCATCAGCATCTGGTGGGGCGTGCTGGCCATCGGCCTGGTGGCCGGCGGCTTCGCCGTTCGCTACGGCCCCGCCCGCTGGGCCGGGCTGGGCATCCTCGGCATCGCCATGTTCAAGGCCGTCTTCATGGACCTTCAGAATGTGCCGCAGTTGTGGCGCATCGCCAGTTTCATCGGCTTGGGCCTGATGATGCTCATCGTCCCGATCGTCTATTCCAAGATGTCCTTCCTCTTTGACAAGGCCGGGCCGAGCCCGCTCGAAAGCCCCGCAACAGCGGAACAGCCTTGATCGTGGCATGACCGATACGCTTGGGGCCGTGGAACCACGCCCTCAACGCCCCGCTCCCAGCCCGCCGCCCAGCCAGCCGTTTGTCCAATCGCTGCGCGAGGCTGTTGCTCGCCGCGCCCCGCTCATCGCCAAAGGCCACACCGCATACAGAGCCTTCGCCGGCAGGGGCGATGGCATCGAAGGCGTCTACGTTGACGTCTATGGCCCCGGCGCGGTCCTCATCGTCCACGAAGGCCGCGCCGCTTCCGCGTTCGACCCCGACGCCGCCGCTGCCGCAACACTCGAGGCTCTGCAACCCCAGGGCGTCTCCGCGGTCTACATCAAACGCTTCGCCCGCGACCGTTCCAAGCTCGGCGGCGAACTCCCGGCTGATGCCACTGACGCCGCCCCCGCGGCCGGCGCGCCGCTCCCCGAATCAATCATCATCCGCGAGCACGACTGGAATCTTGAAGTCCGCCTGTTCGATGGCCTCTCCACCGGTCTGTTTCTCGATCAGCGTGATAACCGCAAGTTCGTACACCGCTGGACCGCGGCACGCAAGCGCGAGCAGCCCGAGCCGGTCTCCGTGCTCAACACCTTTGCGTACACCTGCGCATTCTCTGTTGCCGCGGCGCTCGCGCGGGCGCACACCACCAGCGTGGATGTCTCGGGTCGCTACCTCGACTGGGGCAAACGGAACTTCACCCACAACGCCCTCGCGCCCGATGATCACCGCTTCGCGCGCATGGACACCTTCGAGTTCTTCGCCTACGCCCGCCGTAAAGCCCTTACATACGACCTCATCATCCTCGACCCCCCCAGTTTCGCGGCAGGCTCCCGCCCCAAAAAAATCCGCCCCTGGAGCGCGACCGCAGACTACGCACGTCTCGTGCAGCAGGCCGCTGGCCTGCTGCGGCCCCGCGGCGTAATCTTCGCGTCGACCAATACGCTGGAACTGTGCCGCCCCGGTCGGCTGGAGCGAGAAGTGACAAAGGGTCTCGGAAACACACCCCACTGGCTCAAACTGCCGCCGCTGCCAAGCGACTTCTCGCCCGAGCGCGGCCGCTTCGCGGCGTGTGCCTTCCCAACGTAGCGGCAACCTCCCCGCCCGCGACCCCGGCGATTGAGCCCGCCCATCCCCGCTCCGTTCTCCTGTACCAGCATGTCCCCGCCCCAAGGCCACACGCCATGACGCCCCCACTGCCCCGCCGCACCTTTGCGATCATCTCCCACCCCGACGCCGGCAAGACGACCCTCACCGAGAAGCTGCTCCTCTACGGCGGTGCCGTCGCCCTCGCGGGCTCGGTCACAGCGCGCAAGGACCAGCGCGCGACCACCAGCGACTGGATGGAACTGGAAAAGCAGCGCGGCATCTCCATCTCCTCCACCGTGCTCCAGTTTGACTACGCGGGCTACCACATCAACCTGCTCGACACCCCCGGCCACAAAGACTTCTCGGAAGACACCTACCGCGTGCTGACCGCCGTGGACGCTGCCGTAATGGTCGTCGATGCGGCCAAAGGTATCGAGCCGCAGACCCGCAAGCTGTTCGAGGTCTGCCGCCGCCGCGGCGTGCCGATCTTTACCTTTATGAACAAGTGCGACAGGCCGACCCGCGACCCGCTGGAACTCCTCGACGATCTCGAGAAAGTCCTCGGCATCGGGGCGTTCCCTGTCAACTGGCCGCTGGGCTCGGGCCCGACCTTCCGCGGGGTATACGACCGGCTGGCGCACAAGGTCCACCTGTTCGAGCGCACCAAAGGCGGCGCGTTTGCTTCGCCGGTGCAGGTGATGGGTCTGGACGACCCCGCCGTTCGAGAGAAGCTCGACGAGGCCGTGTATGTGCAGGCCCGCGACGAGATCGAGATGCTCCAGGGCGCGGGCGAGACCTTTGATGAAGCCCGCGTCCTCGCGGGCGAGGTCACCCCCGTTTACTTCGGCAGCGCGATGAACAACTTCGGCGTGCAACTGCTGCTCGACGGCTTCCTCGCGCACTCGGCCCCGCCCGGCCCGCGCCACGCCGGCGAGCGCCTCGTGCAGCCCGATGACCCCGCGTTCAGCGGCTTCGTCTTCAAGATCCAGGCGAATATGGACCCGCGCCACCGCGACCGCATCGCCTTCATCCGCATTGTCTCCGGGGCCTTCACCCGCGAGATGACCGTCCTGCACGCTCAAAGCGGCAGGAAGGTGCGCCTCTCCAACGCCCAGAAACTCTTCGGTCAGCAGCGAGAGACGGTCGAAGAAGGCCGCGCGGGCGATGTCGTCGGCATCGTCGGCCACGATGCGCTTGGCATCGGCGACACGCTCACCGAGGACCGCTCCATCGTCTTCAACGAGATCCCCCGCTTCACCCCGGAAGTCTTCGCCTATCTGCATAACCCCCAGCCCGGCAACTCGAAGAAGTTCCGCCTGGGCTTCGACCAGCTGCTCCAGGAAGGCGTCGTGCAGGTGCTGCATGTGGGCACCGGGCAGGTCAAGATGCCCCTGCTCGCGGCCGTCGGCCCCCTCCAGTTTGAGGTTGTGCAATACCGCCTCAAGTCCGAGTACGGCGCAGACTCGCGCCTTGAGCCCTCACGCTGGTCCATGGTCCGCTGGTGGCGGAAGGATGGCGCGCCAGAAGACTGGATGCCAGAGCTTCCTTCCGACGCAACGTTCGCGACTGACAGCGATGGCCGCTGGGTTGTGCTCTTCGCCGATGAATGGGCGTTGCGTCACTTCACCCAGCGCAACCCGGGCCTCGAAGTTTCGCCGCTGCCCTTCGCGCAGCCTGCGTCCACCTGAAAATTCGGGTTGAAAGTTGGAAAGTCATCAATTCGCAGCCGCCCGAGGTGCGATAAACTGATGAGCGAACCCGTTCAGCAGCCCATGGGAACGGGGCGTAGACCGCGCCTCGACAAATAAACTTCTTCTCATATTTTTTTGATGGGGAGCTTTCAAACCGGCTGAGAGACTCACACCTTTCAATGGACGGCCCCACCTCCAACTCCTGTGAACCTCTGTCGTTCCGTCACGTCGTCTTTGCAGGCGACCTTCCGGCACCCTCTCAACGGGTTGCTCCTGCCTGGAGCCCAAGTGCGCCCCGCGCTCGATCCTCGAATGATCAACTCCGCCCGCACGCCGACGCCTTGTTCCGCTCAGTCTGCCGCAAGCGCGGCGTCGAATCCACCCGTTACCGCGCAGCCGTCATGGATCGCCGCGAAGCGGCCTGCCTGAGGGCCCTGAAGGTCCGCACGATCAAGGAAGCTCGCCAGGCCTTGGAGGCCGACGGCCCTCATGTCGACCGGGCATTCGGCTCGCTCATGATCGGCGTCACATCGTTCTTCCGCGACCCTCCGGTCTTTGCGACCCTCGCCCCGCTCCTGCCCACCCTTCACGCCCAGCGTGGCCGCATAGATGTGCTCAGCGCCGCATGCTCCGATGGCCGCGAGCTCTACACCGTGGCGATGCAACTGCAAGAGGCGGGCTTACTCCAGGCCAGTTCGCTCTGGGGTGTCGATTGCCGCAGCGATGGGGTGGCGGTGGCCCGTGCCGGTGTGTACCCCGCGGAGGACGCGGGCGCGATCCCTGAGCCTTTGCGCGAGCGCTTCGTGGCTGCGGCGCATGGCGGCGTTGTTGTTGATGCAAGCCTCCGCAAGGCGTGCCAGTGGGTCCGCGGCGATATCTTCGAGGACTCCCCAGAACTGCCCGACCGCTTCGATCTGATCCTGTGCCGCAATGTGGCGATCTACCTCCGGCCCAACGCCGTGAGTGATCTGTGGAAGCGGCTTGATCAGCGACTCCGCCCCGGAGGGGTGCTGGTGGTGGGCAAGGCCGAGCGTCCGCTCAGCGCGGCCCCCTTCCGTCGCCTCGGGTCATGCGTGTACCAGAAACCGGAGAACAGCCAGACATGACCGCTTTCCCGCTTTCACTAACCGGTTCGATCCGTTCGCCGCTCTGGATGCGCCTGCTCGTGTGCCTGGGGCTGGTGGCCGCCACCGCGTACCTGCGACTCTCTGTGTACCCCAACGAGTATGTGCCCCTCACCTATGCGCTCCCGCTGCTGGTGTGGCTGTGGCTGCGCGACATCACCCTCCTGTGGGTCATGGCAGTGCTGTTCGTCACCATGACGATCTACAAGGGCGCGCTGCTCCTCAACGGCGTGGCGGAGTACACCCTCTCCGAGCGCATCATGTTCTCGGGCATGCAGGTCGCCAACATCCTGCTGACGACCGGGGTGGTACACGCCGTCGTCAGGCTTTCTTCTCGTCTCGAAGCAACAATCGCGCAGGTCGAGCGCTCCAACGCCGAGTTGGAAGCGAGCAATGAAGAGCTCGCCGCCCACGAAGAGGAGATCAGCCAGCAGAACGAGGAACTCCAGACGCAGGCCGCGGAGCTTGAGCAGCAGACCGAAGAGCTTTCCACCCAGACTGAAGAGCTCCAGACACTCAATGAGCAGCTTGCCGCACGCGAGCGTTCGCTCAACGATCTTCTTGAGGTCTCCGTGCTGCAGAGCAGCGAGAGTGAGATGCTTGCCTGCCTGGGCGATTCGATTGAGAAACTGATCGGCGGCCGCGCGACCGCCGCCGCGATCGTGCAGCCCCGGGGCGACTCGATGGACATCCGTCCACTATTCGGCGTCGCCGCGACGCCCAGCCGGATGCGGCGCAGCCAGACCCTCGCAGACCTTGTCATTTCACGCGACCGCGCCGGCTTCCTCGCCGACATGGCCCTGCGCCCAGATCTCGAATCGCCCACGCTTTCCTCCGGCGTGTCCATCCGCTCCATCGTGGCCGCCCCCATGCGGATTAGCGAAGCCGCCAGCGGTGCCCTCGAGGTCTACAGCGACCAGCCGGGTGAATGGTCCGAGGGTGACCTCCGCCTGCTCCAGTGGTTCGCCGAGCAGTGCGGGCGCATGTGGACGCTCACGCGATTGCGCGCCGAGGTGGACCGCCAGCGCGGGCTGCTCCGCACTGTCACCGACAACTCGACAATCGCCCACTTCATGACCGACGACCGCGGCAACTGCACATTCATCAACCCCGCCGCACAGGCCATGCTGGGTTGGGAGGGTGAGGACCCCCGCAACCTGCCGCTTTACGAGATTACGGGCCACCGCCGCAGCCGCGGCAGCGCTTTCCCCGCCGCCGATTCCCCGCTGGAAGTTGCCCTTGTCGAGAACCGCCCTGTGCGCGATCATCTGGACACCTTTACCCGCAAGGGCGGCGAGACGTTCCCCGTCCGCTGCACCGTCACCCCTGTCATTGAAAATGGCAAACCGCTCTACGCGGTCATCGAAGTTCACGACATCACCCAGCAGCGCCGTCATGAGGAAGAGCGTGAGCACCTGCTTGAGGGTGAGCGTGCCGCCCGGGCCGAATCAGAGCGTGCCGGGCGTGCCAAGGACGAGTTCGTCGCGACCCTCTCCCATGAACTGCGCACGCCGCTCAACGCCATCCTCGGCTGGGCGACACTTCTGCGCAAGAACCTGAATGATCCGAGCGAGGTGATCAAAGGCCTGGAAGTCATCGAGCGCAACGCCCGCCAGCAGGGCCAGCTCATCTCCGACCTGCTCGACATCAGCCGCATCACCGCGGGCAAAGTCCGCCTCGATGTGCAGGCGGTTGATCTGCCGCTGGTGATCGAGGGTGCGCTCGAATCCATCCGTCCTGCGTCAGACGCCAAGGGCCTCAAGCTGGTCCGCGTGGTCGAGCCCGTGGACCGCGTGGTGACTGGTGACCCCGGCCGCTTGCAGCAGATCGTCTGGAACCTGCTCTCCAACGCTGTCAAGTTCACGCCCCGCGGCGGCACCATCCAGGTCGTGCTCTCCCGCGTCGCGTCGTATGTGCAGATCGCCATCACCGACACCGGCCCGGGCATCGAGCCCGACCTGCTGCCCCAACTCTTCGAGCGCTACCGCCAGGGCGATTCCTCCTCCACCCGCCGCACCGGCGGCCTGGGCCTTGGGCTCTCGATCGTCAAGCACCTCGTGGAACTCCACGGCGGCTCCGTGCACGTCCGCAGCGAGGGCGCGGGCAAGGGCTCCGTATTCAGCGTGCTGCTACCGGTCCGCGCGGTCGAGACTGCCGCGGATGAGACCGAGCCCCACCCCGAGACATCCGGCACCACGCCGGTCGATCCCGGCTTCCCCAGTTTCGCCAACACGTCCATCCTTGTGGTCGATGATGAAGAGGACGCACGGGCGCTTATCTCCCGCTTGCTCGGAGACTGCGGCGCAACCGTCACCTGCGCCCCCAATGCCGAAGAGGCCCTGCGCGTGGTTGCGGACCGCAAGCCCAACGTGATCGTCAGCGACATCGGCATGCCCGGCATGGACGGCTACACGCTGATCCGCGAACTTCGTGCCCGCCACCCCGGCAGCGCCCGAGATATGCCCGCTATCGCCCTCACGGCCTTCGCCCGTTCAGAGGACCGCACCCGCGCCCTCCTCGCCGGTTTCCAGTCCCACATCGCGAAGCCCGTGGAACCTGCTGAACTGATCGCCACCGTAGCCTCCATGGTCGCCACACTTGGCATTCGCGATGGCTCCCCCAACTGACGCGCCAGCGCCTTTCAGCGTGCCCCGCCCAGGTTCAGCTTCTGGCGCATGTTGAGCAGCCTCGCCCACGGATCCTCGCCCAGCGCCTTGACCCGCTCCGGGAGCGTCCGCACGGTGAACCCTTGCGGGTTGATGCCTGCTTCCAGTTCCTCCCATGAAACCGGCGTTGCCACAGTCGCATTCTCGCGCGAACGGGTCGAGTAGGGGGCAATCGCCGTCGCACCACGCCCATTGCGCAGGTAGTCGATGAAGATTTTGCCAGTCCGCTGCGCCTTGGACATCGTGGCGATGTACTGCTCCGGGCCCTCCGCCACGATGCTGTCCGCCAACACCTTCGTGAACGCCTTCACCGCATCCCAGCCCGGCCCCGGCGCGATCGGCACGACGACATGCAGCCCCTTGCCGCCCGTGGTCTTCACAAAGCTCTGCAGCCCGAGCGACTCAAGTTTCTGCCGCAATCGCACCGCCCCCTCAACCACCTGTCCCCACTCCACTCCCGGGCCGGGGTCGAGGTCCATCACAATGCGGTCGGGCCGTTCGATGTCCTTCTCTGTGCAGCCCCACAGGTGTACCTCGAGCACACCCATCTGCACCAGGCTCACGAGGCCGCCGAGGGTATCGATCACGACATAGTCCTCAACGCCGTTCTTCTCGCGGATCGGCACCGCGTGCGCACCCTTAGGCAACTGATCCTTCAGGTGCTTCTGGAAGAAACACTTCTTCTCGCGCCCCTGCGGGCACCGCACCATCGAAATAGGCCTGCCCTTCAAATGCGGCAGCACCCACGCCGCAACTGCCTCGTAATATCGCGCCAGGTCCAGCTTCGTCACGCCCTGCTCCGGGTAGAGCACCCGCCCAGGATTTGTCAGCGCAACCCCGGCGACAGACCCATCATCCGCCGCCTCCGCGGCAAACCCCGGCCTTCCACCAGTCTTTCTGGACGCCGTTCCCTTGCTCGATGCAGGTGCCCGCCCCCCCGGGACCCGCGCCTTCTTCGACACCTTCTTCGTTGGCACATCAGCCTCCCCCGGTTCATCCAAATCCTTCCGATCGTGAACCAGCCGCTCGCGCACCACCTGCGATGCGTCCTTGTCTTCGCGGAGCGCCTCAAAGGCCGGGTGCCGCAGGTGGCCATCGCCGGTCCACTCCGCGAACTTCACTTCCCCTACCAGTTCAGGCTTGAGCCAGTGAACACCCCGCGCCTCGGCCCCGCGCGGAGGGTCCACGAACGCGGGCTTCTTCACTTCCAACCTCTTCATGCGCGTGAGCATCCCCCGCAGCGATGCGTTGCTAAACCCCGTGCCAACCCTGCCGCAGTACCGCAGCGTTCCCTTGTGATACACGCCCAGCAGCAGCGCGCCGAAGCCCACGCGGCTGCCCTCGGGCTCCGAATAACCGCCGATCACAAACTCCTGGCGATTGCCGCACTTGACCTTCCGCCAGTCCGTCGTCCTCCGCCCGACATACAGGCTGTCCGCCTTCTTGGAGATGATCCCCTCCAGCGACAAGCGGCACGCGTCGGTATGTACGCGGCTCCCCCCGCCCACGATGTGCTCGCTGTACTGCACCGCAGACCGCGCCGGCATCCCCTGTAGCAACTGCCGAAGCGCGTGTTTACGCGTCAGCAGCGGCAAGCCCGTAAGGTCCCGGCCGTTGAAGTACAGCAGATCAAACACAAAGTAGTGCAGCGGCGAGCCCCCGCCCTTGAGCGTCTTCTGCAGCGCCTGAAAATCAGACTTGCCCTCCTCATTAAGGACGACCACCTCCCCGTCGAGTACCGCCTCCTTCGCTTTGAGCTTCCCCATCGCTTCCGCCACAGGGCGAAACTGCGCCGTCCAGTCGTTGCCGCGGCGTGTCATAAGCGTCGCTTGCCCCCCGCGCACTTTAGCGAGCACGCGGTACCCATCAAACTTCACCTCGTGAACCCAGTCGTCCCCCTGCGGCGCCTCATCAAAGAGCGTCGCCAGTTCGACGCCTGGCTTCGTGGGGAACGGCCGCGCCACGCCCGCGCCGGCAACACTCGTCCGCCGCTTGCCTGGTGCCACAGCCACGCGTTGCCCATTCCCCTTGCCAGTGCGTTTCTTACGGGATTCCGGCCGTCCCCACACCCGATCCCGATCACCCTCGATCTCCTCCATCGTCCGCCCCGTCGCCACGCTCTCGCTGCGCGTCACACGCACATCAGCCTTTGCGCCAGTCCGCGCCGCATCATCCGACTCTTTCCGCAGGAGCCAGTTGTTGCGGCGTTCCCCCGCGCGCGGGGACATCCGCACCAGCATCCACCGTCCACGTAGCTTCTCACCCTTCAGCGTGAACTTGAGCATCCCGCTCCGCAGCCCCTCGTCCACATCCCCCTCGGGCTCCCAGGTGCCGCGGTCCCACAGCATCACCGTGCCACCGCCATATTCACCCTGGGGGATGATCCCCTCGAACGAGCCGTATGCAACCGGATGGTCCTCAACCTCTACCGCGAGCGATTTGTCCGCGGGGTCCAGGCTCGGGCCCTTCGGCACGGCCCAGCTCTTGAGCACGCCATCATGCTCCAGCCGAAAGTCATAATGCAGGTGTGAAGCATCATGCTTCTGGATGATGTACAGCCGCCCCGAATCGGTCTTTGTCACAACCGGACCCGGCTCGGGCGTGACACCAAACCGCCGCTTCTGCTTGTAGGTTTTGAGCGATCCGCCCTTCGTCCCCCGCTTCGCCCGGCTCGTCGCCCCGCGCGTTGCCGTGGCCCGGCCCTTTTTCTTCGCAGTCGCTTTGCGTGTGGGCTTCTTCGCGCCAGTCCCTTTCGCTCGCTTCGCCACCTCTCACTCCTCCGCCCATGCGCCGCGTGTTTTCCTAACTCGCCTTCCGCCGCGGTGTCGTCTTCTTCACCCGGCCATCGCCGCGGCTGGCCGTCCTCGTATGCCCGCCGCCCGCCGCCCTCCGACCCGGCGCCGCCTTCCCCGGCAGGCTGCGCTTCAGCAGCTCCATGATGTTGATCGGCGCCGGCGCATCTTCCTCCTCCACATCCGGAGCCGGCTCCGCCTCTTCCAGCTGCCCCTTCGCGATCTTCTTCTTGATCCACGCCATCAGCTTCTTGTGGTACTCATCGCGGTACTTCTCCGGTTTCCACTTCGTGGTCATGGCCTCCACCAGCCTCTCGGCCATGTCGATCTCCTGCGGCTTCATCTTCCCGCCCCGCTCCGCCACCTCGTCAAGCCCCAACTCCGACGGCGCGACGATCTCTTTATGAAACCGCAGGATGTTCAGCACCAGTGCGCCTTCCTCGGACACTACCGCCGCAAGATACTGACGCGTGCGCAGCACCACCCGTGCGATGCCGATCTTGTTGGTCCGCTTCAGCACCTCGCGCAGCAGGCTGTACACATGCTCAGACGTTTTCGTGGGCACCAGGTAGTACGGCTTGTCAAAGTAGACGTGGTCCACCTCATCGCGCCCCACAAAGTCCTCAATCTCGATGGTCTGCGTCTTCTCAACCGCTGCCTGCTTGAAGTCCTCATCACCAAGCATCACAAACTTGCCATCGCCCGCGTCATACCCCTTCTTGATCTCCTCCCACGCAACCTCTTCACCCGTGTTCTCATTGACCCGTTTGTACCGAATCCGTGCCTGGTCGCGGCTGTCGCGCAGCGTGAAGTGCAACTCCTCCGCCCGGTTCTCCGCCGAGTGCAGCGTGACCGGAATCGTCACCAGCCCAAACGAGATACTGCCCTTCCAGATTGGTCGTCCCATGTGCGTTATTCCCACCCATGCAATCCCACGATGCGAACCCATCTGGAGCATTTCACCCGACGCCTAAGCGCGTTATGAACACCCGCTGAAGCGGCCCGCAGACCACGCCCCAACCTGCCCCAACGCCTCAACCGCCCGATGGCTTCCCACCCATCACGCGA
This sequence comes from Phycisphaerales bacterium, assembly GCA_038260025.1. Lineage (GTDB taxonomy): Bacteria > Planctomycetota > Phycisphaerae > Phycisphaerales > UBA1924 > JAEYTB01. The sequence continues at coordinate 137,318 of JBBSOF010000003.1, forward strand.
AGCACCTGCCCCCCGATGTAGCTCGAATCCGCTTCCGAAGCGAGAAAGACATACGCCGGCGCAAGCTCCTCCGGCTGCGCGGGCCGGCCGATAGGCGGCCCCAACTTCCCGCTCCCGAACTTCGACACGCGCTTGGCATCCACACCACGGTCAGAAGGATTCAGCGGCGTCCACACCGGCCCGGGCGCAACGGCGTTGACCCGGATGCCCTTGTCCATGAACTGCCGCGCCAGGCTCTTCGTCAGTGTGTTGATCGCGCCCTTGGTCGATGAATAGTCGGGCAACTCTTCGGGCCCCTCGAACGACGTCTCCGAACTCGTCACAATGATCGACGAGCCCGGCTTCATCTGCGGCACCGCCGCCTTCACCAGCCAGAAGTACGCGTACACGTTCGTCTTGAACGTCCGGTCAAACTCTTCATCGGTGACGTCGAGCACCGACTCCTTGCGGTTCTGCCATGCCGCATTGCTCACAAGGATGTCCAGCCCGCCAAAGTGCTTGACAGTCTTCGTCACCAGCCCGCGGCAGAACGCCGCCGTGCGAAGATCCCCCGGCAGCAGCAGGCACTCGCGCCCGTGCGCTTCAACGGCCTGCCGCGTTTCCTCAGCGTCCCGCTGCTCCACGGGCAGATAGTTGATCGCGACATCACACCCCTCGCGGGCAAACAGCACCGCAACCGCCCGCCCGATCCCCGAGTCCCCGCCTGTGATGAGCGCCACCTTGTTCATCAACTTGCCCGCAGGCCGGTAGTGCGGAGCCTCAAACCGCGGGCGCGGCCGCAGCTTCCATTCCATCCCGGGTTTATCCTGATGCTGGCGCGGAAACGGCGGGATCGGCTCCACCAGCGGGCCCCCGCCCGCCCGCCGTCCGTTCGCCGCGCGTGCGGGAGTGGCCTTGAGTGATCGCTGACGGGGCTTCGACCGGCCTTTGGACGTGTGTCGCATGGCGACACCGTTCCAGACGCACGTTCAAGCCGAATGAATGCCGCCAGTCGCCGTCTTTAGCACCATCACCTACCGCCCAGTCTGTTCCCCTGCTCTCACGCCGCCTGGAACACCATCCCCACGACGTCATACGTCCCAGGCCGATCATCAGACGGCGGCACACTGAAGTCGGCCTCGCCCCGCAGGCACAGCCCTTCCTCTTTCGCCAACTGGATGATGCGACGGAAGTCAATCGTCAGCGTGCGGTGCGCCCCATCGACATCGGTCGTGATGATGCTCCGCCCGCCGGGCGCAAGCAGCCGCCGGACTTCCCGCAGCGTGCCGCGGGCCAGTTCCTCCGTTACATGCTCCAGCACGCTGATGCAGAACACCCGGTGCCACGAAGCCGAAGGCAGCCCCGTATCCGCCATGCTCCGCAACTCCCATCGCACCTGGGGGAACAACGTCGAGGGCGAGCCGACAAAGCCCCGCAACGTGTGCCCACTGGTGCTTGTGAGGTTGATATCCACCCCCGCCGCGGCGCACCCAGCCCGTTTCACAAAGTACGGAATCAACGGCGACCCGCCGCAACCCAGGTCCACCACACGCATCCCCGGCTTCACCTCGCTGTTGATCACCGCATAGGGATACTCCCACTCGCGGCTCCAATGCGTGATGATCTTCTCCGGCCGCTTGGCATGGGATGGGTGCGGCTGCCCCTTCAGCTCATCTCGATAGATCGTGTTGAACGCCTCCCGCAGCACCTGATACCGCGGATCTTTCCAATCCTCGGCGCGCAGCATGCGGTTCGGCACGCGATCCGGTGACACCGCCCCCTGCGGCCGCGTGTCAGGCCCCGCCGATGCTTTCGCCGCCTGACGAACACGTCCCGGCCGCGCGAGCAGCACCGCCAGCGTCGGCCCATACGCGGGGATCGCATCCTCCCCCTTCTTGAAGGGCCGCCATGTGTGCATGGTGATCGCCGCACCGGGCCGCGGCAGGCACGCCTCATCCAGGTTACCAAACTCAGCGATATACCCCGGGTCATCTGTAAAGAACGCCCGCAGCGGCTCTTTCAGCACCGCGGGCCGCTGCGGCGTGTCGATCCGCATGTCGTGGATAAACGCCGCCATCAACTGCGGGTACGCCGCGAACGCATCGCGGGCGAGATTGATCGCCTCAACGCCCTTGGGTCCATCGAGCAGCAGCGCAACCTTCTTCCCAGGGAACCGCTCCATGATCCCCGGCAGCACCATTGCTGCCGCGCCGTACAGCAGTTCCACATGCTTGTGCGGCGCAAGCCGCTTCTCCGCAAAGTCCGCATTCTCATCGCGGAGCATCTCGATGCTCACCACCCGCGTCCCGGTGTTCTCAAAGAACTTTGCCAGCACCAGCGTGCTCTGCCCGCGGCAGCGGCCCGACTCCACCACCACATCCACGCCCAGTTCTTGGCACACCCCGCATACCGCAAGCATCTCGCTGTGCAGGATTCCCCGCTCCTCGTAGCCGCCCGCGATCTCTACAAAGCGTTCGACCGCGCCCCGCGCGCCCTGCCGCACCAGCGTCCCCGTCACATAGGCCGCCGACCCCTCCTCAACCTCATGCCAGTGGCGGAACATCTCGCTGCACGCCGACTCGGGCCGGTTCTTCGTCCATTCCGCACCCTCCAGAAGGATGGGGTGCCAGCCAGTCTTGTAATGAACAATCCGCAGGTCGGCATCAATCGCCCGACAGTTCGTTTCGTTGAAACTGCGGCAGGGCTCGCCCCGGAACACCACCTCCCGCGTCTCCGCCCCCACCGTCACCGAGCGGTGGAACGTCGCGTCATAGTTGCAAAAGCCGATGATCTCGCGCAGGGCGTGCTGATCCACGGCACCGCTGGAACCGACCGCCTGCGCGAACGCGCCCTTGTCCGCGATGACCCGCTCAATCCGCGCCAGCATCGCGCTGAACACGAACGATGCGACCCCACCGGTCCGCGCTGCCATGACGCCCGTGTTGATCGGGAACACCTCATCCTTCCAGGTGTACAGCACATCCCAGTCGCCATCAAAGAAGTCTTCCAGCGGCTTCATCAGCAGCGTGTCGCAGTCCATGAACAGCACCGGGCGATCAACAAAGCGGCGTGCACCTTCCGCCCATGCATGAAACTTCCGAGGGATCGCGTGCATGATGTCCGTGCCCGTGGGCAAGTCATGCGGAGCAAACTCGAACTCTGGGTACGCCCGCGCCAAAGCCGCGACTTCGCGGGCGGGCAGGTCCTGGTGGAGCACCAGCCCCTGCACGTTGCCGCTCTCCCCGTACCCGGCACGCCGGATCGACTCGAGCAGGGGAGCCACGAAAGCGGCATATTTCGTGCCGTAAACCGCCGTCACGAAGGCCGGCTCTGGACACTCATCCCGGAACAGCGCTGTAGATTGCATGGGATCAGTTATCGACCCTTGCCAACCCGTGGCTTCAACCGGTGTGCCAGCCATTCCCTCTCAGGGGTAGAATCCTGCCTCAATGGGGCCACTCGCCATGACAATCCGGGTCCTGCTCACCCTCCGGGTGGTGCTGTGGCTCCCCTTCTGCATGTGCGTGCCGGTGCCCTCCGTGGCTTCGGCCCCTTCGCACGCCTGCTGTGCATGCACGTCATCCCCAAAGACCCCGGCTTCCCCGTGCCGGCACGACACCGATTCCTGCGGCTGCTACGAGCCTGAAAACTGGTCGGCCCCCGCCAACCCCGTCATCAACCTTGCCATGCCGCCGGTAGTTGCCGTGCTCTCCTGGCCACAGATCGTGCCGATGGAGAGTGGCGCGGCATATTCGCCCCGCTGGGCCCGCGTTCACCGTCCTCCGGCCCCCGCGACATCGCTCCTGCGCCAGCACTGCGCGCTCGTGGTGTAGCCCGCCACCCGCCCCCGGCGTCTGAAGCGTTTTCTCATTCAACGAAATATCTGTTCGGCGCCCGCGCCGCCATGTGCTGCCGCGCCGACTGCGGAGAACCCCTATGCGGTTGTTCAATCTTCCTTGCGCTGTTCGCCTGATGGTCCTTTCCCTCCCCCTCGTGCTTGCAAGCGGCTGCGCCCAACGCACCCCCGTGGTCAACAGCCCGGCCGACACCGTTCCGATTGCTTCCAGCAGCGCAACCCTGATCGTTCACGGCATGAGCTGCCCGCTGTGCGCCTCGAACGTCGACAAGCAGTTGCTCTCCATCCGGGGCATCACGTCCGCGGATGTGGACATGGGCACCGGCGCGGTCACCATCAAGCTCGCGCCCGGTTCAACAGTGACCCGTGCCCAGCTTGCGGACGCCGTTGACAAGAGCGGCTTCACATTGACCGAGGTGCGCGTGCCATGAAGACTGAAACATCTTGGCTGGGCGTGCTGCTGTTTCTGTGCATCACCGCCGGCGCGTGGGCTCAGGAAGCCACCAACACGCCTGCCGCGACGCAGCCGTCGGCGGGTGCGTGGTACCTGCGCCAGAAGCTGCAATACATCCACTATGGCAGCGATCCCGGGCCCGAGGACCGCGACATCAACCGCTTCATCGCGAGCACCTCGCTCACCTACGGCATCACACGCAATCTCTCAATCACCGGCGACCTGCCCGTGGCGCTGAGCTTCGAGGACCAGCAAACCAGCGGCGATGAGGAAACGCTCTTTGGCACGGAAGATGCCGCCATCAGCCTCAAGTGGCGGCCCTTTCAGTGGGATACGAGCCCTGTAGACTCGGTTCGCCTCGCGTTCTTTGGCGGCGTTGAGCTTCCCACAGGCACCGGAGACCTGGGGAGCCACTCCTTCGATCCCTTCGCCGGCGCGGTCATGACTGCCATCCGCGGGCGGCACGGCCTCAACCAGTCGCTCCAGTTCAAGCTCAACACCGGGGGCGACGACTTCAACAGCCGGCCCGGGGACGGACCATCAAACGCCGTCCGGTCCGACACGGCGTACCTCTTCCGCCTTTCGCCCGAGACCTATACCGCCGATGTCACCGCGGCAACATACCTCACGCTAGAGCTCAACGGGTTGTACGAAACCGCCGGCAATGTCGAGTTCCTCTTCGGTCCCGGCATCCTTTATGAAGCCCGCTCTTTCGCGCTCGAGGCTTCCATTGGTGTGCCGGTATACCAGGATGTCGACGACCGCCCGGAGACCAACATCGTGATCACCCTCGGCTTCCGCATCCTGTTCTGATCACGCCCCCATCACCAGGCGCAGCTCGCCCTCGCTGCCCTCCTGCATCACGCCCAGTTCCTTCAGGGCCGCCAGCGCCGCCTCCTGCTCAGCCTTTTTCTTCGTCTGACCCCAGCACCCTTCAAACCGTCGCCCCCCGATATCCACGCAAATCTTGAAACACTTGCTGTGGTCGGGTCCCTGCTCGTCCAGCGTGCGGTACATGGGGGTCTGCCCGAACGCCTGCTGTGCGTGCTGCTGCAGCACGCTCTTGAAGTTCTGTTGATGCCCGCTGTTCGCCGCCTTGTCGATCAGGTCCGATACCAGCGGCCGCACAAAGCCCGCCGCCACGTCCATGCCGCCATCGAGGTACACCGCACCGATCACCGCCTCCAGCGCCGCCGCGGCAAGCGATGCCGGCAACGCTGTCCCGCCCTGCATCCCTTTGCCCAACACCAGCAGCGCATCCAGCCCCAGCCGCTGCGCGATCACCGCGCACATCTCCCGCGAGACCACCCGCGACTTGATCTTGGTCATATCGCCTTCGCGCAGCGCCGGGTACCGCCGGAACACCAGGTCGCACACAACGATCCCCAGCACGGCATCGCCCAGGAACTCAAGCCGCTCATTAGACGACAACGGCGTATCCGCCGTGCTGGCATGGTGGAGCGCCAGGTCCAGCAGCGCCGCATCCTTGAAACGGTGGCCGACAATCGCCTCCGCACGCTCGCGCAGCGCCTCATCCATGAATCGAGTTCCGGCGCCGGCGCAGGGCTGCCGCTTGCACGCCGCCATCCCCAGCCACGAGCATGGGGGGCGGCCCGAAAGCGAAAGCGCTGCTGCGGGCGTTCCCCCCGGCTTCCCGAGGGGTCGCCCCAATGTACCACCCAGCCGTCCTCCGCGGCAGTCATCTCCCCTGCAAACCCCCCAATCAGTGGTTTACGGACCATACACCCGCCCCCACAGTGGCCGAGGGCGGCCCGGGTGTCTATCCTCTCGACCCGGAATTCCCCGTCTAGAGGTCCTGCTCCATGCACTATCCACACCGCACCAGCCGCATCAAGCGCAAGCGCTCCATCGGGTTCCGCGCCCGCATGAAGACCGTCAACGGTCGCAAGCTCATCAACCGCAAGCGCGCCGCCGGCCGCTCACTCAACATCGCAGACAAGTAGCCCACCCGCAGGTCGCCCCCCGGCAGGTCGCCCATGGCTGCCGCGCGGCAGGGCCCGTCCCGGTGTCGTTGCGCGCGGGTACCATGCCCTCCCCATGGCCCAGCCCGACCCCGCGGTCCCCTCCATATCCACAACCCAGGCAAGCGAGCCTTCCACGCCCGAGGCTGTCCTCGCGGCTGCCGAACGGTTCCGCGCCGACTACGCCGCCATCAAAGCCCAGATCGCCCGCGCCGTCGTCGGCCAGACCGACATCGTCGATGGCGTCCTGACCTGCCTGTTCGTCGGCGGGCATGTGCTGCTCGAGGGCGTCCCCGGCATCGGCAAGACGCTGCTGGTGCGGACCCTCGCCCGCTGTGTCAACCTCTCCTTCGCACGCATCCAGTTCACGCCCGACCTCATGCCCGCCGACATCTCCGGCACCACCATCGTCGCCGAGTTCGATGACGGCAGGGGCGGCCGCGAGCGGCGATTCACCTTCCAGCCCGGCCCCATCTTCGGCCAGGTGGTGCTGGCCGACGAGATCAACCGCGCCACCCCCAAGACCCAGGCGGCTCTGCTGGAAGCCATGCAGGAACGCACCGTCACTGTGGGCGGCACAACCCACGCGCTCCCCGAGCCCTTCATGGTGCTCGCGACGCAGAACCCAATTGAGCAGGAAGGCACCTACCCACTCCCAGAGGCGCAGCTCGACCGTTTTTTCTTCAAGCTCCTCTCAACCAACCCGGCCCGCGCTGAGCTTTCAGAGATCCTGAATCGAACCACCACCGCCGCTCCCGCGGACCTTCAACCGGTGCTTGACGCCCCCGCCATCCTCACGCACGCACGCCTGGTCCGTCGGGTTGCCATCGCCCCGCATGTGCAGGATTATGCCGTTCGCATGGTCCTTGCCACCCACCCATCAGCCTCCACACCCGGGGCCGTTTTCGCAACGCCGCTCGTCAACAAGTACGTCCGCTTGGGCGCCTCGCCCCGCGCCGCTCAGGCCCTCGTCCTCGCCGGAAAGTGTCGAGCACTGCTCGATGGCCGCCCCGTCGTTTCAACCGACGACATCCGCGCTGTCGCCGCACCGGCCCTGCGCCACCGCCTCATCCTCAACTTCGAGAGCCACGCCGAAGGCGTTTCCGCCGACGCCATCGTCTCAAACCTCGTCAGCACCCTGCCGCTGGAGGCCCCTTGAGCTCCCTCCCGCGCCGCACACGCAGGTTCTCGCTTCCCTTCGCCGCCATCATCGCGGCAACCACCCTCACCCTCGCCTCCTGCGGCTCGCACCACGCCCGCACTCCTGAGCACGCACCAGCCCCCATCACGCGCGAGGTCATGCCCCGTCTTGACGCCTTCCGCGCATCACGCCTCATCATCACCCTGCCGGCGCAAACCCGCGAAGTTTCCCTTCCCCTCGACGTCACGCTCGATGATGGCCACAAACTTCCCGCCGCCGCGTACCGCGTCGCGGTGACTTATCCAGCATCAGAAGCCGGCGCTGAAGGCTGGCTGCCACCTCCGGGCGCGTGGCGCACCACGCAGATCACCCGCGATCGCCAGGGCGTCGGCCCCGTCATCATCGTTGTGGAAACCCCCGAAGACTCACAGGCCAGGACGCTGCACATCAACGGCGCGGCCTACACCCTGAACTGGCTCCCCAGCATCACGCTGCTCCCGGCCCCCAATCAGCGAGCGTCCGAACCCCTGCTTGACCCTTGGAAGCCCGTCGCCGAGCAACCCCTGCTGGAAGACCCCTCGCTGCTCAGCCGCGTGCGCGATGAATCCCTCAGCCCGCTCACACGCTGGCGCTTCCGCCTGCTAACCGACGGCCTCAACGCCGTGTCCCCGCACGAGGACGTCATCCCCTTCGCCGACCCTGCAATCGAGGCCATCGCGCGGCAGAACGAAGACCGCTGGCGCGTCGCCCTCGCATGGACATGGGCCGCGAATCCCGAACTCGCCTGGCGCCTCAAGCAGCGTCTCGCCAGCGTCGTTGACTTCGGCGCGAGCATTTACGCCCCCGCCTGGAATGCCGATCACACCGCGCTCGACCGCCTTCTTTCAAACCTGCTCGACCCCGACCTCTCACCGCAGCGCAGGTCCGAACTCGCCGAAGCGTGGCTCGCCGATCAGCCAAGCGGCGCGGCATGGATCATCGACGATGGCGGGCTGCTCGATGACAGCCGTCAGACCATCATCGCCGCCATCGGCTTCACCAACCTGACCGATCATGCCAGCCGCGCCTGGCTCGATTTCGCAGACCACCCCGACAGCGACTTCCACCCGCTCCTTTCGCTCACCACGCTCAAGCTGCTCGTCCCGGCTCCGGCGTCCACTATCTCCCAGGTCGTGACCACCGCGCTCACCGCCCACGTGGGCCGCTGGAGCACGCAGCTCAACGTCCTCAGTTCCCGCATCCCCATCACGCCCCCGGGCTTCTCCATCGGCCCCCTGATGCGCGATTTCAACATGCGCCGTTGGACCGACAGCAACCCCGCCGCTCCTGACTTCCTCCCCGCCCCAGACTGGACCACCGCAGCCCTCCTGCACCGCCCCCCGCCAGACCCTGCCGCGCCGCCCGTTTCTTCCGAATCCCGGCGCTGGGAACTGCTGGTTGAAGCCCGCATGGCCCCCGGCTTCACCGACCTGGCCTCACTCGAGCGCGAGGCTGTCCATGTCTACGTCGGCCCCGCTTCCCGCCCGACCGCCGTCCTCCGCATAGACCTGACGGGCAAGGTCACCAACGAAACTCCCCAAAGCCCCCTCATGCCCCCCGAGCTCGCCCCCCCACCAACAAACATCGAGATCACCCGCGCCGCAGACCGCTGGTCATTCCGCCTAACCCTCCCGCCTGGCGCCGTAGAAGCAGACGATACAATCCGGTTGGGTATTATCCGGACCGACGCCCGTGGTCGTCGTACCTCATGGCCCCGACCGATGCATCCATGGCAGCATGAGCCGGCGAGGGCTGCGTTTGATACCCGAGCGTGGAGTGCGGGGTCCGGACGGTAGCTGCCACTCGAAATGACGCCCGCAAACGCACGATGTGCTTGACGACGTGGCCGCAGCCGTGGTACGGTTTATCGCCATCAAGAGGCATGTCGAGTCCGATGACTCGCATTATTTCCACAGTATTCGAGGGAGAGGTTTATGAGCAACTTGCGTTTGCTGTCACAGTTTACTTCCATTTCCGCGGCCCTTGCTATTGCAACGGCGGCCGGCGCCGCCAACACGCCGGAAGTGGAGGATAACAATAACAAGTCGCAGGCCCAGCTTGTCGCGATGGCATGCGGAGACACCATTACCGGCAACACCACCGGCACCAGCACGACGGTCCCGGGGCCGGCCTCGGCCGATTACTTCCGCATCCGCACGACCGGCAACGGCGCGCTGACGCTGTACACGCTCACGATGACCTCCGGCGCGGCCGCCCCCCTCCAGACGATGACTCTCCGCGGGCTCACTCAGACGACCGGCAACATCAACGCAGGCACGGATGCATCGTTTGCAACCGCGACGACCGTGGGCACCACCAAGATCATCAAGTGGTACGGCACGGGCTCCAGCGGCGCTCAGCAGGACATGTACGTGGCGATCACCGGCACGGCCTCCTCCACCACGGACTACACCCTGTCGCTCACTTGCAGCACCGTTACTCCGATCACCATGGCCGGTGGCACGCTGCAGCCCGGCAATGTCTCCGTGCGTCCCGACGCTGCCACCGCGACCGCCCTCGACACCGATTGGTGGGTGTACGACTCAACGTACTCCCCAATCGCTACCTTCGGCCACGATGATGCGGATGAAACGGCGATCTCCCGTTCGCTCGGCGCCGGCACCTACTACATTGGGCTCTCCAACTACAACACAGCGAACAACCAGCCCAGCCCCGCGGACGATACGTTCCGCACAGGTAATGTGCTCGACTTCCCTAACGTGGTCGCGCAGAGCACAACCACAAACTACCCCACGGCCAACATGACGGCCAGTGACGGCGTCGTCACGGTCACCGGCACGGGTTCCCGCGCCAACCCCTTTGAGGTCGCCTGGTACTCCTTCACCGTCGCGTCCCCCACCGTGCCCCAGGGCAATGGCATCGCGACCCCGTCGACCGCCCAGATCACCACCAGCACCCTCCTGACCGTCACCGTCAGCCCCGCTGCGAACCCCACCAGCACGGGCATCACCGTCACGGGCAACCTGTCCGCTATCAACGGCAGCTCTACCCAGCAGTTCTACGACGACGGCACCCACGGTGACGTGACCGGCAACGACAACATCTTCAGCTTCAACGCCAACCTTCCCCAGCCCCTCTCCGCGGGTGTCGTTTCGCTTCCCTTCTCGGTGTTGGATGCTCAGGCCCGTTCCAGCTCCGGCTCCATCTCCCTCACGCTCTCCGCGGCTCCCACTGGCAGCTGCTGCATCGCGGGCTCCTGCGTCAGCAATCTTTCCGCCTTCAACTGCGCGGGCCAGGGCGGCACCTACAACGGCAACGGCTCTGACTGCAACGGTGCCACGGGCCCCGTCTTCAGCAGCACGGCCTCCTTCCCCGTCTCGATCCCGGACTTCGCGAACAACACCCCGGGCACTGCCTCTGTGTCTGTCACGATCCCCTCGGGCAGCGGCACGATCTCCAACCTGGGCGTTCGCGTCGGCCTGACACACACGTGGATGGGTGACATCATCATGACGCTCAGCAATGGCTCCAACACCGTTGACCTGATCAACCGCGCCGGCGTGCCGGTTTCCTCCACCGTCGGTTACAACGACAACTTTGTCGGCCAGAACGTGTTCCTCAACACAGCCTCCGCCGACCTCTGGGCCGTCGCGACCAACGTCACCACCCACGACCTGCCTACCGGCACCTACCACCCCTCCGGCGCCGGCTCCGCCGACCGTCCCTCCCCTTCCCTTGATGTGTTCAACGGTTCCAGCATGGCGGGCACTTGGACCCTCACTGTGTCCGACAACGCCGGTGCGGATACCGGCACCATCACCGCCTTCCAGCTCTTCAACGTTACCCCGCTCTCCTGCGGGCCCGTCTGCGGCACGGCCGACTTCGACGGCGACGGCGACACCGGCACCGATGCTGACATCGAGGCCTTCTTCGCATGCCTTGGCGGCAACTGCTGTGCCACCTGCTTCCCCGGCGGCGCCGATTTCGACGGCGACGGCGACACTGGCACCGATGCCGACATCGAGTCCTTCTTCCGCGTCCTTGCTGGCGGCAACTGCTGATCGCGGCCCGGGCGGGTTCCTGACACGCCCGACAGCCCTTGGCGAATCTTCCAAGTCCTGACCGGACTTCTTGCCACCCTCCGGGGCCCATCGCGGGCCCCGTTTTTATTGCGCCTCGGGGGTACGTTTCCGTGGTTCCACAGCGGTTTTTCCTTGCGGAAAGCGTTTACATCGCTACACTTTCAGCCGAGAGACACCCGGCCGCGGGGCCAAAGACGTTTTTTCATTTGAGGAGAGAGATCCCATGCGCCTTTTCACCGTTTCGTTGTTTGTTGCCGCGGGTCTGGCTTCGGTCGCCTCCGCGGGCCTTGTCACCACGCAGACCGACACCGGCGTGGGCAGCGCAACCGTTGACGGCGTCCTGAGCCCCAACGAGTACGGCCCCGGCAACTCATACGTCTTCACCGGCGGTGGCAGCGGCTTCGGCGGCACGCTCGGCGCAGCCTCGCTTTATATGAAGTCCGACGGCACGAACCTGTTCATCGGGTTCCAGCCCGGCGGCAACCTCAACGACCTCGTCGGCATCCAGCTCGACACCCGCGCTGGCGGCTTCAACGACGCGGGCATGAGCGACAACGGCGATGGCGGCCGCCGCGCGATCTCCGAAATCAGCGTCAACGCCGACGACGCCTTCCCCACCGGCTTCCTCAGCGATTTCGGCATCGTCATCGGCAGCTTCGGCATCGTCACCTTCGAGACCACCGCCGCCCCCAACGCCCTCAACTTCGTTGACTTCAACGGCACCTTCACCGGCAACGCCCCCTCCTTCCGCGAGTACTCCATCCCCCTCGCCAGCCTGGGCATCGTGGGCGGCTTTAACTTCTTCGCGACCTACAGCGGCGACAGCGGCTTCGGCAGCAACGAGTCCCTGCCCGGCGGCGCGATCAACGCCGGTGCCAACCCCGGCTTTGAGACCACCAGCATCGGCTACGAGAACTACAACCGCTTCAACGTGGTGCCCGCTCCGTCTTCGCTGGCGCTCCTCGGCGTTGGCGCAATGGTTGGTCGCCGTCGCCGCCGCTGATCCGTCTCGTTGAGCTTCCAGCCTTTCACGGGCGTCAGGCGCAAAGCCGGACGCCCGTTCTCGTTTTGTGTTCGCAAAGCCGCGGCAGATACCCCGGGTCACTTGCCGGATGCGTCGTCACGGAGCTCTTCCGGCATCCATCCCGGCAACTCCACGATCGAGCGGCGCGCCGCCTCGCTTGTGGGCACCCCCCACTTCTCAAAGAACGGCCCGAGGTTGTGCCCGCACGCGCGGCTGAACCGAACAAGCCACTGGTCCCGCTTGGCATCATCCGTCTTCGGTCTGGCCTCAGGCGTCAGGCCGCGGTACTCGGCGAACACCTGCTTGAACGGCTCCCACCCGAAAGCCTTCTGCATCTGAACGTACATCTGCAACGCCAGAAACGGCTGCTTTTTCCATTCGTCAAACATGGCGCCCCGCACCATGTACGCCCGGACATCGGGTGGGCTGTCTACGGCGTCATGGCCGCGGTGGTGCTCGCCCGGGGTGCAGATGGTGTCGATGGCGTGCAGGGCGAAGAGGTTGCAGGTGACTTCTCCGGTGCCCTCAAAGGTCCAGTCCCCCGACTGGTGGTTGTGCCCCAGCTCGTGCAGCAGCCCCCACGATCCCATGCGCAGCTTCTCCAGCGACGTCATCGCGTCCGCGGCATCGAGGTGAGTCATGATCGGGTAGCCGCTATGCATATACCCCGCGCTGATCTGCACATCGGCGACATACCGCTCCGGCCGGGCGCGCTCGAGCGGGATGGCGGCAAGCGTAGCGTGCGCATCGCTGATCTTGTCCCAGAACAGCATGAGGGCATCGGGGTCGTCGAGCGTTCGGATGCTGGATGAGGGCACAGCGATGATGATCTTGCGGGTTTCGAGCTCGGCCCAGGGGGCGGGGGCCGAGCGGGATTGCTGCCACTGCTCACGCGTGGTCTCACCCAGGACAAAGCGGGGTGCCTGTGCGGCCCCTGAAATGGTGACGTGCAAAACGCTGTTGTCGCTGCCGGGGTTATTGTGCGGTGCGGCGGAGGCGCCAACTTCAATATAAATCAGCCCGCCAAACGGGCTCGCGATGTGGTTGATCGGGCCGAGGTCCCAATGGCGCGAGATGTCCGGCACACGCTGCCACTGATCGAGATGCCAGAGGTGATCGGTGTGACAGCCGATACGCACGCCGCATCCCCTGAGATCAAGGTGGTGTGCGGTCGCCACGACGATGGTCTCGCCCGGCGGCGCATAGAGGCCGGTTGAATGCCAGCCAGGAATCGTGCGATCAATCTCGAATTCGCGAAAAATGCGCGGCGCGTTCGCTGGCAGCGGGCCGGGAAAGAGTGCCACGGCGGGGTGCGCCTTCACCTTGTCCGCGGGCAGGTCGCGCTCCATCTCCACCTCGAGCGCCAGCAGTGCCCGCTCCAGTCCCTGCTTCGCCCGCAGCGGCGACTTAGGGCCTGGTGTGATGGCCGGGCTCTTTTTCTCCAGCAGCCCGCGGCAGCGGCGAATCAGCACCGGCTCATCGGCGGGCAGCGTGCGCACGGCGTCGGTCAGCACCGCCGCGGCCTGCTCCAGATCCTCGCCAGCGTCGCCGCGTTCCAGCGCCTCAAGCGCGATGCCCGCATGAGCGGCCGCGGGAAGCGCATCGGCGACGGAAAACCCGCCCTCGCTGTCCTTCTGCAGCGTGCCTTCCGACCACGCAATGCCGCACTCGCGCAGCAGCCTGCTGCCGGGGTGCTCGCGGATGTCGCTGCTGTGCGTCACCTGCAGCCAGCCCCATCCGAGCCCGGCGTAGAGCAGGCCGCCGCCGCCGCTGACATGCCCCCGCAGGGCACGCTCCTGCTCCGCGCTCAGCGCGCCCTGGCCGCTGCACACCACATCGATACCCGCCAGGTCGTTCTCCCAGGACTTGCCCAGCGCCGTCGCGGCAACGCCGCGGGCGAGAAGCGCGTTTGCGAACCCCGCGTTATTGATCACGCCCACACGCGGCCCCTTCGCGCCGCCACCCGCCCAGCGCACGGCATTGTCGATCAGCACGCCGGTATCACCAACCTCCAGAGCGCCCGCATCCAGATATCCCGTATGCCCGAACGCAACCACCCGCCCCTTCCCCATCGCCGCCGCGGCAACCACCGGCAGCACCGTCTTCTTGCCGCTCTGGGCAACGCACACGACCGTCGCATCTTTCCCCCACACCACCAGCGGCCCCGGCACCCCCGGCGCGGCAATCTGGCGCACGCCGCGCGTCAGCTCGCCCCGCACATCCTGCGCCGCCACCGCGGCAGACCCAAGCACGCACACCCCCAGCATGCACACAAGCAACGCATAGAGCCGGTGATTCATGGACCCAGAATAGCGAAACCACGATCAACCACAACTGGCGGTGTGCGGTCGCAACGCCGCCTGCCCGCGGCAATCCGCGCTTGGTGCCCCGCCACTACATCTCCGCCCAAGGGTCCCGCGAAAGAAGGCGTGCAGCTTTCGCTGCACGCCCCTCTAGAAACTTCAAAGAGCCTTACGCGGCGCGGCGATGCCTTACCGCACCACCTGCAGCGTCCCCACCATCGATCCTACCGCCACCACCGTGCCGGCGCGCAGCGTCGGCACGTTGCGTTGGAACTCGATCTGGCCGTTGCCCAAGCTGTTGGTGCGGATCGTGCCGACCTGCACGCCGTTCACGAACACCGCGTAGTTGCTGTTGGGCGTGCCGCGGCGGACCTCCGCCTGGATCTTGTTCTCGACGCGCGAGCCCTCGACGCGGTTGCGATAGGCGACCTTGGACTCTGTCGAGCCCGCGCGCATCCGGGCCTCCATCCGCACCTCCGTGCGCTGCCCACCACCACTGTTGCCACCACCACCACCGCCGCCCGCCTGCACGGGGGCTACAAGGCCAACGCTGCCGATGAGCACCGCAATCGCCGCCACAAATGCCTTGAACATGAGTCTTCTCCAGTCAACACAAGGGGCCGCAAGCCCCGCGATCACGCGGCAAGCCCGGCCCCCCTGCGACTCCATGCGGAAGATGCGCGGCAGGCGTGTCAGGATCAGGATTCTTAACCTCGGAAACACGGAGGCAGGGGCAAGCGGGGGAATGGGCACTGGGAAAGAGCGGAAAAGAAAAGCGGGCGCCCGGCCCACGCCAGACGCCCGCATTCAATCTCTCTCTCCGTCACTTGGCCACTTCTTCCCTTACGCCGCCATCTTCACCGTCTTGGTCTTCTCAACGGTGGTCGAGTTCGCGGCTTCATCAGCGTTCCCGCCGCCCACCGAGAACCCCGGCCCGGCAACGCCGAACTGGATCGTCAGCTGCTCGCTGGGCTTGCCGGCGGTCTGGCCGCGGAAGCCCTGGATGATGTACGTCGCGCCCGTCGTGCCCTGCGCGAGCGTCGTATCGACGAACGTCTTGCTGCCCGTGTTGCCGATGAGCGTGAACGCGCCCGCGCCCGCCAGCTTGCGCCTGACGGAGTAGTACCCGCCGCTGCTGCCGGTGCTCTTCCACGAGATCATGATGCCGCCCTCGCTCGTCAGCTCCACGCGGAAGTTGGTCGGCTCGGTGGGCGGCGCGACGGGCGTAGCCGCCGAGGGAGCGGGGATCTGCGCCAGGTTGTAGACGCTCGGGTTGTTCGTGCTGTCCGCGAACGCCTTGATCGTCCGCACCCCGTCGCCGCCCACCTCGCGCATCGCCGCCACCAGCCCGTTGTACGCCTGCGTCGCCGTCTTCGCGGCAAACTTCGCAGACTGCTGATTCTCATACCCCGTCCGCGCCGCCTTCGTCGCGTTGTCAATCTGCGTCACGGTCGTCGCAGACAAGCCTATTTGCACAGCCACTGCCTGCCAGACCGGCACATGGGCTTCAAAGAACGAGATGGCTTCGAGGGGTTTGGATGGAATGACAGTGGACATGCTCAGGTCTCCGAAAGTGAATGAATGCGCGTCGTCACAATGCGCCGACGCGAACGATGCGCGACGCGGGGTTCGATAGTCACATCGGAAACTTGTGGACGTGTCTGAACGACCAGTGCAGAACTTGCCAAAGAAATCTCTAGGCCTTTATCTGCGCCGATCCATATTTAGAGAGCGGCCCACTGGATCACAACTCCTGTAACCCGAGCCCCTTGAGATACTCAAAGGTCGGGTCGTAGAACTCGCTCTTGCGGGTAGGGTCCGAGGCGTCTCCCTCTGGAACCACCACCACCATCCCCTGCCGCGCCCGCGTCAGCAGGACGCGGTAGGCGTTTTTGAGATACGCCTGATTCGGCGGCTGCTTTACCCGCTGCCATTTTTTGCCTTTGAAGTTCCAATGGCCCCAGCCTTTGGGTGAATAGCGGAAGTCACCATCCCATACAATGCCTGCCCAGTCGAGTTCAAGCCCCTGCACCATAAACTCTGTACCGACGTCTTCAAGGTAATAAGAGGATCGCACATCGCTTTTGGAGGCGAGCCACCAGTGCACCGGGTTCACCGGGGCTTTTGCGTGCACTGCGTAAGGACGAAGCCGTTGCGCATTCGAGGAAACGACAAGACCGTAGCGTTGCGTTCCGCTGGCTCGCTTGCGCAGCCACACGCGAGCCTTGTCCACACTGCGTGTGAGCATCAGGGGGTAGTTCGGGTTGATCTCCTGCCGCAGCGACTTTGCCGTGGCTTCGTCGTGGTCGAGCAGAGCCTTTACGAAGTGCGAAACTCGCTCACTCCTGAATGCCCGCATAGAAACCTTCAAGTGCAACTCAGGGCGCTCGTAAACCTTGACCACCGACTTCGCGACGTCGAGCGCCGCCGCTGCGGCATATTCACTGTCGGTCAGTCGCGGAGAAATAAAGACCTGCCACTGCGGGAACTTCTCGACTACAGCAGCGACCCAGGCTCCGATCCCTGCCTCGCCGGTATTGATTTCCTGCCCGCCCCCTACAAGGCACACAACCACCGCCCAATCCGAGTGGCGATCTAGGCACGAAATCAAGAACTCGGGCTCCGAATGCTCAAAGTTCGGTGTGTTCTTCTTACGGGCCATGAACTTTTGGAGCTGGTCCTTGTTCCATGCCCTCTGAGCCTCGTCGAAGATGGCCACGTGCTCTACCGGTGGCCTTTGGTCTTTGACGCAGTCATCGCGAAAGTGGTGCACGTTCTGAATGAATGGATACACCCTGCGGCGGGCCTCCCCGATGCCCGTTTCGCCGCCGTGCTCCCGGTCGCGACGCCGATGGTCCTGTGCCAGTGCCTCCCGTAGTACTTTTACAAGCGGACCGTTTCCTGAAAGGAATACGCACTGGTGCTCATCTCGGGTGACTCCCTGTTGCGTCGCAATCGAGAGCCCAACGAGCGTTTTCCCCGCGCCCGGAACTCCGGTCACGAAGCAAATCGCCTTCTTCCTCTCCGTCCGGCATCTTTCGATCACATCGGCCACCGCCCTTGTGGTGACATGAAGGTTGACGCCCTTGGCGTCGCTTCGCGATATTTCCTCGACCTTGTGCCCACGCCATAAAGCGAGGGCCGCCTCGATGATCGTCGGAGTTGGGTTATACCGCCCCCTCTCCCATTCTTCGGCATCAATTGGCGGGGCCAAACCCTTGCTGTGCCTCAGCGCCTCAGCGACCACCGCCGCTATGCCTGCCGCATTGGTACACACGGGCAGGTATAACAGTCGATCAACTCCCGCAAAATCAAATATGTATGGACTGCTCGCGGCTTCTGTCGCTACAAGCACCGGACATACCAGCGCGTTGTGGCTTGTTTCGTGGAAGCACTTGAGATCCAGGGCGTAGTCCCATACCTGATCCTGATCCGCCGCGGTGAACGCCGCGCTTCCTGCCTTGAACTCCATAACAAACACGACGTTGCGGACTACCAAAACGACGTCGATCCGCTTGCCCACACGCGGGATGGACCACTCAAAGTACAGCTTGGCGCCAGGTTCGTCTTGTAGGGGAGCGAGCCCGGAGCGAAGTGTATCGACCTGAACTTGCCATGCAGGCAGTTGGTCGCCCCCGACTTCAACACTGCGACGAGAGAGCGAACCAAGGATTTCGTCGAGGCCGCGTGAAATGAAAGCCTTCAGCGTGTCGGCGTAGTAAAACCTCTGAACTACTACCGGAGTCGGGAGGTCCTGCGGATTGCGGGATGACACCTGTTCGTCTGGCATTACAGCCCGGCCTCGCCGTCTTCAATTTGCAGACTGAGTGCCAGTGCGGTTGCGTTCAAAAGGATGAATGAGCCGTACCTGCGCGCTAGGGACACCAGTGCGCGTGCACCTTCCACCGTCCAGTCGTGGTCAGAAATCAATCTCCCGACGACTTCGTCATCGTTGTCTGAGTCAGCCATGGTCGCGAGACTACTTGTATACTCGTCAGTCAGACTTTCAATACACGCGCTCATCTTTCGCCTCCGCAAACACTTTCACGTGCCTGCCGCCTGCTTCGCAGGCGACGTCCGCTCTTCAATCTCCCGCGCCAACTCCCCCGGAGCATACCTATCGCGGGCCCGCACGTGCAGGATCGGCACGCCCGCTGCCGCATACGCACGATCAACGAACTGATCGCGTGCTTGGCGTTCGGAACGCTGGTGAGACCGGTCGTCGAGTTCGATCACTATCACCGGACAAGTAGACTTTGGATCGCACAAGACAAAGTCTGCGTGCTTCTGCTGAATCCTGTTCCGGGCGGATGTGGGCTTGCCGCCCTGCCCTTCCACCTTGAGTAGGTCCCCCACCCGCACCTTCACAAAGATCGCGTAGCGGTTGCCCACTGCCAATTGCAGCGCCGCCCACAGCAAACGTTCCGCGGGTGACAGAACCTCTGGCCTCAGTCGGCAGAGCGCCGCCGAATCATCGTTGGTGTGCGTAGCACCAGCCCGGCCGCCGGGCTGGCTCAGCAAGCCGAAATGCTTAAGAGCGAACGCAATTGCCAACATCGCGATGACGACAAAGCTCACGCCGATCAGAGTTCCCATGCCGGATGGTACCGAGGTTGTAAGCCTTTACGCTGCCGCGCGATGCACCGAGCGATCCTCCAAATTCACCTTCCGCCTCCATCTCACTCCTCCACCCCACCTCAAACTCGTCGTGCTCGTAGAACACGTTTCCTTCGTCGTCTTGGATGACCCAGCGGTCGTCGTCCGCGCCGAGGTCTATGAGCCTTGTGGGCGGCTTGGATTCGTCGAAGGCTTCTTCGTCGTCGTATTCGCAGACAGCGTCGCCTGAGAAGACGACGAACTTGTCGGCGCTGGTGTGCAGGGTGACAAGCCACACGCCGCCGCCGCTCTGCCACGCTTCACCGCCGACAATCGCCGCCAAGGTTTCTGCCTGCTTTTCCGTCATGATGGGTGGCCTCCGTGCTCGGTGGGGAGCCATCCTAACAGAAGCCGCGTGCGAGCGCAACCAGGGACGGCGGCGAGGGCGGTTTAGGGTGCCCGACGGCTTGGCTGGACGTGGGCAGGTTTGCGACTCCGAAGGCCTTGGGTGCGTTTTTTTAGCGCCTCGGAATCATTCCTTGCCGCTTGTTTGCTCTTTACAAGTGGCAATGTGCGGCTTCTTAGGACCAAAAAACCATTTATTGGCGGCAGGGAATGGTTTTTTGGGGCCAAAAAAGCGTTTCCTACCGCCAAAAAATCGCTCGCGCGGGCTTTTTTTGTGTTCCTGAGTTGTGATGGGACGTGCCGGGCCGCTTAGAAACCGCGTTGGGAGCGTTTCAGGGCTGGTCGGGGTCGGGCTGGCGGTCGCGGCCCGCGTTGCCGAGCGCGCTGATGCGTTCGTCGGAAAGGTGGGCGCGGCGCTGGGCAGCCCACCGCTGCGTTGCCACAGCGGCAGTGATCGAACTGACGAGAACAAAGACGACGAGGAATACGAAGAGCATTGGCACGCTCCAAGGAATCAGCCGCGGGGGCCGGGCGGCTTGAGCCCGCGCTGGGCGGCCATCAAGGCCGTGACGACGCCGGTGATGATGGCCAGCCCGATGGCGAAATACGTCCAGGAGAAGGTCATCTGAAAGCGGGCGAAGGGGCTTGAACCCTCGACCTACGCGTTGGGAACGCGTCGCTCTACCACTGAGCTACGCCCGCACGGAGGGAGTGTAGCGGGGGAAGCGGCGGAGGGAAGGGAATTGGCGGAGTGGCAAAGTGGCGAAGTGGCAAAGTGAGAAATACTGGGGCTCCGCAGTGCTGGCGCACTTTGCCACTTTGCCACTCCCGCCACTTTGCCACTTCAGACCTCCCGAAGAAACCGCAGGTCATTCTCAAACAACAGCCTGATATCAGGAATCGCGTACTTGCCCATCGCGATCCGCTCGATGCCGAAGCCGAAGGCGAAGCCGGTCCATTCCTCGGGGTCAACGCCGCAGGCTTCGAACACGGCAGGGTCGACCATGCCGCAGCCGCCAAGCTCCATCCACCGCGGCTCCTGCTCGGGCCGCAGACGGATGCGCAGGTCAAACTCCGCGCTGGGCTCGGTGAAGGGGAAGAAGCTGGGGCGCAGGCGGACCAGGGCCTCCTTGCCGAAGTACGCCCGGGCGAACTGGAAGAGCGTCGTTTTGAGGTCCACCATGGTCACGTTGCGGTCAACGTAGAGCCCCTCGATCTGGTGGAACATGAACGAGTGCGTGGCATCGACAGTGTCGGGCCGGTAGACGCGGCCGGGGGCGACGATCTTGATCGGGCCCGTGAGCTTGCCGTTGCCCGCTTTGACCGCGGCTTCGAGCGTCCGCACCTGCACCGTGCTCGTCTGGCTGCGGAGCATGCGCGGGGACTTCACCTTGTCGGGGTTGTCGACGTAGAAGTTGTCGATGGGGTCCCGCGCGGGGTGGTCGGCGGGGATGTTGAGCTTGACGAAGTTGTGCTCATCATCCTCGAGCTCGGGGCCTTCCACGGCCTCAAAGCCCATGCGGGCGAAGACCTCGACCAGCTCAGCGCGGACGCGGGAGATGACGTGCGGGCGGCCCACCGCGTGCGACTCGATGATGCCCGGCTCGGTCATGTCGATGAGCTCGCCGTTGGGGCCGGTGTATGGCCGCGTCGCGCCGGATTCCCCTTCAGCCGCGCCCCCCGCCTTCTTCGCGGCAAACGCCTCATCCAGCTTCTGCTTCACCGCGTTCAGCCGCGCACCCACCGCTGGCTTCTGGTCCTTGGGCACATCCTTGAGGCCCGCCATCACGGCCTTCATCTTGCCGTTGGAGCCCAGGTACGCGATGCGCCAGGCTTCGATGGCATCGTCGGCCTGCGCTGCCGCGAGGGTTGAGAGTGCATCGGCCTCCAGTTGGTTCAGGGTGTCGATCAAGCGGGAAGATTAGGAGCGATTGAACGCGGAGACCGCCAACCGCGCGGAAGGAAAACCGGAAGATGCCCGAGATAAGGGTTGATTGCAGCTGACCCGCGCCGACCCCGCAGTCTCAAGCCCTCCCAACGTCGCCCCCAATGCCTTCTCCTCCGCACCCTCCGCTCTCCTCAGCGCCCTCCGCGTTCACGCCTCCCCTCCGTTCGATCTCAAAAAAGAAAACCGCCGACCAAAGGGCCGGCGGCTTTCGTGCTTTTGAATCAACCAGCGCCCCACCCCGCGGCAGGGCGACCAGCAGACTTAGTTCGTCTTCTTCTCGGAGCAGCAGCCGGAAGCCTTCTTGTCGCTCACCGCGCCCATGTTGCCCTTGGCGGCCTTCTCAGCGCAGCAACCATCCTTCTTGGCGCCGACCGCACCCATGTTGCTCTTGTCCTTCTCCATGCAGCACTCGGACTTCGCGCCCACATCGCCGGGGCTCGCCTGCATCTTGTTGTCCTTGTGGCAGCCGACCATCGCCATACCAGCCACGCACAGGATCGCCATCATCTTCACGGTCTTCATCGGGAGGCTCCTCAATAGTTCACGGTTCGTTCAAACTAACCCCTTCGACGGCCAGACCGCCGCAGGGTTCCGTAAGGATAGCCCGGGTGGGTGGAAGCCGCAAGGGTTGGGAAAATAGGCCCGGTGGTCCAATAGCGAAGCGAGAAACCCCTACCAACCCCCCTCTGCCGTTTAGCCACTCGCCACTCTGCCACTTCGTGACTCCGTCACTCCATCACTTCCCCCCTCACTCAAACCCCAACCCCTCCAAATCCTCCTCGCTCAGCCCGAACTGGTGCCCCACCTCATGCAACAGCGTAACCCAGATTTCCTCGTACACATCCTCCTCATCTCCATCGCCCTTCCAGCCGCCCGCCTGCTTGAGGATGCCCTCGCGGAACAGGTAAATGTCCGACGGCAGCCGCCCCGTGTCGTCAATCGCCGCCTCCGTAAACGCGACCCCGCTGTGCAGCCCGCACAGCGCATCATCATCCGCCGCCTCATCGGGCGCGATGACGCCCTCCTCGCGCAGCTCCGCAATCAGTTCGCGGCTGGGCCGGTCCTCCACGATCACCGGCACTTCATCAAGCAGTTTCCGGAAGCCCGGCGGCAGGTTCTCCATCACCTCTTCCACCAGCGCATCAAACCGCTCCTGGTCCGCCGGGCTCACGAGCGAACCCCGCTGGTCCGCACGCCCACCAGTTCTTCAATCCCCAGCGGCGGCTCGGCCACCACCCGCCGTATGAGCCAGCAGTCTAACGCCACGCCCACAACACCCACCGTGAACAGCACCGCGCCCGCCAGCACCAGCAGCCGCCCGTAGAACATCATGCCCTCGCCCACCTGCTGCATCGACGCGGCAAGCACCAGCCCCGTCCCCGCAACGCACAGGCACAGCACCGCGGCCAATGCCAGCAGCGTCTGCCGATCCACCTTGCCCGACCGCATCAGCACCGACCGCTGCGCCAGCAGCCGTGCGTTGCCGCGCAAGCCCAGCGCGATCCCGATCAGCGCAATCTCAACACCAAAGTCCAGCGTGAGCTGCCCCGTGCTCGGCTGCCCCGACCAGCCGTGCAGCCCGGTGCCGGGCCCGCTCCCCGGCAGTAGGTCTAACAGGCAAACCAGCAGCACCAGGTATGCCGCACTCCCCAGCCCCGCGCTCACGCGCGAGCCCCGCGCGATGCCCTCCTGCGGCCGCACCAGCGCGAGGGAACCCAGGCCCGACAGCGCCGTCATCACCACAACACCCACCGACAGCACCCACTCAAACTCCATCGAACCCGCGTGCGCGACCTCAACCAGCCACCGCGCCCACGCCAGCAGCACTGCCGCTAGCGCGGCGACACCCCACACGACCAAGCCCAGCGCCGTCAACGCGGGCCACCGGATCGGCTGAAGTTCTTTCGCCATCGGGTCCACCACCGCGAGCAGCGTGGCGCGCACCCTCGTGCCGCACTCCGGGCACACCGCGCGGATCGACAGCCCCTTGAGGTCATAGCGACAGCGGATGCACGGCAGGCTCCCGGTCAGCTCACTGACCAGCATCGCGCCGCCGTCCGTCCTCGCATGCGGTTGAGATGGTTGCTCCGGCGTTGCCGCGGGCGACTCATCGGCCATGTGCTGATACCCCACAAACAGCGGGCCCGGGAACGCTCCCCGCGTTCACCCCTCAAGCGCCCGCGACCTCCCACGATGCTCCGTTCAGTCTCCTGAACCCCAGCCCCACAGCCTACACGATCCCGCAACCCTAATAAGCCCCTCCCCGAGGGAGGGGTTGGGTTGGGTTATGTTTCGTGCCAGTCATGCAACCGCACCTCCCGCCGAATCACACACCCATGCAACACCTATCACGTCACCATGCCCCGCTGTGGTCAAACCACATTCATACCCAAAGCAACCCCACCCCTGCCCCACCCCTATAGTGCCCGCCAACTTCCGCGGCAAACGCCCTCCCTCGCCTGTTCTCCCCTCGCCTCCCAGCCCCTCTCCCCCACACTCCCATGCTCGATCCTCTGGCCCGCCTCCGAGACAACATCGCCAGGGTGCTCTTCGGCAACTCCCCCGCGATCGACCGCATCTGCTGCTGCCTCCTCGCCCGCGGCCACATCCTCATCGAGGATGTCCCCGGCGTAGGCAAGACCGTCCTCGCCACCGCCCTGGCCCGCAGCATCGACTGCTCCTTCTCCCGCATCCAGCTCACGCCCGACATGCTCCCCAGCGATGTACTGGGCGTCAGTATTTACGACAAGGGCACCGGCGAGTTCATCTACAAACGCGGGCCCATCTTCGCCAACATCATCCTCGCCGACGAGATCAACCGCACGCCCCCGCGCACGCAGTCGGCCCTGCTCGAGGCCATGAACGAAGCGACGGTCTCCGTCGATGGCCGCGTGATGACGCTCGACCAGCCCTTCATGGTCGTCGCCACGCAGAACCCCTTTGATTTCGAGGGCACCTACCTCCTCCCCGAGAACCAGCTTGACCGCTTCCTGATGCGCATCAGCCTGGGCTACCCCTCTCCCGAGGAAGAGGCCCGTGTGCTCGAGGTCCGCCCCTCCAACCACCCCCTGCACGACCTCCAGCCTGTCCTGTCCCGCGCCGAGGTGCTCGACCTCCAGGCCCGCGTGGACGCCGTGAAGGTCGATCCCACCCTCCTCGACTACATCGTCCGCTTCGCCAACGCCACGCGCCGGCACACCTCCCTGCTGCACGGCCTCTCACCCCGCGGCTCGCTCTCCCTGGCCCAGGCCGCCCGTGCCATGGCCCTCTACAAGGGCCGTTCCTACGTCGTTCCTGACGACATTGTGGACAACATCCTGCCAGTCTGTGCCCACCGGGTCATCCCCCGTGCCGCGGGCTCCACCGGCCCGGATACCTCCGAACGGCTCCTCCGAGATATTTTGGACACGGTACCCAGCCCGGCGTGATAACCTGTTCTGAACACACTTTCCAAGGAATTCAATGGCCCGACTCGTCCGTTTCGAAGCGATTGGCCCCATCAAGATCGACCCGGCGCAGTTTCCGCGCGATGAACAGGGCAACCTCAAGCCGATATCTATCTGTGCCTGCGGCCTGACCTCCCGCTCGCCCTTCTGCGATGGCACCCATAAGCGGTGCAAAGATGAAACTCAGGACGTGGTTTACGAATACCACCCTGTAACCAAAGACCGCATCAACCCGCCCGACTCCCCATCCCAGCCCCCCATCCAACCGTGACCGCAACCGCCCAGGCCAACCCCTTCTCGATCCTCACGCCCCACCGGCCCCAGACGCCGCACGCGCCCGTCTCTCACTTCCGCCCGGTCATCGTGCTGCCCACCTACAACAACGCCTCAACGCTGGCCGATGTCGCCCGCCGCTGCATGGCCCTCCAACTGCCCGTTTACATCGTCAACGACGGCAGCACCGACGACACCGCCTCCATCCTGTCCACCCTCGTCCGCACCTCGAACGTGCGTGTCCTGACCCACACCGTCAATCAAGGCAAGGCCGCCGCAATGCGCACTGCCTTCGCCCGCGCGCTTCAAGATGGCTTCTCACACGCCGTCACCATGGACACCGACGGCCAGCTCGAGCCCGAGCAGATTCCCATGCTGCTCGACGCCGCCGCCAGACTCCCCACCGCCCTCATCCTGGGCGTCCGCAAGTTCAACATCGACGGCTACCCCGCTGCCAACCAGCTCGGCCGCCGCATCGCCAACTTCTTTGTCCACCTCGAAAGCGGCATCCGTGTGCATGACAGCCAGTGCGGCCTGCGCATCTACCCGCTCGGCTTCACCGCCACCGTGCCCGTCCGTTCCGGTCGCTACGGCTACGAAACCGAAGTCATCACCCGTGCCGGCTGGTCCCGCACCCCGGTGATCGAAGTCCCCGTTTCCTGCCGCTACTTCGAGGCCGAGAAGCGTATCAGCCACTTCCGCCCGTGGGTCGATACCTACCGCGCCATCGGCCTCCACGCCCGCCTCATCCTCCGCCGCCTCACCCCCGCCCGCCACCCCCGCTGGCCCGCGGCACAAGTCGCCGGCAGGTAGCAAGCAGCACGACCTTAAGCAGCACGACCGTGAGGGAGTGCGCTCCCCAACATCCCGCGCCTACCCCCGGTATCCCTCGATACCCAACAGCGCATCCAGCCGCGCAAACCCCAGCCCGCGCTCCCGCAGCCGCGCAATAACCCGCGGCAGGGCCGCCACCGTCGGCGCCGGATCCCGCGATGACCACGGCTCCCGCCCATCGTGCATCACCAAAATGTCCCCGCTCACGGCCTTCTCTGCCAGCCGCGCGACAATCTTCTCCGGCGTCGTTGCCACGCCATCAAACCCACGCCGCGACCACCCCACCGGCGTGTAGCCACCCTCCCGCACCGGACCGCGCATCCCCGCGCACTTATGCCCCAGCGGCGCGCGGAACATCGCAGGCCGCCGCCCGATGATCGAACTGATCACCGCATCCGTCCGCTTAAGTTGATCCCGCCAGAATCGCCGCGTCTTGAGAGCGCCCATGGGGCGATGGTCGTATGTGTGGTTGCACACCAGATGCCCCTCCGCATCCATCCGCCGGATCAACTCCGGATACTTCTCCGAATTCGCCCCGATCACAAAGAACGCCGCGCTCACCCCCTCACGCTTGAGCACATCGAGAATCTGCGTCGTGCCTTCAACCCGCGGCCCATCATCAAACGTCAGTGCCACCGCCCCAGATGCACGGTCCCCGTGGCTCACCACCGGCAGAAACACGCGGCAGTTCGGTGCCACATACGCGTACGCGCACGCCCCCGCCGCGGCTACGCCCAGGGCCGCCGCCCCCACCGCCACCTGCACCGCCACGTCCTGCATTCTTCACACGCCTCCGCCGAACACTAGCCATAATCTCATCCTGACAGTGCCACCGACTTGGCCCTGCAAGTCGGTGTCTTCGTGCGATTCACGACAACCCAAACGCTCAGGCGGTTCCCCGCTCCCCTCCCCCCCATGCCCACCCTCTACATCATCGACGGCTACGCCCAGTTCTTCCGCGCCTACCACGCCATCCGTACGCCCATGACCTCCCCGGTCACCAAAGAGCCCACCAACATGTCCTTCGGCTTCGTGGGCATGCTCTTCAAGCTGCTCAAGGCCGAGGGCCCCAACATCTCCCGCGCCGGCAAGCCCGATTACATCTGCCTCGCCCTCGATGTCGGCGGCGACAAGGAAACCTTCCGCACCGAGCTCTACCCCGAGTACAAGGCGACGCGCAAAGACCCGCCCGACGACCTCGCGCCGCAGGTGCAGCGTTGCCTCGCGATGCTCAAAGACATCGGCATGCCCATCCTCGGCATGCCCGGCTACGAAGCGGACGATGTCATCGGCGCCCTCGTCTGCCAGCTCCAGGACCGCCACAAAGACCTCAATATCCGCATCATCGCCAAGGACAAAGACCTCAAGCAACTCCTCGATTGTCCCCCGCCTGGCGAAGAGCCTCGAGTGGAGATGTTCGATGTCCACACCGACACGCCCTTCGATGCCGCGGCGCTCATGAGCGACACCGGCCTTCGCCCCGATCAGGTTGTCGACATGCTCACCCTCATGGGCGACAACGTGGACAACGTTCCCGGCGTCGATGGCATCGGCGAAAAAACCGCCGCCATGCTCATCAAAGAATACGGCACCCTCGACAAACTCCTCGCCCGCGCCGATGAGATCAAGGGCAAACGCGGCGAGAAAATCCGCGAAGCCGCTCCCCGCCTCCCCCTTACAAAGAACCTCGTCACCCTCCGCTGCGACATCCCCGTCGAGTTCAACCTCGAAGACGCCGCGGTCAAGTCCATGCACCTCGACCGCATCGCCCCCGTCCTCAAAGAACTCGGCTTCCACCGCTATCAGGAAGACCTCAAACAGATTCTCGGCCTCCCACGGGGGGGCGGGCTTTCAGCCCGCCCCGAAACTTCTGCCTCCCCTTCCGATCCCACCAAAACACCGCCCACCGGTGACTCCGCCCAAAGCCCACAGATGCTCATCACCCGCCCCTCCGGCGCTGTAGACATCGCCCGCCCCAAACCCACCAGATCCCAAGAACCCCCTGACCTCTTCCAGGGCGGCCTCTTCTCTACCCCGACACCCACCACCCGCCAGGCCCAATCCGGCACCTACACCTGCATCCGCACCCGCGAAGACCTCAACACACTCATCGCCGAGCTCCACTCCGCCGACATCATCTCAATCGACACCGAGACCACGTCCCTCTGCCCGCACGACTGCAAGCTCTGCGGCCTCTCCATCAGCACCCACCCCGGCCGCGGCTACTACATCCCCACCCGCTCCCCCACGTCCGCCGATCACCTCGACGCAGACACCGTCCTCGCCGCCCTCCGCCCCATCCTCGAAGACCCCACACGCCCCAAGACCGGTCACAACCTCAAGTTTGATATCAACGTCCTGCGCGCCCACAACCTCACGCTCCGCGGCATCGTCTTCGACTCCATGATCGCCAGCTACCTCATCGACGCCTCGCGCTCTTCGCACGGCCTCGATGCCCTCGCCCTTGCCCTTCTGGGCCGCACCAATATCTCCCTCACAGACCTCATCGGCAGCGGCAAGAACATGCGCTGCTTCGACACCGTCCCCATCGAGCAGGCCACCTGCTACGCCGCCGAAGATGCCGATGTCGCCCTGCAACTCCGCGCCATCATGCTCCCGCAACTCGAGAGCATGAACCTCCTCCCGCTCTTCCGCGATGTCGAGCTCCCGCTCATCGAAGTGCTCGCGGAACTGGAATGGAACGGCATCCTCGTCGAGCCCGCTGAGCTCGACCGCCAGCGCCACCGCCTCGTTGAACAAATCGACATCCTTCAGCAGCAGATCAAGACCGAATCACTCCGCGCGATCCACCGCACCTTCGACGTCAACAGCCCCAAGCAGCTCGCGGCAGCCCTCTTCAACAAAACCGACGACCCCGAGCTCCCCGGGATGGGCCTCAAATCCATCCGCCGCACCAAGACCGGCCACTCCACCGATGTCGAAGTCCTCGAGAAACTCGCCCTCGATGAGGATGCCAACTCCACCATCCCCCGCCTCATCCTCGAGTACCGCCAGCTCACCAAGCTCGTCTCGACATACCTCGTCGCCCTCAAAGACGCCATCCACCCCGCCACTCACCGCGTCCACACAAGTTTCAACCAGACCGTTGCCGCCACCGGCCGCCTCGCCAGCAGCGACCCCAACCTCCAGAACATCCCCATCCGCAGCGAAGTCGGCCGCGAGATCCGCAAGGCCTTCATCGCCCCGCCCGGCCCCCCACCAAAGGTGCTCATCACCGCCGACTACTCGCAGATCGAGCTACGCCTGCTCGCCCACCTCTCCCGCGATCCCGCGCTCATCGAGGCCTTCCACGAAGGCATCGACATCCACACCGCCGTTGCCGCGCAGATCCACAACCTCAAGCCCGAAGAAGTCACCAAAGAGCAGCGCAACGGCGCCAAGATGGTCAACTTCGGCATCGTCTACGGCATCACGTCCTACGGCCTCGCGCGTCGACTTAAGGTCGGCGAGAAAGAAGCCGCGGAGATCATCCGGGGCTACAAACTCCGCTTCGCCGGCATCACCACCTTCCTCGAAGAATGCATCGACCAGGCCCGCCGCCAGGGCTATGTCGAAACCATGCTCAAGCGCCGCCGCCCCATCCCAGATGTCGACAGCAACCAGCCCGCGCGACGAGCCCTCGCCGAACGCCTTGCCATCAACTCCGTCGTGCAAGGCTCAGCCGCGGACCTGATCAAAGTGGCGATGGTGACGATCCACAAGGACATACTTCCCCTACCAGAGGGAGGGGGCCGGGGGGTGGGTGCAAGCAACGCACAACAAAACGCCACACGCCCGCTCTTCCCCAACACCCTCATGCTCCTGCAAATCCACGATGAACTCGTCTTCGAAGCCCCCGCCGACATCGCCGAACAGGTCCGCGACTTCGTCACCACCCGCATGGAATCCGCCATGCAACTCAGCGTGCCCCTCAAAGCCGACGCCTACATCGCCCGCAACTGGTTCGAAGGCAAGTAGCAAAGCCCCCAGTTTCACTCCCGATAAGATCTGCCGCCACGACGTTGCACCACTCGACCTACCCAAAGCTTCCATCGGGATGCTCGCCCCGCGGGGAAAGGTCGCTCACAACCCATTGGCTTGCGGTCCCCACCGATGTATTGTGCACGACGCATTTTCAACTGCACACCAACTGACTGATGGAGTACTTCATGTCCTATTCCCGCCCCCTCGTTGCCGCCCTGCTCGTCTCGCTCTCCGGCGCTGCCGCGCAGGCAGCCAACCTGCTCGCCGACTACCAGTTCCACGGCAGCCTCGCGAGCAGCGGTGTTGCCGCGCCGCTGCTGGAGGGCATCAACGGCGTCTACTTCAGCGGCAGCGTGGTGCAGGACATGCCAACCGACACCGCGAGCTTCACACGCGGCAGCGGGCTGCGCATGACGGCGCCCGACGCCATCTCGGTCAACGGCTACACCGTTGTCATTCTCTTCACGTTTGACGAGAACACGGGCTACCGCAAAATCCTCGATTTCAAGGACCGCAGTTCTGACTCCGGCTTCTACGCCCTCAGCGGGCAGCTGAACTTCTACCCTGTCACAACGGCGCCCACCCCCACCATCAGCACGAGCGTCTTCTCGCAGGTGGTGCTGACACGGACTGCCGCGGGTATCGTGACCGCATACACCGACGGCATCGAGCAGTTCAGCTTCCAGGATTCCGCTGACTACACATTGCTGGCGACCAACAGCTTCACGCTCTTCGCCGATGACTTCGCCACTGGCCAGGCCGAGGCCAGCGCTGGCCGCGTTGCCCGAATCCGCCTTTACGACAGCGCCCTCACAGCAACGGAGATTGCGGCACTGGATTACGCCGTGCCCGGCGGCTGCGGCTTCGCCGACTTCAACGGCGATGGTGATGTCGGCACCGATGCCGACCTCGAAGCCTTTTTCGCGTGCCTGGGCGGCCAGTGCTGCCCCACCTGCGGCTCAGCCGACTTCGATGCCGACGGCGACATCGGCACCGATGCCGACATCGAGGCCTTCTTCCGCATCCTCAGCGGCAGCAACTGCTGATCAGTGGCCTGCGCTTTTGAATAGCCGGCTGCGATGTCCCCGGCGCCGACCAGCCCTCAGGCCACGGCTTCGGCTACATCAACGCCCCCACCTTCTCCAACAGCCCCCCCACCGACGGATCAAAAACAATCTCCGTCCGATGGTTCAACCGCAAAAACCCCTCCGTCTCCACATGATCCAAAAACGCCATCATGGAGTCGTAGTACCCGCCCGTATTCAGAATCCCGACCGGCTTCCTGTGTATCCCCAGCTGCGCCCACGCCAGAATCTCGAACATCTCATCAAGCGTGCCCAGCCCACCCGGCAGCGTGATGAACGCATCCGCGAGCGTCGCCATCATCATCTTCCGCTCGTGCATCGTCTCAACAATCTCGAGCTTCGTGATGCCCCCATGCGCGAGCTCGCGATCCACCAGCAGCCGCGTGATCACCCCCACCACCTCTCCACCCGCCGCCAGGCACCCATCCGCTGCCGCCCCCATCAGCCCCGCACGGCCGCCCCCATACACCAGCCCCATCCCCGCCCGCGCGATCCCCGCCCCCAGCTCCCGCGCCGCGCGCTCATACCGGTCCCCCCGCCCGCAGCTCGCCCCACAGAACACCGCGACCCGCCGCTTCGGCACCGTTGAACTCATCTCCATCCCCGAGTCTACCAACCGAGCCGCCAATCGTCGCCGTTCTCAGTCGCGGAACGTCACCCGTCCAAACCGCGCAGCCGCACTCGTCCAAGCCGCGGAGCGGCGGCAAGTTGGTAGCCCAGGGCGTAAGCCCTGGGTTCGGGGGCGACGTCAAACTATCAGCACATTGCCTTGAAGCCCCGTAGGGGCGGAACGCTTCGGTAAACGAATCGTCGCCTGGGGCTTGCCATTCCTTCTGCGCGTGAACCAATGGCCTCGGCTACACGCTCTCAATCCACCCCCCACCCAGCACCTGCTCCCCACCATCCCCGCCATACAGCACCACCGCCTGCCCCGCGGCAACCGCCTCCTGCCCCTCATCAAACACCACCTCAAACCGCCCCAATCGCCCCGACGGCGTCGCCGCCGCCCCATCCTCAATAACCCTCACCCTTCCGCGGCAGGCCGGCGTGTTATACCGGTACTTCGTCATCACTTCCATGCCGCCCCCGGGCGCATCCATCAGCCAGTTCGCCTCACCCACAACGCAGGACTTCGCAACCAGGTCCGCCTTGCCGCCCACCACCACCGTGTTGCTTGCCGCGTCCTTGTTCACGACATACACGCGATAGCCGAGCGCGATATCCAGCCCCCGCCGCTGCCCCACGGTAAAGCGGTGCTGCCCGCCGTGCTCGCCCACCTGCCGCCCGTCGCGATCAACAATCTTCCCGCTCGCCCCCGCGCCCGGCCGCCGCCGCTCCACCAGCCCCGCATAGTCGTTGTCGGGCACAAAGCAGATCTCCTGGCTGTCGGGCTTATCGAACACCGGCAACCCCATCTCCTGCGCCACCTCCCGCACCCGCGTCTTTTCCATCCCGCCGATGGGCAGCATCATCTGCCCCAGTTGCCCCCGCGGCACGCCAAACAGCACATACGACTGATCTTTCGAATGGTCCACGCCGCGCAACAGCGCGGGCGATCCATCCCGCTCCTCCACGCGCGCATAATGCCCCGACGCCACAAACCCCGCGCCGATCTGCTTCGCATACTCGTGCAGCTTCCCGAACTTCAGCCAGTCGTTGCACCGCACGCACGGGTTGGGCGTGCGCCCGCCGACATACTCATCAACAAAGTAATCGATGATGCGGCCAAAGTCCTTCTTGAAGTTGCATACATAAAACGGAATGCCCAGCTCCGCCGCCACCGCCCGCGCATCCGCGGCATCCGTGATCGAGCAGCACCCCTGGTGCCCGATCTTCACCTTCTCGCCGGTTTCACACGCCTGCTCCCCAGGCACCAGCTCATCAAGCGTCTCCCCCGGCGAGCCAAGGCGCATAAAGCACCCGACAACCTCATACCCCTCGCGCACGAGCAGCCCAGCCGCGACCGATGAGTCCACGCCCCCCGACATCGCCACCAACACCTTCGGCCGCTTACCCATGCCCAACTATAGTGCCACGGCCCTTTCCTAAGGTCCGTGTCTTCTTCTCCCCCAACCCCTACATCACCCGCCCCCTCAACTCCTCCACACCCTCCCGCAGCCGGTGGATACGCCCGCGCACATCCAGATCATCCATCGCGTCCTCCGCCGCGTGTGCCCAGTGCCCCGGCCGCAGCAGTTCCGGCAGGTGCCCGCGCAGGCGCGCCAGCCGACCCTTGTGCATCGGCGTCGGGAACTTCCCCGTCGCCGCCAGCACTACCCCGGTGATCGCCAGCCCCGTCGCCACCACCGCCGCGCTCGTCAGCCACGGGTGCAGTTTCGCGGCTGTGTACGCGCTCGACTTCAGTTCCCTGCCGCGATAATCCCCGCGCTCCTCACCATCCCGAGAAGGCGCGTGCAGGCTGTCGCCCCGGTTAGACCTCGGCCGCCCCGACTTCTGCCCCTTGAACATCGTCGCTTCCATATACCGGTCCGTCATCCGCGGCACGGTCTGCCCCAGGCCCGACAAAGCAAGCCCGCCCGCGCCCACAATCACATCTCGCTGCGGGTGCTGCGCGCTGAAGATAATCGCCCGCGCCACAACACCCGGCGCATACACCGGCGCGGGGTTTTTCGGCTCGGTCTCCATGAAGTTCTTGGCATGCTTCGTGTACGGCGTGTTGATCGCGCTGGGCTTGATCAGCGTCACAACCACCGGCGAGCCCTCCTCCTCCAGTTCCATCCGCAGCGCATCGGTGAACCCCTTCACCGCGTGCTTGCTCGCGCAGTACATCCCCTGCAGCGGTATCGCCCGATCCGACAGCACGCTCCCCACATTGATCAGCGCGCCGCCATGCTGCTTCAGATGCTTCACCGCCGCCAGCGACCCGTGTACCACACCCCACAGGTTCGTATCCATAATCCGCCGCAGGTCCTCAATCGGCACTTCTTCCAGCCTGCCGTACGCGCTCACCCCCGCGTTGTTCACCCACGTGTCGAACCCTCCAAAGGTGTCAATCGCCATCGCGGCAACATTCTCCACCTCTTTCTGATTCCCCACATCCGCCACCACCGCCAGCGCCTCGGCTCCCCCAGCCTTCAGTTCCGCCTCAATCTTGCGCAGCGCATCCTCATTCCGCGCGCTCAGCACCACCTTGGCCCCCTGCTTCGCCGCCAGCCGCGCCGTCGCCAGGCCGATGCCGCTCGTAGCGCCCGTGATCACCACCACCTGCCCGCTGATCTTCTTCAGTTTCATGTTCATCGCTCCAAGCGCATCCAGCGCGTTTGAGTGTTTCCGGCCACCGCAGCTTTGCGCGGCCCCCTCAACTATGCCCCACGCACACGGCCCTTGCCGGGCAAAGTCGTGAAAGCCCCTTCAGACGTGCCCAAAGACCGCACGCTCCCCGCCGCGGTACACTCCGCCCATGCCCATTTCAAGCCTCCGCGTGCTCGTCCTGCTCACACTCACCGCGGTCCTCCTCCCAGCCTGCACCCCGCAGATCGACGTCAACATCGGCGCGGGCGGCGGCAGCCGCTCCCTTGAGCCCACCGTCCTCTCCGCCGACCCCAACCCCGGCGCATCGCGCATTGCCCTCATCGACATCCGCGGCGTCATCTACGACGCCAGCAAGCCCTCGCTCCTGGGCGATGGTGAAAACCCGGTAGACCGCTTCGTCGCACAGCTCGACCTTGCCGCGGAAGACGACGCCGTCAAGGCCATCATCCTCCGCATCACCAGCCCCGGCGGCACCGTCACCGGCAGCGACATCATGTACCACGAGCTCCGCCGCTTCGCCGACCAGACGCACAAGCCAATCATCGCCTCCATGGGCGAAGTCGCGGCAAGCGGCGGCTACTACCTCGCCGTCGGCGCCGACCACATCATCGCCGAGCCCACCACCATCACCGGCTCCATCGGCGTCATCATGCCCACCCTCAACATGAGCGAAGGCCTCAGTAAAATCGGCATCAAAGCCCGCTCCGTCAAGAGCGGCGCCAACAAGGACATCGCCAACCCCCTCGAGCCCATGCGCGACAGCCAGTACGCCGTGCTCCAGGGCCTCGTAGACGAGTTCTACGACCAGTTCAAATCGCTCGTGCTCGAGCGCCGCCACATCGACCCCAGCCGCGTCGCCGAGGCCACCGACGGCCGCGTCTTCTCCGGCCGCCAGGCGTTGCCGCTCGGACTCGTCGATGAACTGGGCGGCATCCGCGAGGCCTTCACCGCCGCCAAACGGTTCGCCAACCTCGAAAGCGCAACGCTGATCAGGTACGCCTCCAAAGGCAGCGTCGCCCGCTCGCCATACGCCCTCGCGCCGGTAGGCGCAAGCACCCCCTCCAGCGGCCTCACGCTCAAGCTGGACACCGCCACAAGCCCGCTCAGCAACATCGCCCCCGGCGAAACCAGCGGCATCTACTACCTCTGGATGCCCGGCACAAACTAACGCTCAGGCGTTCAACCCCGCCCGGTCCCGCGGCATCTGGTCCGCCCGCTCCCACTCCACCCGCGGCGCATCGCCCCACAGCATCTCAAGGTCATAGTGCGCCCGCGTGTTGGGCTCAAACAGGTGGACCACCAGGTCTACAAAGTCCAGCAGCAGCCATGTGCTCCGGTCGTCGGCGCTGCTCCGCTGGCTCCGCATCCCGCGGTCCCTGCCCAGCTCCTCCACATGCCGCAGCACCGAGTGCATCTGCCGGTCGCTCGTGCCCGACGCCACGATGATGAAGTCGCTCACCTGCGAGATCGCACGCACATCCAGCAGCGTCACATCCTCGCACTTGTCATCGCGCACCAGCCGCGCCGCCTCGATAGCGAACGCCAGCGCCTCGGCCTCCTGCGCCGCCTTCTCCGCGGTCATCACCACGACCGGCGAGGGCAGCGGCTCGGCCGCCGCCCGCCAGCGCTTGCTCATCTTCTTTTCTTTGCGCTTGATCGCCGCCGCCTCCGGCGGTTTCTTCACCGCCGGCACAGCAACCGCGCCGGCCTGCCCCAGGGCCGGCTTCTTCGCGCCCACAGCCTTCGTGCGCCCCTTGGCCCCCGCCTTCTTCTTAGTACTTGCTTTGGATGGTGTCGGCATATTCCGGCAAGTTTAGGTCAGCGATCTCCCCAAACCCCGTTTTCACAACGATTGTCACCCACAATCGCCCTTCCCGGTCACCCGCCCACATCCCACAGCGTCCGCACCCCCGCCGCCCGCGGTTCGGCGGCCCCCACCGCCTGCCCCCGCGCCGCCGCCGGCCACGTCAAAGGCACCCACCGCGTCGGCTTCTCCCAACTCGCCACCGTCACCTCATAGGGGCACCCCTGGTGCTCCATGGCCGCCAGTTCCGGCCGGTTGCAGTCCAGCGAAAGGTGCAGCAGCACCACATGCTCCCGCGGCTGTATCTCCCGCACCGCCTGTGCCGCCTGCTGATTGCTCAGGTGCCCGCTCCCGTTCGTGATCCGCCGCCGCAGAAACTCCGGCCGCCCCGAATACGCCTGCAAGTTGGGGCAATAGTTCGACTCGATCGCCAGAACATGCACCCCCCGCAGGTGCTTCACCAGCGCCTCCGTCGCCCGCCCCAGGTCCGTCGCGAATCCCAGGCTCCGCCCGCTGTGCGAAAACTCAACCCGAAACGCGGCAGCCCCCAGGTCATCATGCGACATCAGCACCGGGCTCACCCGCACCCCTTCGCACACCTCGAACTCCTGCTCAAACACCCGCGTGGGCAGGTACAGAATCCCCGCCCGCTGCGCTCGCCCCCGGTGCCGCTTGTGCAAATACACATTCACGCCCTCCGGCAGTGCGGCAAGCCAGCCCCGGTGCCAGTGGTCATTGTCCAAGTGTGTCAGCACCACCGCATGAATCGGCAGGTCAAGCCCCACCGCCTTCAGCAGTTCATGCGTCCGCCGCGGGCTCAGCCCCGCATCAATCAGGATCAGTTTTCGCGCCCCGCCCCGCCCCATCACCACCGCAGTGCAGTTGCCGCGGCTGCTCGACGAGAGCACGCACAGCGACGCCTCATCACACGCCCGCCCCCGCGCCTCTTCTCCGCCCGCGAACACTTCCACAGGCGCACCCGCGCCGGTGGTCTCAGCCCGAAGGGTCATGTGTGCGCTCGCGTCCATGCGTCGCGGAGCGTACCGCGCCACCCCGCCCCAGACGAGCAGCAAAACGCCCCGGTCACCCTCTTTTTTTCAAATCAGGTGCGGTGCGGCGTCGTCGCTGTTGCCGTGCGCCCCGCGCGGCACCATCGTCGCCACGGTCCGCTTCGCCCCGCGGACAAACTCCGCCATCTCCATCACATAGGAGCACTCTTTCCCAAGCTCCTCAAGCGTGGCAACCATCTCTTTCCGCGGCATGACAACCCGGAAGACCTTGCGGAACGCATGCCGCAGCAGCGTGATGTCCCGGGCGGGCACACCGTTGCGCCGCAGCCCGATGATGTTCAGCCCCTGCACCTGCGCCCGGCGGGCGGTGATGCAGAACGGCGTGATATCCGTCACCACGGTCGTCCCGCCGCCGATGAACGCCAGCCGCCCAATGCGCGAGAACTGGTGAACCTGGCAGTCGCCGCCCAGGATGCACCGGTCCCCGACATCCACATGCCCGCCCAGCAGCACAGTGTTGACCAGCACTACGTCGTTGCCGATCCGTGCATCGTGGCCGACGTGCGACCCCACCATCAGAAAGCACCGGTCGCCCGTCCGCGTGGGCACATCGGCCTTCGTCGCCGCATGCAGCGTCACATGCTCGCGGATGGTGCAATCCTGGCCAATCAGCACACCAGCCGTGGGGTTTTCATCCTTCCATTTCAGGTCCTGCGCGCGGAAACCGATGCACGCAAAAGGGAAGATGCGCGTCCCCGCCCCCACCTCCACCGGCCCCAGCATCTGCACATTGGCGACCAGCCGGACGTTATTGCCCAGCTTGATCTTCCCCTCGAGAATGCAGTACGGCCCGACCACCACCCCCTCACCAAACTCAACCTCGGGTCCTATGACAGCGGTCGCGTGTATCACTGGCTTTGACATGGGGCCAATCGTACCCCCACGAATCACCCGTGCCACCGTCCTCTAACTCCTCCTCCGGCCCTGCGGAGGAGGTGCCGAGGCTCTGCGAGGCGGAGGAGGTGCCTTCACTCCTCCTCCGGCCCTGCGGAGGAGGTGGCCGAGTCTTCGAGGCCGGAGGAGGTGCCTCCCTAGCGAAAGTCCCTCAAAGTCCATCCCGAGAATGGGATTACGGCGTGGTCAGCCCACAACTCCCCCACTCTCCCCCACCACCCGTCCAAACAGTCCCCCCACTCGGACCCCAGTCCACACCTCAAATTGCCGCTCCGCCTGCTCGACAAACAACTCCAGTCCATCGACGACCCGCAGCCCCCGCTGCCGCGCCAGCCGCAAAAACCCCGTCTCCCGCGGCCAATACACCGTCTCCACCGCGACACAATCGGGCAACTCCGCCACCGGGCTTTCCGACCCCGCGGAGGTGCAGTTCGCTACGACATCCCACGGCTCCCCCAACAGATTCCCCAACTCCGTAATCGCACGCCCCTCGATACTCAAGTCCGCCGCCAGCGCCTTCGCCCGTTCCTCGCGCCGCGCGAAGCACACCACATCCGCGCCCCCCTCCCGCGCGGCCCACGCCACCGCCCGCGCCACGCCCCCCGCTCCGATCACGGCCACACGCTTCCCACCAAGCGGGCCGGCCGCCCGCTCCATGCACGCGCGTGCCGCGGGACCGTCCGTATTCAACAGCCGCGGCAGTCCGTCTGGCTGCACGCTCAGCGTGTTGGCCGCCCCAATGGCCGCGGCAACCCCATCAATCTCCCACCCCTCAGCGCGCCCCAGCCTCAGCACGCTCTCCTTGAACGGCGCAGTAATGCTGGCACCGCGCAGCCCAAGCCGCGGGTGCACGAGTAGTTCCAGCAGCGTGGCCCGCAGGCTCAGGTCGTTGTCCTCAGGTGACGCGAAACCGGCCACCGGCAGCGGCACATACACCGCATCAAACCCTGCGGCTTCAAAGCCCGCGTTGTGTACTGCCGGCGACAACGAGTGCCCGATCGGGTCGCCGATGATCCCGTACACGCTGGTCGATGCCCGCACCGAGCGGAACCGGTACACATCGAGCAACTCCGCCACCGTCGGCTGCCCCGGCGCGGTCGCCGCACCCGGCCGCACCGCGGCAAATGTCAGGAACCCGCCAAACTTCCCCGCCAGCACACGCGACAGCAACCCGTAAGTACCCATTCCCAGCGCGATCGTCGGCTTCGGGGCCTGCACGCACAGATCGAGCAACTCCAGAGAATCGCGGAGCGACCGCGCCGCGTACGCCACCTTCACGACGCTCGCCGCCTCCTGCTCGTACATCGCGGCCATCCGCCGCAACAGGTCGGCAGGCCGCGTCCGCACATCATGCATCGAAAGGATCAGCGACGTCTCGCCGCTGCCGGGGCCGCTCCCCACACCGCCGGGAACCCCAAGCGCAAGCCCGATCTTCTGGCGGATGTTGCTCGACCGCGCATACGCCGCTGCCTCAACATCTACATACCGCGGCGGCAGCCTGCCCGCGCCAGCCCTTGCGAGTGCCTCGAGCAACGACACTCGCTCATCCTCCCCGCCGTCGTAGTGCCCACCCTCCTCCGTGCCGCGGCAGGTCACAATCACCGGCAGCGGGCACTCATCCACCAGGCGCGCAAGCGCCCTCACCTCCGAGTCTTCACCATTGAAAAACTCATCGACGCGAAACTCAACAAGGTCCGCGCCCCGATCCCGCGCCGCCACCGCATCCGCGCCCGCCTGCGCAACGTCCGCCACCAGCACCGAGGCACACACGAGACAACCCATGACACACTTTATGTGACACTTGCGTAGCTTCCAACCTCGCCCCTCCCTACCTCTCACCCGCGACGCGGCAGCCACCATCGACCACCCTGCCTGACTGTTCAGAATATTTATTTTGTCCGCCCAGACCGCATAAATCATCGCTGGGAGCATCTGACACCGGGTGAGCCGCGCCCACGACCTCGGCTTTCACAACTCCATCACCACGCTTTAGCACTCACCCGGCAAGTTCACCTTGTTCTGGCGGCACAAAGCAGGATGCGATGCCGCTCCACTCGAACCACCCTTTGAGGAGTTCTCCCCATGGCAGACCGCAACGACCGAAGCAACGGCAATATCAGTTCCGCCCAGCACACCGACTACAACAGCCTCACCCAGTCCAGCAGCCAGGTCAGCCGTGAACGTTCAGCCCCCAGCAACGTCCCCAGCGAAAACAGTTCCGCAGCGCGCTCCGGCGGCGCATGGGAAAGCGACACCCACTCCGGCGAAGCGCCCGCCCGCGCCGGCCGCCCGCCCCAGGGCGCGAACCTCACGCAGGAGCACCGCATCCGCGGCGGTCAGAACTCCGCCCAGGCGCAGACCCGCGACTCGCACGGCCAGTTCGCCGGCCGCCAGTCCGCATCGCGCCCCGCGTTGAACAACAGCACGGGCGTCGGCCGCGACACCGACACCACCGATCAGTCCGCCCGCGCGGAAGGAACCCATGCCCGCGGTGACGACCGCGCCGGCCGCTGATTGGCGCCCGTCCCGCTCCCTTCTCCTTTCCTGACGCCGAAGGATTGAGGCTCGCAGGAGTCCTCAATCCCCGGCGTTTTTCTGCGCCCCTACCCTGTGTGCGATGCC